>NZ_DAIRSK010000001.1:0-241208 GCF_036804465.1 Limnohabitans sp.
CCCGCCTGAGAGCGTGGGCGTGTTGGTGGAGGCGGTGCACAGCCATTCGCGTGCGCAAAGAATGCGACTCTGAGTGCGCCCCTGTGTTGACGTGAGCCCGTACCCCTTCTAAAACACCGCGTGCTCGCCACGCTCAGGAGCATCTTGCCCGTTCATCCACTGCTCATACGCGTGGAATAAGGTTTGTGTGCCGTGCGATGGGGTGCGCTGTGCATCGTAACGATGGCGTTCAGCATCCCACACCAGCATGGACTCGGTCGCGTAATAACGACCTATGCGCGCCAATTCTGCTTGATCGGCGAAGGCTGGAATGAATTGACCCACCCCATTCAAAGCACCAACGATGAAGTCCAACAAACCAACAGGCACGCTTTTGAAGCGGGGCTCTTTTCCAAGGAGTTGAAAAAGGTACTCGCCTTGCTGACGGGGCGTGATGGCAGGGCCTGGACCACCAATCGGCAAGATTTGGTTATGCCGACTCTTTTCATCCAAACAGCCTGCGATGAAATCGCCTAGGTCGTGGTCGCTGATTGGCTTGCAAGCTGTGAGTTGGCCGTCACCAAAAATTAAAAACGGCTTGCCTTTTTTGACCCGCGCCAGTTGGCCCGACAAGGATTTGAAGAAAGCCGTCGGGCGCACGATGGAGTAGGTCAGTCCAGACTCGGTCAACACCTTTTCAAAAGCCAGCTTGGCTTGCTGGAACGCCAGCGCAGGTTTTTGCACGCAGATCGCCGAGAGCAAAACGAAGTGCTTGACCCCCGCGGCTTGAGCCGCCTCAAGTGCATGCAGATGAGCGAGATGATCGACCTGCCAAGCGTCTCGTGGGCGGCCGGTTCTGGAGGCCATGCAAGAGATCACAGCATCAAAGGGCTCACCCGCAAATCCATCGCGCGCCAAGGACATAGGGTCGGTCGGGTCGCCATAACGCATGGTTGCACCCTCGAATGCACCAGCATTCAGGCTCGGACGAGGACGCACAAAACACACCAAGTCATGCCCACGCTGGATCAAGGCCTTCGCCGTGGCCAAACCGATCGTGCCCGTGGCGCCCAGCAAGAGCACGCGCCGAACAGGGGCGGCGTTGGAGGGCTCAGAAGCTTCTTTCGCCTGCATGACGTGCCCCTCATCCATTTGAATCCCACATCACCCAGCAAACTGCAAAGCGGCCAGACTGGCATACAAGCCGCCGCGTGCAATCAACTCCGCGTGCGTGCCCTGCTCCACCAATTGCCCCTTGTCCAACACCCAAATGCAATCTGCACGTTGAACGGTGGCCAAGCGATGGGCAATCACCAAAGTGGTTCGGCCCTGCATGGCTGTCTCTAGCGCTGCTTGCACCATGCGTTCGCTGTTGGCATCCAATGCGCTGGTTGCTTCGTCAAGCAACAGCAAGGGTGGATTTTTTAAGATCGCTCTGGCAATCGCAATGCGTTGGCGCTGGCCGCCCGATAAACGCACACCACGGTCCCCCAAATAGGTGTCGTAGCCCTGCGGTAAGTCGGTGATAAATTCTTGTGCGAAAGCAGCTTGTGCAGCGGCCATGACCTCAGCCAACGTTGCATCGGGCTTGCCATAGCGGATGTTGTCGGCCACCGTGCCAGAAAATACAACTGCCTCTTGAGGCACCACGCCGATGCGGTGGCGCAAGTCATGCAAATCCATGTGCGCAATCGGCACACCATCCAACAACACCTCGCCCTGTTGCGGCGTATAAAAACGCATCAACAATGAAAACAGGGTTGACTTGCCTGCCCCACTAGGACCCACAATCGCCACGGTTTGCCCGACACGGACTTCACCACTCAAGCCGTTGAGGGCCTGCTGCGTGGGACGCGAGGGGTAATTGAAATTGACATGGCTCAGCACCAAGCTAGACCCGTGCACAGGCCAAGTCGCTTGCTGCGGATGCTGGGGCGAACTCACATCTGAACGTGTGTGCAACAACTCCATCAAACGCTCGGTCGCGCCCGCAGCACGCAGCACATCGCCGTAGACCTCACCCAACACGGCAAAAGCGCTGGCCAGCAAAATCACATAAACAATGGTTTGCCCCAGCTCACCCGCAGTCGTCTGGCCAGCGCGTACTGACAAGGTTCCCAGATACAAACCCCACAGCAACGCCGCGCTGGAAGCCAAGATGATGAAACCCACCAAAAATGAGCGTGCACGCGTTCGGCGCAAAGCAGTGCCCAAAGCCTGTGCCGTGGAGGCGGTGAAGCGGTCTGCTTCACGCTGCTCAGCGGTGTAACTTTGCACCACGGAGATGGCATTGAGAACCTCAGACGCAATGGCACTTGAATCAGCCACACGGTCTTGGCTGGCACGGGACAAGCGTCTGACCCTGCGCCCCAAATACACGCTTGGAAAGACCACCACAACCAACAAACCAATCACCTGCAACATCAGCATGGGATTGGTCCAAACCAACATACCCACCGCACCCATGCCCATCACCACATTGCGCAAGCCCATCGACAACGATGAGCCCACCACGGTTTGAACCAAGGTGGTATCGCTGGTCAAGCGAGACAACACTTCACCCGATTGGGTGGTTTCAAAAAAAGTGGGGCTTTGTTGAAGCACATGGGCATAAACTTTGTTTTTCACGTCAGCGGTTATTTTTTCGCCCAACCAACTCACCGTATAAAAACGTCCTGCCGAGAAAAAGGCCAACGCGCCAGCCACCAAAAATAATTCAAAAAACCTTTCGGCCAGCACATCCGAGCCCGCTTCAGCCACCAATCCTTGATCGATCAACACCTTCAAAGCCAGGGGAAATGCCAAGGTTGTTGCAGCTGCGAGCAATAAAAACAAACTCGCCAGCACGACCTGTAAGCGGTAGGGACGAATAAACGGAAGTAATCCAGAGAGCGATTTGGGAGACGATGACATCTGCTCAGTTTATCTCCGCCTCACCAAGCTAAACAAAAGGTCCGTTGAGTTCAATCGTCGCGGCATTTAAGAAACCCGCCGTGGTCACCCACACCAGATAGGGCAGCAACATCACACTTGACTTTTTGGATAGCGGCCACAGGCCTATCATCAGCAAAACGATAGATGCCCAAAGAAAATAAAGCTCTGTCATGGCCCAATCCGGTCGCTGCTGATTGAAGTACAACCAACTCCAAAGAATATTCAGCGCCCCATTCATTGCAAATAAAAAAGCAATCCGCATTTTCTGTGCATAGGTGTTGGCAAGCTGCCAAGCGCCCCAACCACTCAAAGCACACAACGTAAAAATAACCGACCAGATGATGCCAAAGGCTGCATCTGGGGGCTTCCAAGTTGGCTGCTTGAGCGCTTGGTACCAAGGGCCTAAGTCTGTCAAAGAAGCGCCAACGGACAGCACCAATATGCTGCAAGCAAATGCAATCGCCAATCCCATGAATCGCTTGACCATGTTCATGTTTTGACCATACCCAACAGGTGCGCCAAGTCTTTGAAAAAGATGCGCACATGCGCCATTGGTTTTTTCCTCACGAGCACTTTGTTCATGTAAGACTCAAACGTGAGTTGTTGCACATCCTTGTCTTCGCAAATGGTGACAAATTTTTCTCGGCGCTTGTCGTTTTGGTACCAAAAATATTGCATGATGCCCAGCACCCAAAATACCGTGCCGTGCTGCCGCATAAATGTTTTACGGGCTTTCTTCAGACAGGCCGTGTTGCCGGTTTTTAAGGTCTCGTCAACTGCATCAGCCGCCATGCGACCGCATGCCATGGCATAGTAAATGCCCTCGCCTGATGCTGGCGCCACAACACCTGCAGCATCACCTGCCAACACCACATCTTTGCCATTGTCCCAATGCGGCAGAGGCTTCATGGGTATGGGCGCCCCCTCTCGGCGTAGGGTTTCAGCGTTGTGCAAGCCTGCCGTTTCGCGCAGCCTGGCCACAGCGCCTCGCAAAGAAAAACCTTTGTCTGCACTGCCCGTGCCAATGCTCATGGTGTCACCGTGGGGAAATACCCAACCATAAAAGTCTGGCGACAAAGCGCCGCGGTAGTAAACGTCGCATCGGTCTGCGTCGTAATCCGCTTGTTGCTTTGGCGCCTTGACGATCTCGTGGTAGGCGAACACATACTTGGTGCGCTCCGCACCTTTGACTGTTTGGCGTGCCACCTCAGACTTGGCGCCATCTGCGCCAATCACAAACCGTGCTCGAATCGTCTTGGCTTGGGGAGAGAATGAATAGGCAGCTGACAGTGAAGGTGATTGCAGCGCGATGTGTATGCGCGCCACACCATCGTCATCGCGGGTGAGCTTTTCAAACGACCCCCTCAAACGATGCGCCCCATGCGATCGCGCTCTTTCGCGCAACCATTCATCAAATGCATCCCGGTTGACCATGCCGACAAAGCCGTTTTCGATCGGGATATCGACTTTGTTGTCGTTGGGGGAAATCATCCTGGCGCACCGCGCTTTGGCCACCAGCAAATGGTCGGGTATCTCAAAGTCTTTGATCAGCCGAGGCGGTATCGCACCGCCGCAGGGTTTGGTTCGACCTTGACGGTCTAACAACAACACATTCCAGCCTCGGCTGGCGAGATCGTCTGCAGCCGTAGCCCCAGAAGGTCCGCCACCGATCACAACCACATCATAGGTTTCAGTACTCATGGCTCAAATCCTTTCTATGACCAACACTCAAACGGGTATGGCGTGGCGCTGACCCCATACGGTCATAACGCCCCACCCAGACTGCACATGCCGCAGCCATCACAAACATGGCAGTTTCAAAACCAAACACAAAGGCATATGCCGTGCCTTGTTGTGCTAAAAAATAATGCGCAATGTCACTGGCCGCCGTGCCCAGCAAACCACCCAAGCCAAACGCCATCGCTTGGGAGGCGCCCCACAAGCCCATGCGTGTGCCCGCGTGCTGCTCACCGCCTAAGGTCGCTAAGCGCATCATGGTGGCGATGGCTGCAATTGAAAAACTGCCATTGGCAATGCCCAACATCACCACATTGGGCTTCAAGGGCCAAGGTGGCCCATAAGCGGCGGCCAAGCACAAGCCCAACATCGCCAAGCCAGACATCCAGCACCCACCCACCATCCAACTTTGAATTGATCCCAGACGTCCGGCCACACGCCCGCTGCCCGCCAAAGCAACCGCCAGCATGCCCACCAACACACCGCTGTGGTGCAAGCCAGACAACTGGGTGGTTTCTCCTGGAGTAAGACCAAACAAAGCGCCCGCAAAAGGCTCCAAGATCAAGTCTTGCGAGCTGTAGGCCAACATCGATAGGAAAACAAAAACGGTGAATGCTTTGGCCTGCGGTTGTGACCAAACCAATCTCAAAGTTTCTTTGAAATCATGCGTTTTTTCTGGATGCGCGGCATGGGGCGCAGCCGCTAATTCAAGGGAATGGGGCAAGTGGCTCGCCGCTGAAGCAGACAAGCCGCGCGGACCTTCTAAATTCCAAAGGCATGCACATGAGATGAGCACCACCAACACACTCAGGCCCCCACTGATCTCCATCAAACGCTGCGGCGTGTAGGGATCTAACAGCTTACCCACTGTCATGGCGGTGCAGGCAAATCCCACAATCATCATGATCCACACAGCGGTCGCAGCTGGGGCCCGTTGTGACTCAGCCACGCGCTTGGACATGAGCACCAACAGAGAAGTGCCGCATGCACTGACGCCAAATCCAATCAACATGAATGCGAACACCGACAAAGCAATGCCTTGGCCCAAGTCCTGCGCCATCCACACCGTCGCTAAGCTGGCCAAATAACCACCCAGGGCCAAAACGGCCATACCACCCAGCATCCAAGGCGTGCATCGCCCCCCTTGGTCCGCGCCAAACCCCATGCGTGGTCGCACCATTTGAACCAGATAATGAAAGCCGACCAAAAATCCGGGCAGCATGGCCGGCAGCGCCAACTCCACCACCATGATGCGATTGAGCGTGGAGGTGGTCACCACCACAATCGCCCCCATGCATGCCTGAACCAGACCCAATCTGGCGATGTGAAACCAACCAAAAGGTGCGTAGGTAGTCATCCAGCCGTCCCCTCAAGCGATCTCAAAGCCCAAGCACTCACCATCATTCCACTCACAAACAAGGGCACACCAAAAGCACTGACACTCAGCGCCCTGTCAACAGGACTGCGCACAAAGCGGATCATCAAAGGCAGCTGGCAAACCGCCAACATCAACACAGCAAAAGCAGACAAGGGCGAACCCCACTCCAACAGCAAAATGGCCACAGCCCATTGAGCCACCAACATGAATGTGCAGGCATAACAGGCCGCGCGTGTCACGCCCAGCTGAACCGGCAAAGAACGCACACCCATCTGTGCATCCCCCGCCACCGCCTTGAAGTCATTCAAGGTCATGATGCCGTGGGCTCCAAAGCTGTAGAGCAAGGCCAATACGATCGTCTTGTCCGCAGGCATCTCGCCGCCCAACATCACAGCAGCCCCAGTGACCCAGGCCAAGCCTTCGTAACTCAATGCGCAGGCAGAGTTGCCCCACCAGCCATTGTTTTTCAAGCGAATGGGCGGCATGCTGTAAGCCCATGACAACACCAAACCCAAGGCGGTCGCCGCGAAACCCCATGGCCCGAGCAACCAAGCCCACAGCAAAGACAGGCCCGTCCACACCACAGCAATGTACAAACCCCAACTCCCGGGCATTCGCCCTGAGGGTATGGGTCGGGTCGGTTCGTTGATGGCATCGACATGGCGATCAAACCAATCGTTCACAGCCTGACTGCTGGCACACACCAAGGGGCCTGCCAACAAAATACCCCAAACAATCACCTGCCAATTGTCTGCAAGCGCTTGACCTGATGAAACAACGCCACATGAAAAGGCCCACATGGGCGGAAACCAGGTGATGGGCTTCAAAAGTTCCGCGACAGTGGATAAGGCAGGTCGTTGCATAGACCCATTTTTCCAGTGACACCACAAAGTGTCAACTAGGGTTTACACCTTTGATGGCTGTCACTGAGCTTTCAAAAACATATGGCGAATCACATCGCGGGTGGTATCGATGTGGGGGCTTTCGGCATGGTGGAGCTCGCGCAAAGGACCATTGAGCATTTTCTTCATCAAGCCCAAGGACAGAGATTCCAACACGGCCTCTAAATCATCGCCCCTCTCAATTTGTCGACGCGCTTTGCTTAATTCGGTTTGACGCCAGGCGTCGGCTTGCAGATTCAATTCGCGAATCAAAGGCACGTGCCTTCTGTGTTCGAGCCAAGACATGAATTTTTGAACCCCATCATCAATGATCACCTCGGCGTCTATCACGGCGGCCTGGCGATGCGCTTGACCAGTTTGGATGATGTCGTTGAGGTCATCGACGGTGTACAAATACACGTCGTTCAACTTTTTCACCTCCGGCTCAATGTCTCTTGGAACAGCCAGGTCAACCATGAACATGGGGCGATTTTTCCGAGCACGAAGAGCACTTTGCACGGCTCCCAAGCCAATCAGCGGCAGCGTACTGGCCGTGCAGCTGATCACCACATCAAATTCGTGCAACTTTTTAGGAAGATCGGCCAAGGCAATGCAGTTTGCACCGTGCAAAGCGGCCAGTTTGGCCGCCCTTGCAGCAGATCGGTTGGCAATGGTGATGGCACGCGGCGACTTGGTGGCGAAATGCGCCACGCACAACTCGATCATGTCGCCAGCGCCAACAAACAAAATGTGGGTGTCTTTGATGTTTTCAAATATTCCGCTGGCCAATCGCACGCAAGCCGCTGCCATGCTGATGGAATGAACGCCAATGTCGGTGGTGGACCGAACTTCTTTGGCCACCGCAAAGGATCGCTGGAAGAGTTGGTTGAGTGTGGTGCCCATCGCACCGGTATCTGTAGCCAGCTTCACGGCATCTTTGAGTTGCCCCAATATTTGAGACTCGCCCAACACCATCGAGTCAAGGCCGCTGGCCACCCTGAAGGCATGACGCGCGGAGGCATCTCCTTCAAGCCGATACGTGTGGGACGCCAGCACATCGATGTGCGTGTTGCCGGTCTCTGCCAACCAAGCCAATGTCTGGGGAATGTGCGCTTGATCACCTGCACAGTAAATTTCGGTTCTGTTGCAGGTCGACAAAATCGTGACTTCTTTGTGCGTTTCAAACTTCTGACGCAGGCCCTGCAAAGACTGCTCCAACCTCTCCGAGGCAAAGGCAAACCGCTCACGCAAATCAATCGGTGCAGTGCGGTGATTCAGCCCCAAGGTCCAGACAGCCATTTAAACCACCCTTCTTAAGACGGGGGCAGCCTGAGCCGTGGGCCAGTGCGATTCAATGCGCTTTTGAATCCCAACGGCAGTGAGCCCATATTGCTGCATCAACAGACCCGGATCACCATGCTCAGTGAACTCGTCTTCAAAACCCATGATCAGCAACTGGGCAGAGATACCCATGTCTTGCAAGGCCTCCGACACCGCTGAGCCAGCACCGCCCATTCGCGTCCCGTCTTCGAGGGTGACCAATCGGTCATGCGATTGAGCAACCTGTTTGAGTGTTTGCAGATCGAGTGGCTTGGCCCAGCGCATGTTCACCACGGTGGCATTCAAGGTTTGCGCCACTTTGAGGGCCTCAAAAAGCAAGGAGCCAAAGCACAAAATGGCCAGACCTTCGCCTGCTCTGACAACTTGTGCTTGCCCAAATGGCAAAGGTGACAAATCCATTTGAACCGCAGCGCCAACCCCGGCACCTCTTGGATAACGAACAGTCACGGCATGGTCTTGGGCATAGGCCGTGCTGAGGAGTTGACGGCACTCGTTTTCGTCAGCGGGGCAAGCCACACTCATGTTGGGGATGCATCTGACAAATGCGATGTCAAACATGCCCGCGTGCGTCGGCCCATCGGCGCCAACCAAGCCCGCGCGGTCCAGTGCAAAAACAACAGGCAAGTTTTGCAAAGCCACGTCGTGAATCAGTTGGTCATACGCGCGCTGTAAAAATGTGGAGTAGATGGCCACCACAGGCTTGAGTCCCTCACACGCCAGACCTGCGGCAAAAGTAACAGCATGCTGCTCAGCGATGCCCACGTCAAAGTAACGATGGGGAAAGCGCTGGCTAAATGCCACCATGCCTGAACCCTCTCGCATGGCGGGGGTGATGCCCACCAAACGCGGATCTTTGGCCGCTGTATCACAGAGCCATTGGCCAAAGACCTGGGTGAATGTGAGTTTGGTGGAGGCCGCAGGCAACACGCCAACAGATGGATCGAATTTGCCTGGACCGTGGTAGGTCACCGGATCCATTTCAGCCTTTTCATAGCCCTTGCCTTTTCGGGTCACCACATGAAGAAACTGTGGGCCTTTGGCCTTGGAAATAGTCTCTAACGCATCCACCAAACCCATCACATCATGACCGTCGATAGGTCCCACATAAGTGAAACCGAGTTTTTCAAAAATAGTGTTGGTTTGAATCAGGGTTTGGGTTTGTTGCTCAATGTGCTTGGCCAAAGCAAATAAAGGCGGTGCATGGCGCAGCACCTGCCCGCCAAGTTTTTTGGCTTGTGCGTAAAAGCGACCCGACATCAACTCTGCCAAATATTGGTTCAATGCACCGACGGGTGGGCTGATGGACATGTCGTTGTCATTCAAAACGACCAACAGATCGCATGGACTGGCCCCCGCATTGTTCAGCGCCTCGTAAGCCATGCCCGCAGTCAAAGCGCCGTCCCCAATGATGGCGACGGCTTTGCGGGAATTGCCTGTGAGTTGCGCAGCCACGGCCATGCCCAAAGCTGCAGAAATGCTGGTCGACGAGTGCGCTGTGCCGAATGCGTCGTAAATACTCTCTTCGCGCCGAGGAAAACCACTCAAACCGCCTTGCTGCCGAATACTCCCCATCTGAGCATTTCGACCCGTCAATATTTTGTGCGGATAGGTTTGGTGCCCCACATCCCAGATCAATCGATCGTGCGGCGTGTTGAACACATAGTGAAGCGCGAGGGTTAACTCAACCGTGCCCAAGTTAGAACTGAAGTGCCCGCCGGTTTGCGACACCGTTTGGATCAAACGCTCACGCAACGCCATGGCAAGTTCAGGCAGACTCGCGCGCGATAGCCTTCTCAAGTGAGCGGGTGATTGAATCTGTTCAAGTAAGGCGTCCATGCTTGACTTCGTACAAGGGTTGACCAAACCTTAATTTAACGTGATTTGGCAAAACGTCAAGTTAAATTGACACTTTTTATATTTTTAATTCAAACAGGGTCAAAACCAAGCATGAAAAATTCCAAATATGTCAGAAAGTGTAAATTTAACTTGACATATTGAGGCTACTTTTGGATGATGGGCGTGAGCGAACTCCGTGGATGAAAAAACAGGTATGGCAATTACGTTTCCCTTTGCAGCGATCGTCGGCCAAGACGAGATGACGCTGGCCATTCAAGTGGTCGCCATTGACCCTTCGATAGGCGGGGTGCTGGTCTTAGGTGACAGGGGCACAGGTAAATCAACCGCAGTCAGGGCGTTGGCGGATTTGCTGCCGCCGATTCAAGTGGTCAAGGGATGCCCTTACAAGTGCGACCCCGCCAAACCCGCCCAAGCCTGCCATGTGTGTCAACCCGACTCGTCCTTGCATGAAGTTCGCCCGCGCAAGTTAGCCTCAGAGAGCCGACCCGTCAGCGTGGTGGATTTGCCTTTGGGCGCGACTGAGGACCGAATTGTGGGCGCGCTAGATTTAGAAAAAGCCCTCTCACAGGGGATCAAGGAATTTTCACCCGGCTTGTTGGCTCAGGCGCACCGAGGCTTTTTGTACATCGACGAAGTGAATTTGTTGGATGACCATTTGGTTGATTTGTTGATTGACGTGGCCGCATCTGGTGAAAATTTGGTTGAAAGAGAAGGCTTGAGCATTCGTCACCCAGCGCGGTTTGTTCTGGTGGGCAGCGGCAACCCCGAGGAGGGCGAACTTCGCCCCCAGTTGCTCGACCGCTTTGGCTTGTCGGTGCAGGTCAAAACACCCCAAGATGTGGCGCTGCGCGTACAAGTCATCAAGCGACGTGACGCATTTGACAAAGACCCCACTGCCTACAAAGCCCAATGGCAGAGCGAAAGTGACCAGCTGCAAAAGCGCATTGTCAAAGCGCGTAAATTGCTGGCCTCGGTGGTGGTGGACGATGACATGCTCACCCTGTGCGCCAGACTGTGCCAACAACTTGGCACGGATGGCTTGCGCGCTGAGTTAACCCTTCTGCGCGCCACGCGCGCTTTGGCGGCGATGCAAGGCACCAAGAAGGTCAAACCCGAACACCTGAAAACCATTGCACCCTTGGCCTTGCGCCACCGCTTGCGTCGCAACCCCCTAGACGACACCGATTCGGGCGAACGCGTCAACCGATGCTTGCAAGATATCTTGGCCCTGTGAAGCAAGCCAATGGCAGATGAGCTGAAAGGACTGGAGACCTGGAACGATGCCATGACATCGTTGCAGTTGCTGCAAATTGATCCTCACGGCTTTGGTGGTGTTTGGTTGCGCGCGCCGTTTGGCCCCGTGCGCCAAGCATGGTTGCGACAACTTGCGCAAACGGGTGTCAATACAGTCAAGTTGCCAGGCAATTTGGATGGAGAGCGCTTGCTGGGTGGCATTGATTTGTCGCGCACCCTTCAAACCAGCCGCTTGCACATGCAATCGGGGTTGCTTCAATTGGCGGACCAAGGCGTGGTCTGCATCAGCATGGCAGAACGTTTTCCTGCCGCCTTGGTCGCGCCCATGACACAGGCCATGGACACCCACGCTTTGCCGCCTTTGCAAAACGCAACATCCACACAAGGCTTGGTGCGAACGCAGTTTGGTGTGATCGCGTTGGATGAATCTTTGCCGGATGACCCGCCCCTTAGCCAAGCGCTGCAAGAGCGCTTGGGCTTGTGGTTTGATTTGCATGCGCTCGCTCCCTCAGACGTTTCAGAGGTCTCACTCAATAGCCCGCCAATGGACAGCACCCATGATGAGTTGAACATTCGGATTGCACCCCTGGCCCTAGCCAGCATGCGGCAATCACTCACGCATATTCAGTGGACAGACGACCAAGCGCTGGCTGTTTGTTTGACCGCACAGGGCTTGGGCATTGAATCCTTGCGCATTCCAACCTTGGCACTTCGGGTAGCGACTTGCCACGCCGCGCTTCATTTGCGCTCACAAGTCATAGACGAAGATTTGGCATTTGCAGCGCGGCGCGTGCTCGCACCACGCGCCACCCAACTGCCTGCGGCCACAGAAAACACCTTGAACTCAGAACCCGAGCAGAGCTCCCCCGAAGACCTGAGCGCCCAACCGCCCGAGCCTCCACCCGGGGAACAAGCATCGAAGGATGAAGAAAAGGACGCGTCAACGAATCACAGTCAGCAAGACACCCACACGCCAGAAGAGGACGCATTCAACACGCCGTCACCAGAGGGTCTTCAAGAGATGATGATTGAAGCGGCCATGGCCAGTTTGCCACCCGACGTCTTGGCCGACTTGCTGACCAAGCCTGGTCGCAACCCAGGCAACACCTCGGGCAGAAGCGGTCAGTACCGTTCGGGTACGCAACGCGGGCGGCCCCTGCCCCCCAGACAGGGACGGCCTGGCGGCAACGCACGCTTGCACATCTTGGCCACCTTGCGTGCCGCTGCGCCCAAACAACGCTTGAGAAACAGCGCCCAAGCGGGACGTGTGGCAATTCGCTCAGAAGACTTTCATGTCCACCGCTACCAACAACACAGCGCCAGCTGCCTCATCTTGGCACTGGACGCCTCAGGCTCAGCAGCATTGCAACGATTGGCCGAGGCCAAAGGGGCGGTAGAGCTGTTGCTACAACAGTCTTACGCCCGCAGAGACAGCGTGTGCATTGTGGCTTTCAAGGGCGCACAAGCGCAATTGCTGTTGCCCATGACGCGGTCCTTGGTCCGTGCCAAACGCGCCATGACCGGCCTGCCCGGTGGCGGCGGAACACCTTTGGCACTGGCCCTGAAAATGGCATGTGAACAAGCCACCCAACTTCAACGCCAAGGGGTGACGCCCATCTTGGTCGTGCTCAGTGACGGCCGCGCCAACGTGAACTTGCAAGGCTTAGGCGGCCGCGCCCAAGCGCAAACTGATGCCTTGCAATGGGCTGTGCAATGGCGACTGACTGGCCACCGCGCCTTGTGGATCGACACCTCCCTGCAGCCCGATGCTCAGGTGCAAAACCTGGCTCATGTCATGGGTGGAAGCTACATGCCGATGCCGCAAGTGCAAGCGCAACGCATGGCCTCGGCCATGGACAGCTTGAGACGCCAAGCTGGCTGAACTTTGCCAAGCAGCCGACAGCATCATTTATTTTTTTGCTTGGCCCGCGCCAAAGTTCGCTCTCGCTCTCTGGGTCCAAAGCTTGATGCCAAGGCGCCTTCAGAGGCCAAACCATCGAGGTAAGACTGCTCCATGTCGGGCGCTGCTTTGAGGAGCTCGCGCTCAGCAAATGGCAAGTGAAGTAGCGACCTGAGGGCAAACAAAATTCGCAGCCAACCTGGTATGAAAAGAGAACGCTGGCGTTTGGACATGGCACGAACAATGACTCGCGCCGTATCTTGTGCCGACGTCTCTTGGTTCAAAAAGGCTGGCATGGTGGCTCGTAGGCGCACAAAACCAGGATGCAGTGCGCCCTCTTCAACAAGGGGGGTGCGCACCCACCCGGCATACATCACCCCAACACCCACCTGATGGGCCGCAAGTTCCAAACGAAGCACATTGCCCATGGCCTCCACCGCAGCCTTGCTCGCCGCATAGGCAGACATCGCCGGTGGATGCGCGAAGGAAGACACCGAGGCATTGATCAACACATAACCTTGGTGCTTCACCAACGCAGGCAAAGCAGCGCGCACTGTGTTGAAAACACCGAACACATTGACCTCCACACAGCGTTGCCACGCTTGCGGATCCACATGAGCGACAGGGCCAAATGCGGCCACTCCTGCATTGGCGAACACCACATCCAGCCGGTGGTGAACAGACAGCGTTTGTGCCACGACATCCAGCATCGCCGGCAGCTCGGTGACATCGGCCACAAAGCACAGAGTGCCTTGTGCGCATTGCTGCGCCGTCTGGCGCAGTGGCGCTTCATCGCAATCGACCAAAACCGCAATGCCACCTTGACTCACAACTTCTAGGGCGGTTGCAGCGCCAATGCCAGAGGCAGCACCCGTGATCAAAACCACAAGGCCTGCGAGCGGCAAACTTGGCAATGGATGGGTGCTGGCCCCTGTCATCAACGGGCCTGACTCACAGCGGCTTGGTGACCATGAAGTACACAATCGGCAAAGGCAGCAGCGTCGCCAATCCCCCCGCTATTTTCCAGATGCGTGACAGCCGCCAATACTCTGCACAGACCGTATGGGAGTTTTTTAACAGCGCACGCTGCTTGAGCTGAATGGGCACCAACACAAACAACCACATCAAACCAGAAATGCTCAGCAAGGCATAGGACCATTGAATCCATGGATGGCCTTGCGCACCACCATAGCTCTCAGCCATTCCGTGACCCGTCCAAACCACACCCAAAGATCCAAACAGGGTAAAAAACACATCGGTGATCAACACCATGCGATTGCTGAATTGAATGATGGCATGGTTGCGCGTTCGCTCGGCTAGCAAAGCCCATATGCCACTCACAATCACATTGCCTAAAAACAAGCAGGCGCAAACCAAATGAATGAGCTTCAAATTAGCGTCCATCGGGCCCTCGCTTCTCAAGGGGTGCGCGCGACTCGGACGTGGCGTTCAAAGACTGGTTTTGTTCTGCTTCGCGCTGCTTGCGCGTGATCTCACGCGAGCGTCGCAAGTCGCGAAATTGCCAGAGCACAAAGCCAAGGCCAGCGACCACCAACACCAAAACTTCAACAATTTTCAGCATCACCGGCGCTTAACGGCTGATTCTTTCGCGTTGCTCCAATCGGCCGAACAAATCCACCATCCATTCCACCCGCTCATCGAAACTACGTGAAGGCACGGTCCAGCGCTTTGGGACGACCCCTGTATGACGCGCTCGCGCCACGATGTCCACCAAATAATGGATGGCAGGGACAGGACTCAAGGGCACATCGGGGACGGCAGGCGCCTTCAAAGCAACAGCAGTGGCGCGTGCAATCAAGGTCAGTTTGCGGGGCGTTGACACCACCGTGCGGTGGGTCACCGAGTTGAGCCCTTCACGGTCTAATTGCTTGCCGATTTCGGCATAAACCAAGCGCGCCGCTTGAATGGCCGGGCGACAGTCCCAAGGCAACTCAGACAAACCAAACTCGCCCCGTCGGTACAAGGCATCTGCTCGCAACAGCAAGCGCTGTGTGAAACCTGCAATGCGCGCATCAAACACAGGGTCGGCCAACCAAGCATCGGCATCCATGCCAATTTCACGGAACCAAGCACGCGGAATGTACAAACGGCCCATGCGCGCATCATCGCCAACGTCCCTGGCAATGTTGGTCAGTTGCATCGCCACACCCAATTCGCTGGCGCGCGCAATGGCAGTGTCTGAGCTTGCACCCATGACCAGCGACATCATGGCACCCACGGTGCCAGCGACTCTGGCGCCATAGGCCTCCACGTCAGCCAGGGTTTCGTAGCGACGGCCCTGTGAATCCCACAAGAAACCGTCTAACAAAGCCTCAAGCAAGCCAATAGGAATGCCATAGCGATGAACCACAATCGTCAAAGCCCGATCCGCGTCTTGTGCCCCAGGACGTCCTGCATAGATAGCCGCTAGGCGAGACTTCAAATCGACCATGGCCAAGACCGGATCATCGCCATCGTCAATGGCATCGTCAGCCAAGCGACAAAACGCATACAGCGCAATGGCGGGAGGGCGAACCCTCACGGGTAACAAGCGCGATGCGGCAAAGAAGGACTTGGAGCCGCCTCGCATCAACGCCGTGCAGGCCTCCAAGTCGTAGGGCAAGGTCACTGGCGGTGAATTCAAAGTTGGATCAGACAAATGATGTGACATCGGGGACCACCTGTTCAAGCATTTTTGCGGACATCAAGACACTGGGAACACCTGCGCCGGGCTGGCTACTGGCACCCACCATGAACAAACCCTCGACATCTTGACTTCTGTTGTGCGGTCTGAACCATGCACTTTGAACCAAGATGGGCTCCAAGCCAAAGCCTGCACCTTTGTATGACCACAGGCGGTCCTGAAAATCTTGCGGCGTGGTGACTTTGGACGACACCACATGCTGCTTCAGATCAGGCAGCACACTTTCTTGCAGCACAGTGGCAATGGCATCGCGGTACTGCTCGGTGACGGCAGGCCAATCGGTCTCGCTGCTCAAGTTGGGCACCACTGACAACACATAAAAGCTGTCGCATCCCTCAGGGGCCAAAGACGGATCGGTGGCGGTGGGTCGGTACAGATACAAACTGAAGTCTTTGGACAGCTTGTGGTTTTTGAAAATATCCTGCAACAAGCCTTTGTAGCGAGGGCCCAGCACCATCATGTGGTGCGGTACATCGTCGTAACGGCGGTTGGTTCCAAAGTACCAAACAAACAAACCTGATGAATACTTGCCTTTGGCAATGCGCTTGTCGGTCCAATGCTTGCGGTGCTGCGGCTCGATGAGATGGCGGTAAGTCCAAGAAGCGTCTCCGTTGCTCACCACGATGTCGGCAGCTAAGAACTCTCCATTGGCCAGCTCCACCCCTTTGGCGCGCCCCCCCTCCACACGAATGCGTGTGACGGGCGCGTTGTAGCGAATCGGCACTTGCCGCTCGTCCAGCAACTTGACCAGTTCGCGCACGATGGCGCCGGTCCCGCCCATGGCAGAGTGCACACCCCAGCGGCGCTCCAAAGAATGGATGAGGGAATAAATACAAGTGACGGAATAAGGATTGCCACCAATGAGCAAGGGATGAAAGCTCATGACGATGCGCAACTTGGGGTGCTTGATGTGCTGGGCCACCAAGCTGTAAATAGAACGCCAAGCTTGCATGCGCACTAAATTGGGCATGGCTTTGATCACGTCGCCAATGGTTTCAAAGGGCACCATGCCCAGCTCCACAAAACCCAACTGAAAACACTTCTCTGAAGCCACCATCAGGTTCTTGAAACCTTGCACATCGTCGGGGCTGAACTTGGCAATTTGTTCGAGCATCTGCGCGTCGTTGTTGCTGTAATCAAAGTGCGTGCCATCGTCAAACCGAATGCGGTAGAAGGGCGACATCAAACGCAGGTCGACATGGTCTTTCATGTCGCGGCCGCACAAGGTGAACAGCTCGGCGATCAGGTGAGGCAAAGTGATGATGGTGGGGCCGGCATCGAAAGTAAAACCATCTTGCTTGTGCACATAGGCGCGGCCGCCCGGGGCATCGAGTTTTTCCAGCATTTGAACGCGGTAGCCTTTGACGCTCAAACGAATGGCTGCCGCAAGGCCACCAAAACCCGTGCCAATCACGATGGCCGATGGTGCACGATCGCTGAATTCAAAATCAGAACCCTTGGGCTGGGCTTGACCGCCACCACCATCTGCTCCGCCATCGGTCTTAATTGACTTGTAAAGATTTGTCATGCGATTCCAAATGGTTAGATTTTTGATTTCTTCGAATCGCCCATCGCCACAAAGCAGTGGTGTCGACTGGCAGCACCAACATGAGGTGCTCAACAATGGCCAAGGCCAACAAGGTGCCAACCAAAACAGCCCCTACCACTTGTGCAGGGGTGGCCAAGGGCTGATTCGAGTAGTCAACCAATAACCACAGACATGCAGTAGCAGTCACGACCGCAAAAGGGAAGAATGCATTCATTCGACGACGTTTGAAAAAACTCTCCAAATACGCCAAATGCACGGGTAAAAATTCTTCACTTAAATTTCGAACACCCAAAAACAAGTTCAATTTGGCACTGGTGCGCATGATCCACAAAACCAAATAAGTACCTGCGCCGACCTGGTTGGGGGCATCCCAAGTGATTGCAAAGATGGCCAAGCCAACCGCGAGGATGGCCAACTCGTGCCACACAACTGCATTGAAGGAGGCCACGAATCGGGGCCAACCTGTTGTGCTTTTCAAGATGGCCGTTTTTTGAGGCCCAGTGATCCAACCCGTCAAAAAACTCAACTCGTTCCAACCCCAAGCGAGCAAGGCACACGTGAAAGCGCAATAGGCGCCAAGGACACCCGTTTGCTGCGCAGTGTGGGACAAGCCCGCTAAGGCACCCACACACAGCGCCGATGAAATGACCAAGCTCAGGGTGACAGCCGTGCGCGACATGCGATTCAAAAGAATCACGACACCGGTGCTGAACCACCAGATGAAAATCGCAAATCCCAGCGCAATGAAGGTGTCGGTCATTCTTGGCTTTCAGTGTCTGTTGGCTCGCCAATTACCAAGCAGGCACCATGCGCACATCCGCTGGCAGCGCATGGTGCTTGACCGGTAAAAAATACAAGCGAACAAACGTGAGGCCACCTGAAATGGCCCAACGCGCACGCTGTAAATTCCCGATCAAGCCGCCCCTAGCTTTGGCCGCATCCATTTGGGTTTGCACATGAAACAAGTGCGACAAGCAATCTCTAAAGGACGGATGGTCAATGTCCAAGCTGACTGGGAAAACTTGCTTGGTGATTTCGTTGGTGATGCGAAATACCTCGTAGTCATAGGTAGAGGACTCCAAGCCCATCTCTTGATGCAGCATGGGACGGGTGTGGTCACGCACATACATGGTGGCGTAGACGGCAACCAAGAAAAAGCGAATCCAATACACGTTGACACCCTGCAGCAAATGCGGGTTGGCCCGCATGATCAGTGCAAAGGATTCACCATGACGAAACTCATCGTTGCACCAGCGCTCAAACCACCGAAAGATGGGGTGAAAGCGCTTGTCTGGATTTTTTTCCAGCTGACGATAGATGGTGATGTAGCGGGCGTAGCCAATTTTTTCAGACAGATAGGTGGCGTAAAAAATGTACTTGGGCTTGAAGTAGGTGTAAGCCTTGGTGCGTTTTAAATTACCCAAGTCAATGCCTAGGCCAAAGTCTTTCAACGACTGATTGAGGAAACTGGCGTGTCGCGATTCATCGCGGGCCATGTAGCGCATTAATTGTTTGATGTCTGGATTTTCAACATTTTTAAAAATCTCGTTGTACAAAATGCAGCCTGAAAACTCGGAGGTGAGTGAGGAGATCAAAAAGTCAAGAAACTCTTGGCGCATTTCAGGGCTGACTTGGGAGAATCTCTCGGCGACTTCTGTGGCAAATTCTTCATCTCGCTGAAAATGATCATGGTTGTTGTCACCTTCGTATTCAGCCATCATCTTGTCCCACTCGGCACGCATGGGAGAGACATCGAGTCGATCCATGGCCGCAAAATCGGTGGTGTAGAAACGCGGACTGAGCATGTTGCTCTCGACCGCTTTTTGGGATGCTTTTTCAGCGCTATCAATGGTTGCGGTGGCTTGCATAAAACGTCACTCCGACTTGTATAAAAATTACTGTGCAGCAGTTGATTCAGGCTGCATGGCTAAAAACCTTGCAAATTCAGCCACATTGGTGGGACCAAATGACTCCAAATCCACCCGCTGTCCGGTTGTGGGATCAAACAAAGTCACGCGGCCATCGACTCGCGCAATCAAATCAAAAGGCGCGTCAGAACCAATGCCTCTTGAATATCTTTCGCGGGACAAAGCGCGCAAAGCCCCTCTGACAAAACCTTGTTCGCCTTGTAAGACAGTCAAGGTTTCACCCGTCACGCCATCTTCCACACGCACACCCCCATCTGGATGATCTTGGAAAACAAGTGAGCGCTGCATCGTGGGGGCTGCTGCCTTTTGGTCTGGCCCATTGCCTGTGATACGAACCAAGCCGACGGAGATGAGGGAGAACGCCATAATTGCAGCCGCGCAATACAACACCCACTGAGGAAAGTGGTCAGGGGTCGTTTTGTGTGCCAATGGGGGCATGTGCGATGCGTTCATGTCAAACTCACTTGCAAGTTTTGAGTTTTGGCTTGGCTAGCCTGAACGCTCGCCTCAACATTTGGCGTTGCATTGGCAGCCAGGCCCGTGACTTGGGTCCAAGTATCTCTTAATTTCTCAGAAACCATGTGCACATCGGGAATGGCACGCAAGCTTGGTTCTGGCTTAGCCAAGCGCCAAGGCCTCACACTGGGCCATAAATGAATCCAACCAATGCGGTCCGAACCTTTCAAAGCCAAAGTGATGTCACCCAGGCCGTCGTGCAACATGCGAACATCCGCCGCTGCCACTTGCTTCAATGGCAAGTTGAACGACACGGTGAACACAATGCCCAAACGCATGACCACGCGTTTGTTGGTCAAGGTGTAGACCGTTGTGCGAGAGGTCATGTAAGCCATCAACCAGACCGAACCCAGACCGATGAGGGACAGGGGCGCAATCCATTTGATCGACTGCAGCACCGCCACAAGGCCCGAACCTTCGTCTAGCGCAGGCCATGCGCAGGCCACGATGAGTAGCGCAAAATAAATGGCCAGTTTTTTGATGTGAAAGGCTGATGAGGCCAAGGCAGCAACATCTGGCGAGCCTTGCCAAAGAATGAACTCATCCTGCGGCAATCTCTCAGGCAAGCCGTACTGGGGTTCAAACTCGTATTCATGGCCAAGGTTTTCGATCGGCATTTTGACTCCTCAACAGCTGTTCTTCAAACGATTCATGAAAAAGGAAAAATCCTTAAAGCAACGGCTCGCCGCGCTTGGCATCGGCATACAAGGTACCTCCGCCGTAGTAAGCGCTGATTTTTTCTTCTTCCAATTTCGTGACTTGGTCTGGGTTTCTCAATGCAGGCACAGCCGCAAAGTGACGTGCATACACAGCATGCACTTCAACTTGATTTCTGCGAATCAGGGAAAACGTGATCGGCAACAAAACAGTTCGGCCACCATCGATTTCGACTTCCAAATAACGGAACATCATTTCAGCGGAATCAATCCAAATATCTTTGACGATGCCGCCTTGTTTGCCATCACCTGCCATGACGGGCAAGCCGCGCGGATCGACATCTTGCTCTGCAACGGAGTACTCGCTGGCAATGCGCAAGGGTTGAATCAACGGCACTCCGTGCGTTGTCATCTCTGGAACATCCTCGCGCATGGTGTAGGCGCCTGGACCCACTGCTGCGGTCATGGCATTGCCTCGCGGTTCAATCGGCGAGCCAGAACCAGGGCTGGTGGCCACTGCGTTGTAGGCGGGCTCTTTGCGGGTGAGGTCGGGCACAGTGATGCTTCTACCGTCTTCTAGCAAGTAAGTTTTAGGGGATGGAATAGGAAACCCTTTGCCCACAGCGCGCCCGCCACTGCTGGTCTCCAAGGGGTAACCCTCGCGGTGGCCTTCTGCGACCAGATACCAAATAAGGCCAGCAAAAAATATCCAAAATACGTAAAGCAGTATTTGGGCTAAATCGACGTAGCCAGTGATGTTGCCTACTGTTTGCATAATGACTTCTCCTTTGAACAACTAAATGCGTGACTCGGTCAAGCCGAGGGTTGATGGGACAACGGGCGAGAAAGAGATGCTGCGTTTGACCAAGGGCCCCACAGCAATCAGGGTGAGAAATAACAAAAGCATTTCGACGTGGTAGACCATGCTGTAAGCCACTGAGGGGTCGGTCAACCCCTCACCTAACAGACCTTGAGCGCTGAGCGTATTCACAGCGTCTCTCAAGGCACCACCCAGGAACATGGACAAACCAGCTGCTGCCGCTTGCACTGCGCCCCAAGCGCCCAAAGACAAGCCCACGTAGGCTGCCTCGAGACGCATGGCGGCGAACAAGGTGCCAACGGCAAACAAGCCGCCACCAAACCCAATGCCAAAAGCGCCCAGCCTGAATAACCAGCCTGCATCCAGCGGGGCTGAAAAAATCACGGCCGAAAATGCTGGCAAACCTGCCACGGCTCCATAGGCGGCCAAACGCATGGGGTCTATACCTTTGGCCAATTGACGACCGCCGACATAAAAACCCAACAAACCACCCCCGGCCAACATGGCTGTCAGCGCACTGGTGGCGCCTACGCTCAATTTCAAAATTTCACCGCCATAGGGCTCTAACACGATGTCTTGCATGTTGAAAGCCATGGTGCCCAGCGCGGTGGTCCACAAAAAACGCTTGGCGTTGGGGATGGCAATGAATTCGGCCCACACCGCTTTGAAGGGACGACGAATTTCGGTCTTCATGGCTTTCACACGCTCATTGTTGCGAGGCTCTTGTTTCCAAAGCGCTGCCCCGTTGAGCAACAACACCACCAGGGCTGTGCCTTGCACCACCTGCACCAAAATTTCTGGTGTGAAGTTAGCCAATAAAAAGCTGTAGGCCAAACTGCCAACCACAGCACCCACCAAGAGCATGGTGTACATCAAGGCCACCACACGCGGCCGGGTTTCCTCACTGGCCTGGTCTGTCGCCAATGCCAGGCCAGCAGTTTGAGAAGTTTGCAAACCCGCACCCACCATTAAAAATGCAATGGCCGCAGCGCCTTGACCAACCCACTCAGGCACAGGGACTTGGCCTCCACCCGACAAGACCAGCAATGCAAAAGGCATGACCGCCAGTCCTAAAAACTGAATCAAGGTGCCACCCCACATGTAGGGAACTCGACGCCACCCAAAGGCAGAGACGTGGATGTCCGATTGATAGCCCGTGACAGCTCGAAACGGGGCCACCAACAAAGGCAGCGCCAACATCATCGACACCAACCAAGCAGGTACAAACAATTCAACAATCATCACCCGGTTCAGCGTGCCAATCATCAAGGCAGTCGTGATACCCATGGTGAATTTAAACAAAGACAAACGCAACAAGCGCGCCATTGGCAAGCCTGGGCTGGCCACGTCGGCAAAGGGCAGCCAACTCGCAGGCATTTGCTTGGCAAACTTGGTGAATGTCTGAGCCCTCATGAGCGCACCCACTCCATCGCTTTGGATGTGTAAAAGCCGCTCGACACTTTGTGCGCACGCGCGTAATGCCAACCGTTCAATGATGCTTGCGTCTGCATAAGCTCAGCAATGCGCGACTCAGCCATAGGCTCCAGCCAAGGCGCGCGGTCGCCTCGTGGTAGCAAGCGACCGACAGAGATCATGAGCGCCAACAAAGGGGTGCGCGGCGCAAATGTAAACACAATCGACTTGCTGGTGCGCTCAGCCAATTGCGCGAGTGCGTGGACAGCGTCATGCGTGTCATAGTGAATGATGGAGTCCATGGCCACCACATGGTCAAACTGGCCCAAACCTTTGTCAAGCATGTCACCGCTGCGAAATTCGACCAAGTGCGCCACATCTGACGGGATTCTTTCCCGCGCCAAGTTCACCAAGGTGGGCGACAAATCAATCGCCACCACTTGGGCACCCAATCTGGCTGCTTCCACCGCCAAAGCACCTGTGCCACAACCCGCATCCAAGATGCGTTTGCCCTTGAGGTCTTGGCCCAACCAGCTGACCAAGGTTGATCGCATTTGATCGCGCCCTGCGCGCACGGTCGCTCGAATACGGCCCACCGGCGCATCCGAGGTCAATGTGGCCCAAGCAGCTGCTGCGGTGCGATCGAAATAGGTTTCGATTTGCCCGCGGCGTTGTTCGTATGTGATCTCAGTCATCGACAAACTCCTCAATCAAAACCTAGGAGATCAAAGATATCGCGGTCTTTCATGGGCACAGCCGAATAGGCCTCACCGCCCAGCCACATGTTGGCCGCCAGTCGCATGTATTCCTTTTGCACCGCCTCGAGTTCGGGCGAGTGCTCCATCTCAAACAGGGTCGATTTTTTCAAACGGCTGCGACGAATCACATCCAAATCAGGAAAGTGCGCAGCCAGCTTCAAGCCAATGCGGTCGTTGTATTTATCTATTTGATCCGTGGCAGCACTGCGGTTGGCAATCACACCGCCCAAGCGCACGTTGTAGTTTTTGGCCTTGGCGCCGATGGCTTGCACGATGCGGTTCATCGCAAAGATGGAATCAAAGTCATTGGCGGTCACGATCATGGCGCGATCGGCATGTTGCAAAGGCGCTGCAAAGCCACCACACACCACATCACCCAGCACATCAAAAATCACCACATCTGTGTCTTCCAACAAATGGTGTTCTTTCAGCAGCTTGACGGTCTGCCCAACCACATAACCACCGCAACCCGTGCCAGCGGGCGGGCCGCCCGCTTCGACACACATCACGCCGTTGTAGCCTTCGAACACAAAGTCTTCCACCCGCAGTTCTTCTGCATGAAAGTCGACCGTCTCCAGCACATCAATGACTGTGGGCAGCATCTTTTTGGTCAGTGTGAATGTGCTGTCGTGTTTGGGGTCGCAGCCAATTTGCAACACACGTTTACCCATTTTTGAAAACGCTGCTGACAAGTTAGAAGAAGTGGTGCTCTTGCCAATGCCGCCCTTGCCGTAAATGGCAAAGACTTTGGCATTGCCAATCTTGACATCGGGATCGAGTTGAACTTGCATACTCCCCTCCCCGTCTAATTTGGAATGCCGTTTGACCGTTGGAAACGGCAGAGTTGCGACTGTCATGCTGGAGCTCCTTCATATACGCCTTCTAAGCGATCTTCTAATTCTTCACTTGCTTGGCGAAGCGCTTGCAAGGTCTGGGCATCGGGCTGCCAATAGTTGCGCTCAGACGCTTCGATCAAACGGTTGGCCACGCGCGCAGAGGCCGTCGGATTCAGTGTGGCTAAGCGTTCACGCATGGCGGGGTCCAGCATGAACGTCTCAGACAGTTGTTTGTAGACCCAAGGTTGCACTTGCCCTGTGGTGGCAGACCAGCCCATGGTGTTGGTCACGTGAACTTCGATTTGTCGCACGCCTTCGTAGCCGTGCTCAAGCAAGCCTTCGTAAGACTTGGGGTTGAGCATGCGGGTGCGAATTTCAATAGAGACTTGCTCTTTCAAAGAGCGCACCGCTGCATGACCTTTGGTTTGATCGCCAATGTAGACCGGTGGTGTTTGGCCACCTTTGGCCGCCCTCACCGCTTGGGTGATACCGCCCAAGGTGTCAAAGTAGTTGTCCACTGTGGTCACGCCCAATTCCACTGAATCTAGGTTTTGGTAGGTGAGCTGCACATCGGCCAAAGCAGTGTGCATGAGCGCGGTTTGCTGCACAGCGCGGCCCGTGCGGCCGTAGGCAAAACTTTTACGTCGTTTATAGGTTTCGGCCAACTCACCCTCGTCGCCCCAACGGCTGCTCTCAATCAGGTTGTTCACGTTCGCGCCGTAAGCGCCTTCGGCATTGCCGTAGACCCGCAAGGCGGCGGTTTCTAGGGTGCATCCGTGTTCTTGCTGATACGCCAAGGTGTGCTTTCGAATCCAGTTCATCTCCAGCGGTTCGTCTGCTGAGGCGGCCAAATAAGCAGCCTCAGCCAAGAGCTTGATCTGCAGTGGCATGAGGTCGCGAAAGATGCCAGACAAGGTCATGATCACGTCAATGCGTGGGCGTCCTAATTCTTCTAGGGGAATCAGGCTGGCGCCCGCAATGCGGCCATAACTGTCAAAGCGCGGCATAGCACCCATCAAGGCCAAGGCTTGCGCGATGGGCGCGCCTTCGTTTTTGAGGTTGTCACTGCCCCACAGCACCATGGCAATCGATTCTGGCAAGGGGTTGCCATCGGCACGGTGGCGATCAATCAACAACTGCGCTTGCACCTTGCCATCGCGAACCGCCAAGGCACTGGGAATTCTGAAAGGATCAAAGCCATGAATGTTGCGGCCCGTCGGCAACACAGCTGGCGTACGAAGTACGTCACCACCCGGAGCCGGCCGAATGTAGCGCGCGTCTAAAGCGCGCAGCATCGCTGACACTTCTGTGTCAACGGACAGGTGAGCCTGCGGCTGAACCAAATCTCGCAAAACACTGAGGCTGGCGTGATTGCGCGCCAAGCCAGCAAGCACCAGCGCTTGCTCTGGCGAATGCCCCTCCACCAAAGCCTCAACTGCGGCACGCTCAAGTTGCATGCCTTGGTTGGCGTCGGCCATGGCCAGCAACATATCCACTTGTTGAGCTGGGCTGGGGACGCGACCAGTCACATGCAAACCGTGCGGAATGAGCGTGTATTCCAGCTCAAGCATTTCTTCGCCCAAGCGCATCACCAGCTTGTCCAAATCGGCGCCCATCGAGGCGGCGTCCCAAGCGGGCTCTGCAGGCACCAAATCCAGTTCTACCGCTTGGGCTTGAATGACAGCGGCTAAGTCAAGCCGCTCGCTGTTGCCACTTTCCAAAGCGCGCCAACGCTCAAGAGATGACTTCAACTCGTTCAACCCTTTGTACAAACCTGCTTGCGTGATCGGTGGCGTGAGGTAGCTGATCAAAGTAGCCCCCGAGCGACGCTTGGCGATTGCCCCTTCAGATGGGTTGTTGGCTGCGTACAAATAGATATTGGGCAAATCGTCAATCAAACGATCAGGCCAACATGCGCCGCTCAAGCCAGATTGTTTGCCCGGCATGAATTCGAGCGCACCATGGGTGCCAAAGTGGAGCACCGCATGCGCTTTGAAATCTTCACGCAGGTAGCGATAAAAAGCAGAGAACGCATGCGTGGGTGCCAAGCCTTTTTCAAACAACAAGCGCATGGGGTCACCTTCATAACCAAACGAAGGCTGCACGCTGACCAGCACATTGCCAAATTTCTTGCCCAACACAAAAATTGAATTGCCGTTACTCAACTGGCGGCCAGGAGCAGGTCCCCACTGGGCTTCAATCTCTTTGAGCCAGCGTTCACGTCTGACATGGTCGTCAGCAGAAATCAGGGCATGCACATTGGCGTCAGCACCATACTGACCAGCGTTGCCGTGCAGCAGGGCGATGCGTAATTCGTCCACACTGGCTGGCACATCCACTTGATAGCCTTGCGCCTTCATGGCTGTCAGGGTGTGCCACAAAGACTCGAACACAGACAAGAAAGCGGCGGTGCCAATGTTGCCTGCGTTGGGTGGAAAGTTGAACAACACAATGGCCACATGGCGGTCTTGTCGTTCGCTGCGCCGCAAGGCCACCAATTTGCTCACCCGCGCGGCCAACATGATGGCGCGCTCTGGGCAAGAGTGCATGTCTTGTGCGTTGTTGCTTTCACCAAAAGTACAAGCATGGTGGCAACCTGTGCAGGTCACGCCCGCAGCACCGGGGCGACCACCAAAGACCATGGGGCTGGTGGAGCCGTCAAGCTCTGGAATTGACACCATGATGGTGCTCTCAACAGGCAGCAATCCGCGCTCAGAGCCTCCCCATTGGTCCAGTGTTTGGAATTCCACGGGATGAGCCGCCACATAGGGCACATCTAATTTAGCCAGCACCTCTTCTGCACCCTTGGCATCGTTATAAGCGGGGCCACCGACGAGTGAAAAGCCACTCAGTGAGACGACTGCGTCGACACAAACTTGACCATTCCTGAAGAAAAATTCGTCAATGGCAGGACGCGAATCTAAGCCCGCGGCAAAGGCTGGAATCACGCGCAAACCTTGGGCTTCAAGGGCTGCAATCACGCCGTCGTAATGGCCTGCATTGCCAGACAACAAATAGGAACGCAGCATCAAGATGCCCACGGTGCCTTTGATAGCAGCCACTTTTGGCATTGGCAATTCGTTGGCATCTTCACTGAACCTGGTGCTCATGCGAGGGTGGTAGACGCCCACTTCAGGGTAATGCACGGGCGCCTCGACTTTGACCTTGCCACGCAATGATTTACGCGGGCCATCAGCGCCACGGTCAATCAGGTGACGCACCATGTTTAAAACATTGTCATCTGAGCCACCCAGCCAATATTGCAGCGTAATGAAGTAAGAACGCACGTCTTGCGCTGTGCCTGGAATGAAGCGCAGCAGCTGAGGCAAGCGGCGCAACATTTTCATTTGGGCAGCGCCGCCTGTGGCGGGCTTGTCCTTGCCACCGCCACGCAACTTCTTCAGCAAGGCCATGGGACCGCTTGCGGGCTTGCTCATGTCAAACTGACCAAAACGCGTGAGTTGCGTGACCTCGGTGGCACTTGCCATGCAAATCATCGCATCGCAGTTCATGCGGCGCGCGCGCAGGTCGTCCAAGATGGGCAAAAAGTGATCTTCAAGAAACAGCATGCCGCACAACACAATGTCAGCTGCGGCAATGTCATGCTTGCATTTGGCGATGAGTTCATCGTTGCCAGCGTATTCTGAAGCGGCGTGCAAAGACCATGTCAGCCCTGGAAAATCTCGCTTCCATTGTTCATTGGCGCGATTGAACGAACTCGCAAAATGCGTGTCCATGGTGACCACCACCATGCGGATGGGGGTGGCGTCACGCAGAGTGGATTTAGGACTGCGAGAAGTAAGCTTTAGATTCATACAGTGTCTCCGTCGTGATCACCGAGATGCCACGCTCTGTCGCGTAACGCTCGGTGTTTCGTCGGGCCTTGCCGCGCACGAAAAATGGAATTTTTTTCAGCTCTTTTTCTGCACCGTTGTCCCATACCGAAACCGCTAGACTCTCATGCGTGGTGGCGACTTCGCCCGACTGGGCAGGCGCCAGCTGCGCTTGTTGTGTCGCGACCCACTGGGTTTGTGCATGCACGCCCCCGCCCAAGTGGGACGGCGCTGCATCTTCATGAAACTCTGAATCGCCCCTGAACATGCCGATCAGATGTTCTTCAAGGCCCATCATGAGTGGGTGCACCCAAGTGTCAAACAAGACGTTGGCACCTTCAAATCCCATTTGGGGTGAATACCTGGCTGGAAAATCTTGCACATGCACTGGCGCAGAGATGACCGCACAAGGCACCCCCAAGCGCTTGGCGATGTGCCGCTCCATTTGTGTGCCCAGCACCAATTCGGGGTTCAACTCTGCAATACGTGCTTCTATTTCTAAATAGTCATCACTGATCAAAGCCTCCACCCCGTACAAACTGGCGGCCTCTCGCACCTCACGCGCAAACTCGCGGCTGTAGGTGCCAATACCAACCACTGCAAAGCCCATTTCTTGTGCTGCGACGCGCGCTGCAGCCACGGCGTGTGTGGCATCACCAAAGACAAACACGCGTTTGCCTGTCAAGTAGGTAGAGTCAACTGAGCGGGCATACCACGCGGCACGTGAGACCGTTTTTGCAAGCGCGGCATCGGGATCGAGTCCCGCCAACACGGCAACTTCACGCACAAACTCACGCGTGGCGGAATGTCCCATGGGGATGGTTTTGGTAAAGGCTTGACCAAAACTGCGCTTCAACCACTGCGCACTCAAGTTCGCAATCTCGGGGTAGAGCACCACATTGAAGTCCGCATCGGCTAGGCGGGCGATATCGGCAGGCGTAGCCGAGAGTGGCGCCACCACATTGATGTCAATGCCCATCTTGGTCAGCAGTTGGCTGATTTCGGTGACATCGTCGCGGTGCCTAAAACCCAAAGCTGTGGGACCCAAGATGTTGCAGCGAGGCTTGGTTGATTCAGACTTGACCAGCGAGTCTTTTGGCAAGGCCAAGTTGCGAACCAATTGGTAAAAAGTCTCCGATGCGCCCCAGTTTTCTTTGCGCTGATAAGACGGCAACTCCAAGGCCACAACAGGAATGGGCAAGTTGAGTGCCTTGCACAAACCACCCGGGTCGTCTTGAATCAGCTCAGCGGTGCAAGAAGAGCCGACCAACATGGCTTTGGGCGAAAAACGCGCATAGGCTTCACGCGCAGCGGTCTTGAAAAGCTCCGCCGTATCTCCACCCAAATCGCGCGCTTGAAACGTGGTGTAGGTCACCGGCGGGCGCTTGGGCAAACGCTCGATCATGGTGAACAGCAAATCGGCGTAGGTGTCTCCTTGAGGCGCATGCAAGACATAGTGCACATCCTCCATGGCCGTGGCCACACGCATGGCGCCCACGTGGGGAGGTCCTTCGTATGTCCAGAGTGTGAGTTGCATGACTCGGATTCCTTTAAGCAGCCAAGCGCATGCGCCGCATCAGCGGGCGGGTGAACAATTCAGCCAAATCACCTGCTTGGTCATAGCCTTGAATGGGCGTGAAAACCAACTCGATGGCCCACTTGGTGGTCATGCCTTCGGCCTCCAGCGGGTTGGCCAGACCCAAGCCGCACACCACCATATCGGGATGCAAAGCGCGACAACGGTCCAGCTGTTTTTCGACATCTTGACCTTCTGACAAAAAAGTACCCTCTGGCAGCATGGCCAACTCCATCGCCATGTGCTGACGATGCAAGTAAGGGGTGCCAACTTCCAGCAATTTCATGCCCAATTCCCGCGATAAAAATCGCGCCAATGGAATTTCAAGTTGCGAGTCAGGAAAGAAGAAAATTCGTTTGCCGTCGAGATGCACTTTGGCTCGGGCCAATGACGCCGATGCCCTGGCCATGGGTGCCGCCACAGCGGCTTGAAATCGCTCAGGCGTGACACCAAATGCGGTCGCTGCCGATTGCAACCAAGCGCTTGTGCCCTCAACGCCCAGCGGGAAAGGGGCTGCCAGCAATGTCGCCCCCCGCGCTTGCAGCACACGCGCGGTATCCCCCAAAAAGGGTTGTGCCAACAGAAAGTGCGTGTTGGCGCCAATGGGCACCATGTCCTGGGCACGACGAGGCGGAAAAAACCTCACCCGCTCAATACCCATGTGGTTCAAGATGCGCACAAACTGGTCTTCCACCACATCGGCCAGTGTGCCCACAATCACCAACTCAGGCTCCGCATCAGCTGACGTCGCTGGCAAGTCGGGCACCATGGATGCCAAGCAAGCATCCTCACCTTGTGTGAAGGTTGTTTCGATCCCGCTTCCCGAATAGTTCAACACACGAACCGCGGGTGAATGTTGCGCTGACAGCCTAGAGGCCGCGCGCGATAAATCTAATTTGATGACTTCGGAAGGGCATGAGCCCACCAAAAAAAGCAATTTAATTTCTGGACGGCGCGCCAAGAGCTGATGAACTACGCGGTCCAGTTCATCGTTAGCGTCTGCCAGCCCAGCCAAGTCGCGCTCATCAATGATGGCCGTGCCAAATCGGGGCTCTGCAAAGATCATCACGCCTGCAGCAGACTGAATCAGGTGCGCACAGGTGCGTGAGCCGACCACCAAGAAAAAGGCGTCTTGAATTTTGCGGTGTAGCCAAATGATGCCCGTGAGACCACAAAATACCTCGCGCTGCCCGCGCTCAACCAATGGCTTGGCGTCCGTGCAGCCTTTGCCGATGTCTGAGCGGATGGGAATGACGGGACTCATGCACTCACCTGAGCTGTCGTATTGACCATGTTTGACTGCGGCTTTTGCAAACGCGCCATGCGCAGTTTGCGGATGTACTGGGCCGCGTTGATGCCGTAAGTCATGTAGGCCGTCAACGCCAACCATAGTTGGTCACTGGCTGACCAACTGCCTTCCCACCAAACCCACAAATAAGCCGTGTGCAAGGCCATCACACACATGCTGACCACGTCTTCCCAAAAAAAGGCGTGCGCAAAAAGGTACTTGCCAAATACGACCTTTTCCCAAATGCAGCCTGTGATCATGATGGCGTAGAGCACCAAGGTCTTGAGCACCACGGAAAACAAAGCCCAATCTGTGTATTCGCCGGTTTGTAGGCTGTAAACCACCAAATACAAGCTCACTAAAAAAATCAAAAATTGAATGGGCGCCAAGACACCTTGCACCAAGGTCCAACGCGAGGCATCGCGCTTAGCGCGCTGCTCTGGCGTATACAAAACCTGTGGCTGAGACTGCTGCATGACATGCTTTCATTTCAAATGAACTGTCACAACTTTATAGCGCGAACCAGCATGTGTCAACCTTAATTGACAATATATTTGTTAACTAGGGATTACACTTAAAGCGGATTATTTGCACATGCACGAAACTAGACAGGTCTATTCAAAGATGGGTGCTCGCCGTGGCTCAATTTCAATTTGATCAATCCAATACTTCGCCAGGTCAAGCTTGGTCGTCTGAGTCACAAGACTCCAAATCGCAGTTTGTCTTAGGCGCTAGCCCCCGACTGGTGGGGGGGACAAGCTTTGCCACAAAAGCAGCGCTCGACCTAGGCCAAGCGAGAATGCTGTCGCAATCAGCCATCCACAGCATGGACGCAACGCGAAAAATTCTGACCAATTGGCGTCGGCAAGGCCACTCTCTGGCCAATATTTACCTCTACGGCATCACGAATTGCGCCAAAATCATCGGCGAACTTTGGTCGTCTGACGCGCTTGATTTTGTCAATGTCACGATTGCTTTTTCTCGTCTGCAACGGGCCATGCACGAATTCAGCCCCGAATTTTTATCAGAGGGCCAAGCTGAATCAAACGGCCTGAGCCTTTTGATCATGAACGAACCAGGTTCACAGCATGGGCTGGGTGTCTTTATGCTGAGTGAATTTTTTCGTCAAGCCGGCTGGCGGGTCACACTTGCAAGCCCGCAAGATATTGAAGAATTCAAACACGCCTTTTCATCGGATTGGTTTGATGCCGTTGTGTTGTCTCTTTCCACCGATCGACAAATAGATCCAGTCGCCAAAGCGGTCAGTCAACTGCGTGTGGCGATGGTCAATGCCAACTTAAAAATCTATGTTGGCGGCCCGATGGCAAACATCGCACCAAACAGGCTGAATTGGCCAGGCACCACACTGCTTTTCACGGATGCCATTCAAACCGTTGCACTGGTCACACAAGCTCTGGGGGCTTCAGCGGTCAATGCCAACCCCACATCGAACGTCCAACAATCCCATCTTGAATTTGAGGATGTGGGACGTGTATCAAAAATGTGACGATAGAATTAGTCAACTTACAAAGTCATTTCATACTATAAAACCAATTCATTTAAATGAACTTTAACGACCTTGAAGCCATCAACTTCTCAAAGCTTTTAGGCATGGTTTCAGACGTGAGTTTGGTCATCGGCCCCAACGGCGTGATTGAAGATGTGTCTACCGGACAAGACACCATGGCAACCTTGGGCTGTCAGGGCTGGCTAGGCAAGCGGTGGGTAGACACGGTGACCACCGAGAGTAAGAAAAAAATTGAAGACTTGCTGACGGTCAAAAATGAAACGCAAGGCCTGCTGTGGCGCCACGTGAATCACCCCATGCCGTCGGGCGGCGAAGCTGCCATTCAATACATCACCGTTCCTCTCAAAGCCAACAAGCTTTTAGCCGTCGGCCGTAACCTAGAGCGTCTTGCCGAACTGCAACGCCGCTTGGTGGAAACGCAACAGTCTATGGAGCGAGATTTTCTGAGGCTCAGACACATTGAAGCGCGTTATCGTGTGTTGTTTGAAACCTCACCAGAAGCGGTCTTTATGGTGGATGCGCAATCCTTCCGTTTGATCGAGGCCAATGCAGGCGCGCAATCGCTTTTCAAAGACGCGGGCAAACGGTTGGTAGGGCGCGATTTTCGTGAGTGTTTTGCCCCTGACAGTCAGGGAGAAATTCAATCTTTGCTCAGGACTGCCTTGGCAACCGGTCGCATTGAAATGTGTTCAGCCACCTTGCTTGGCGCTTCTGTGCCTCTGACAGCATCTGCCACCGTGTTCAGACAAGAAGGCGGCGCACAGTTTTTGGTTCGGCTGACCCAACGTGAAACGTCTGCAGCCTCTCATCTGACCTTAGACGCTTCCCTTGTTTTGAGTCAATCCATGGAGCACTTCCCAGATGGGTGGCTGCTGACAGACACAGCGGGCATCGTCAAAAGTGTGAATGAGGAAGGCATGGCACTGCTAGGTGTGACGGCAGCGTCACAAGTGGTGGGCCAATCATTAGAGGGTTGGTTGATCCGCGGTGCAGTGGATTGGGGCGTGCTCAACACGTCTTTGAAACAACAAAAACCGGTGCGCAACTTCGCCACAGAAATTAGAACTCTGGCTGGCATGACCCTTCCAGTGGAAATCTCGGGCGCGTATTTGACAAAACCCGAGCCCCTCTATGTGATGTTCGTGAGAGATTTAAATCGACGCTCTCAACTCACCTCACCTGCTGCGCAAGCCTTGCCCAATCCATTTGCTGACCTTTCGCAATTGGTGGGTCGCCGTCCAATCAAAGACATCGTTGGCGATACTGTCGACACGATTGAGCGCATGTGCATCGAGGCAGCTTTAGAGCTCACCCACAACAACCGCGCCTCTGCTGCCGAAATGTTGGGGCTGTCGCGCCAGAGTCTGTATGTCAAGCTGAGAAAGTTTGAAATTTCTTCTGAAAACGATTTGGACCTAGACGCGAGTATTTGAAATAGGTAAATCCATCGCCTCGCTGTACCCATAAGCGCTCAAGCCTTGTCTTAGACAACTAAGGGTTATTGATACTGGCAAGCTGATTGCTAATTGTTAAAAATAGAAGCGTTAGCGGATCGGTTTGCTATTTTGCTGGTAATAATTTACCTCGATCAAGCTTCTGCACGAAGTGACGCTAACTCTCTCCTAGGAATTTGCATGCCTAATTTAAAAAGCCTGCAGCGCTTGCGTGTCACATCATCGGCAAATGACGAGTGCAAAGATTCCCTTCAGGATGTGATCGCAGAGCAGCTCATCCCAAGACTCTTAAATTCTCAAAACTACAGCGAGCGTTTGGAGACGCCCATCGTTTCGGGAGCCAATACAGGGGCATTGCCTCATTTCACTGATTTCACAGATGCGTGTCGGCTGGGTGATTCTTTGCGGGTGAATCAAATGGTTGACGCATTGATCGCACAAGGTTTGACTGAGGAAAGAATCTTTTTAGACCTGATCACCCCAGCGGCCAGACACTTGGGCACACTGTGGGATAAGGATTTATGCAGTTTCACGGATGTGACATGTGGCCTGGCTCTCATGCACCATGTCATCTACCGCTTGGGATATGAGTTTCGTGATGGCCAACACGTCAAGGGCGATCAGACCAGTGTGATGGTGTGTTGTGCCCCAGGATCGCAGCATTTGCTGGGTGCCACCATTGTGGGCGATTTGTTCAGAAGAGAAGGTGCGAACGTGGTGATAGAGATCTCCTCCACCGAGCAAGAGCTCGTTCGTGCGGTTGCCAATGAATGGTTTGACGTGATTGGCATCTCTGTTGCCATTGAGTCTCAATTGCTGAGCTTGAAGTCACTCACGCAAGCATTGAAAGAAAACTCAGGCAATCCCCATGTCAAGGTTCTCTTAGGTGGGCCTATCTTTATGTTGGTAGATGTGACCGCTGAGATGTTTGGCGCCGATGTGATCTCCAACAATGTGCAAGAAGCCATGTTGCTGCTCAAGCGTTTCGCAACCAAATAAGCCAGCGCCTTTTTTTACCAAACTCGCCTTGGCATTTTCCAAGGCAACATCAAGCGCACCGGCCAAGAAGCCACCCTAGGAACATCCAAAGATTCATGCACCGCAGTGAGGTCTTCCCCCAAAAGTCTCGTTTTGAGCAATGAGCGGGCATAAAACGGTGTGTCCTCCAAGGTGCTCAAAAGCTCAGGCGCCACATCCCGTTCACTGCACATCGCGCGTTTGATGCGCCAAGCTGTTGATGGCAAGGCGTAGCGCGCTGGCGCTTCAAAGGGTGTGTAACTTCCGTCTGGCGAAAATCTTTGGGCCACCACTCGGCCAGGGCCTTTTTTAGGTCTCACGTCATACACCACACTGGTGTCGCCATTGGCCATTTCAGCTCGGGCCCAGTCCCAATCCCAAAAAGCTTTTTCTACCGGTTCATCGCCTTCATTGGAGTCTATGTAAGCGTGACCACGCCAACTCAAGTGGGGGTTGTCCATTTCAACTTGAACGCGTGAGCAGGGGGCAATCGGGCCCCAGCGATGCCGCCCGTCGTTGTCTAGCGCCGTGACAAAACGACACAGCCCCTCGGGTCTCACCGTCACGCGGCCACGCACCCGCTTGGGCCAAGGCACATTGATCTCGTCGATATCAATGGTCAGCTCTTGGCCATTCCAGTGCAAACTACTCGGCCCAATCGTGTAGTGGTGAGCGCTGCGCTGGATATGTTGACGCCCCCGCTCGGTCATGGTCCAACGTTTTGCGCCTTTGCCATACAAAGCCACATTGAGCGCGCAAAAATTCTCAGGATCTGCCACACCGCCTTGAACGCGCCTGGCCAGCGCATAGTAGGGCGAAAACACGCTGCCAACAAAAGCAATGATGGACAAACCGTGTTGACCGTCATCGCTCAACGCATCGACGTACCACCAGAGATAACCACCCGGGGGGACAGTTTGGTCAAACCGAGGTCCGCCATCAGCGTCGCGGCCGCCAATCGTCCCGACATGGCGGCCATCGGCACGCCCGGCCCCGGATGCACGCTCCCCCCCGCCGTGTAGAGGCCCTGCACTTTGCTGCGTGCTGAGGGGCGACGAAAGGCTGACATCCAACCGTGGGTCGCTTGACCATAAAGAGCGCCCCCACTGCCCGGGAAAAGACGGGCAAAGTCCTGCGGCAAGGTCCTCACCACCTGTTGCGGCGTGACTTCGATTTCCAAGCCACAGCGACGCATCAGCGCCATACTGCTTGATTCGCATGCTTGTATCTCCGATGTGTTGAATGAATGAATGTCGCCATCTGGGGGCGCATTGACAAGGCACAAAATTCTTTCAAACTCAGCCTCAGCAATCCCACGGTCGTTGCGGTCTTGTGCGCATACATAAACAGTTCCCTGCGAAGGCAGTTGTCGTCTGTGAAAAATATCTTCAAACTCAGCGCGGTAATCTTGGTTGAAAAAAACGTTGTGACGTACCAATGGAAAACCGCTGGTTTTCGCGTGCATGGACAACGTGAATGCAGACAGCGATCGTTGATGGGGGCGCACAGACTCGAAGCTGTTGCTGAGCGCCGATGCCAGCATGCCACTGGCCAAGGCAGACACATCGCCGTTAAAAATCACATGGTCTGCTGCGATGTGTTCACCTGATGCAAGCTGCACACCACTCACCTTACCTTGAGATGTGAGGATCTGCGAACAAGCCACCCCATAGCGTGACTTCACACCATGCATTTCACCTAACTTTGACAAGGCAAGTGCTACTTGAAACATCCCACCCTTGACTGACCAAACGCCATCCATTTCGACCTGTGCCACCAACATGAGCGTGGCTGGCGCTGACCAAGGCGATGAGCCGCAATAGGTGGCATAGCGACCAAACAATTGTTGCAGTCGAGGATCGTGGAAATGTCGACCCAAGCTTGTCCATAAGCTGGCAAATGGACCCAAACTACTCAACGTGGCCATGCCACCAAGGCCTAAGTCGTTCACCATGCTCAAGAGACTGGGTCGCTGACTGCGTATGTATGGCTTTTCTAAGGTGTCATATAGGCGTCGCGTTTGCTGGCAAAAGCTGAGAAATCGCCGCGCCTCTTGCGGGCTGCTGAATTGTGCAATCTCCTCTGCGGTGCGCGCCGTATCCGAATGCAAATCGAGTCTTTGTGAACTGGCGTCCCAAGCATGTCGGGCCAAAACACCCATGGGCTCCAGTTGCAAAAGATCATCCAGTGATGTCCCTAGGGTTTCAAGCATTTGGTCCAACACCCATCGCATGGTGAAAACCGTAGGACCACTGTCAACGCCCACGCCATCGACTTGCACCTGTCTGATTTTTCCACCGGGTTGGGTGCCACCCTCAATCAAAGTGACATCGAGCCCGCGATGCGCCAACTCCAACGCGCTGACCAAGCCACCAATGCCTGCTCCCACCACCACCACGCGGGGAGTCCGCCCAGATTCATGCATAGTGCTTTCCCCGCCATTGACCGTGAACTTTCAAAGGTACGAAACGCGCAAACATGGATTCGGAGAAATAGCCATTTTTCTGCGCCGCTTGAATGGCTTCTAGGTGAGCGCCCGATCGCGCATAAGCATTCATCGCGTTCACGCTGTCCCACATGCTGAAAGTGGCTTGGCGGAAAAAAGGCGCCTCGCCTAAACCGACGGCCATTTGGCAACCGGCCACGCCCTCAAGCGCTGTTTGCGAGGGTGGTGCGTGCCGCCAAAATGCCTGCGCTTTGCTGAATTTGATGGAAGCCCGAGTCAAGGCAGCCATAGGCCCTTGCGTGGGCGCCTCGGCAGTGGCTTGCAAACTCAGGCCGTCCCAGCTGCCACGACAAGAAAATGTTTTCAACGTTGCCCAACAAAACTCCTTTGATCGTTCTTGATAGGCATGAACCAAGGGCGAGTGCGCAATGAAATCATGCGCCGATTCAGCAGAGTCAAACAGGGCAAACACGCCCTGCCGAGACGGACTTGGCCGCAAATCAAAGCCCCCTTCGTAGCCACTGCCCAATACTTTTGAAAAGAGCAATCCAGGCACGCGCCGCAAAGCACGAGGGCCTCTCACAATGCGTGACCAACCCCAAAGCCTAGAAGCGTCAGCAATGTCAGCCAGCAAAACAACGGCCGTTTGCTCGCCTAAACCCACTTGTTGCGCAAGGCTCATGTCTGAGTTTCCATTAAAAAAGGCCTGCACCGCAACGGGTGCAGGCCTTGTGAGTTTCAGAGTTTAAGGCTTGGCTAAAACTTGGAGTTCAGGAAAGTCTTTGGCCATGGCTGCGCCATAAAGTGGCTTGTAAGCGCCTTGGTGGCAGGTGCTGCAATTGACTTTTGCCACATCGCCTTTGGGCCCCAAACGATGGTCTGGAAAGACATCTGTCAAAGGCGTGATGTAGTCGTTGTTCAACTCGCGCGCCATCCGAATGCCATACCAAGAAGTCACCCGTTGCGGCCTAGACTCCTCCCACGATTGGAAGTTGCGTGTGTTGTGGCAATAGGTACAGTTCACCCCGAGCGACTGTGACATGTGCAACATCAACGAATACGTGTGCTCAGTCTGCTTTAGGGACGCACGGTTGGCGTATGCACCCACCCCCGCCATGGCCTCATTGCCGTTGACCCGAATAGGGGCTGCATCTTTGAGGTAAGGCGTGAAGGGATCAAACGGCAGTGACGACAGCCCAGCTTCTTTGGTCGCTATGTTTTGACCTGCCAAATCACCCAACAAGCTGTTGGCATATTTGCGGTCTTTGGGCTCGGTCCACACTTGCGTGGGCACATTGTTGCCGCGGTGACAGGTGTAACACGTCACACCCGTTTCAGCCACGTGCGGCTTCCAGTCCTGATTGACTTTTTGCGTCATTTGGATCATGCGCCTCGCCACCACTTTGGTGTACTTGCCGTCGTCTGCAAAGTTCTGAACATTGTGACAATACGCACAGCCTTGGTCTGGTGCCACCCATTGCGTGATAGCCACCATGTGCCGATTGAATTGCCCCACGCTCAAGTCACCTAACACCTTGACGTTTTGATAGACCTGACTGGCCTTAGGACCATCTGCCGAAGCAGCATCTGGTGCGACAGGTGCTTCATTGAGTGCCGCTTGCTTGGCCAAGATTCTGGGGTTGTAAATTTGCTCCATGCCCGTGCCGCGAAAACCCGTCTGAACAGTTTCAATCGGCGGTCGTTCACAGCCTGTGAGCATCACAGCGGCCCAAATGCAGAGTGCTATTTTAAAAATGAGTTTCATGGCTTCACTCCCAGAATTGCTGGATCAAGCACGGTGGGGCTGACCAAGGGGTAGGCAGGTACCACATGGTGTTTGACCGACCACAGATACCAGTTGTCCACCACAGTGCCTGTGAGCAGAATGCCGATACCACCAACCAATGGACACAACACGGCAAACCACCAAGCCCAACGGTGGATGGACTCCATCGTGGCATTGAAGCCCATGGTCCAGCGCCAGAACAAGCCAGCGCGCTCAGAGGCGGTACCGCGGTCCACAATTTGTTCAATCTCGCGTTCGCCCCCATAGCGCGTCACCGCCAAAATGGTGGCACCGTGCATGGCAAACAACAACACAGAGCCATATAAGAAGACGATCGACAAGGCATGGAATGGGTTGTAGAACAAATTGCCATAACGCAAAGACAAGGCCGAGGTCCAGTCGAGGTGGGGGAAGATGCCAAAGGGCACCGCCTCAGACCAACTGCCCATCATGACGGGGCGGAAAAAGCCACACACCAGAAACAACCAAATCGCTGCTGCATAGGCCCAAGCCACGTGCGTCCCCAAACCTAATTGTCGAGCCCGTCGGTAAGTACGCGCCCACCACAGCAAGATGGACATGGTGAGCATGAAGCCCACAATCAACCACCAGCCGCCTTGTTGAAGCGGCGGAATACTCAAACCGTAAGCAGGTGCAGGTGGTTCTAGCGCCAACCAAAACAACTGACGGATGAATTGAATCGGGTTCCAGTCCACAGAGGCCAACATATTGAAGCCAATGATGTTGAACGCAGCAATGCCGAAAATCAAGGACGCCAGTCCAAGCGTTCCCAAATAGACGGGGCCAATTTGGGCATTGCCAAGGCGCCCAAACAGGTGCACCAAAAATGGTTTGCCTAACCGCTTGTCGTCTCCGCGGGGCAATTCAACACCGTCGTGCAAGGGCCCGACAGGCTGCACAGAGGTGAAAAGATTTTGATATTGAGCCATTTCAATTTCCCCTTTTAATCAAGTGCGCCAGATGGGCATGTTGAGCCACCAGCCCCACCACTCGGGCCAAGCCCCAGTCCAAAAGGGTCCGCTGACCACAATACAGACAATGCCAAACCAAACGCCCGCGAGCGCCAAGAACAAGCCCAAGCGGTGAATGCCAAGCGTTCCCACGGAGTAACCGATCAGATCGCGGAAAAACGTGTCTTCATGTTCTGGCGTCTTCACCGCCTTGCCTTTGCCAGGGTTGGTGGCTGAGAGCACCAAGCCTCCGTGCATGGACAGCGCAAGCACCGTTGCAAAGAAAAAAGTGACAGCAATCATGTGCCACGGGTTGTAGTGAAAGTGCAGGTACTGATAGGCCGTATTACTCACCCAGTCCAAATGGCTGTAGATACCGTAGGGAAACGCATGTCCCCAAGCACCCATGAGCACAGGGCGAATCACTTGCAAACTCACATAAGCCAAGATCGCCATGCTAAAAGCAACAGGCACATGCAAGCCCATGCCCAATTTGCGGCAAATCTCAACCTCACGTAAAGCCCAAGACACAAATGCACCAATGGCACATAAGGTGATCAGTTGCCACAAGCCGCCCTCCATCATGGGAGCAAACCGTAAGCCATAAGCAATGTCTGGCGGTGCAATATTGATTTGCCAGACGTTCCAAGTGGGTCCCATGGCTGCGCCCCACAAAATCATCATGGTGCCTGACAGCGCAAAGAACAAAGTTGTGACTCCAAAGAATCCAACGTAGAAAGGACCGACCCAGAAATCAAACAGGTCGCCCCCAAAAAGGGTACCGCCGCGAACTCGGTATTTGCGTTCAAAACTTAACATGGACATGGTTGCATCCTCCGACCGATTGATTGTTTTGAGGTCTTATGGGCTTTAAATGAACAATTCAAAAGGACAGACGTACCGTTCAATTTGAGCGATGTACGTCTGTCTGAATAAAGACCAAAGGTCCTTACTTTTGCGGCAAAGCCGCGTTTTGTTGCTGAACAACTTTCCCAGATGCCATCTTGGCGGTGTCTGGATGCCAGTTGTTGATGCTGTAGCGATCGCCACTGATTTGAATCAGATGAATCGTTGTTGATACAAAAGCGATCAGTAGGCCTACACCTACAACCGCCAGTCGCGGATTTATCAAACGCCAAATGCGCCACATAGTGATTTCCTTTCTTAACTCACTTGAGAAATGACGGTATATACAGAAGCCCTCACTCCATCAAAAATGGTCATAGATTCCTCTGCACCAGGAAGCCAACTGCGCCAATTAAGAACGAACAATTGCCCAACTAGAGCGATCCCCATGAACACAATGAAGAGCAATACAAAAATCATCCAATAACCTTGGTAGTGGTGCATGGGGTCAGAAATTGTTTTGCTAACGTTCGGATTTGTCATATATACCTCCTTGATTTGGTTCTCTTAGAACCAGGGACGCCAGATCCACACTAAGCTGTGGGCGAAGAAAGCTCCTGCGGCCCACAACAGGTAACCCTGTATGAAGTACGTATGGAACTCTTGGGCTTCTTCGTCTGTCAGCCCTGAAGGGTTAGCTGCATCAGTCATAGTTCATGCCTCTCTCTAAATGCCTTACGGCAACTCCCTGAACCCTTGCGAATTCAGGACGGACTGTTGTGGCTTTGACACCCCAACAGGTGGACCCTCGGCCAGGCCGAAGGATTGACGGACCAACGAATTCAGACGCGCATCTTTCATGCATGTGCCCCTTCATTTGCTTTCCCGAACAATTCTGTGAATCTTTGTGCTTCCACATGAGAGCGACCGGTTTCCCGCGCATCGCGCTCCGCTTGGTCGCGCATGCGCTTGGCTGCAGAAATACGCACCAACACGGGTTGCTGTTCCAGCAATGCGTCTAATAAGTCTTGTGCCTCTGGCTCCCACGGCACCGTGGTGTTGGGCGCAGAGCGACCCAAGGTGCCTTCTATCTTGTCCATCTCGGTGCCCAAGGGCAAGATGTGGAACAAGGCATCAAAAAGGCCGTTGCAAAATTCTTGGATGATGTATGTCGCACCCGCATAACCCATGAACGGCGTGCCCGTGTGACGCCGAATGATGGGGAGCGGAAAACTGGCAGGAATGAAGCTGGTTTTCATCATGCCGCCACCGCCACACTCGGCCAAATAAATGCGCTCGTTGTAGCTGCCGTACAAAATGAGCGGCGTTTTTTCGGTCACCAGTTTGCGCACTTCGGCGTTGTCGGTCTTGGCACCCGCGATGCGCGAGATGGCAAAGTTGCAAGGCAGGCCCATCTCGTCTTCTAAGAAATGCCGAATGCCGCGCGTGTAGGTTTCGTTGGCCACCACACCAAAGTTGGCAGTGCCAAAAAAGTCTTGCGTCACCGAGCGCCACAAATCCCAAATGGGTTTGATGGTGCTGTGCTTTTCTCTCTCGATGAACGGCTCGGGATCGAGGCCGAGCAACTCACCCAAAGAGCGCAAGAATTTGGTGGTGCTGTGCAAACCAATCGGCGCTTGCAAATAGGGACGCTCCAAGGCTTCGCAGAGCATGCGGCCAAATTCGCGGTACATACAAATGTTGACATCGGCTTCGACCAATCGCGACACATCCGCGACGTGTGAACCCAATGGGAAGACCATGTTGACGTCTGCACCGATGCCTTGCACCAAGCGGCGAATTTCGGCCAAATCGCTGGGGCAGTTGAAAGTGCCGTAGCTGGGGCCAATGATGTTCACGCGGGGACGCTCGCCCTCTTTGCGCTCGCGCTTGGGCACATGCTTGATGCCGTACTGCTGCCAGAGCCAGTACATGGCACGGTTGGCGCATTGCCACTGGTCTTCGTCGATGGTGCGCGGCAAGAAGCGTTGCAGATTGGTGCCCTCGGGCGTGACACCGCCACCGATCATTTCGGCAATCGAGCCAGTCACCACGACAGAGGGCAAATCAGGATTGAGGGTCGCATGCGCACGGCGCATGGCACCCTCGGTGCCCTCACGGCCCAACTGTTCTTCGGCCAAACCCGTCACCACAATCGGCAGCTCATGCGGTGGCAAGGCATCGGTGTAATGCAACACCGAAGTGACAGGCAAGTTCTCGCAGCCCACAGGGCCGTCAATGACCACTTGCAAGCCTTTGATGGCGGTGAACACATACACCGCTCCCCAATAGCCGCCTGCGCGATCGTGGTCAAGAACTAACATCAGATCATCGCCTCCGCTTTGCGTTTTTTGGCCAGCTTTTCAAGCTGTCTGCGGGTTTCGGCTTCAAACTCTGGACGGTTTTGGGGCACACCGTGCGAGGCTTCCCACACGCCTGCTGCATGACCGGAACCTGTGTCACCAAAGAAGGCTTTCATTTCATCAAAGCGCGACTTGTTGGCAATCGCGCCGTTGATGACCTGCGCCAAGGAGCCTGCACCTGCAGGGCCCATCAGGGGGCGTGCAGAAATCAGGTTGGTGAAGTACAGGCTGGGAATGCCCAGCTCTTTGGCTGCTTGCACCACCGGTGTGGTGCCGATGGCCAAGTCGGGCTTCCACTCGTGCATGGCAGCCAGGTCTTGTTCAAGGGACGCACGGTATTGAACGTGCACACCGCGAGATTGCAACCATTCACAATCCGAAGCGCTCCAAGGCGTTTTGGGGCAGGCGGTTCCGACATAGCGCAAATCCGCACCACTCTCGACCAGCAAACGCGCCACCAACAATTCAGAGCCTTCGTAGCCGCTCAGAGTGATGCGGCCTTTGATGGGCGACTTGGCCAGACCGGCTTTGATCGCAGGCAGCATGGTATTTTTCACCATGTCAATTTGCGCCTGCGGCACGTTGGCTGAGTTGCCTATGGCTTGCAACCAAGCTTCTGTGCCGTCGTGGCCCACGGGGGCAGAGCCCACGATGGGGCGCCCTGCCGCTTCAAATTCGCGAATACTAGCCGTATAAAAAGGATGGATGGCGGCCACGGCGGCGCAATCGAGCGCTGCATACAGTTCGCGCCACTCACGTGTGGGCACCACAGGGCCTGCTGCAAGTCCCATGGGTTCGAGCATGCGCCCGATGATCATCGGGTCGGCCGGGAACATTTCACCGATCATGGTGATGGTGGGCTTGTCGGATCGCCCTGTGCGCGGCGCTTGGACTGGACCCGCCACAATTTCTTCGCGGGCATATTTCAGCATGGCACCGGCCAACACATCTTTGGCCTCGGCGTGCGTGGGCACACCAAAACCGGGTACGTCGATGCCGATGATCCTGACGCCATTGATCTCTTTGGGCAGCAACTGCAGGGGCACGCCACTGGCTGTGGGCACGCACAAGTTGATGATCACAATCGCATCGTATTTGTCTGGGTCGGCCTGGTCATACACCGACTCGCGAATGTCTTCAAACAACTTACCCGTCACCAAGGATTCAGAGTTGAACGGCACATAACCCACACTGCGCCGCGCGCCGTAGAAATGGGAGGTGAAGGTCAAGCCATACACACAGCAAGCCGAGCCCGACAAAATGGTGGCGGTGCGGCGCATGCGCAGCCCCACACGCAAGGATCCAAAGGCGGGACACATGCTTTGCGGTTGGTCGTGCGGGCCTGCATTGGGGTCTACCGGATAGTCCTTGGCATATTGCGCCAACACCTCCGACTTGCCCGAGGCCTTGGCCGCCGCCAGCATTTTTTCACCGCCCGAGTGGCAGCCCATGCCATCACCCTCGATGGTGGTGCTCATGCCCGCTGGTGCTTGCGAGGCTGGGACGATGGGAATCGTTTTGCTCATGGTGTCAAACTTCGTCGTACACGACTTCGAGCGTGGGCTTGCTGGTGTCGGTCTTGCCGCACATGTCAAATTGGGTGGCTGGCTCGAGCACCACATCGCGCCCCACCGCTGAAGCGGCAAACAAGCCCAGCAATTGGTCTTGGGTCATGGGGTTGGGACGGATCGGCACTGAAGTGGCGACGTTGGCGGCCAACTCGGCAAACATGGGGCCCCACACCGATTCGGGTCGGCCAATGATTTCGTAGCTGGCGCTCTTTCTGCGAATGTCTTCGTTGGCAGGGATGGTGGACAACACAGGGATGCCCACCTTTTCTGCAAAGTTGGCGGCCTCGCCCGTGCCGTCATCGCGGTTGATGACCATGCCGGCCACACCCACATTGCCGCCCAGTTTGCGGAAATATTCCACCGCAGAGCAGACGTTGTTGGCCACATACAGTGACTGCAAATCGTTACTGGCCACCACAATCACTTTTTGGCACATGTCGCGTGCAATCGGCAAGCCAAAGCCGCCGCACACCACGTCGCCCAAGAAGTCGAGCAGCACGTAGTCAAAACCCCACTCGTGAAAACCCAGTTTTTCGAGCAACTCAAAACCGTGAATGATGCCGCGACCACCGCAGCCGCGTCCGACCTCAGGGCCGCCCAATTCCATGGCATAGACACCATCGCGTTTGAAGCAAACATCGCCAATGGCCACCGCTTCACCGGCTAATTTTTTCTTAGAAGAAGTTTCAATGATGGTGGGACATGCACGGCCACCAAACAACAAACTGGTGGTGTCGCTTTTAGGATCGCAACCAATCAGCAAAACTTTCTTACCCTGTTGCGCCATCATGTAACTGAGGTTGGCCAGCGTGAAACTTTTGCCAATACCGCCCTTGCCATAAATGGCAATGATTTGCGTCTCTTTGGTCACAGCCTGTGTGCTGACAGCCTCGGTAGGCAATGCCGCCTCTTGGCGCAGGCGATCCACAAATTGAATGGTTTGTTCGGTCGATGTTGATTGTGTTTTCATGCGTGGGCGCTCCAGTCCAAAACCATCTTGAGGCAAGAAACATCACCAAATGCCGTCTCATAAGCAGCGTTGGCGGTGTGAAAGGCTTGCACATGTGTGACCAAACCTTGCAGCGAAAGTTGCCCGCTGTTGACCAGTTGATTCACTGCCAACAAATCACTCCTTTTCCACTCGGCGGCAACACGTATCCGCGCTTCGCGAGAAAAGGCGGTCGGGTATGAAAACTCAAGGCCGTGTTTGTAATAGCCCGCCAACACAATTTCGCCACCCGGGCGAATGCGTTGGATCAAATGGTCTAAAACACAAGCATCGCCATTCACGTCATAAATGGCTTGGTAGTCTTTGCGTGGATCATCCTCAGGACGAATGACTGAGTAGCCTTTTGCGCCTTGGGCAATTTCAGCTTGCGTTTCCCAAACCGTGGGCGCTGGACAACCCGCTGCAACGGTGAGTCGCGCCAACAAACGCCCCATCACACCATGACCAATGATCAAATCAGGGGGAGTGAATGGCTCATGCATACCACCACCAGAGACGGCATGGTAGGCCGTGGCTGCAAGTGCCAACAACACCGCGTCAACACCGAGCTCACCCGCGACTGGCAAGACCAACTGGTCGGACACCACCAAACGTGATGCAGCGCCGCCATACATACTCTGAACACCAGAGAAGCAATTGGCACCGGGCACGAAAACCATGTCACCTTCTTTGAGCTTGGACCCTGTGTGCGCCTTGACCACTTGCCCAAGCGTTTCGAAACCTGGCACCAGTGGGTAGCCCATTCCCGGAAGGGCCGAAATGCTGTCGTCCCACAACATGCGTTCAGCACCTGTGCTGATGCCGCTGTATTGCACAGCCACCTCCAATTGACCGACTTTGACCTCAGGCAACTCAAGTGCCTGCAAAGACAATTGCTTAGGTCTGTCAAAAACAACGGCTGTAGATTTCATGGTTGTATTTTTAACTTTACAGTCACAAGTGTCAATAATTATTTACATTTTTCGCTGGCAACTAGGGCAAACACTTATGCTTTCGACCCAAAAGAATTTGCGCATGGATGGGCATGGGGTTGGGCACTTGCTCGATGCTGCCAAATCCCGCCACGCTCATCATCCGCATCAACTCTTGTGGTGTTCTTAAACGGCCCGCGCCCATGGCGAGCAAATAAAAATGAAAGTACGCATCTGTTTGCGTCGCACCACCCAAGCCGTGTGAATGGTTTTGCGCCATGGGCTCGGCCAACAGCAAAGCACCCCCCACAGGCAATGCGTCATAGATTTTTTGCAGCAACTGCTGAACCACCTCATCGGGATGGTCGTGCGCGACGCGAACCAAAGTGACTAAATCTGCACCCGTGGGCAGCGGGTCATGCAAGAAATTGCCAGGGCATAAGCTCAAGCGCTCAAGCAAGCCTTTGCTCTGAAAATTAGCCTTGGCCAACTCAAGCACAGGTGGTAAGTCAAACAGTTTCAACTGCAGATGCTTGGCGTACAAGGCCAGTTCGCTGGCAAATCGCCCCTTGCCTGCACCAACATCCAAGACACATCGGTGTTCTTCAAAATAATAGGACGTGAGAATTTCTTGAACTACAAACTCTTGCGAAGAAGCCATCAAGTCAGAGTACTGACTGAACTTGTCTTGGGCCGCGCGTTCAGCCGCTTGCGCATCGTGTGCATAGGGCCAATAGTCAGCCATGCTGCCTTGCCAAGCATTGTTTAAAAAAGCCAGCGGGTCCTGCATGTCTTGATACAACAAATGGTTGTGCTCCACCATGGCGCCAATGCCTGAATGCATGGCCAAGGGTACGCCCAAGGGGCCCAGGCCAAATCTTTGATGGCTGCGATGCTCCAACAGACCCAACGAAACCGCAGACAACAACAAACGCTGCAGCGCTGGCTCAGGCACCTGAGTTTGAAGTGAGAGCTGTTGAAGATCCAGCGGCTTGTGATGCAACAGTTTGAACAGGTCTAAGCGCACGCATCCAAGCAACACCTGCGAGTAAACAAAACCAGACATCAAATCGAAGATTTTTTGCGTTCGACGCTTGGTGATCCAACGCGTCAAAGGGTTGCTCAACGACCATTGATACAGCCTCGGGCTGGCATACAGCCGCTCCAACCACTGCAGCAGTTGGTCATGCCAAGTGCTCACGTTCAGCAAGGTATGGGACAAGCTTGGGACATTCATAGGCTTGGTCATTGGATGATTTGCTTGTGACGCCTGCCATTCACGCCGGCCATCGTCGCCTGAGAAGGTTGGCTGCTGGCAGCGCGTTTTCGATAGTCTTCACACATAGACTTTGGCACCAAGCGCTGCGACTCCAGTAAGACCAACTGCAACAACATCTCGCGGCAAGCGCAGTCGGGAATGGATTTGCCAGCTTGGTCGATGAGTGAATCAAAGTGCTGTATCGCGCCCTCTAAACCCATGGCTTGTGCCGAGCTCGGACGCTCATTGAGTTTGTCTTGCCCGACGGGCTTACCCAGCATGGCGATGTCACCCAACACATCACGAATGTCATCGGCCACTTGATAAGCCTCTCCCAAAGACGCACCCAATGCAGCCCAAGGCTTAGGAGATTGGCCGCTGGCAATGGCACCTGCACAGGTAGCAGAGACAAACAATGCACCTGTTTTAGAACGCTGGTATTGCACCAAGTCGGCTGATGTTTCACACTCCCAAGCCTGCCCAGCCACAATGCCATGGGGCAAGCCGACACCCTGAGAGAGGTTGTCCATCAGTGCAATCAGTCTTTCGGGATGATGCCGGCCAGCGTTGAGCAGCACTTGATAAGCCATGACAATCAAACCGTCACCCGCCAACAGTGCCAAAGGTTCGCCATAGGCCTTATGAACCGTTGGCAAGCCCCTGCGGAAATCGGCATTGTCAAACGTTGGCATGTCGTCATGCACCAAGGAAGCGCAGTGCATCAACTCCAAGGCGACTGCGGCGGCATTGGTCAGCTCGGGCGCATCGTCACCACATGCAGTGGCCACAGCCAAACAGAGTTGTGGGCGAATTCTGGCGCCTCCTGAAAACACCGCATGGTGCATCGAAGCTTGTAATCGGGGCGGCGCACCAGCACCGCTGGCCACTGCAAAGTGCGCCTTCAGCGCCTCTTCGGCTCGAATAGACAGACTCATAAAGCCCCCTCTTTTTAGGAATTTGCACAGACGAAACGACTGGCAGTCGAGTAAATATATCATTACATGTGGTATTGTCAATAATGGCTGACACTTTTCTATTTCAGCTGTTCTGACTCGTAAGGGATATATATGAACCAAGCGCTTAACAAGTACTTACCCGCAGACGACGTACAAAGGGTCTTGCTGCACAACGAAATTCACACCCGTCCGTCTGCCACCTTTGCCTTGCCTGCACTGGTGGTTTATGTTGCCGTCTTGAATGCAAAAGTATCCATCGCTGATGAGTTCGAACACCTCAAACGCTTGCCTCACACGCAATCGTTGGAACTCGAAAACATGAAGAGTAATTTTTTACAAATTCAGTGTGCCGACTACAAGGTAATCTGGGAAAGGCATTCAGAGTTCACCCGCTACACGGTTGTTCAACACTTACCGTCCAGGGCCCACTGGGGCAGCGACTTGCCCGAACTGGGCGAACATGCAGCAACTGGAAACGAATGGCTAAAGACCATTCCTGGAAAAACCATCACCGCCATTCATTTGGGAATGCTCAACGAAGGCATAGACGACCCTGACGCGTTTTATAAAGCCAAAAAGTGGCTGGGCAATGGCACGATGATTGGCTCAAAAATGGGGCGAACATCTGACCAACAGTCGCACTCTCACCTGATGACTAACTTGAAAATTGGGTCAGATGGTTTTGAACGCATCCTGGTGCTTGCTGCATCTCACACATCTGAAAATCGTGCAGGCCGAATTGCACAAAGACTGCTGGAGTTAGAGACCTACCGCATCATGTCATTGCTGAGCTTGCCCGTAGCAAAACAAGTCTCAGCCAAACTGCGCGAGACAGAAGTCAAGCTGGTAGAAATTACCAATCGGCTTGAAAAGCAAAATGACGGCGACGAAATATTGATGAACGACTTGGCCACCTTGGCGGCTCAAGTGGAAAGCATCACGGCAGAACACAGCTATCGCTTCTCAGCGGCACTGGCCTACGACGCGATCGTGCGTGAACGCATCTCCGAAATGCGCGAGCAGCCTTTGTCTGGCATGCAAACCGTTGGCGAATTCATGCAGCGTCGCTTGGCACCGGCCATTGCAACAGTCAAAGTCACATCCGATAGGTTGTCAGCCTTGGCCGAACGCGTGTCCAGAGCCAGCGCGCTGCTGCGAACTCGGGTAGAAATTGCGGCCGAAGCACACAACCGTCAACTGCTAGAGAAGTTAACCCGCGGACAAGAGCTGCAACTCAGACTTCAAGCCACCGTTGAAGGGTTGTCGATTGCCGCGATTACTTACTATGTGGTCAGCTTGGCCTTGTTTGTAGGCAAAGCCATACAAGCCTACGGAATCAACATCAATCCCGAACTGCTTGCTGGGCTTTGCACCCCTGTTGTCTTGTTCTTTTCTTGGCGAACGATTCAACACATCCATTTACGCTTGAAAGACACCTGAGGCTGCAGGCCCGCATCAATTGGGGCGCTTGAGGGTTGAATTTAAAAACTCGACAACATGTCCCAAAGCAATCTCTGGCTGCTCCTCTTGGGCCAAGTGACCTAACTTGGGCAACAGCACCGTTTTTGAATTAGCCAAAACCGCGGCATAACTTTGGGCATTGCTGCTGGGAATCATCTGATCTTGCTCACCCCAAACCAGCAAGGTAGGCGCCGTGATTTGCTTTAAGCGCGGGACAGGATCGGTGTAAATGGTTTGATTTGCTCGCTCCAAAATAGCAGCGCGAACACCAGGGGCCCTCAACATGTCGTAATAGCGATCCACCAAGCGATCGCTCAACGCAGTGGCGTCATAGAAAGCAGGTTCAATTGACTTTCGAACCAAGATCTTGGGCAAACTAAATTTAATGACACCCATGATCGAGGGCATCGCATAGGGCTTAGTGCCAATGTCTTTGGCTTGCGCAAAACCATCAGGCGCCATCAACACCAAGGCCTTCACGCGATCAGGCTTAGCAGCGGCAAGGCCCCAAGCCATCTTGCCGCCCATGGAGTGCCCAATCACAGAAAAACTCGACACACCCAACTTGTCAACAAAATGGGTCAATGTTGCCAAATCGTTGGCCTCTGAATAATCATGCAAAGGGCTGGGGCCTGTGAGACCAAAACCAGGCAAATCAAGTCTGATCACTCTGTAATTGAGCTCTAACTTTGCAGCCCAAACATCCCAAGTTTGAAGGCTTGAACCAAAACCATGCAACAGCACAAGCACAGGTGCGTCGCGTGGGCCGGTGTCTTGGTAGTGAATCGTCAACCCATCCACTTGTACCGTTTGCAGTGAATCAGCCCCGTAGCGGTGCTTCAACTCAGACAATGTCAAGTCGGGGGCCCACAAGCCGTAAAGTAAACCCATTGAGACCAAAACGCTTGCCAAAATAACCCCGCCAAGATCAAAAAATTTAGACATACGATGCGCGATTTACAAACCTGTATTTCTTCGACACATTATGCATTTAACCCTTCCAAGCCTGTGTTCATGCAGATGGCGCAGACTTGGACAGGGCCCATCCACCTCACTCTGAATTGTTCGCATGAAAGCCAAAGCCATTGTTTTTGAAGCCCCCAAATCCTTGCGTGTTCGAGAACTTGAACTCGCGCCCATGGGGCCACTCGATGTAGAGGTTGAAGTTGCTTTCAGTGGCATCAGCACTGGCACTGAGCGCTTGTTGTGGGAGGGCACCATGCCCGCCTTTCCTGGCTTGTCCTACCCCTTGGTGCCTGGATATGAAACCGTGGGCACCATCGTGAACATGGGTGAAGATGTAGGTGGCCTGCAAAAGGGAGATCAGGTTTTTTTACCCGGTTCGTATGCCTTTCAAGGCGTTCAAAACCTCTTTGGTGGCTCGGGCGCTCGCCTAGTGGTCAACCACGAGCGCGCTGTCCGGCTCGATCCCTCTTTAGGAAACAAAGGCGTGCTGTTGGCATTGGCCGCCACTGCCCACCACGTGTTCACCGTGGGCCGAGATGGTGCCCCCTTGGCCTACCCAGACTTGATCATTGGCCATGGCATCATGGGTCGGTTATTGGCCCGCATGGTCGTTGCAGCGGATAAGCCCGCACCGATGGTTTGGGAAACACAGCCCATTCGACAAACAGGTGCCATCGGCTATGAGGTTATCCACCCCAATGAAGACACACGCAAAGATTACCGTTGCATTTGCGACGTCAGTGGCGACGCTGCAGTTTTAAATCGCGTGATCTCCCATATGGCGCCAGGTGGTGAGGTCGTCCTCGCGGGCTTTTACAAGCAAGACCTGTCATTTGCCTATGCACCCGCCTTCATGCGAGAGGCCTGCATTCGTGTTGCCGCACAATGGAAAAAGCATGACCTCGATGCCGTTGTCGCCATGTTTCATGAAGGCAGTTTGCCTCTCGATGGCCTGATTACCCACACAGAAAAAGCATCGCATGCACAACACGCCTATGACGTCGCTTTTGGTGATCCTGAATGCTTAAAGATGGTGATCGATTGGCGTGAGTAAGGCGTGCTGATGGATCTAAAAAATTCAGTAGAAACGAAAAATGCGCCCGAAGGCGCATTTTTACTGACTTACTGGCGGAGTGGACGGGACTCGAACCCGCGACCCCCGGCGTGACAGGCCGGTATTCTAACCAACTGAACTACCACTCCTGATAGCTGTAACTTTTGCTTGGCTGCTGGTGCAACCAAAGCCAAGTGCTACAAAACTTGGCGACCCTACGGGGATTCGAACCCCGGTACTCACCGTGAAAGGGTGATGTCCTAGGCCTCTAGACGATAGGGTCAAAACCTAGACTGTTTCTTTTGTTGAAACGTCCCGACATTTGGTGGAGGTAAGCGGGATCGAACCGCTGACCTCTTGCATGCCATGCAAGCGCTCTCCCAGCTGAGCTATACCCCCGTTGGGTGTCGAGAGCAAGAGTATAGCCAGATTTTCATCGTTTGGTCAAACGCGCCAAAACTTTTTCTTTGCCGCAGAGCCAAAGAACTGCATCTACCGAAGGCGTTTGCGGTGTGCCCATCACCAACACACGCACTGGCATGGCGAGCTGCGGCATTTTTAAACCTTGCTCTGTCAACACCGCTTTAAATGCAGCACTGACGTTGGCGATATTCCACTCATCCACGGCGGCAAGTTTGATCGCCAATGCATCAAGCGCTGGCATGACTGCGGGGGTGATGTGCTGAGCCACGTCTTGCGGCACAGGCGTGACATCGCGATAGATAGCCGCAGCCCAATCGGCCAATACCAACAACGTGTCGCAACGGTCTTTGAATAAGCCGCACACCGCAGGCAAACGGTCATCAGCGGTGATGCCGCGCAGATCAAGTTGAGCACGCACCAAAGCTGCAAGCGCGTCATCGGCCATTGCTTTCAAATGCTGGGCGTTGACCCACTTGAGTTTGGCTTCGTCAAACTGCGCCGCACTGCGGCCCAAGTGGTCGAGATTGAACCACTCTAGGAATTGAGCGCGGCTGAAGATTTCGTCATCCCCGTGGCTCCAACCCAAACGCGCCAGGTAGTTGACCATCGCATCGGGCAGATAGCCCTCGTCGCGGTATTGAGTGACGGGTTTTGCACCGTTGCGCTTGCTCATTTTCTCGCCTTGCTCGTTGAGCACGGTAGGCAGGTGGGCATACACCGGCGTGTCTTTGCCCAGCGCTTGAAAGATGTTGATTTGACGTGGTGTGTTGTTGACATGGTCATCGCCACGGATGACGTGGGTGATGGCCATGTCGATGTCGTCCACCACCACGCAAAAGTTGTAGGTGGGCGTGCCGTCGGGGCGAGCAATGACCAAGTCGTCGAGTTCGTCGTTGCTGATTTCTATGCGGCCTTTGACCTTGTCTTCCCACACGACCGAGCCACCTTGGGGGTTTTTGAAGCGCAAAACGGGCTGAACGCCCTCTGGAATGGCAGGCAATGTTTTCCCCGGCTCTGGGCGCCATGTGCCGTTGTAGCGTGGCTTTTCTTTGTTGGCCATTTGCTGCTCACGCAAGTCGTCTAGCGCTTGCATGCTCATGTAGCAGGGGTAGATGTGACCTGTTGCTTTCAAATCTTCCAACACGGCTTTGTAGCGGTCCATGCGCTGCATTTGATAGAAAGGGCCTTCGTCGTGATCGAGGCCTAACCACTTCATGCCTTCGAGGATCACATCGACCGAGGCTTGGTTTGAGCGCTCTAGGTCTGTGTCTTCAATGCGCAAAATAAAGTCACCCCCCGTGGCACGTGCAAACGCCCACGGGTACAAAGCAGAGCGAATGTTGCCAAGGTGAATAAAGCCAGTGGGTGAAGGTGCGAAACGGGTGCGAGTTTTGGTCATGCAGAAATAAAAATCAAAGGGTCTCGAGGCCGCGCAACAAGTCGGCCTTCATGTCGTCTAAATGCTCCAAGCCCGCTGCGAAACGAATCATGCCTTGGCCAATGCCTGCCGCTTGGCGTTGGTCTTGCGACAACTTGCCGTGCGAGGTGCTGGCGGGATGCGTGAGCAAGGTTTTGGTGTCGCCCAAGTTGGTACACAACGAGAGCGTTCGCAAGCTGTCGAGCACATGAAAAGCACGTGTGCGGGCTTGCTGTGGGTCAGCGGCTTTCACATCAAACGACAACACCGCGCCGCCCATGCCTGACATCTGCTGCATCGCCAAGGCGTGCTGCGGGTGGCTGGCCAAGCCGGGGTAGTACACGCGCGATACCGCAGGGTGTTGCTCCAGCCACAAAGCCATCGCGTGCGCGTGTGCGCTTTGCGCACGCATGCGAATGTCCAGCGTTTCCAAACCTTTGAGCACCACCCATGCGTTGAACGGGGACAGCACCATGCCGCTGTTTTTCATGACGGGCAAAAACTTCTCTTTGATCAGCTGTTCGCTGGCACACAAAGCGCCTGCCATGACGCGGCCTTGGCCATCCAAATATTTGGTGCCCGAGTGCATGACGATGTCCGACCCCATGGCCATGGGACGCTGCAAGATGGGCGTGGCAAAACAGTTATCAACTGCCAGCAAAGCGCCCGCGTTGTGCGCGATGTCAGCCAAGGCAGCGATGTCACACACCTCTGTCAAAGGGTTGGTGGGGGTTTCGGCAAATAAGATTTTGGTGTTGGGGCGAATGGCAGAACGCCAAGTGGCCAAATCGGTTTGCGACACCGCAGTGGATTCCACGCCGAAACGCGCAAACTCCGAACCAATGAGCTTGAGGGTGGAGCCAAACATGGACTGCGAATACACCACATGATCACCCGCTTTGAGCAAGCTAAAAAACATCAACATCACCGACGACATACCTGATGACGTGGCCAAAGCAGCTTCAGTTCCTTCCAGTGCGGCCAAACGCATCTCAAAGCTTGTCACCGTGGGGTTGCCAGAGCGGCCATAGGTGTAGCCGTCCTCTTCGCTTGCAAAGCGACGGGCAGAGGCTTCGGCAGAGGGCTGCACATAGCCGCTGGTCAAGTACAGCGCTTCAGAATTTTCACCATACTGGCTGCGGTCGGTGGCCAAACGCACGGCCAAGGTTTCTAGATGCAAATCAGGGGGCAAAGGGTGTTGGCTCATACCAAAGTTACTCCGAAGGGTTGGGCAAGGCCAGACGCGAATTGTCTTCAACATCCTCCTCAGTGCCTACACGTTTTTCGTTCAAACGCACGATGTCACTCACAGACACATCGCCCGTCACATACACGCCATCAAAGCAGGACGCATCAAACCCATCGAGCTTGGGAGCGGGGGCGGCTTTGGCAGCGAGCACGGCTTGCTTCATGGCGTCCACGTCTTGGTAAATCAGGGCGTCGCAGCCAATCAGTGCACGAATCTCCTCAATGCTGCGGTTGTGCGCCACCAATTCTTCAGGTGTTGGCATATCAATGCCATAGACGTTGGGGAAGCGCACAGGTGGCGCTGCACTGGCCAAGTAAACCTTGCGTGCCCCAGCGTCGCGCGCCATTTGCACAATCTCGCGGCTGGTGGTGCCGCGCACGATGGAGTCGTCTACCAACAACACATTGCGGCCTTTGAATTCGCTGGCAATCACGTTGAGCTTTTGGCGCACCGATTTTTTACGCACACCTTGGCCAGGCATGATGAAGGTGCGGCCCACGTAACGGTTTTTCACAAACCCTTCACGGTAAGGCACGCCCAACAAATGCGCCAGCTGTGTGGCGCTGGGGCGGCTGGATTCTGGAATAGGAATGATCACGTCAATGTCTGTGGGAGGCACAGCGGACACGACGCGCTTGGCCAAGGTCTCGCCCAAGTTCAGGCGCGCTTGGTAGACCGAGATGCCATCCATGGTCGAGTCAGGGCGGGCCAGATAAACGAACTCAAAAATACACGGCTTGAGTTGCGACGTATCAGCACATTGCATAAAGTGGGCCTGTCCTGACAAGTCGATGAACACCGCCTCGCCGGGTGCGATGTCACGCTCAAACACATGACCCGTGCCGTCCAACGCCACCGACTCGCTGGCCACCATGTAGGTGCCATCCGCACCCCGCCCAATGCACAAAGGGCGAATTCCAAACGGATCCCGAAACGCCAACAAGCCGTGACCGGCAATCATGGACACCACCGCATAAGAGCCTTTGATGCGGGCATGCACGCGGCGCACAGCATCAAAGACATTGGATGGCTGGAGCGGCTGACCACGTGTGGCTTTGTCAATTTCGTGCGCCAACACATTGAGCAACACCTCGGAGTCACTCTCGGTGTTGATGTGGCGGTGGTCATCCAAAAACAACTCCGCTTTCAATGCGTGCGCATTGGTCAAATTGCCGTTATGCACCAGCACGAGGCCATAGGGTGCATTCACATAAAAAGGCTGGGCTTCTTCTTCACTGAAGGCATTGCCTGCCGTGGGGTAGCGGACTTGGCCCAAACCGTTGTTGCCGGGCAAGGCGCGCATGTTGCGGGTGCGAAACACGTCACGCACCATGCCCTTGGCTTTTTGCATGAAAAATTTACGGTCCAGTTGGGTGACGATGCCCGCGGCATCTTGACCCCGATGCTGCAGGAGCAACAGGGCGTCGTAAATCAACTGGTTCACAGGTGCGTTGCTTGCAACGCCGACGATGCCACACATTAGGGTAGGTACTTTCCAAAATCAGCCGGTAACACAGGCTTGAACACATGCAACAACTGTTGCAACCAAATGGCGCCTTGGGCCTGCTTCCATGCCATGGTCTCACGCATGGGCGTCATGCCTACCAAGATCGTCACGGCCAACAAAATGACCACGCCGCGCATCAATCCAAACACGCTGCCCAGCAGCCTGTCCAAAGGCCCCAAGCCTACGGCTGAGACCAACTTTTTGACCACAAAACTGACCAACACCGTGGCCACCAGCACTGCAACAAACACCACCACAAAACCAGCGGCATAGCGCAACATTTGGCTGCTGCCCGCCATGGGCAACCAAGCTGCCGCTTGCGGGGCATACATCTGCGAGACATAAAAAGCTGCCACCCAACCCGCCAGTGAGAGCAGCTCTTTCACAATGCCTCGCCAAAATCCCAGCAGCAAGGACAAGCCCAACACAGCCAGCAGAATCCAATCTACAGCCGAAAGCAATTGCATAGCGAACGCGTCACAGCGTCAAGACTTGCGGCTGCAATTGCAACTGCTTGATCTTGTTTGCTATTTTGTCGGCATCGTCACGTTTGCTGAAGGGCCCCACGCGCACACGCACGCGACGCCCTTCTTTGCCCTCAATGACTTGGGTGTAGGTGGTGATGCCCGCTTTTTCAAGTTTGCTGCGCACTTCCCGCAACTTGGCATCATCCGAAAAAGTACCCGCTTGCACCACGAATCGAGCGCCGCTGTCTTTGCTTTCAGTGGCCTTGGGCTCTGTCTTGTTTTCAGCCTTGGCGTCAGCTTTTGCTTCCAGCTTGGCGGGTTCGGGTGGGGTTGGCGCTTTTGGCATTCCCAACCCTAGGGCTGAAGGGTTGGCCACTGGGGCGACAGGGGCGACTGGGATGACTGGGGCCACTGCAAGGCTGGGTTTCACATCCACATTGGGTTTCGCCTCGGGCACCAATTCTTCTTTCGCGTCCAAACCTGCAGCAGCCGATAAAGGCTTGGGTTTGGAGGTGTCCACCAAAGGCTTGGCCGTCGCTCGGTCTGGAATGTCGACCGCAATGTCCACCGCCACGGGGCGCGGCTGCGTGTCAAACAACAAGGGAAATACGACCACCCCCAACACCACCAACACAGATGCTCCGATCAAGCGGTGACGAGCTCGGCGGCGCATGACGTCCACGCTCTCAGCAGGACTATTGCTGGAGCTGCCTTGGGGCTCAGGGGTCGGTTGACCGGGCAGTCGGAACTTGAAAAAAGCCATGTAAATGCGGTCTCAGGAGCTCAAATGTGGGGCGTCTAGACGGGGTATGCCATGGGCCAAAATCCCCCCGACTGTGAAAAACGAGCCGAAGACCACGATTCTATCAGCGGGGTCTGCCGCAGCCACCGCTGCGTCCAGTGCCGTTTGCGGGTCGCTGTGGGTGCTGACTTGGACGTCTTTTCGGGTGTTGCCCATCTGCCAAATCTCCTTGAGCCGCGTCGCCTTGGCAGCGCGCTCGGTGGGCAAATCACACAAGTACCAGCGGTCCACCAAGGGACCCACGCGTCCCAACATAGGCGCCACGTCTTTGTCAGCCATCGCACCAAACACAGCATGGGTGGTGGGATAAAAACCCATGGCATCGAGGTTTTCAGCCAATGCCGCTACCGCGTGGGCGTTGTGCGCCACGTCCAACACCAAGGCGGGCTGTCCTGGCACGATTTGAAAGCGGCCTGGCAGCTCCACCATCCCGAGCCCGTTACGAATGGCTTGTGCCGTCACGGGTATCTCGCTGCGCAAAGCCTCCAAGGCGGCCAACACACCGCTGGCATTGGCCAGCTGGTTGGCCCCGCGCAAAGCGGGATAGGCCAAACCACTGTAGCGACGACCTCGGCCTGCCCAACCCCACTGCTGCTTGTCGCCGGTGAAGTTGAAGTCACGACCCAAAAGCCATAAGTTGGCGTCAATTTCGGTGGCGTGATCCAGCACACTTTGAGGCGGTGCGGGATCGCTCACGATGACAGGGCGACCCGTGCGCATGATGCCCGCCTTCTCGCGGCCAATGGTTTCGCGGTCGTGGCCCAAAAATTCCATGTGGTCCAAGTCCACGCTGGTGATGATGCAGCAGGACGGCTCAATCACATTCACCGCATCCAAACGGCCACCCAAGCCCACCTCGAGAATGGCCACATCAATGGGTGACGCCGCCATCAAACTCAAAATGGCCAAGGTGGTGAACTCAAAGTAAGTGAGCGACAGCTCACTGCCAAGCTTGCGAGCCGCCTCCACGCGTTCAAAGTGCGGCAGCAAATCGTCGGGCTGCACCGTCTCGCCATGCACGCGGCAACGCTCTTGGAAATGCACCAAATGCGGCGAGGTATAGACGCCGGGCCGGTAGCCCGCCTCCAACAGGCAAGCCTCCAACATGGCGCAAGTCGAGCCCTTGCCGTTGGTGCCTGCCACAGTGATGACGGGGCAAACAAACTTCAACGCCATGCGCTCGGCCACGGTGCGCACACGCTCTAGGCCCATCTCGATGTTTTTGGGGTGTAAACGCTCGCAGTGCGCGAGCCAACTTTCGAGTGAATTCATGCGTCAATTGTCGCCCACTGCGTTAGGCCATTCGGTTTGCGGCATGATTCAGCCCCATGAGCACTACGACCATCACCGTTTACGGCATTCCCAACTGCGACAGTGTTAAAAAAGCCCGCGTGTGGTTGACCGACCACGGCGTGGACCATGTGTTTCACGACTTCAAAAAGCAAGGCATTCCGCCAGAAGCGGTAGATGTCTGGCTCCAGCATGTGGACTGGGAGGTGCTGGTCAACCGCAAAGGCACCACTTGGCGCAAGCTCGACCCCGCACAGCAAGCCAGCGTGGTGGACAAAACCTCGGCCCGTGCTTTGATGCTCGCGCACGCCAGTGTGGTGAAGCGGCCGGTGGTGGTGAAAGGGCAAACGGTCATGGTGGGCGTCAACCCAGAGGCTTGGGCAAACGTTGTCATTTAAATGCACCGCCACGCTGACGAACCACTACACTCTGATTCACTCTTAGAAAAGAAAATCCCATGAAAAAAATCTTCACCCAAAGCACCCTCCTCGTTGGCTTGATCTCTGTGCTGACCTCCATCGGCGCTCAAGCACAAGAAGTGGGTAAAGTCATCTCCAGCACCCCCATCATTCAACAAGTGGCTGTGCCACGTCAGGTGTGCAACACGCAACAAGTGGTCACGGGTGGCCAAAAATCTGGCGCCGGGGCCGCAATGGGCGCAATTGCTGGCGGCGTCATTGGCAACCAAATGGGTCAGGGCACGGGCAATGCTTTAGCCACGATGGCAGGACTGGTGGGTGGTGCACTGTTGGGCGAAAAGATTGAAGGCCCAGGCACCCCTGAAGTGAAAAACGTGCAAAGCTGCAGCCAGCAAATGTTTTACGAAAACCGCACCATGGCTTACAACGTGGTGTACGAATTCGCAGGCAAGCAATACACCGTGCAAATGCCCCAAGACCCAGGCCCCACCGTGCGTTTGCAAATCACACCCATGGTGCCCGCTGTCAACACGGGCTACAGCAATGTGCCGCCAGCTGGCTCAGCACCTCGCTACTGACCCTTCGATCACGCGAGCTTGGGCGTGATTCTTTAGCAAAAGCCGCTGTCAGCGGCTTTTGTTGTTTTGACTCACCTAAAATCACGTGTTTTGCAATTCATACCGAGCGCACACCATGGCCACAGAAAAAATCGACAACATCAGCATCACCACCCAAGCCAATGTGTTTTTTGACGGCAAGTGCATCAGCCACGCCATCACCACAGCCAACGGCACCCAGTTGTCGGTCGGCGTCATCTTGCCTGCCACCCTCACCTTCAACACTGCCGCACCCGAAGTGATGGAGTGCGTGGCGGGTTTCTGTGAATACAAACTTGACGGCAGCCACGACTGGGTCAAGTCCAGTGCTGGCGAGAAATTCAACGTGCCAGGCAACTCCAAGTTCGACATCCGGGTGACTGAGCCTTACCACTACATCTGCCATTTTGGTTAATCGACGGGCCACGCCATGAGCACCATCCTCCAACATCTGCCCAAGGGCCAAAAAGTCGGTATCGCCTTCTCAGGTGGCCTTGACACCTCGGCTGCCTTGCTGTGGATGAAGCAAAAGGGCGCTGTGCCCTACGCTTACACCGCCAACCTCGGCCAGCCCGACGAGTCGGATTACAACGAGATTCCACGCAAAGCCATGGAATACGGCGCCGAAAAAGCCCGCCTCATCGACTGCCGCAAACAACTCGCGGCTGAGGGCATTGCCGCCATTCAGTGTGGTGCGTTCCACATCAGCACAGGGGGCATCACCTACTTCAACACCACGCCGCTGGGCCGCGCCGTCACAGGCACCATGTTGGTGGCGGCGATGAAGGAAGACGACGTCAACATCTGGGGCGACGGCTCAACCTTCAAGGGCAACGACATCGAGCGCTTTTACCGCTACGGTTTGTTGACCAACCCGAGCCTCAAAATCTACAAGCCTTGGTTGGACCAACTGTTCATCGACGAACTCGGTGGCCGCGCCGAAATGAGCGCCTTCATGACGGCCAACGGCTTTGGCTACAAGATGAGCGCCGAAAAGGCCTACAGCACCGACAGCAACATGCTGGGCGCGACCCACGAAGCCAAAGATTTGGAAAGCCTGCAAAGCGGCATGAAGATCGTCAACCCGATCATGGGCGTGCCCTTCTGGCGTGAAGACTGCGTGGTCAAAGCCGAAGAAATCTCCATCCGGTTTGAAGAGGGCCAACCTGTTGCCTTGAACGGCGTGGACTACGCCGACCCCGTTGCGCTGTTTTTGAAAGCCAACGACATCGGTGGCCGCCACGGTGTGGGCATGAGCGACCAGATCGAAAACCGCATCATCGAAGCCAAGAGCCGCGGAATTTACGAAGCCCCCGGCATGGCGCTGCTGCACATCGCCTACGAGCGTTTGGTCACCGGCATCCACAACGAAGACACCATCGAGCAGTACCGCATCAACGGCCTGCGCTTGGGCCGCTTGTTGTACCAAGGCCGTTGGTTTGATCCGCAGTCCATCATGTTGCGCGAAACCGCCCAACGCTGGGTGGCGCGCGCCGTGACTGGCACCGTGACGCTGGAGCTGCGCCGTGGCAACGACTACAGCATCCTCAATACCGAGTCGCCCAACCTGACTTACGCCCCTGAGCGCTTGAGCATGGAAAAGGTCGAAGACGCACCCTTCACGCCGCTGGACCGCATTGGCCAACTGACCATGCGCAACTTGGACATCGTGGACACACGTGCCAAGCTGGGAATTTACGCACACACAGGCTTGCTGTCCCTGGGCGAAGGCGCGGACATGATCAAGTTGGAAGGTGGGAAGACGTAATCAAACCACGACGGGTTCTGGTTCTAGGCGAATGCCAAAGCGCTCATACACGCTGGTCTGAATCGCCTTGGCCAGGGTCATCACCTCGCCGCCTGTGCAGGGATGCTCGGTGCCGCCCACGTTGACCAAGACCAAGGCTTGTTTTTCGTACACGCCCGCGTTGCCCACGGTTTTGCCCCTCCAGCCGCAGGCGTCAATCAGCCAGCCAGCCGCCAGTTTGATGCGGCCATCGTCCAGAAGATAGTGAACCACCTTGGGCTCGCGCGCAATGATGTCGTCGCACTGGTCTTGCGTGACGGTCGGGTTTTTAAAGAAACTGCCTGCATTGCCAATGAGCGCCGGGTCGGGCAACTTGGCCTGGCGAATGGCGCACACCCATTCAAAAATTTGCCGCGCGGTGGGAGAGCTGATGCCCGTCTCGGCCATTTTGCGTTCAAGGTCGAGGTAGCCCACCACGGGCTTCCAGTCTTTGCGCAGCAAAAACCGCACGCGGGTGATCAGGGCCTTGCCCGCCAGCCCCAGTCCATTGGCACCACTGCTCTCGTGCTTGAACACCGAATCACGGTAACCAAAAGCGCATTGCGCGGAATCAAGGCTGAAGGCTTTCCCCGTGGTGAGGTCCATCGCGTCCAACGAATGAAAGCGGTCTTGCAGTTCCACGCCGTAAGCGCCAATGTTTTGCACGGGCGACGCGCCCACGCTGCCGGGGATGAGGGCCAAGTTTTCTAGGCCAGGCCAGCCGTTGTCCAAAGTCCAACGCACCAACTCGTGCCAGTTTTCGCCAGCGGCGGCCTCAATCACCCACGCCTTGTCGGTCTCCTCGACCAAGCGCATGCCTTTGCTTTCCACCTTTAACACCAAAGGCTTCACATCACCCGTCAACACAATGTTGCTGCCGCCACCCAGCACAAATTTGGGTAAGTGGCGCAAGGCCGCATCGGCCAACACCGCCAGCACATCGGCCTCGGTACGCACACGCACCAGCTGCAGGGCTTTGGCCGAAATACCAAAGCTGTTGTGCGCTTGAAGGGGGGTGTTGGGTTCCACTAACATAAGGCCATTGTCTCATTCAGATTTTGAAAGCCGACTGCCATGCCTTCTTTTGACACCGTCCTCGAACCCAATTTGGTTGAAGTAAAAAACGCCGTTGAAAACACAGCCAAAGAAATCGTCACGCGCTTTGACTTCAAAGGCACGTCTGCCGCTGTTGAACTCAAAGACAAAGAAATCACCCTTTTTGGCGATGCCGACTTTCAGCTGGTGCAAGTCGAAGACGTGTTGCGCAACAAGCTGACCAAGCGCGAAGTGGACGTGCGCTTCCTCGACAAAGGTGATGTGCAAAAAATCGGCGGTGACAAGGTCAAACAAGTCATCAAAATCCGCAACGGCATCGAAACCGAAGTGTCCAAAAAGATTCAGCGCTTACTCAAAGACAGCAAGATCAAGGTGCAAGCTGCCATCCAAGGCGATGCGGTGCGCGTGAGCGGCACCAAGCGTGACGACCTGCAAGCTGCCATGGCTTTGATTCGCAAAGACATGACCGACTTGCCTTTGTCGTTCAACAACTTCCGCGATTAAATCTCTTCTTTCTTCGCCCCAATCTTGGTCTCTTGACCAGACACCAAGCGGATGATGTTGTCTTTGTGACGCATCAGCAGCAAGCCGCTCATCACCGCCAGCGCCAGCAACTCGGCTTGGCTGGTTTGCCAAGCCAATTGATCACCGAACAAATAGTAGGCCGGCGCAAACAGTGAGGCGGCCAATGCAGCCAAGGATGAGTAGCGAAAGAAGAACGCCACGATCACCCAAGTGGCCATGGTGGCCAACCCAAGCAAGGGCTCTACCCCAAACAAAATGCCTGCTGCCGTGGCCACGCCCTTGCCGCCCTTAAAACCAAAAAACACGGGCCAAAGGTGACCGATAAATGCAGAGATGGCCACCAAGGCCACCGCGCGATCGTCCAAACCAAAGTCTGGCCCAAACCACTTGACCAACAACACGGGAAAGTAGCCCTTGAGCGCATCAAGAAGCAAGGTGGCAACAGCCGCTTGCTTGTTGCCCGAGCGCAGCACATTGGTGGCGCCTGGGTTTTGGCTGCCATAGGTGCGTGGGTCATGCAAGCCCATGACGCGGCTCACGATGACCGCAAAGGACAAAGAACCCATCAAATAAGCGGCCACGGTGAGCACCATCACCATTGAAGAATCATTCAACATCCATGGGTCCTTTTATTGCGCAGGGTCGCGCATTTCCCAGCGAATCGCATCAATCGATGCCAGCACGTCAGGGGACAGGGTGGTGCCCCAGGCATCCAAATCGGCATTCAGTTGCGCAAGCGACGTCACACCAATGATGGTGCTGGCCACTTGCCACTTGGTGTAACAAAACGCCAGCGCCATTTGCGAGGGCGTCATGCCATTTTCAATGGCCAAGGCGTTGTAGCGGCGAGCAGCCACCAACGATTCTGGACGGCCCCAGCGTTGCTTGCGCACGCTTTCATAGCCAGAAATACGCGCGCCTTGGGGCGCGTCGGGGCCGCTGATACCGCTGGCGTCGTACTTGCCAGTCAGCAAGCCAAAGCCCAAAGGCGAATATGCCAGCAAAGACACATTCAAACGGTGACAGGTCTCATCCAGGCCGTTTTCAAAGGTGCGGTTGATCAGGCAATACGGGTTTTGCGTGGTGGCAATGCGCGGCAAACCATGCTGCTCAGCCAAACGCACAAACTCGTGAACGCCATAAGGCGTTTCGTTGGACAGGCCCACATGACGCACTTTGCCTGACTTCACCAACTGCGTCAGCGCTTCGAGCTGTTCGTGGAGGGTGATCTCTGCGGACTCTTGCTGGGGGTCGTAATACACCCCACCAAAAGCAGGCACATGACGCGCGGGCCAGTGGATTTGGTAGAGATCAATCACTTCGGTTTGCAAGCGGCGCAAACTGGCTTCACAGGATGCAACAAAGTCTTTGGCTGTGAGGCTGGGGTGGTTGCGAATCCAAGGCATGCCGCGTGAGGGGCCAGCCACTTTGGTGGCCAGCACCAGCTTTTGACGAACGCCTGGGTTGTTGGCAAACCAGTTGCCAATGATGGTCTCGGTGTGGCCGAAGGTCTGCGCCTTGGGAGGGACCGAATACATCTCTGCCGTGTCGATAAAGTTCACACCCCGCGCCAGCGAATGGTCAAGGATGGCATGTGCATCGACTTCCTTCACCTGCTCGCCAAAGGTCATGGTGCCCAAGCAAATGGGCGTGACTTGCAAATCGCTGGTGCCCAGCTGAACAAAAGGAAAAGTCATGTGAAAAACTCCAACCATCTAGGTCTGTCAAAACCTGACAAGTCTAAAGCCTCAAAGTGACTGATTCGCTTTGGCGCGCTCTTCTTCTTGTAGGCGCAACACGCGACGTTGCACCTTGCCCGTGGTGGTCATGGGCAACTCGGGGGTGAACTCAATTTCTTTGGGGTATTCGTAAGGCGCAAGCTTGCCGCGCACATGCAGTTGCAGCTCGGCCACCAGCGCATCGCTGGCTGCATGACCTGCTGACAACACCACATAGGCTTTCACCAAATTGCCGCGCTCGGCATCGGGCTTGGGTACCACGGCGGCGTTGGCTACGGCGGGGTGTTTGACCAAACAGTTTTCAATCTCGCTCGGACCAATGCGGTAGCCCGCCGACTTGAACACATCGTCTGCGCGGCCTTGGTACCACAGGTAGCCGTCTTGGTCGCGCACCGCCATATCGCCTGTGCGGCACCAGTCGCCGGTGTATTTGCCTTGGGTAGAGGTGTCATTTTTCCAATACCCCAAAAAGAAAATTGGATCGGGCTGGCCGTGCTGATTGAAGCGGTGAAGCGCCACATCGCCCGGCACACCCACGGGGCACTCTTGGCCCTCTTCGTCAATCAGCGCGACGCGGTGACCAGGGTAGCCCTTGCCCATGCTGCCGGGTTTGGCAGGCCAGCCGACATTGGTGCGATGCGCTGCCACACCTGAGCCAGGCTTGACAGACCACTCCATCGCGCAGTTACCCACGATGTAGTTGATTTCGGTTTGGCCAAACATCTCGTTCACCGTCACACCCAAGTGCTCTTGGCAGTAGCCAAAAACAGCATCGCCCACGGCCTCGCCAGCACTCATGATGGCTTGAAGTTTGAGCTTGAACAGATGGCGCGGCTCTGGGTAGGCTTTCATCATCGCTTTGAGTGCGGTGGGAAACAAAAACGTGTGCGTCACACCGTGCTGCTGCATGAGCGTGAAAGCCAGCTCAGGACTGAAGCGGCCATTCCACGCGACGATGGGGCGCCCAAAGTAGAGGGTGGGCAGCAAGGCATCCATCAAGCCGCCCGTCCAGGCCCAATCAGCGGGTGACCAAAACACAGCGGCGCTGCCTGTGGGCAAGGGGTTCGCTGGCAAAGTGTCATCGCTCACCGACGCATGCACCGTGGCAAAACCAAACCAATTTTGACTGCACACAAACCCCGTCAAATTCCCCATCAAGGCTCGGTGTGGAATCAGCGCGCCCTTGGGTGGGCCTGTGGTGCCGCTGGTGTAGATCAGTACCGCGCCCTCGTCCGCTTTGGTATTGACCGCTGTAAAAGCCCGTTGCTGCGCCGCAATGGCGCTGGCGTAGTCCACATCCACACGCAGCGTGTCTTCGCCCTCGTCCTGCCCCAAGTCCATGCCGATCACTTTTCGCAACGCAGGGCATTGGGCACGCACAGTCAGCACATGACGTACGGATGAGCCATCCACGAGGGCGACCACCGCTTCGCTGTCTTGCAATCGGTAGGCCAACGCTTCGGGGCCAAACAGCAGTGACAAGGGCATGGCCACAGCGCCCATTTGCATCACGGCCATGTAGGCCACGGCAGTTTCAAAGCGTTGCGGCAGCACAATGGCCACGCGGTCACCGCGTTGCACACCTTGGCTGACCAACACATGGCTCAGCGCATCGGCGGCTTGCTGCAACTGGGCAAAGCTGTAGCAGCGCGGGGCCACCGCGCGCCCACGGGTGTCAGGGGCTGCATGTTCAACAACAGCCACCCGCTGTGAGGCGTCCTGTTGTTGCGCCCAACGTCGGCTACACACCTGTGCCATGTTGAATTGCTCTGGCAGCTGCCAGCCAAAGCCTTGTTGCATCGCTTCGTAAAAATCGGGCATGTCTCGTGTCCTTATGATTCATCACAATGTACCCAATCCAAAAGCCTGCGCAAAGCGCGTTTGTCCCAATTCGTCACCTCAGCTATCACGTCTTGCAGTGGGGCACGCCCGCGCCCAACACAACGCCCATCGTCATGGTGCACGGCTGGATGGATGTGGCTGCGTCGTTTCAGTTCATCATCGACGCCTTCAAAGAAGACCATTGGGTCATTGCCCCCGATTGGCGCGGTTTTGGCTTGACCGATGCGCCCAACACCGACAATTTTTGGTTTCCAGACTATTTGGCCGACCTCGATCAACTGCTTGACCATTTCGTGGGCACTCGCCCCGTTCATCTTCTGGGCCACAGCATGGGAGGTCATGTGGCCACGATGTATGCAGGCATTCGCCCGGAGCGCATCCGCAAGCTCATCAACTTAGAGGGTTTTGGCATGCCCGCCACGCGCCCATCCCAAGCGCCAGGGCGCTTGGCCCAATGGATGGACGAGCTCAAAGCCTTGCAGCGCGGCGAGATCGAGCTCAAGCCCTACCCCAGCCTCGACGCCGTTGCTCAACGCCTCATGAAAACCAACCCCCGTTTGGGTGCTGACAAAGCACGCTGGCTTGCCCAACACTGGGCAAGTGCCAACGAACAGGGCGAATGGCACATCTTGGGCCATGCGGCACACAAGGTGGTTAACGCCCAACTGTTCAAAACCGACGAGACCGAGGCCATTTATGCACGCATCACCGCGCCCGTCTTGAACGTGGTGGCCAGCACCGACAGCATGAGCCAATGGTGGAAAGGCCGCTACAGCTTGGACGAGTTCATGCAACGGATTGCTGCGGTGCCCCATATTTCCCATGCGGTGATTGAGGAGGCGGGCCACATGCTGCATCACGACCAGCCTGAAGCCTTGGCTCAGTTGATAGAGGAATTCTTAAGTCTTCCATCTGTCACATGAACCACTAAAATCGCGCGTTCACTTTTTCAAACCAAAAGTCATGACCCTTATTCGCCAACTTCGCGCCACCCTCGCCGCTTTTGCACTCATTGGTACTTTTGGGTCATGCGCTGCACAAGCAGCCGACACCAGCTTGTACAACTTACAACCCTGCCCCGACAGTTTGGCTGTGCAAGGTGGTCAAGAACCCTCTAGGCGATGGGATTTGACTTTGTCACCCTACACTTTTCATTGGAACGGCCCCAGCCCAGAACACAAGCCAGTCAAGCTCGTCGCGCTAGACCGTCAACTTCAAGGCGGCAGGTTTTGTGGACTTGCCCTTTTTACCAACTCTTTTGGTCAGCCCTCGGCTTACGGCTATGTCGGCCAACAATGGAACAATATTTTGGGTCACCCCAAGTTATTCACCAAAGTATCGGCAGGCTTTATTTACGGCTACAAGGGTAAGCACAAAGATGCCATCGACTTCAACGCTGCAGGCATAGCCCCCGCCATCATTCCTTCTCTGGGTTACGCCTTCTCACCCCAAGATTCCGCGCAAGTCTTCATGCTCGGCACCGCAGGTCTGACCTTCTCCTACGTTCGCAGCTTTTGAGCCAGCGTGCGAACGTGAGAAAATCTATGTTTTACCTCAGACACATAAAGAAGACATCATCATGGAAGCAGAACGCATCAACCTCATTGGCTCCACCCTTGCAGACCTGAGCGTGCGCACGGTGGATCTGCGGAGGTATCTTTGACTACGATGCCAAATCTGAGCGCCTGCGCACCGTCAACGCCTCGCTAGAAGACCCCACTGTTTGGAACGACCCCAAAAAAGCACAAGAGCTGGGTCGTGAAAAGAAAACCCTGGATGGCGTGGTCGTCACACTCACCCGACTGACCCAAGAGCTGACAGACAACGCCGAGTTGTTTGAAATGAGCAAAGCCGACAACGACGAAGACGGCTTGTTGACCATTGAGAGCGACACCCAAGGCCTGGTCAAAACCATCGAAGAACTCGAATTTCGCCGCATGTTTAGCAACGAAGCGGACCCGCTCAATTGCTTTCTCGACATCCAAGCCGGCGCCGGTGGCACCGAAGCCTGCGATTGGGCCAGCATGCTGCTGCGTCAGTACCTCAAATACGCGGAACGCAAAGGCTTCAAAACCACCGTCGAAGATGAGTCTGCGGGAGACGTCGCTGGCATCAAAGGCGCCACCATCAAAATTGAAGGTGATTACGCCTTTGGTTTGTTGCGCACCGAAACGGGCGTGCACCGCTTGGTGCGCAAGTCGCCGTTTGACAGCTCTGGCGGGCGACACACCTCATTTGCTTCGGTGTTTGTCTATCCTGAGATTGATGACTCGATTGAGATCGACATCAACCCCTCCGACGTGCGCACCGACACCTACCGCGCCTCTGGTGCGGGGGGACAGCACATCAACAAAACCGACTCAGCCGTGCGTCTGACCCACTTGCCCACGGGCATCGTGGTGCAGTGTCAAGACGGCCGCAGCCAGCACAGCAACCGTGACGTGGCGTGGAAGCGCCTGCGTTCGCGCTTGTATGACTTTGAGATGCGCAAGCGTCAAGAAGAGCAGCAAAAGCTCGAAGACACCAAAACCGATGTGGGTTGGGGCCATCAAATTCGCAGCTATGTGCTCGACAACAGCCGCATCAAAGACTTGCGCACCAACGTCGAAGTCTCGGCCACACAAAAAGTCTTAGACGGTGACCTCGATGTTTTCATCGAAGCCTCCCTCAAGCAAGGCATCTGACCGTGCCGCCACGTTCATCACTTCATGTATTCACTGCCCCTCCAAGGGGGCGCGGCCTCCTTCGGGGCGGCCCAGCAGGAGACCTCATCTATGTTCCGTGAAGGCACAGCCACTTTGACTCAACGCGCCGACTACGCAGCGCCCGCGTTTTGGATCGACACCGTCCATTTGACGTTTGACTTGGACCCCACCAAAACCCGCGTGCTCAACCAAATGCGTGTGCGCCGCAACCCCGCCGTAGAGGCGCAGCCCCTGCGTTTGGACGGCGACGAGCTCAACCTCGCCCGCGTGTTGGTCAACGGCCAAGGCACCTCGTTCAAGATGGACGGCAAGAAGTTGGTGCTAGAAAACTTACCCGAAGGCACGGAAGCGTTCGATCTAGAAATTTTCACCACTTGCTTGCCTGCCAAGAACACCATGCTCTCGGGTTTGTACGTCAGCAACGACTCTTTCTTCACGCAGTGTGAGGCCGAGGGCTTTAGACGCATCACCTATTTCTTGGATCGCCCCGATGTCATGTCCCACTACAGCGTCACGCTGCGCGCAGACAAAAAGACGTTTCCTGTGCTGCTGAGCAATGGCAACTTGGTCGAAGAAGGTTTGCTTGAAGAAGGCCGTCACTTTGCCAAGTGGGTGGATCCACACAAAAAGCCTTGCTACCTGTTTGCCTTGGTGGCTGGCCAGTTTGTGTGCCGCGAGCAGCGCGTCAAAGCGCCGTCAGGCAAAGAGCATTTGCTGCAAGTGTTTGTGCGCTCAGGCGATTTGGACAAGACCGAACACGCCATGAACTCGCTCATGGCCAGCATCAAGTGGGACGAGCAGCGCTTTGGTTTGAGCCTGGACTTGGAGCGCTTCATGATTGTGGCCACCAGCGACTTCAACATGGGCGCGATGGAGAACAAGGGCCTCAACATCTTCAACACCAAGTTTGTGTTGGCCAACTCTGCCACCGCCACCGACATGGACTACGCCAATATTGAGAGCGTGGTGGGCCATGAATACTTTCACAACTGGACCGGCAACCGCGTCACCTGCCGCGACTGGTTTCAACTCTCGCTCAAAGAAGGCCTGACAGTTTTTCGCGACCAAGAATTCAGCCAAGACTTGGCGGCTGAAGCCTTGAGAGACAACACGCTTGGCAACGAGCATGGTTTATCAGCCGCGGCTTCAGCCAAAGCCGTCAAGCGCATCGAAGACGTGCGCCTGCTGCGCACCGCGCAGTTCCCAGAGGACGCAGGCCCGATGGCCCACCCTGTGCGTCCTGACAGCTATGTAGAAATCAACAACTTCTACACCGTCACGATTTATGAAAAAGGCTCAGAGCTGGTACGCATGATGCAGACCCTGACTTCACGTGAAGGTTTTGCCAAAGGCATGTCGCTCTACTTCGAGCGCCATGATGGCCAAGCGGTGACGTGCGACGACTTCGCACAATCAATAGCCGATGCCAACCCTGGTTCTGCACTCGCCACGCACCTGACGCAGTTCAAGCGTTGGTACGCACAAGCAGGCACTCCGCGCGTGCAAGCCGCAGGCCATTACAACGCCGACACCCGCAGCTACACCCTGCGTTTGAACCAAAGCTGCCCACCCAGCCCTGGCCAAGACCACAAAGAACCGTTTGTCATTCCCGTGCAATTTGGCTTGCTGTCTGACGATGGTCGTGAGGTCCTGCCCACACAGCTGTTGGTGCTCACCGAAGCCAGCCAAAGCTTTGAGTTCAAAGACTTGTCATTGCAAGCGGGCGAAGAGCCCGTGCCTTCCATCTTGCGTTCATTCAGCGCCCCCGTGGTGTTGGAAAAAGACTTCACCCCCACACAGCTGCTCACCCTCCTCGCACACGACACCGACCCGTTCAACCAATGGGAAGCCGCCCAACGCCTGTGCTTGGGTGCAGCTCTCAGCGCTGTGGCGGCCAACGAAGACCCCCAGCAGGTATTGGACGCTGCCTTGGTGCAAGCCCTGCGTACCGTGCTGCGCAACCCAGCTTTGGATGCTGCCTTCAAAGATTTGGTTTTGACCTTGCCTTCTGAAACCTACATCGCCGAACAACTGGAAGTGGTGGACCCACAACGCATCCACGCGGTGCGAGAAGCCATGCGCGCCCAACTCGCGCGCGCGTTGCACGACGATTGGGCTTGGGCCTTTGAGGCGCACAAGGACAACGGCGCCTACAGCCCTGACACCTTGTCCAGTGGACGCCGCGCCTTGAGTGGCAAGGCCCTCAGCATGTTGTGTCTTGACGCACGCGCAACAGGCGACATGGCGTGGCCAGGCCGCACCTTCCAATGCTTCAATGACGCGCACAACATGACCGACCGCTTCAATGCCCTGAGCGCCTTGGTCGGTGCAGGACACGAACTGGCAGGCGATGCGCTGCAACGCTTCTACAACCTCTTTCGCAACGAAGCCTTGGTGATGGACAAATGGTTTGCCCTGCAAGCCAGTAGCGCCGACCGGGGTGGCAACATGGTGTCGCTGGTGCGCAACCTCATGCTACACCCTGACTTCCACATCAAGAACCCCAACCGCGCACGCAGCCTGATCTTTAGCTTTTGCAGTGCCAACCCTGGCGCCTTCCACCGCAGCGACGCCGCGGGCTATGTGTTCTGGAGTGAGCGTGTGTTGGAGCTCGATGCCTTCAACCCTCAAGTCGCTGCCCGTTTGGCGCGCGCCTTGGACCGTTGGAGCAAACTGGCCGAGCCCTACCGCACCGCCGCGCACGAGGCCATCAAACGCGTCGCTGCCAAAACCGATTTAAGCAACGACGTGCGCGAAGTGGTTTCGCGCGCGCTCGCCAACTAAGGACTTGCCATGCCTGTTTCCCTCACCCGCTATCTGGTCGAACAACAACGCGCCAAAGGCCGTATCCCCTCTGAACTGCGCTTGTTGCTGGAAGTCGTGGCCCGTGCATGCAAAAGCATCAGCCACGCCGTGAACAAAGGCGCCTTGGGCAGCGAACTGGGCGACGTCATGGGCTCTGCCGGCAGCGAAAACGTGCAAGGCGAAGTGCAAAAGAAACTCGACATCATCGCCAACGATGTGCTGATCGAAGCCAACGAATGGGGCGGCCACTTGGCGGCCATGGCGTCTGAAGAAATGGACAGCATCCACATCGTGCCCAACCGATACCCCCAAGGCGAATACCTGTTGATGTTTGACCCACTCGATGGTTCGAGCAACATCGAAGTCAACGTGAGCATTGGCACCATCTTCAGCGTGCTCAAAAAAGTGGACCCCAGCAAAGGCGTGAGCGAAGACGACTTCTTGCAGCCAGGCACGCAACAAGTGGCAGCGGGCTACTGTGTCTACGGCCCACAAACCACCTTGGTGCTGACGGTGGGTGACGGTGTGGCCATGTTCACGCTGGATCGCGAACAAGGCTCGTTTGTGTTGACCCAAGAGAACGTGAAGATCCCTGCCGACACCCAAGAGTTCGCCATCAACATGAGCAATATGCGTCACTGGGATGAGCCCGTGAAGCGCTACATCGACGAATGCTTGGCAGGCGTTGAAGGCCCACGCGGCAAAAACTTCAACATGCGTTGGATCGCCTCCATGGTGGCCGATGTGCACCGCATCCTCACACGCGGTGGCGTGTTCATGTACCCGTGGGACAAGCGCGAGCCGGGCAAAGCAGGCAAGCTGCGTTTGATGTATGAGGCCAACCCTATGAGTTGGTTGGTCGAACAAGCGGGTGGGGCTGCCACCGACGGCCGTCAACGCATCTTGGACATTCAGCCCACGCAACTGCACCAACGTGTGAGCGTGGTCTTGGGTTCTAAGAACGAAGTGGAACGTGTGACGGGCTATCACGCCGAAAAGTAAGCTTTCAAAATTCGACACAACGCGCACGAGAGTTGCTAGACTTGCCATCAAAGTCCGCTTGTTTTTAGAAAGTAAAACATGCCAAACGATTTAAATGCAACTCTCTTTCAGGGTGTCTGGGTAGATGTTTTAACACCTCTTCAAGAAGACCTGAAAATTGACGAAACCAAACTTTGCGCACACCTGCGCAACCTCAGTGCAAAAGGCTTAGAACACTTTGTGCTGTTTGGTCAAGCAGGTGAAGGGTCCTCCTTTTCTGCTGATGAAAAATTATCTGCTGCCGCACATGTCATCAGCATCGGGGTTGAAACCACCCACCTGTTGCTAGGCGTGCAATCGTCTTCGTTCAGCGAAGTGGCGCAATTCATTCACAAAGCGCATGCTTTAGGCGTGCGTAAGTTCTTGGTGTCAGCCCCGCAATATGGGCTGCCGTTCAGCCACATTGCGCTGTTTGACTACTTTGATCAACTCATCAAACAGGTCAATCTCCATGATTGGCAACTGTTCATTCATCAGCTGGGTGGGAACAACCATTCGGCCGACTTGCCAGAGGTCAGCCTTGCCGATTTGCGAAAGACGCATCCGCATACCTTCGTCGGCATCGTCGATCAAGACATCCACGTCAACCACACGGTAGATTTGATGCGCACATTTGGCACTGAGCTGGCCATTGCCTCCTGCCACGAGCCCAACTTAAGCATTCTCAAACCCACTGTTTGCGTATCGGCACTGGCCAATGTGATTCCCAAGATCATGCAACACCTCATGGTCAAAGAGACAACGACGCAGGCTGTCCAAATCGCAGGCATGAAAGTGGCTAAACCTGACGACCGCATGATGGAATTGATGACGCTCTTGGGGAACTACCCCGCCATTGCCGCCCTGAAATTGATGCTATCTCAGCATTACCGAATAGAAAGCTGGCAACATGTTCGGCCACCCCAGCCCACAATGACTCAAGAGCTCAGCGTCGCGCTCTTGGGGTCGTTCAAAACCTTCAACTTGCAGGCCAACGAATGAACTTCGCAAACACTTGGTACCTGATCGAACGAAATCACCACCTTGAAACGATCTCGCACGAGGCCATGTCGAAATTGCCAGAGGGAAGTTTTGTGATGCTTCAAAACTTTGAAACACATCATGAGGCGCAGCAAGAGCACAAGCGCTTGGTTAAGCTTGCCATTGAAGATATGAAACAAAAGTTGGGCGGCTAACTGCGGCTCAAACGCCAATGTAGCGATGCCACAGCCCGTGGTCAGCCTCCAACGCAGCAGAATCGCCCTGCCACACCACTTGCCCACGCTCCATGAGGGTGTGTTGGTCGGCCAACTTGATCAGCTTTTGAACATATTTATCGATCACCAAAATACTTTGGCCTTCACCACGCAGCGTATGCAAGCAACGCCAAATGTCCTCGCGCACGAGCGGAGCCAAACCCTCGGTGGCTTCGTCTAACACCAGCAAATGGGGGTTGGTCATCAAGGCGCGACCAATGGCCAACATTTGTTGTTCCCCCCCCGATAGCTGGTTGCCCATGTGACGGTGACGGTCTGCCAAACGGGGGAACAAGTGGTACACGCGTGCCAGCGTCCAAGGGTTTGAACTGCAGTTGCGATTGGCCGCAAAGGCCAGCAGGTTTTCTTGCACAGACAAAGTGGAGAAGATTTGTCGCCCTTCAGGAACCACAGCCAAGCCCATGCGTGCAATGCGGTCAGGGCTCAAGCCGTCCACACGCTCGCCACAAAAATGCACTGTGCCAGCCAATGCAGGCGTGAGCCCCAAGATGGTTCGCACCGTGGTGGTTTTACCCATGCCATTGCGACCTAACAAGGTGGACACACCGCCTGCTTGAATCGACAGGCTGACGCCAAACAACACGCGGCTGCTGCCATAGCCGCTGTGTAAATCGTGAACGTCTAACAAGGCACTCACGGTAATTCGTCGCCTAGGTAGGCGCGCTTGACAGCGGCATCGGCTTTGATCTGATCGGCGGTGCCACACGCAATGACTTGGCCCGACACCAACACCGAGATGGTATCGGCCAAGCGAAACACCGCATCCATGTCGTGCTCGACCAGCAAAAGCGTGGTGTGTTGGCGCAGGCTTTGCAGAAGTAGCAGCATGCGTTCGGATTCATCGGGGCCCATGCCAGCCATGGGCTCGTCGAGCAGCATCAACTTCGGTGAGGTGGCCAAGGCCAAGCCCACTTCCAACTGGCGTTGCTCGCCGTGCGACAGCGCACCTGCGGTCTGCATGAGCTGCGCCTGCAAGCCCACGCGCTCGGCCACCTCGGCGGCGCGTGCGTAACGCGCGTGTTGGCTGCGTGCGGCTTGCCAAAACTCAAAGCTACTTCCCTCACCCGCCTGAACAGCCAAGGCCAAGTTGTCTTGCACTGTGAGGCGAGTGAACACACTGGTAATTTGGTAGGACCGCACGAGACCCATACGCGCACGCTGGTGCATAGCCGTGTGTGTGAGGTCTGCCTGATCAAACACAATGCGGCCTTCGTCGGGTTGCAATGCACCTGAAATTTGATGAATGAGTGTGGTCTTACCCGCGCCATTGGGGCCAATCAGCGCGTGAATTTCACCGCGCTTGACTTGCAGTGAGGCGTGGTCAGTGGCGGCCAAGCCACCAAAGCGTTTGACCAAGTTGTCCACATGCAGCAAGGGTACGCTCATGGCTGGCTCTTTCGCTGCAAGCGTTGCAACACGCTGGTCAAACCATTGGGGGCCAACAGCACCACCAGCAGCAGCAAAGCGCCAAGTCCCAGCTGCCAATGGATGGTGAAGTGACTCAAGGCTTCTTCCAAAACCAAGAACACCACCGCACCCCACACACCGCCATACAAGTGGCCCACACCCCCCAAGATGACCATCATCATCAACAGGCCCGACTGGCTCCACTGCATGAGCGCAGGACTGACAAAGCCGCCCTGGTTGGCCAGCAACGCACCCGCCAAACCTGCTAGGGCCCCTGCCAACACAAACGCGATCAGCTTGTAGCGATACACCGCGTAACCCAGCGCTTGCATGCGTACTTCGTTTTCGCGAATGGCTTGCAGCACATGGCCAAAGCGTGCGTTCAACACACGCGCCACAGCGTAGAGCGAAGCCACGCACACGGCCAGTACCACGTAATAAAACGTGGTCTCGTCATTGATATTCAAAAACGCAATTTGCGAACGCCCCGCCAATGGCAAGCCATCGTCACCGCCATAGGCCTTGAGGGAAATTGTGAGGTAGTAAATCATCTGGGCAAATGCCAGCGTGATCATGATGAAGTAGACGCCTTGTGTGCGCAAGCTGATGGCCCCGATGATCAATGCAAACACCGCACTCACCACCATTGCCGCAGGCCACAACAGCCAAGCATCGGTGATGCCCATTTGCGTGAGGATGGTCACGCTGTAAGCGCCCACGCCCACAAAAGCCGCATGACCAAAACTCACCATGCCGCCAAAACCCAAAATGAAATTCAGGCTGGTAGCAGCCAAGGCAAATATCAACATGCGACTGGCCAAGGCAATGTAGAAACCTTCGCCCACTGAGTTGGCGATGAATGGCAAGGCCACCAACAGCATCAGCGCAGGCACGCTCCAGCGCCACTGCAAAGCGTGGTCGAGCGAGGTACGTGAAGATGAATTCGCCATGCGTTGATCAGCCGAGTCCTGGTTAACCGTGCGTAGGAAATAAGCCGCGTGGCTTGAAGAACAACACCGTGGCCATGAGCATGTAAATCAAGATCGACGCCACAGCAGGGCCAGCGCTCGAGGCCGCCTCGGCACTGAGCAACGAGTCAAACACCATAGGCACCAAGGTGCGTCCAGCTGTGTCCACCACACCCACCAACATCGCACCCAAGAACGCACCGCGAATCGACCCTATGCCGCCAATGACGATGACCACAAAAGCCAAAATCAAAATGCTCTCGCCCATGCCCACTTGCACGGCCAGCAGCGGCCCCAGCATGCCCCCAGCAATCGCGCACAGCGCTGCCCCCACACCAAACACCGCCGTGAACAAACGCTTCACGTTGCTGCCCATGGCCAAGGCCATCTCACGGTTAGCGGCGCCCGCACGCACTTGCATGCCCACGCGTGTGCGCGTGATGAGCACATACAAAAACAAAGCCACCACCAAACCCATGCCGATGATGAACAAACGATACGCAGGATAGGAAAAACCATTGAGCAATTCCACAGGACCACTCATTGAAGCGGGAGGATTCAAGCTGATGGGCTGCGCCCCCCAAATCAACCGCACCGTTTCGTTGCACATCAAGAGAATGGCAAAAGTACCCAGCACTTGTGAGAGGTGGTCACGCTCATACAGGCGGCGCAAGATGGTCACCTCCAGCAACACACCAAACAACGCAGCGCCCATCACACCCGCACCCAGCCCCAGCCAAAAAGAATCGGTGGCCGCAGCCACCGTGGCAATCAGGTAAGCGCCCACCATGTAGAGCGAGCCATGCGCGAGGTTGATCATGTCCATGATGCCGAACACGAGCGTCAAGCCTGCGGCCAGCAAGAACAACATCAACCCAAACTGCAAGCCGTTGAGCGATTGCTCAAACAGCAATATCCCATCCATGCTTACAGGCTAGGCATCTTGCAGCTGGCTGCATACGCGTCAGAGTGAGCTTTGAACACCGTCCCCAAGGTGCGGTTGGTCACACGGCCTTTGGCGTCTTTGGTGATGATGCGCAAATAGTAGTCTTGGATCGGAAAGTGGTTGGTGTTGAACTTGAAGGCGCCACGCACCGAATCAAACTTGGCGGCCTCCAAGGCTTTGCGCACCGCAGCTTTGTCGTCGAGCTTGCCTTTGCTGTCACGCACCGCGGCTTCAATCAAGCGTGCGGCGTCATAGCCCTGTGCCGCATACAGCGTGGGCAAGCGACCATAGGCTTTTTCAAACTCAGCCACAAACTTCTTGTTGGCCGCGTTGTCCATGTCGTGGCCCCATTGCGAGGTATTGAACATGCCCAGCATGGGCTCACCCACGGCTTTGATCACGTCTTCATCGCCTGAGAATCCTGGGCCAAACAAGGTGATGTCTTTGGACAAGCCTGCCCCCACAAACTGCTTGATGAAGTTGATGCCCATGCCGCCGGGCAAGAAAATATACACCGCGTCTGGCTTGGTGGCGCGCAACTTGGAGAGCTCGGTGCCGTAGTCAAGTTGGTTCAAGGTGGTGTAGGTCTCAGACGCCACATCGCCTTTGTAAAAACGCTTGAAGCCAGCAATCGCGTCTTTGCCAGCCGGGTAATTGGGCGCAATCAAGGCGACATTTTTAAAGCCTTTGTCGGTCACCACTTTGCCCACAGCTTCATGCATGTTGTCGTTTTGATAGGAAGCACTGAAGAAGTAAGGGTTGCACTGCTCGCCCGCCAGTTGCGAAGGCCCCGCGTTGGCGCTGATGTAGAAAGTTTTAGCCTGGAAAGTGGGCGCGCCCACCGCCAACATGACATTTGAAAAAACAATGCCCGTCATGAAGTCAACCTTGTCGCGCTTGATCAAACGGTCTGCAGTTTGGCGGCCCACATCGGGGCTCGCTTGGTCATCGGCCACGATGACATCCACGCTCTTGCCGCTGAACTTGCCCCCCGAGAGCTTGACCGCCAACTGAAAACCGTCACGAATGTCCACACCCAAACCAGCACCAGGGCCGGACAAAGTGCTCAGCAAACCGACCTTCACCGTCGCATCGTTTTGGGCGAAACCACCAGCGCAAACCAAGCCCAAACTCAGGGCAATCAAAGAACGTTGAAAAGCGTGCATGAACATGTCTCCTTAGATTAGCGCTTGATTTTAAAACCTTCAGCGGGCTTGCAAAGCGAAACCAGCCCCCTCATTGCCATTCTTTTGTATACGTCTTGCTTGCAGGCTTATAGAAAATAGGGCCGATTTAACTGTTGAAGGTCTTGCGATGAAAAAAATCCTCCTCTTGGGCTCAGGTGAGCTCGGCAAAGAATTCGTCATCAGCGCCAAGCGCTTGGGCTGCTATGTGGTGGCCTGTGACAGCTATGCAGGCGCACCGGCCATGCAAGTGGCAGACGCTTGCAGCGTGTTCAGCATGTTGGACGAAGCCGCCCTGCGCGCCGCCATTGCCTTGCACCAGCCCGACCTGATCGTGCCCGAGATTGAGGCCATCCGCACCGAGGTGTTGTTGGACGTCGAAAAGGAAGGCTTTGAAGTCATACCCAGCGCCCGCGCAGCCAACTTGACCATGAACCGCGACCGCATCCGTGATGTCGCAGTGGGCTTGGGCGTGCGCACCGCCAAGTTCAGCTATGCCGAATCAGCCGCTGAGTTGTTGAGCCAAGCCCAAGCGATTGGGTTTCCAGTGGTCATCAAGCCCGTGATGAGCTCATCGGGCAAAGGCCAAAGCGTGGCCAAGACCGAAGCCGACATTCAAACCAGTTGGAACTACGCCTGCGAAGGCATGCGGGGCGACCGACAAAAAGTGATCGTAGAAGAGTTCATCCACTTTGAATTTGAAATCACGCTGCTCACTGTGCGCCAGCGCAATGGTCAAACCATTTTTTGTCAACCCATCGGCCACGTGCAAGAGCGCGGCGACTACCAATACAGCTGGCAGCCACAAGCCATGAAGCCAGACTTCTTGAAGGCCGCTGAACAGATGGCAGAAAAGGTCACGTCAGACTTGGGTGGCGCTGGCTTGTTTGGCGTGGAGTTCTTCGTCACGAAAGACGAAGTCATCTTCAGCGAGCTCAGCCCTCGCCCACACGACACGGGCATGGTGACCCTCATCAGCCAAAACCTGAGCGAGTTTGATTTGCACGCGCGGGCCATTTTGGGCTTGCCGATTCCTCACATCGACACCGTCGAAGGTGCGAGCGCCGTGGTGCTGGCCACACGCGACGGAACTTCTCCCAGCTACACAGGCGTGGCTGAAGCCATGCGCGAACCTGGCACCGATGTGCGCATTTTTGGCAAGCCCACCACGCGCCCTTACCGACGCATGGCGGTGGCTTTGGCCCAAGGCCCTAACGCTTTAGAGCGTGCGCGTGCAGCGGCCCAGAAAATCGGCGTGGTCACGCTTTAAGCGTTGACACCAAAGCCTGCAACGCTTGGCAACTCGCCACCTGCGTGAATGGCCACCGCGCAGTACTTGAACTCGGGAATTTTCCCGAACGGGTCCAGCGCTGGGTTGGTCATCCTGTTGGCTGCAGCTTCGTAGTAGGCGAATGGCACAAACACCGCACCTTGTGGCGTACCGTCATCACGGCGCACGCGCAGCGTCACTTGGCCGCGGCGTGAGGCAATGGTGATCACATCACCCGCCTCCACGCCCAATTGCGCGATGTCTGCACCACACATCGAAGCGGTCGCTGTAGGCTCCAATGCGTCAAGCACCGTGGCGCGTCGGGTCATGCTGCCCGTGTGCCAATGCTCTAACTGCCGACCCGTGATCAACACAAAGGGATAGTCGCTGTCTGGGCGTTCGTTGGCAGGGATGATATCGGCGGGCACCAAATGCACGCGGCCATCGTCGGTGGCAAAACTGTCAATGAACACTGTGGGTGAGCCAGGGTCGTCAGCGTTCAAGCAGGGGTAGGTCACGCTCGACTCACGCTGCAACCGCTCCCAGGTGATGCCCCCGATGGCCGCATGCATGGCTTGACGCATTTCATCGTAGACCTCTGCCACGCCGTGGTGCTCACCTGGGTAGTTCCAATTTAAGCCAACTAACTTTGCAATTTCTTGAATGATCCACAAATCCGCACGCGCCTGGCCTGGTGGATCAATAGCTTGCTTGCCCAATTGCACCATGCGGTCGGTGTTGCTGACCGTGCCGGTTTTTTCGGGCCATGCAGTGGCAGGCAACACCACATCCGCCAGCCAAGCGGTTTCGGTCATGAAGATGTCTTGCACCACCAAATGTTCCAGCGACGCCAAGGCGTGGCGTGCGTGGTTCAAATCAGGATCGCTCATGGCGGGGTTCTCACCCATGATGTACATGCCGCGAATCTTGTGTGGGTCAGCATCGTCCGACAAGATCTTGCCCATGATTTCCACCACGGTGTAGCCGGGTTGGTCGTCCAGCGGTGAGTCCCAAAATTTTTCAAACCAATCATGCGCCGCTTTGTCGGTGACGCGTTGGTAGTTGGGGTACATCATGGGAATCAGGCCCGCATCGCTGGCACCTTGCACATTGTTTTGCCCGCGCAAGGGGTGCAGGCCCGTGCCAGGCTTGCCAATTTGGCCCGTCACCGTGACCAAGGCAATCAGGCAGCGCGCATTGTCTGTGCCGTGCACATGCTGGCTCACACCCATGCCCCACAACACCATCGAACCCTTGGAGGTGGCGAACGCGCGCGCGACTTCGCGCAAGGTCTCTGCAGGAATGCCGCAGATGGGCGCCATCGCCTCGGGGCTGTAGCCTTTGACGTTTTCTTTCAAGGCCTCATAGTTGTTGGCGCGGCGAAGGATGAAGTCTTCATCCACCAAGCCTTCGTCAATCACGGTGTGTATCAACGCATTGAGCATCGCCACATCGGTGTCGGGCTTGAACTGCAAGGTGCGCCACGCGTGCTTGCCCAAGTCCGTGATACGCGGGTCGGCCAGCACAATTTTGGCGCCGCGCTTGGCCGCGTTTTTCATCCATGTGGCCGCCACAGGGTGGTTGGTGGTTGGGTTGGAGCCAATCACAAAAATCAGCCCCGCATGCTCTACATCGTTCACTTGGTTGCTCACCGCGCCCGAACCCACGCCTTCTAGCAGGGCGGCCACGCTCGATGCATGGCACAAGCGTGTGCAGTGGTCCACGTTGTTCGAGCCAAAGCCGGTGCGCACCAACTTTTGGAACAAATACGCCTCTTCGTTGCTGCCTTTGGCCGAGCCAAAACCAGCCAATGATTTTTTGCCATGGGTGTCGCGCAGCGCTTTGAGTTGACCGCCGGCCAAAGCCAAGGCCTCTTCCCACGTGGCTTCGCGAAACACCTCAGACCAATCCGCTGTATCGCGGTTGAGTTGGTCAATCATTGATGGGTCTTTGGGCACACCAGACTTGCGAATCAGCGGCTTGGTCAAGCGCTGCGGGTTGTGAATGTAGTCAAAGCCAAAGCGACCTTTGACACACAAGCGGTTGTGGTTGGCAGGGCCATCGCGCCCCTGCACACTGACAATTTGGTTGTCCTTGACGTTGTAGGTCAGCAAGCACCCCACGCCGCAGAACGGACACACCGAGTCCACTTTTTTGTCGACCACTTGCGAGCCAATCTGAGACTTGGGCATCAAGGCCCCTGTGGGACATGCTTGCACACACTCACCGCACGCCACGCACGAGCTGCTGCCCATCTGATCGTTCAAGTCAAACACAATTTGGCTCTGTGCGCCACGATTGGCATAGCCAATCACATCATTCACTTGTTCTTCACGGCACGCACGCACACAGCGGTTGCATTGAATGCATGCATCCAAATTCACTGCCATGGCGGGGTGTGACAGATCGCGTGCAGCTTGCTCGCGGCGCAACGCGCGCAACTCAGGGCGCACAGTCACATTCAAACGAGACGCCCAGTCACTCAACTCACCATGCTGGCCAGCGGCATCACGATCGCCACCACCCGCTGCGATGGGAGATGCGCCGGGTAACGACTTTGGCTCGCCGCATGAGGAGCCCGGCGTATTTCCCGTCGCAGCGGCGAGAGAGGCAGCATCGTTCCACTTGTACCCAACATCCGGCATATCCGACAGCAACATCTCCAACACCATCTTCTGACTCTTCACAGCCCGTTCACTCACCATCACCTCCAGCCCTACTGTCGCCAAGCGACAGCAGCTGGGCGCCAAGGTACGTTCGCCTTTGATCTCGACCACACACGCACGGCAGTTGCCATCGGGGCGCAGGCCGTCTTGGTAGCAAAGGTGCGGAATGTCCACACCATGACGCTGTGCGGCTTTCAAAATGGTCTCGCCAGCATAGGCTTGCACAGCTTGGTCGTTGAGCTTGAACTCAATGGTTTGCGGCATCAAGTCTGCGGATTTCATCGGGGCGTTCATTTAAACGATCTCCTCTGGAAAATACGTTTGCACACAACGCACAGGGTTGGGCGCAGCTTGTCCCAAGCCACAAATCGAGGCATCGGTCATCACTTGGTTCAAGTCTTCCAAGGTCGTGTTGTCCCACACCTTGGCTTGCATGAGTTGGGCAGCCTTGGCGGTGCCCACACGACACGGTGTGCACTGGCCGCAGCTTTCATGTGCAAAGAAGTTCATCATGTTGATGGCCGCATCACGCGCCGAGTCGTGTTGGCTCAACACAATCACAGCCGCAGAACCAATGAAGCAACCGAAGGGCTGTAAGGTGTCAAAGTCCAAAGGAATGTCGTTCATGCGCGCGGGCAAGATGCCGCCCGAGGCACCGCCTGGCAAATAGGCATAGAGCTCATGGCCATCCAGCATGCCGCCGCAATACTCGTCAATCAACTCTTGAATCGTGATGCCCGCAGGTGCGAGCTTGACACCGGGTTGCTTGACGCGGCCGCTCACGCTGAAACTGCGCAAACCTTGGCGGCCATGGCGGCCAAAACCGCTGAACCAGTCTGCGCCTTTTTGTACGATGTCGCGCACCCAATACAGCGTTTCAAAGTTATGCGCGAGGGTAGGCCTGCCAAACAAACCCACTTGCGCAATGTAGGGGGGACGCATACGGGGCTCGCCGCGTTTGCCTTCAATACTCTCAATCATCGCGGACTCTTCACCGCAGATGTAGGCACCTGCGCCTCGGCGCAACTCGATGTGCGGCAAGGGGCAAGGCGGGTGGGCATGCAAATGCGCCAGCGCTTGCGTGAGCAGTTCACGACAGCCGTGGTACTCGTCTCGCAAATAAATGTAGACCGCGTCAATACCCACCACGTGCGCCGCCACCAACATGCCTTCTAAAAATCGATGCGGGTCACGCTCCAAGTAGGTGCGGTCTTTGAAGGTACCAGGCTCGCCCTCGTCAATGTTGACGGCCATCAAGCGCGGCGCAGCTTGCTCGCGCACGATGCGCCACTTGCGCCCTGCCGGAAAGCCTGCGCCACCCAAGCCGCGCAGACCTGAGTCTTCCATGGCCTGGAGCACATGTTCGGCATCCGCTTGGCCTGCATGCAAATCAACCAGCAATTGGTAGCCGCCATCAGCCACATAGTCATCCAAACCGACATGTTCGGTCATGGCTGGTTGGGTTTGTTTGGTTTGCACAGCGGCAAGCACCCTTTGTGGCGTGGCATGCGGCACAGGATTTTGATGCACCACGGCAACGGGCGCTTGTTCGCAGCGTCCCACGCATGGTGCAGGGATGACGCTGACATCAGGACCCAAGAGACTGGGCAAATTCGCCAACAGTGGTTGGGCCCCACGCATTTCACAGCTCAACCCACTGCAGATGCGAACAGTCAATGCGGCAGGTTGTGCATCGTCGGGCAGCACGTCGAAGTGGTGATAAAAAGTGGCCACTTCAAACACCTCGGCCAGAGGCAACTTCATGATGTGTGCCAAGGCCACCAGATGGCGTTCAAACAAACCACTGTAGGTGTCGTTGAGGGCATGTAAGTGCTCGATCAACAAATCACGTCGTTCGGCCAAGCTGACCAATGCCCGCACGTCTTGCAAAGACTGGGCATCGGGCTGGCGCCCCTTCAAACTGCCAATGCGACGCAAGGTTTGACGCATTTCATCGACGGTGCTGAGGGTGTGGGTGGACGACTGAGTCATGTGAGCTTTTGAACAAAATCCAAGTGTCTGGATTTTCATTCATGTGCCCGCCCCAAGCTGTCACGTAGGCTCTATGATTCTTTCTCATGAAATTCATGACTTGGCCCATCCCCGCGTTGCTTGTTTGGGGTGCCTCTTGGCTGATCTTCAAGGGTGTGCAAACCCTTGGGGTGAGTGAGACGATGGCCTTCATCGGCTGCACTTTTTTAGGCGGTTTTTTAAGCACCTTGGTCGGCACCCCCATGCGCAAGGCCCTGATCGTGCTGGGTTTTCCGCTGTCGATGCTGGCTTCGTCGTCCACCCTCAGTGTGCCGCCCATCGGATGGTTGTTGTTGCTGGGGCTCATCGTGTTGGTTTACCCACGCAAAGCGTGGCGCGATGCCCCGCTGTTTCCCACGCCCAAACGCGCCCTGCGTGAAATGCAACAGCACATCACCCTGCCCGCAGGCGCACGCATTTTGGATGCAGGCAGTGGCCTGGGCGACGGCTTGCTGGCTTTGCGTGATGCGTTTCCGCGTGCCGAGCTTCACGGGGTCGAGATGAGCTGGCCGCTGCGCGTACTCAGCGCCATGCGCTGCTCGTTTGCCAAAATTCGCCAAGGCGATATTTGGCTGGTGGACTGGCGCAGCTTTGACATGGTTTATCTGTTTCAGCGTCCCGAGAGCATGCCCCGTGCTGTGGAAAAAGCCGAAGCCGAATTGCGCCGCGGCGCGTGGCTGATCAGCCTAGAGTTTGAAGCCCAAGCGCTGATACCCAGCGCCATCCTGACCTGCCGTGATGGTCGACCGGTGTGGATGTACCAGGTGCCGTTTAACCACCGTGCCAAAAGAGGCGATTTATAAGTCGCTTATCAAAGCGGTTTTGAAACAGCGTTAGCTGATGCGGCTGATCAGCAGCTTGTCGATGCGTCGGCCATCCAGGTCCATCACCTCAAAGCGCCACTCACCAAATTCCACGACATCGGCAACCGTGGGCAGATCGCCAGAAATGGCCATGACCAAACCCGCCACTGTGTTGTAGATGCCACGGTCTTCATCGGGCAATTCTTTGATCCCCAAGCGGGCTTTGAATTCACTCACAGGCATCATGCCGTCGACCAGCCACGAACCATCTTCACGTTGCACAGCCCACGCTTCATTGGTGGGGGTGGCTTGCAGCAATTCGCCCGTGATGGCCTCGAGCAAATCGCGCGGTGTGAGAAGGCCATGGACCACGCCGTATTCGTCTACCACCAACACCATGCGTCCATGCGCGGTCGCGCGTTCGGCGGGTTTGCGAAATTGTTCTAGCAAGTCCATGCCGCTCAAGGTTTCGGGTACAAAGGCCACGGGCTTGGCCAATGCTTCTACCGTCATGTCGGTACCGGGTGGCAAGCGCAACAGCTGAGACACACTGACCGCACCCACCACGTTGTCTAGGTCGCCACGGCACACGGGGTACCACGAGTGTGCGCCGCTCGCACCGACTTGGGCCAAGGCTTGCGGCACGGGCAATTTGGCGTCTAACCACTCGATGTCGGAGCGATGCACCATGATCGAGGTCAGCGCACGCTCGTCAAGGTTGAACACGTTTTGCACCATTTGGTGTTCATGCAATTCAATCAGACCAGCGTCCACACCTTCCACCAAACTGGCTGAAATTTCTTCTTCCGTCACGGTGCGTGCGCCGTGCACATCCACCCGCAACAACCTCAACATGCCACTGGTGCTGGCAGACAACAAATGGACAAACGGCTTGGCCAACGTCGCCAAGGCCAACATGGCAGGCGCAGTCAAACGTGCCACCGATTCTGGAAACAGCTGGCCAATGCGCTTGGGCACCAGTTCGCCAAACAAAATGGTGCTGAAGGTGATCAGGGTCACCACAAACGCAGTGGCCAAGCCTGAGGCCCAGTTGTCAGGCACGCCTTGGGCCAGCAACCAATTTGAAAAGTCGTGGCTAAACGCGGCCTCGCCCACAATGCCGTTGAGCACACCAATGGAGGTGATGCCGATTTGCACGGTCGACAAAAACTGGGTGGGCTGCTCCATCAAACGCAGTGCCGCGTGAGCGCCGCTGTCGCCTGCCTCGGCCAATGCCGCCAAACGCGCTTTGCGGCTAGACGACAGCGCCATCTCCGACATGGCAAACACGCCATTGAGCAGCGTTAAGAAAACAATCAGTAAAACATCCATCACAATCTCCTGCATGGCACTTTACTTGATTGGCGACATCCAAGGCTGCGACGAAGCCCTAGAACGTTTGTTGGCGCACATCGCGTTCTCTCCCAGCCGCGACACGCTGTATTTGTTGGGCGACTTGGTCAACCGTGGCCCCGACAACGCGGGCGTGCTGCGCCGCTTGATGGGCTACGGCGCCAGCGCGCAATGCCTGCTGGGCAACCACGATTTGCATTTGTTGGCGGTGTCGTGCGGCGTGCGCAAACCCAGCTCACAAGACACCACCCAAGACATCTTGACCGCACCCGACAGCGCCGAGCTGCTGCACTGGCTGCGCCACCAACACATGGCGATACAAGTGGGCCAGGTGCTGATGGTGCATGCAGGCGTGTTGCCGCAATGGACAGCGCAACAAACCCTCGCACTGGCGGGCGAGGTAGAAGCTGTGCTGCGCAGCGACGATTGGACGCAGTTCATGCCGCAAATGTATGGCGGGCTGCCCAATGTGTGGCGTGATGGCCTAGAAGGCGCAGACCGCTTGCGCGTGATCGTCAACGCCCTGACCCGCTTGCGCTTTTGTGATGCACACGGCGCGATGGATTTCAGTGTGAAAGAGAGCGCCGACAAAGCACCCGCGCACCTGCTGCCGTGGTTTGATGTGCCGGGCCGATTGACGGCCGATGTGCGCGTGGCCTTTGGCCATTGGTCCACCCTGGACTCGGCCAACCGCCCAGATGTGGTGTGCCTAGATGATGGGTGCGTGTGGGGTGGTTGCCTGAGTGCGGCCAAGCTAGAAGCCAAGGACACGTTACTTAGCGTGAACGATGCACCTGCGTGGGAGCGCCTCAGCGTGAAGTGCCCACAGACGCTGGACCCGCTGACCTAGCTTACTCTGGCATGCTCTTATGCATTTTTTTGAAGTAGTACCTTTGTGGCGGGACTTGCTGAAGCGAAAAATTTATGCAGCTGTCAAAGGCTCCATGCGCACCACGGCACGCGCTCCCACGGCATTGGCAAAACGTTGGACTGTTCGCATGGATGGCATGCCCCTGCCACTTTCGATGCGTGCAATCACGCTTTGGGTTGTACCCATGCGGCGGCCACATCACCTTGCGTTAGGCCCGCTTGCGTACGTGCTGCAATCAGTTCACGGGCCAGCTCAAACTCGGGCGCTTGTGCGTCATAGGCTTGGCGAACGGCAGGGTTGACCAGCAGTTCGGCTTTCAGGTCTTTCAGGCTTTTCATGTCGATTCCTCCAAGCGTTTCAATGCGGTTTCAATGGCCCTTCGTGGTGTGGTCTGCGTCTTTTTTTTAAACACATGCAGGACCAGCAAAGTGCGCCCCTGCACGGCGGCGTAAACAGCACGGGCAATACCGTCGCGGCCCGTCATTCACATTTCCCACAGCTTGCTTTCTAGTGGTCGAATGTGCGGCAAGCCCACACGATGCGGCCCCAAGTCCACCAGCATTTCACCGATGTGCAAAAAACGAGCTTGCATATCGGCCGGAATGGTCTGTCATTCATGCGCCGCCAGTGGATGCAGGGTCACCCATTTGATGGCGCGTTTTTTTAAGTGGTCGACTTGAACAAAGCCGCCATCACCCGCTTGGATTTGATATTGGCTGATTTGCGCAGTGGATCGGGCGCAGCTGGTGCAGCGGTTTCAGCGCTGCGCACGGTAGCCTCGTAAGGCTTGTCAAAAAACGGATCGTTCTTGATGCGCGGTGCAGGCACATAACCCACTTCGCGGCTGCGGCGGCTGTCTTGCTCGCGAGGACGAGCGTCGCGCGGGGCGAAGCCCTCACGCGGTCGGCTGGAAGCATCCGAACGCTCACCAGGCGACTCGCGCGAATCAGCACGGGGTTCACGACGCTCACGCGAGCGGTCTGGCTCAACGCTGACGTTTTCTAAAGTGATTTTGGTCTTGAGCAATTTCTCAATGTCAGCCACCAAACGCTGGTCGCTGCCTGATACAAAGCTGATGGCTTGGCCCAAAGCACCCGCTCGGCCTGTGCGGCCAATGCGGTGCACATAGTCTTCGGCGTTGAAAGGAATGTCAAAGTTGAACACCGCAGGCACGTCTTTGATGTCCAAGCCGCGGGCGGCCACGTCGGTACATACCAACAAATCAACCTCGCCTTGCTTGAAGCCTTCTAGGGCTTTTAAGCGTTCGTCTTGGCTCTTGTCGCCGTGCAAGGCACTGGTGCGAAACCCATCGCGCTCGAGCGAGCGGGCCAAACGGGCGCAGCCGAGTTTGCTGTTGCAAAACACAAAGGCCTGCTTCATGCCATTGGATTTGATGAGGTGACGCAAGGCGTTGTACTTGTCGTCCACGCTCACGCTGTAGAACTGCTGCGTGATGGTGGCAGCGGTTTCGTTAGGACGTGCCACTTCGATGGTGACTGGATTTTGCAAATAACTACCTGCCAAGCGCTTGATCTCTGTCGAGAAAGTGGCAGAGAACAGCAGCGTGGTGCGCGTCTTGGGCAAGTGGCTCAAGATGCGTTGCAGGTCGGGTAAGAAGCCAATGTCCAACATGCGGTCTGCTTCGTCGAGCACCACATATTCAACTTGGTTGAGCACCACGTTCTTGGCTTCGATGTGATCGAGCAAACGGCCAGGCGTGGCCACCAACACCTCGACGCCTTTTTTCAGCTCCAAGGTTTGGGGCTTCATGTCCATGCCGCCAAACACCACCATGCTGCGCAGGTTGGTGTGCACGGCATATTGTTTGATTTGCTGGGCCACTTGGTCGGCCAACTCTCGCGTGGGCAAGAGCACCAAGGCGCGCACGGGATGGCGTGCGGGCGAGGTGGAGCTGTTTTCGTGTTTGAGCAAACGTTGCAGCAACGGCAGCGAGAACGCGGCTGTTTTACCGGTGCCGGTTTGCGCGGCGCCCATCACGTCTTGGCCTGTCAACACCACGGGGATGGCTTGGGCTTGGATGGGGGTCATGGTTTCGTAGCCCATTTCGGCTACGGCACGTGCCAGCGCGGGGGCTAGCTGCAAATTGGAAAAAGAGGTCGTCATGTCTGCGCTTATTGTCGCATTGTGGGCGGCAAGCCAAAAAGTCCTTAGACAAAACAATATGAATCCCTTAGTCTTCATACAAACAACACAAGCTGGATTCATCTAGGGTGTTGCCCGATTGCCTCTTGATCCGCGTGAGACGAGAATTTTTCTATTTGAAAGAAAGCTCTATGCCGTTGATCCGCTTCATTTTGGCGCTCGCACTCACACTCGGTTTGGCCGGCTGCGCAAGCCTCACATCCACCCCCCAGCGCGCCAAAACGACCGACGTTAAAACGCTGCTGTGGGTGGGCAACAGCTTCTTTTATTACAACAACTCCATGCATGGCCATGTGGGCCTGCTTCTGAGCGCAGCAGGAGGCAAAGGCTACAGAGCCACATCGGCCACCATCAGTGGCTCGGGTATCAACTGGCATGACATGGAGGCCCATTTCAAACCAGGCGGTGTGGCCAGCTACTCATTTGTGGGCGACAACGAGGTGGTGTTCAACACCTTTGACAAACCCTTTGATGGCGTGATGATGATGGATTGCAGCCAGTGCCCTGTGCACCCCAAGCTGCAAGCTATCTTTTATGAGTTCGCCAAAAAGCACAGCGACACCGTGCGCAAATATGGTGCAGAACCGATTTTGTTCATGTCGTGGGCCTATGCTGACAAGCCAGAAATGACCCTGCAACTGGCCAACGAATACATCAAGGCTGGCCAACAAAACAAGGCATTGGTGGTGCCTGCAGGTTTGGCGTTTGCCAACTCCATCGCGCAACGCCCTGACTTGAATTTGTACGTGGCCGACAAGCGCCACCCCAGCCTGATGGGCACCTACCTCGCAGCCAGCACCGTGATGGCATCGGTCTACCAACAAAACCCGATGGGCAACACCTACACCGCGGGCTTGCCCAAAGAAGTGGCCACCCATTTGCAAAAAGTGGCTTGGGAAACAGCGCGAGCCTTCCATGCCAAAGAAGGTCGCGGCAGTTTGTGAGCATGCTCACACGGGTGCTGAAGTACGCTGCTTTAAGTGCGCTGCTTTATGTGCGCTGCTTCAGCTCGGCGGCCAATTGGCTGAGCAAAGCGTACACCTCGCCCGCTGGGGCATGCCACTGCGCAACGACTTGGCCCTGCGCCTGCACCACAGACGCATCGCCGCGAGCGGCAGGGCCTGTCAAGGCCTGTGCGGGGCCCATGGCCAGCACGTTGTTCACTGTGCTGGTGAGCAAGGCTTCGGTCAAAGGACGCAGCAGCTCTGGCGGCACGCCTGCGCTGTGCCATGCGTCTTGCGCCAGGCCTTGCAACACCACGGTGAAGTTGCTGCAAAACACGGCAGCTGCGTGGTACAGCGGCTTGTCAGCGCTGGCAATCTCGAAACAACGTCCACCCAAGGCAGCCAGCGCGGTGTGCAGCCATGCCAGCGCTGGCGCATCACCCTCTAGCCCGCAAGGCGTGCCCGCAAATTGGCGCACACCTGTATGGGGACTGGCAAAGTTAAGCACCGGATGCGCGCTGGCCACATGACAGCCCAGATCGCGCAAGGGCTGTAGAACGCTGGCACTTAAAAAACCACTGTTGTGAAAAACAATGGCACCCGCTAATTTGGCGCCGTGCGCATGGCACAAAGCCTGGGCCGCATCAGCCACTTGGGCATCGGGCACGCTGAGCAGCCACACATCGCTGGCGCGCATCTGGGCAAGCTCTGCCACAGGCTCGCCCGCCTTCACAAATTGCGCGGCTTGCTGTGCGCTGCTGAAACTGCGGGAGTACAAGTCTTGCACCCGCACCTGGCCCTGTTGATGAAACAAGGCCGCGAGGGTTTGACCCACACGGCCGCAACCAATGACGTTGAGCGATTTCAAGTGTTAAGTCTTGGGCAGCGTCACGCCCACTTGACCTTGGTACTTGCCGCCACGGTCTTTGTAGCTGGTTTCACACACGTCGTCTTTGTCGCTCTCAAAGAACAAAACTTGGGCACAGCCCTCGCCCGCATAAATCTTGGCGGGCAGCGGCGTCGTGTTGGAGAACTCCAAGGTCACAAAACCCTCCCACTCGGGCTCGAAAGGGGTGACGTTGACGATGATGCCGCAGCGGGCATAAGTGCTCTTGCCCAAACACACGGTCAGCACATTGCGTGGAATACGAAAGTACTCCACGGTACGGGCCAGCGCAAAGCTGTTGGGCGGAATGATGCAGACATTCGATTCGATGTCCACAAAGCTTTTGGGATCAAAATTTTTCGGGTCCACCACCGTGCTGTAAATGTTGGTGAACACCTTGAACTCGGGCGCGCAGCGAATGTCGTAGCCATAGCTGCTGGTGCCGTAGCTGACAATTTTTTCACCCGCTGCATTTTGGCGAATTTGACCCGGCTCGAAGGGCTCGATCATGCCGTGCTCTTGCGCCATGCGGCGGATCCACTTGTCACTCTTGATGCTCATCTCTTTACCTTTGAATTAGTCAATTATTTTAAACCTGCTGTCACCCTGTGGACTTTTGGAGACACCTTGAACCCACACCATCGCATACGATCATTCTTCGGTTTATCAAGGAGTCACTATGAAACGTCGCACGCTCTTGCAAGCATCACCTTTGCTGTTCGGTTTAGCTGAGTCAGTTCAAGCCCAGTCCGCCTATCCAAACAAGCCCATCAAATACATCGTGCCCGTCGCCGCAGGCGGTGGCTCTGACATGATTGGACGCACCTTTTGCGAACGATTGAGCAAAGTGCTGGGGCAAAACGTGTTGGTCGACAACCAAAGTGGCGGCGGTGGCGTGATCGCCTCGCAAGCCACAGCGCGTGCTGCCCCCGATGGCTATACCCTCATGCAAGGCTACGTGGCGACACACGGAACTGCGCCGGCCACCCGCAAATTAGCCTACGACCCCATCAAAGACTTCACACCCATTGGCATGATTGGCAGCACACCCAATGTGCTGGTGGTCAACACCGCACTCTCTCCCACTGACATGAAATCGTTCATTGATTTCGTCAAGAAAAATCCTGGACAAATCTCTTACGGCTCAGCTGGCGCAGGCTCACTCACGCACTTGACCGCTGAGTTGTTCAAAGCGCAAACCAACACCTTCATGGTGCACATTCCTTACCGTGGCATCGCCCCCGCCACCACCGATTTGATCGCGGGCCAAACCCAAGCCATGTTTCCTGGCTTGGCAGCGGCGCTGCCGCATATTCGCAGCGGGCGTCTTCGCCCCCTTGCGGTCACAGGGACACAGCGCCACCCCGCTTTGAAGGATGTGCCGACCCTTGAAGAGGCAGGTCTCAAAGGCTTTGATGCACAGCAGTGGTATGGCGTGGTGGGACCTGCCGGCATGCCAGCCGCCTTGGTCACTCAGCTCAACAACGCCATGGCCCAAGTGCTGGCGATGCCCGATTTGCGCGAAAAGCTCAGCGCCGAAGCGGTGGAGCTGACGCCGATGACGTCCAACCAATTCGGCGAGTACATGAAAAAAGATTTGGCGCGCTGGACCGCCCTCGCGCGCGAACGCAACATCAACTTAGACAACACCTGATTTTTACAACTGAAACGGACCATTCCACATGACAGTCAACACAGCCGTTGCGGCAGACCACCACGCGCCGGCCATCACTGCGCAACTCGCGCACTTTGTGTCACAGCACCCGTCTCAAGGCTGGAGCGATGCCGTCGAGCACGAAGCACACCGCACCTTTTTGAACTGGTTGGGTTGCGCGATAGGCGCAGCCAACCACGAGGCGGTTGACGCGGCTTTGGCCGCCGTGCAAATGCTTGCCCCAGCACCCCAAGCGACCTTGGCTGGCCGCACTGAGCGCGTGGACATGGCCAACGCTGCGTTGATCAACGGCATCTCCTCACACACCTTTGACTACGACGACACCCACCTCAAAACCATCATCCATCCCGCTGGCCCTGTGGCCTCCGCGGTCATGGCCTTGGCCGAACACCAAGGCAGCTCAGGCCGCCAAGTGATTGACGCCCTGGTGTTGGGCATTGATGTGGCGTGCCGCATGGGCAACTTGGTCTACCCCGAGCACTATGACCGCGGCTGGCACATCACCGGCTCCACAGGCACGCTGGGCGCAGCTGCAGCTTGCGCTCGTTTGCTGGGCCTCAACGAACAACAAACCACCATGGCCTTGGGCATTGCCGCCTCTCAGCCCATTGGATTGCGTGAACAGTTTGGCACCATGACCAAGCCCTTTCACCCGGGTGGCGCAGCTCGTGCAGGCCTGATGTCTGCCTTGATGGCGCAACACGGTTTCACTTCAAGCGCGCGCGCACTCGAAGCACCCCGCGGCTGGGCCCAAGTGGTGTCCACCAAATACGACTGGCGCGAAGCGCAAGACGAGTTGGGCCAGCGCTTTGAAATCAGCTTCAACGCCTACAAGCCCTTCGCATGCGGCATCGTGATTCATCCCAGCATCGACGCTTGCGCGCAACTGCGCGAGCAAGGCGTCAAGGCCGAAGACGTGACCCGCATTGACCTGCGTGTGCACCCCTTGGTGTTGGAGTTGACAGGCAAGAAGACACCGCAAGATGGGCTGCAAGGCAAGTTCAGCGTCTACCACGGCTGCGCGGTGGGCTTGATCTTTGGTCGAGCAGGCGAAGAAGAATTCTCTGACCACATCGTGCGCCGTGACGACGTGGTGACTTTGCGCGACAAGGTCAACGCCGTGGTCGACCCCTCGGTACGCGAAGAAAGTGTGTACGTGACCGCCCACTTGAAAGACGGCCGCACGGTGGACGTGCATGTCGAGCACGCCATTGGTTCACTGCAACGCCCCATGACTGATGCCATGTTGGAGCGCAAGTTCCACGACTTGGCTGACCCGATCTTGGGGGCTGAGCGCAGCCACCAAATCATCCAAGCCTGCTGGAATTTAAGCAAAGCGCCTCACCTGAAAGAGGTGTTGGCGCTGCTGAAACCCTAAAACCCGCTTATTTCCAATGGCAGCCAACCTGAAGATTGAAAAGATGGGTGATGGCAAGAAGTTTTGCGCTATTTAAATATAAGGTTGATCCATGCTGAGTTTTGATGATTACTCAAAAAAATACCAGACGATTCAAATGAGTCGAACTGACGGGATACTTGAAATGCGACTCCACACCAATGGAGGACCACTCCAGTGGAGTCTTTTGCCTCACGGAGAACTTACCCGAGCGTTTCATGACGTTGGGCAAGATTACGACAATGAAGTGATCATTCTCACTGGAACAGGCGAGGCATTCAGTGGCCCAGCTTTAGGCCCCAACGGTCATAACCATGTGCGGCATCCTGTGACGGCCATGGAATGGGACAAGATTTATTTTGAAGGCAAGCATTTATTATTAAATCTGTTGAATATTGAAGTTCCCATCATTGCCGCCATCAACGGGCCGACCCTTCGGCATGCCGAGATTCCGCTTCTCTCAGACATTGTCATCGCTTCCGATACAGCAACATTTCAAGATTCAGCGCACTTCTGGGGGGGATTGGTGCCAGGGGACGGCGTTCACGTTGTGTTCCCCCACCTCATGGGTTCCAACAGAGGCAGGTATTTTTTACTGACGGGTCAAACCATCAATGCACAAGAGGCAAAAGAGGTCGGGCTGATTAACGAGATACTTCCCTTGGAAAATTTGCTCCCAAGAGCTTGGGAACTTGCACACTATCTCAAAATGAGAAGCCCTCTTTTGAGGCGTTATTCAAGAGTATTGACCACCCAAGATTTGAAAAAGAAAATTCTTGATTTACATGGCTATGGCTTGGCGCTAGAAGGCCTGGCTGCCACACATAACTCTAATGGCAAAGTTTAAATAAACCTTAGGTTTCATTTTTTTAAAAGCTGCAATTCATGCGTCTACTTACATTTACCCACAACAACTCAGAACCACGATTAGGCGTACGCACGGATGATCAAATTCTTGATATCCATCATGCCGCCACAATTGAAGGGGAATCCAACTTTCCGACAAGCATGAAACAGCTGCTTGCAGGCGGCGCTGAGAGCATGAGCCGTGTGCGCCATTTAAATGCAAAAGCTTTGAATGAATTCAACAAGTTTGAAGGTGCTTGGCTAAACAAAACATCCATTCGCTATCTTGCGCCCATCACCGACGCTGATAAATTTTTATGTGTCGGTAAAAATTACCGTCAGCATTTAGAGGAACTTCAACGCACTGCGTTGATCAAAGAGATCCCTGAAGAGCCCACTGGATTTATTAAATTAAATTCATGTTTGGTGGGGCATGAAGCGATTGTAAAAAAACCAGAAGGTATTGTGCGGCTGGATTACGAGCCAGAGCTGGTTTTTGTGATGGGCAAGAGAGCGCTAGGCGTCAAAAAAGCGGATGCGTTTGCGTATGTTGCAGGTGTCACGATTCTCAATGACCTCACTTGCCGCGATCTTCAGCAAAGGGAAGTTGCTTCTGGCTCACGCTTTTGGACTGCCAAAAATATTCCAGGTTTTGGCCCGTTGGGTCCTGAAATTATCACCATGGATGAAATAGCTGATCCCTACAACTTATGGATGACTTGTTCAGTCAATGGTGAAGAGCGCATGAGGGTCAATACCGTGGATCAGATTTGGAAACTGCCAGATATCATCGAACACTTCTCACGATTTATTCCAATTGAACCTGGCGATATGTTCTCGACAGGCGCACCGGGCGGCGTTGCGGTTGGAAAACCAAACGCAGCAGAGCTATTTTTAAAACCAGGTGATGTCGTTGAATGTGCGATCGAAGGCATTGCTTCATTAAAAACAACCATTGTCTAAATTGCCCGCATCAAAGACTGAAAAAAGGATTTTTTATGAATTTTTTTAAATATGCTTTTTCCACAAGCAACGCCGCATCCAAGTCAATTGGACTTATTTTTACAAGCCTCTTCATTTGTGTCTTTGCGCTTCGACCTTCGTTTGCTCAAACATTTCCGGCTAAGACGGTCACCATCGTCGTGCCCTTTACGCCTGCGGGTGGGGCAGATAATTTAGCGCGCATCTTGGTTCCCAGGCTGAGTTCACTTTGGGGTCAAAGTGTCATTGTGGAATACAAAGCCGGTGCAAGCGGACAAATAGGCGCCGATTTTGTTTCCAGAGCCAACCCTGACGGCTACACATTGCTCATGGCCACCACAGCGGTTATCAATGACAAGAATGTTTCTAAATTCACGGGGGTTTCATTGGTCTCCGCTGATGCATATGTTTTGGTCGTCCACCCCAGTTTGCCCGTCAACAACGCCGCTGACCTCATCACCTATGCCAAGGCCAACCCGAAAAAGCTTTCATTTGGCTCTTCGGGCATAGGGGCTGCCTCGCACTTGTCTGGTGAACTTTTCAAAGCCAGAGCGGGAGTTGACATGCTGCACTTGCCCTACAAGGGCACGGGTCCAGCATTGAACGACCTGTTAGCCAATCACATCCAATTGATGTTTGCGCCTACCCAGACGGCGATGGCACAAATTCAAACAGGCAGAATTAAAGCCATTGGTGTCACAGGCACAAAATCAATTGAGGCGCTGCCAAACGTTCCCCCCATCACCAACTCAGGTCTTGCTGGGTACGAGGCGATTGGTTGGTTTGGATTGCTGGCCCATGCCAATACGCCCAATGACATCGTGAAAAAACTCCATGACGATATTCAGCGCGTGATGAATATGCCTGAAGTTCGCAAAGCGATGCACGAAAAAGGCGCTGAACCTGGGAGCCTCTCGGCGAGCGAGTTCACCAGCTTCATCAAACAAGAACAGAGCAAATGGACCAAGTTAATGAAAGACGCCAACATCGTGATCGAATAAACGATCATCCATGTTGCATCAATCCTGCTCTGAAAATCGTTGAAAACTCAGCTTGAGCAAATGCAACCATTGGTTCTTTTGCTGCTCGCTGACAAAGCTGGCCTCAAAACTGTTGCTGGCCAGCACATAGGCTTGCTGCGCTGTCAGCCCTGTCGCCTCGAAAGTTTGCACAAAGTTGTCATTGATGTAACCACCAAAGTAGGCGGGGTCGTCTGAATTGATGGTCACGCACAGGCCAGCGTCAAGTAGCTGGCCAATGTTGTGGCTTTTCAAATCAGAAAAAACACACAGCTTTTGGTTGGACAGTGGGCACACCGTGAGTGGCGTGCGGTCTTTAGCCAAGCGCGCCATCAATGCTGCATCATGCACGGCCTGCACGCCGTGGTCGATGCGCGCCACGTGCAACACATCCAAGGCACTCCAGATATAAGCGGGGGGCCCCTCTTCGCCCGCGTGGGCCACAAGGTGCAAGCCGTGCGCGTGAGCCAAGGCGAACACGTTTTTGAATTTTTCGGGCGGGTGACCCACTTCGCTGGAGTCCAAACCCACGCCAATGAATTTATCTTTGAACGGCAGTGCTTGGTTGAAAGTTTGCAGCGCGGCCTCCTCGCTCAGGTGGCGCAAGAAGCACAAGATCAGCTGGGCACTCACACCCAGCTGCGCTTGCGCATCGACACAAGCGCGGTGCAATCCATGGATGACGGTGGACATAGAGACACCGCGTTCGGTATGCGTCTGCGGGTCAAAGAAAATTTCTGCGTGCACCACATGATCAGCCGCTGCACGTTGCAGATAGGCCCACGCCATGTCATAAAAATCTTGCTCGTGCAGCAACACACTCGCGCCAGCGTAGTAAATATCGAGGAAGCTTTGCAGGTCAGAGAAAGCATAAGCCGCACGCAAGGCTTGGACATTGGCATACGGCAGCTCTACATCATTGCGCTCGGCCAGTGCAAAGATGAGCTCGGGCTCTAGGGAACCCTCGATGTGGATGTGCAACTCGGCTTTGGGCATTTCGCGCAACAGCTGAGGTAGACGGTGAGCGGCAACAGCGTGAACTTTGAACATGGGATGTCTCCTGTGAGGATCTCATGCTAGCTTGAAAAACACCCCGCTTACAACACCAACATCGCTCTAAAGTCATTCACATTGGTGTGCGTGGGCCCCGTGACCACCAAATCGCCTAAGGCCTCAAAGAAACCATAGGCATCGTTGCGGTCCAGACAATCGGCGGCTTTCACACCTGCTGCTTCGGCACGGGCCAAGGTGTTGGGCGACACACATGCGCCTGCGTTGTCTTCGATGCCATCAATGCCGTCGGTGTCAGCGGCGATGGCCCACACGCCGGCCTGCGCTTGCAAGGCCACGGCCAGGCCGAGGCAAAACTCCCCTGCGCGACCGCCTCGGCCCTTGGGTGTACCCGGCGCTTGTTTGCGAATGGTCACCGTGGTTTCACCACCGCTCAAGATGACGCACGGTTTTTGGAATGGTCCCAAGCCGCGCGCAGCCGCACGCGCCAGCGCAGCGTGCACCTTGCCCACTTCGCGTGACTCACCCTCTAGCTCGTCGCTCAACACATACGCGTTCAGTCCTGCGGCGCGCGCCAGCGCGGCGGCGGCATCTAGCGACTGTTGGGGTGTGGCAATCAAATGCACGGGCTGCTTGTCCCACACAGCGCTGGGCTTGGGGGTCTCGAGTGCGCCGGCTTTCAGCGCCGCCTCCACCACGGCAGGCACTTGGATGTTGTAGCGTTGCAAAATAGCCCAGGCATCGGCACAGGTTGTGATGTCGGGCACAGTGGGCCCGCTGGCAATGACCGACGGGTCGTCCCCTGGCACATCGCTGATGGTGAGGGTCACCACAAGAGCTGGCGCACATGCGGCGGCCAAGCGGCCACCTTTGATGCGCGAGAGGTGCTTGCGCACGCAGTTCATCTCGCCAATGCCTGCGCCGCTGCTCAGCAAGTCTTTGTTGATGCGCTGTTTGTCCGCCAGGGTCAGCCCATCGGCGGGCAGTGTGAGCAAGGCAGAGCCTCCGCCAGAAATGAGGAACAACACCAAGTCGTCTTCGGTCAGACCTTGCGTCAATGCCAAGATGCGCTCGGCAGCGGCAAGGCCTGCTGCATCGGGCACGGGGTGCGAGGCCTCAACCACCTCAATGCGCTCGGGCACACCCGCGGGGCGCGGTGGCGTGTGGCCATAACGTGTGACGACCAAGCCGGACATTGGTTTGTCGCTCGGCCACAGCGCCTCCACCGCTTGCGCCATGGCGCCACCCGCTTTGCCAGCACCCAACACCACAGTGCGGCCCTTGGGTGGCGGCGGCAAATAGGCCGCGGTGTTGTGAATCGGTAAGGCACGCAGCACAGCGGCATCGAAGAGCTGGCGTAAAAAAACCTGAGGCTGCGCAGTCACAGCCTCAGGGTTCGTCAATGAAATAGCAGTTGAAGTAGACAGAGTTAACTCACTTTTTTCCTAACCCCAGTCGAGCAGCGCCTTCGGTGTAGATCTGGGTGCGTTCTTTCATGAAGGCATCCATTTGCTCCACCCCCACATTGACCAGCTCAAAGCCGTTTTTCGCTGCGAGGTCTTTCATCTCGGGGTCGTTGTTTAAATTCGCCCACAGATCAGACAAACGCTTCTTCTGTTCGGGCGTGGTTGATTTTGGCACGCCAATGCCACGGTAAGCGCCGTCGACCCAGTTCACACCCAACTCTTTGAAAGTGGGCACCTCGGGCATCAGCGGGTGGCGCTGTTCCATGGCCACGGCGAGGGGGCGCACACGCCCTTTGTTGTTGATGGCAAAGGGCGTGTAGGTCATGGCCCCGTCGACTTGGCTGCCCAGCACCGCCGTGGTCATGTCACCCGTGCCTTTGAAAGGAATGTAAATCGTCTTCACATTGAAGGCCGCATTCATGCGCTCATGGGCGGCGTGGTTGGCCGAGTTCAAACCCGAGCCCCCCAGCGAAAACTTGCCAGGATCCTTCTTCACAGCGGTTAAGAATTCGGCAAAGTTTTTGATCGGGCTGGCCACGGGCACCACCAAGATGTCGGGCGTGTAGTGGAACCAATACACGGGCGTGACGTCTGAGGTCTTGTATTGAACTTGGCCCTCAATCGGCTGGAACACGATGTGTGGCAAGTTGATGCCCACCACGTTGACGCCATCGCCAGGCAAGGTGTTCATCTGAGTCCACATCAGCGCGCCGCCAGCACCCGCCTTGTACTGGACCACGGTTTCGATGGCAGCACATTTTTTCTTGAGCACCATTTGTTGGTGACGGGCTGACAAGTCAGACTCGCCCCCAGGCGGAAAGGCCTGCCAATACTGCACATTTTTATCGGGGCAAGGCTGAGCCCAAGCCGCTGCGCTGAAGAGGGCAGACGCGGCGATGAAGGCGCGCAAAGGTAAATTGATTCGCATGGTTTTGTCTCCTGTTTGAATTTATGAGGTCATCAAATCGCACACCGCCTGGGTCACTTGCGCGGTGGTGGCTTTGCCACCTAAGTCGCCCGTGTGCAAGGCGGGATTGGCAGTGACTTGCTCGATGGCCTGCATCAGCTTGTGCGCAGCAGCATGCTCGCCCAAATGCTCCAGCAGCATGACACAACTCCAGAAAGTCCCTACAGGGTTTGCCAACCCCTTGCCCATGATGTCAAAGGCCGAGCCGTGGATGGGCTCGAACATACTGGGGTAGCGACGCTCGGGGTCGATGTTGCCGGTGGGCGCAATGCCCAGGCTGCCCGCCAGCGCTGCGGCCAGGTCGCTCAGGATGTCAGCGTGCAAGTTGGTGGCCACGAGGGTGTCGAGTGTGGCGGGTCGGTTGACCATGCGGGCGGTGGCGGCGTCGACCAGTTCCTTGTCCCACTTGACGTCGGGGAACTCTTTGGAGATTTGCACCGCAATCTCGTCCCACATGACCATCGCGTGGCGCTGCGCGTTGGACTTGGTGACCACGGTCAGCAGTTTTCGGGGACGCGACTGGGCCAGCTTGAAGGCATAGCGCATGATGCGCTCCACGCCTGCACGCGTCATCATCGACACATCGGTGGCCACCTCGATCGGGTGACCTTGGTGGGCACGCCCCCCTACGCCAGAGTATTCGCCCTCAGAGTTTTCACGCACGATGACCCAGTCCAAATCCTTGGGGGTGCAGCGCTTGAGCGGCGCGTCAATGCCAGGCAGGATGCGCGTGGGGCGCACGTTGGCGTATTGGTCAAAGCCTTGGCAAATCTTCAGGCGCAGGCCCCACAAGGTGATGTGGTCGGGAATGTGCGGGTCACCGGCCGAGCCAAACAAAATGGCGTCCATGTGGCGCAGCGCATCCAGCCCATCGGCAGGCATCATCTCGCCGTGGGCTCGGTACCAGTCGCCGCCCCAACCAAAACTGGTGAACTCGAATTTGAATGCATGGCTGGCCGCTGCCAAGGCTTGCAGCACGTGTTCGCCTGCAGGGATCACTTCTTTGCCAATGCCGTCTCCGGGGATGCAGGCAATGTTGTAGGTTTTCATGGGCTCTCTTTCAATAAGTTCTGCCCCACTTTAAGCGTTTAAGTCGAGGCGGCAAGCTGACAGAGTTAAAGTGGCGACAGTGGCCAAGCGGCTCATACGAGGATCACTCAAGTCAGCCAGGCCTTCAGAGAAGCTGACACCTTTTCAGCAGAAATTCCATAGCGATCATGCAAGGTGGGCAATGCGCCAGCGTCTAAAAATGCATCGGGCAAACCCAACATGCGGAACTTGGCAGGTGCAGCACCTTCGCGCAACAACAAGCCCGCCACGGCTTCACCCAAACCGCCAATGACAGAGTGGTTCTCAGCTACCACCACCAAACGACCTGGCTTTCGCACCTCGGCCAAGAGGGTGGTCTCATCGAGCGGCTTGATGGTCGGGCAATGCAACACGGCTACGTTGATCTTGTCGGCTTCGAGTTGCTTGGCCACTTCCAGTGTGCGCATGGTCATAAAGCCGCTAGAAATCACCAATACATCGGCTCCATCGCGCAACAGTTTGGCTTTGCCAAGCTCGAACTTGTAGTTGTACTCGTCCAGTACCAACGGCACGTTGCCTCGTAACAAGCGCATGTATACAGGACCGGGGTGTGCGGCAATTTGTGGCACGGCTTGTTCAATGTCCAACGCATCACAAGGGTCCACCAAGGTCATGCCAGGAATCGCGCGCATCATGGCAAGGTCTTCGGTGGCTTGGTGGCTGGGGCCATAACCTGTGGTAAGGCCAGGCAGGGCGCAGCAAATCTTGACATTCAAGTTTTCTTCGGCGATCACTTGATGAATAAAGTCATATGCACGGCGAGTGCCAAAGACGGCATAGGTTGTGGCGAACGGCACCAAGCCAGTTTTGGCCATGCCACCTGCAGCGCCCATGAGCAACTGTTCGGCCATCCCCATTTGGAAAAATCGTTCGGGGTAGGCTTGAGCAAATAAATGCAAATCGGTGTACTTGGCGAGGTCGGCCGTCATGCCCACCACTTCGGGGTGGTTTGCTGCGTATTCCACCAAGGCTTTGCCGAATGGTGCGGCTTTAACGCGCTGGCCTTCAGACGCAATTGAAGCGATCATGGCCGAGGTGGTCAGCCGAGGTTTTTTTTCAGTCAAGGCGTTCATATCTTTTCTGACTTTCTTACGGGCGATTGGCATCAAGCACATCGAGCGCCTGCTGCCACTCGGGTGGATCCACACGGATGAAATGGTTTTTCTCACGGGTCTCTAAGAAAGGCACACCCTTGCCCATCAAGGTGTCGCACAAAATCACGCGAGGCTTGGCATCGAGCAATCCTCGTGCGGTGTCAAACGAACGCAGCACGGCTGGCAGATGGTTGCCATCGACACGCTGTACATGCCAACCAAAAGACGCCCACTTGTCGGCTAAGGGCTCAAAGCCCATGACCTTGGTCGATGGTCCATCAGCTTGTTGGTTGTTGATGTCGACCATGCAAATCAAATTGCCCAAGCCATGATGAGCGGCAGACATGGCAGCCTCCCATGTGGAGCCCTCGTCTAACTCGCCATCTGACATGGAGTTGTAAACAAACGCTGAGCTACCTTGGTGGCGCAACCCCAGCGCCATGCCCACAGCGATGGGCAAGCCTTGTCCAAGTGATCCCCCCGATATTTCCATACCGGGGGTGTACGTGGCCATACCCGACATAGGCAATCGGCTGTCGTCGCTGCCGTAGGTTTCAAGTTCAGACTCAGGGATGATGCCTGCCTCGATCATGGCTGCATAAGCTGCAATGGCGTAGTGGCCATGTGAAAGCAAAAACCGGTCACGCCCTTCCCACTCGGGCTCGTCGGGGCGAAAGTTCATTGCATGGCCATAGGCCACGGCCAGCACATCGGCATAGCCCAGCGCTTGACCGACATAGCCTTGGCCTTGCACTTCGCCCATGCGCAAGGCATAGCGGCGTATGCGGTAGGCGCACTGAGCGATAGAAGACAACTTGTCAGGCGTGGAATTCATTCAGTTCTCCAATCAACACTATGCAATCGACGTTGAATCAAAAATCGTCTATTTGAAGATGGCTTCAGGCACATAAGACACCAGCAACAACACACAGAAAGCAACAAAATAAAAAGGTCCGAGCTCGCGTACGGTCTCACCCACTTTGACCTTTGCCAAAGAACTGGTGATAAACAAAGTGGTGCCTACGGGAGGTGTGTACAAGCCGATGGCCAAGTTCACGGTCATCATGATGCCCAGCTGCGTCAGATCCATGCCGATCGAATTAGCAAGGGGCACAAACACGGGCGTCAATAACAACACGGCAGCAGGTAGGTCAATGAACATGCCACACACCAACATCAGCAGGTTCATCATCAAAATAACGGCCCAAGCACTGGATAAATGGGTCTGGACCCAACCCACCACACCATCCGGCATGCGATCAAATGTGAGCAACCAACCGATGGCAGACGAGGCCATGATGACCAACAGCACCACGCCTGTTGACAAGCCAGCTTCCATAACAGCCTTGTGCAAACGCTTCCAGCCCAAATCACGGTAAACCACGACAGAAACCACGCCGGCATAAAGCGTTGACAACACACTCACCTCGGTAGGCGTGGCAATACCAAAGCGCAAAAAAATCACAATCAATACTGGCAAAACAAGTGCAGGGGCGGCGTACAACAACTGTTGTCCAAAGATGCCCCAGTTGAATTTGCGGGTTTCACGCGGGAAGTTACGCCGACGCCCAACCCACCAACACACAACCATGAAACCACCGCACATGAGCAACCCCGGCATGATGCCCGCCACAAACAAGGCAGCTACCGATGTATTGCTGGATAGGGCAAACAAAATCATCGGTATAGAAGGCGGAATCAAGATGTCGATGGTGGCTGCAGCGGCCAGGGTAGCGGCAGAAAAAGCGGGCGGATAACCCAAGCGCTTTTGCCAAGGAATCAACAATGACCCAATGGCCGAAGCATCAGCCACAGCAGAGCCAGAGACCCCTCCAAAAATGGTTGACGACAACACCCCCACCTGACCAGGGCCACCATGAAAGCGTCCGATCAAGGTGGACAACACGCCAATCAGCGCCTCCCCCAGCTTGCCGCCCATCATGAGAGAGCCTGTCAACATAAAAAATGGAATAGCAATCAAAGGAAAACTTTGCACTTGCCCCACCATTTGCTGCACCAGTAAATCCAGTGGTATTCGGTCAGAAGTTGCAGCAGCTGCCATGGCAGCTAGCAACAAGGCATGCGCGATCGGAATGGCGATCACTGCAGCGCCCAAGAAAACAAGCAATATCAATGCAGTCATGGTTCTATCTTTCTCACCAATGAACCGGTGCTGGTTCAGTCGACATAGACGCATTCGGATCTGCGATCCAAGCCCGCCACGCTGAAATCACTGCCAGCACAGCTAGCAACGCCATGCCCACCATCACGCATGCATAGGTGATCGAACCTGGTATTTGCAAAATAGGGGACTTTTCGTCGTGCACGATGTCCAACATACGCCAAGTAGCCAGCGTCAAAGTGCCATACAAGACGCAGACCACGGCCCACCCCAAGACGCCCCAGAGCCGACGTGCATGGCCCGGCATCTTGTCCATCAAAAAACCCGTGGTGATGTGCGCGCCATGCAGGGCTGCCATCACTACACCCGACATGACGAGCCAAGGAAACAGCAATTCAGGCACTTCGTTGGCCCATTGCAAACTGGCGCCTGTGGCATAACGCAAGATGGTGTTGCTAGCCAAAATGGCAAAAATCACCACCGTGCTTATCCACAGCAACACCTGGCACAAGAGCGAGATGGCCCGTTCAATTAAATTCATGAGGTTCTCCAACCCGCACGCATGGGCGTGCGGGGCTAGGACAAAGAAAGGCTCAACGCCTTTAGGATCAGCGCGCGGCTGCGATCACTTTTTTCAGGAACGGTCCAATGGGTGATGCCAACCATTTGTCATCCACATTGCCAGTCGCCTTGGCAAAAGCAGCTTTGTCGACGGTGTTGATCTGTACGCCCTTGGCCTTGAGTTCAGCGACCAACTTGTCATCACTTTCCTTAGACAGCTTGCGCTGAAGTTGTGTGGCTTCTGCGGCCGCTTCTTGCAACACCTTCTTGTCTGCATCGCTCATGCGATCCCAGGTGCGTTTGCTCATCAACAAGGGGGTCATTTCGTACTTATGGCCTGTCAAGGAAATGAACTTGTTGACCTCATACAACTTGCTAGCGTGAATGTTCATCAAGGGGTTTTCTTGACCATCAACAACGCCTTGTTGTAAGGCAACATACAACTCTGCAAATTTGATCTGCTGCGCTTCAGCGCCTAGTGCTTGCATGATGTCCACCGTCACGGCATCTGGCGGTGTCCGCATTTTCAGACCCTTGAGGTCATCGGGTTTGCTCAACGCACGCTTGCTGTTGCTCATGTGACGAATACCGTTATCCCAGTAACCCAACACCACCAAGCCTTTTTCAGCAGACTTGTCGGAAAGCTCTTTACCCAGTGGGCCGTCTAGCATTTTCCAAACTTGAGCTAAATCAGTGAAGAGAAACGGCATGCCAAAAGCAGCGTACTCAGGCACTGTCGTCGCCACAGCACCTTGCGAGTTTGCGCTGATGTCTAAGGCACCCGTTCGCAAAGCTGTCACCATGGCAGCGTCATCACCCAGTTGCGCAGAAGGCGAAACTTGGATTTCAATTCGCCCCCCAGATTTTGCCTTCGCCACTTCCGCCATCTTCAGCGCTGCCTCGTGACGTGGATTACCTGGTGCTGCACCATGGCCCAGCGTCAATTTGACGGTTTGTGCTTGCGCGAGTGCCGTCGCTGCAAGCACGGCAGTTGCCAGCAACGTGCGACGTAAGGTGTTAAAACTTGTCATACATGTCTCCTTGGGTTTAATAAAGGGGCGGTTTGCCCGGGATAGCACTGGATAAAAATCTGATCAATGGATCAACATACCGCCGTTCACGTCCAACGTGACACCCGTGCAGTATTTGGAAAGGCTGCTGGCCAGGAACACCACGCAACCCGCCACATCGTTTGGTTCACCGATATGGCCAAGAGGTATGCCATCCAAAATGGCTTGTCGTTTGTCTTCAGGAATCTTGCCTTTGTTGATGTCAGTGGCAATCAGCCCTGGCGTCACGCAGTTAACGCGGATGTTGTTGCCACCATATTCGCGCGCCATGGCACGGGCTAGACCTAGCACACCCGCCTTGGCTGCGGAATAGTGAGGACCTCCCAAAATACCGCCGCCGCGCTGCGCAGACACAGATGAAATACACACAATAGAGCCACTGTTTTGCGAGATCATCAAAGGCAAAACCGCTTGCGAGGCGTAGAGCGTGCCGCGCAAGCTCACATCCAAGATGCGGTCGTAGTCCGCACCTGTGATGTCCAAGAACTTCACAGGCTGTGTGATGCCCGCGTTGTTGACCAACACGTCAATGCGGCCAAGCTTGGCTTTGATCTGAGCCACGGCAGCTTCGCAAGACGCTTTGATAGTCACGTCAGCGACCAGACCCAAATGCTCGGCTCCGAGTTGTGCAGCCGCTGCTTGTGGGTGGGTCACCTCCAAATCGAGGATGACCACCTTCGCGCCCTGCTCGGACATCATGCGTGCAGTGGCAAAGCCCAAACCATTTAAACCTGCACCGCCCGTGATGACGGCCACTTTGTCCTTGAGAAGCATGCTTTTCTCCTTTTTTGATTGCATGTTGTTGATCCAGTGGCGTGATTGTTTGGCGGAGTTGTGCTTGAACACAAACGATATAAACTCAGCAACAATTTAATTTCATTCATGTTGCAGCGCAACAATTGAACAATTTTCACGCCATGATCCCTCCTCTTGCTGCTTTGCAAGCTTTTGAAACCATTGCGCGGCGCAAGAGCTTTGCACTGGCTGCCGAAGAGTTGCATCTCACACCCTCGGCGGTGAGTCACCAAGTGGCCAAACTCGAAGGACTCTTGCATGTGCGCTTGTTCGAACGTTCCGCGCGTGGAGTAGAAATGACCCCAGCAGGTCAGCAATACCTGCAACGTGTGGCCAGCGCGTTAGGCGCTATCAACACAGCCACCGAAGACTTGCGCCATGGCGTACAAGACACGTTGTACGTGCACAGCAGCCCCAGCTTTGCCTGCCTTTGGTTGATGCCACGCATCGCCCGCTTCACAGAACTGCACCCCAACATCTCGTTGGTGTTGTCGGCGTCCCATGTTCACTCGGACTTTCAGCTCGGACAAATGGATGTTGACATTCGCTACGGGATGCCGAACTGGCCCAACCTCGAGGTGGAGTCGATCTTCACCGAACGCATCATGCCGCTGGCCAACCCTGAGTTCATCCGCACCCATGCGCTGCACGGACCCGAGGATTTGATGCGCGTGCCCTTGATCCAGTCCAGCGTTAACTTGGTGCAGTGGCCCGACTGGTTTGCACGCTTTTACGCCAGTGAACGTCCCGAACGTATGGGGCTGCGCTTTGACCGCGCCATGATGAGCCTAGACGCCGCCGTCCAAAAACTGGGCGTTGCGCTCGAAAGCACTAGCGTGGGCCAAGCATTGATTGACTCGGGCAAGCTGCAACCCATCTTTGGCGACAAACTCAGCTTGGAGGTGCAAGCGCACTTCATGGTCTACCCCGCTCGTCACACGTCTCGCCCAGAAGTTAAGTGCTTCTTGGAATGGCTTAGAGAAGAATCCTCCCCACCCATTTCCCGCGAGGCTTGAATTAGGTTCATCTGAAGCTGAATATTCATCGCTTGCATTCATGTATTGGCATGCCAAAAATACACAACATGAATGCACATCCGCAACAAGAAATGGCTCACGCCATCCGTTTTCTCTCGATTGACGCCATCGTCAAAGCCCAAGAAGGCCACCAAGGCGTGCCACTGGGTATGGCCGAAATTGCCACTGCGCTCTACACCCGCCACCTGAAATACAACCCGCAGGACGCGGGCTGGTTTGACCGTGACCGCGTGGTGCTGTCAAACGGACACGGCTCCATGCTGCTGTATTCACTGTTGCATCTGACGGGCTACCCCGCATTTACGTTGGATGAAATCAAACGTTTTCGCGTGTTGGGTTCGGTATGTGAAGGCCATCCCGAGCGAGCACACGATGCTCACAATGGCATTGAAGTGACGACAGGCCCGTTGGGCCAAGGCATCGCTAATGCTTTTGGCATGGCCGTGGCCGAGGCCTTTTTGAATGCTCGATTTGGCAGCGATGTTGTCAACCACTTCACCTACGCCTTTGTGGGCGACGGTTGCCTGCAAGAAGGCGTAGGTCAAGAAATGATATCGCTGGCCGGCCATCTGCAATTGGGCAAGCTCGTGCTGTTGTGGGACGACAACCAAATCACTGATGACGGCAGCACTGAGCTCTCCATCACCGAAAACGTGGCCGAGCGTTTTCGTGTGGCGGGTTGGCATGTGATTGAACTCGACGGCCACGACATGGAAGCCGTCAGTGCCGCACTCGATGCTGCAAGGCTTGACCCGCGCCCCTCGATGCTGGCATGTCGCACCGTGATTGCCAAAGGTATTGCGCGGTTGCAAGGCCAACGCGGCGGCCACAGTGCACGCTTGTTTGAAGAAGACGCCCAAGCCGCACGCGAACTGCTAGGTTGGAGGCATGGCCCCTTTCATATTCCAGCCGATGTGCAACAAGCTTGGCACACCGCGGGCCAACGCAGTGCAGCGCAATACCAAGCGTGGCAAGCCTGCGTTGCGGCCCTGCCGGTCGCGCAACGCGCTGAGTTTGAACGCGTGATGCGCGGTGAGCTACCTGCGCACTGGAAACAGGTGCTAATGGACTACAAACACAAAGCCCTACTCACGCCACCTGGACCGAGCGGCATCTTTATCTCAGCCGAAATCAACGACCTGCTCACCCCCCTACTGCCCGAACGCATGGTGGCTTGCGCCGACCTAGAAGCCCCCACCAGTCACAAGCGCGGCCTGACTGCGTTCAATGCGCAAGACCGTTTAGGCGCTTATGTGCACTGCGGTGTACGTGAACATGTGATGGGTTCGATGGCCAATGGCATGGCCGCTCATGGTGGCGTGATTGCGCTGACAGTCACTTATCTCGCATTTGCCGACTACCAAAGACCCGCCATGCGCATGGCTGCACTCATGGGATTACCCGTGAAGTTTGTATTCAGCCACGACTCGATTGGCATTGGCCGCAATGGTCCCACGCACCAACCCGTCGAAATCATGGCCTCATTACGTGCCATGCCCAATATGTGGGTCATGCGACCAGCTGATGCGGTGGAGGCGGCAGAGTGTTGGGAGCTGGCATTGGCTCACCAAGACGGTCCCGTCAGCATGGTGTTTGCACGCCAGTCTTTGCCCTTGGTTCGTCACACACACACCTCAGACAACCTCGCGCGTCGCGGTGCTTACGTGTTGCACGAAGCCGACTGCGGTCCTCGCCAAGTCACGCTATTGGCCACTGGCTCAGAAGTGTTGCTGGCGGTGCAAGCCCGTGAACAACTCGAAGCTGTAGGTGTTGGTGCGGCTGTGGTGTCCATGCCTTGCTGGGAATTGTTCAACGCACAAGATGCGGCTTATCGGCAAAGCGTGTTGGGCACAAACGTGCGCGTGGGCATCGAGGCGGCCGTTCGCCAGGGCTGGGATGCCTACCTTGGCATCGACGGTGGCTTTGTAGGTATGACAGGATTTGGGGCCTCTGGTCCTGCCGATGAGCTGTATAAACTTTTCAACATCACGCCCGAAGCGATGGTGGCTCAGGCCAAGCGTCTGCTTAAAATCTAAATCACTGCAAAAGCCCGGGATGCGCGGCAACGTGGTGCTCGCCCAATCCAAGGGGACTCGGCCACGACTTGTTTCATTGCTAATCAGGACAAGTCCATGACCACCTTGCTGATCCACCGCGCCCGCTGCATCGCCACCCAAGACGATGCCCAGACCGAACTCCAAGGCGCCTCGCTCTTGATCCGCGACGGCCGCATCGAGCGCATCATCCCGGCCACCGACAACACCGACGAACTGCTCCAGCAAGTGGATGAGGTGATCGACGCCCGCCACCATGTGGTGGTGCCCGGCCTGATCAACACACACCACCATATGTATCAGTCGCTCACCCGGGCGATCCCGGGCGTGCAAAACGCCGAGCTGTTCAGTTGGTTGCAAGGCCTGTACCCGATCTGGGTGGGCCTCACGCCCGAGATGGTGCGCGTCTCATCGCAAGTGGCCATGGCCGAACTGCTGCAAAGCGGCTGTACCACCAGCAGCGACCACCTCTACATCTACCCCAATGGCGTGCGGCTGGACGACAGCATCGAAGCCGCGCACACCATCGGCATGCGCTTCACCGCCACACGCGGCAGCATGAGCGTGGGCGAGAGCCAAGGCGGTCTGCCGCCCGACCGCGTGGTCGAAAAAGAGCCCGCCATCTTGAAAGAAACCCAACGCCTGATCGAGACTTGGCACGACGCGAGCTTTGGGTCGATGACGCATGTGGCCGTGGCGCCCTGCTCGCCCTTTAGCGTGAGCCAAGACCTGATGCGCGAATCTGCCAAATTGGCCCGCGCCCACGGCGTGCGATTGCACACGCACTTGGCAGAGAACGACCACGACGTGGCCTACACCCGCGAGAAGTTCAACTGCACCCCCGCGCAATACGCCGAGGACCTCGGCTGGGTGGGCCACGACGTGTGGCACGCCCACGGCGTGAAGCTCGACGAAGAAGGCACCTACCTGTTTGCCCGCACCCGCACCGGCATTGCCCACTGCCCCTGCAGCAATATGCGATTGGCCAGCGGCATCTTGCCCCTGCGCAAAATGCTGGACGCCGGCGTGCCGATTGGTTTGGGCGTAGACGGCAGCGCCAGCAACGACGCGGCACACATGCTCAACGAAGCCCGCCAAGCCATGCTGCTGGCGCGGGTCAGGCGAGCGATGGAGCCACCGCGCGTCGAAGACGGGCGTACAACATTTGGCTGTGACCACGGTCCATCCGAGATGACCCCGCGCGACGCCCTGCGCCTGGCCACCCGTGGCGGCGCCGAAGTGCTGGGACGCGCGCACGAGCTGGGGCAAATCCAAATTGGCTTTTGCGCCGACATCGCAATGTTTCGCACCGACACCCTGGGCATGGCCGGCGGCGCGGTGCACGACCCGGTGGGCGCGCTCTTGTTGTGCGCCAGCGACAAGGCCGACTACACGATCGTGAATGGACGCGTGGTGGTGCGCCAGGGCGAGATCACCACGGTGGACATGGGGCCGCTGATCGAGCGGCACAACCAGCTGGCGATGCAGCTGGCCTTGGGGGCGAAGTAAAGACTAATGAGCCTGCGGATAGGCGTGCATTTCAACGCCTAATTCCCTTAACACCTTCAATACCGTATCAAACCGTGGCTTAGCCCCAACGGCAAAAGCTTTGTAAAGGCTTTCACGCCCCAAGCCCGTATCACGCGCAATCTGCGCCATGCCTCTCGCTTTCGCCACATCGCCAATCGCGCTAAGCAATAAATCGGCATCGCCGCTAGCCAGCGCTTGGTTCAAAAACTCGGCAATCATTTCCTCGCTATCGAGGTAGCTGGCTGCGTCGAATTCTGTTGTCTTACCCATGCATTTGCTCCTTGACCCATTGTTGAGCGCGAACGATGTCTCGCTGCTGCGTTGATTTGTCGCCCCCTGCAAGCAACAAAATAATCTGATAGTGAACTGTGAAAAGCTTTACAAACCTCATGAATCGTTCACAGCAACCATGGCGATGGGCAGTATCGAAGGCGTGCAAGCCTCACCCAAAGTGGCCATTGAAGCCTTGGTCACACTTCGGCCAGTGAACCGCCTGCGCGGTACAGGCGCATTTTTTATTTAGACAAATCCTGCATCACCTTGAACAAATCAGACTTGCCTTCAAAGCCAATGCCCGGCAGGTCTGGCATGGTGATGAAACTGTTCTCCACTTTCACGCCATCTGGGAAACCGCCGAAGGGTTGGAACAAATCGGGATAACTTTCATTGCCGCCCAACCCCAAGCCCGCCGCAATGTTCAAAGACATTTGGTGTCCGCCGTGCGGGATGCAGCGACTGGCTGACCAACCGTGCTCTTTGAGCATGTCTAATGTGCGCAGGTACTCCACCAATCCGTAGCTCAGCGCGCAGTCAAACTGCAACCAATCGCGGTCGGGGCGCATGCCGCCATAGCGAATCAGGTTGCGGGCATCTTGCATGGAGAACAAGTTTTCACCGGTCGCCATGGGGTTTTTGTAGTAGCCGCGCAGGGTTTGTTGCAGCTCATAGTCAAGCGGGTCACCCGCCTCTTCGTACCAAAACAAATCGTAGTGCGACAAGGCTTTGGCATAGGCCACGGCGGTGTCACGGTCAAAGCGCCCGTTGGCATCCACACACAGCTTTTGGCCGTCTTGCAGCACGCTCAAGACCGAGTCGATGCGGCGCAAGTCTTCGTCCAAGGAATCGCCCCCAATTTTTTGCTTGACCACCGAATAGCCACGGTCGATGTAGCTGCGCATTTCGTCTTTGAGCTTTTCGTGGTCTTGACCGGGGTAGTAATAACCCCCTGCTGCATACACAAACACGCGGCGATTGGCTTGACCATTGCCATAGCGATCGGCCAGCAACTGAAACAGCGGTTTGCCCTCAATCTTGGCCACCGCATCCCACACCGCCATGTCGATGGTGCCCATGGCCACAGAGCGTTCGCCGTGGCCACCGGGCTTTTCGTTGGTGAACATCGTGGTCCAAATTTTGTGGGCATCAAAGTTATGCCCCGAGTCGTCCAGCAAGGTGTCGGCTTGGGCTTGCAGAATGCGCGGAATGAATCGCTCACGCATCAACATGCCTTGCCCGTAGCGACCGTTGGAGTTAAAGCCATAGCCCACCACAGGCTTGCCATCGCGCACCACATCGGTGATGACTGCAACCAGGCTCAACGTCATTTTGCTGAAGTCGATGTAGGCATTGCGAATCGGTGAGCTGATTGGCAGGGTGACTTCTCGGATTTCTACGATCTTCATTTTTTATTCCTCAAACATTCAAAGTTGTCAGGAAAGGAATGCTAAGGTAATTTTTCTTGCCTAACGCCCAGGTGTGAATGGAGGTGACAGCACGTGTGGTTGAGTTCACGCAAAATCTGATGTATCTATTTTCATAACAGGAGACAAACATGCAAATTGGTATCGCAGGCATTGGCAAGATGGGCGCAGCTGTTGGCGCTCGACTGTTGTCGACGGGGCATTCCCTCATCGTGTGGAACCGCAGTGCAGCGCGCGCTCAACCTCTGCTGGATGCAGGCGCGACATGGGCGGACTCGCCCAAAGCATTGGCCGAGTCGGTGGATGTGGTCATCACCTTGTTGACCAACGAGGCCGCGATTGATGAGGTGTATGGCTCTGCTTCAGGCTTGCTGGCGGGCCATGTAGAGAGCAAGATGTTCATCGACATGAGCACCGTTCGACCTGCCAAACCGCAAGAGTTGGCTCAGCGCGCACAAGCGGTGAAGGCTCGCTTTTTAGAGTGTCCCGTAGGCGGCAGCGTGGGCCCGGCCAAAGAGGGCAAGTTGCTGGGCTTTGTGGGGGGTGATGCGCAAGACTTGCTCCAAGTCAAAGCTTTGCTGGATGTGATGTGTCGCCGTGTGGAGCATGTGGGCCCGCATGGTGCAGGCGCCACGATGAAGCTGGCTATCAATTTGCCGTTGATGGTGTATTGGCAAACCTTGGGCGAGGCCCTGTCTTTGGTTGAACCCTTGGGCCTAGACCCCAAGCGGGTGATTGATATTTTTTCGGACACCTCGGGTGGACCGAATATGTTGAAGGTGCGCGGCAGCATGATTGCCCAAACGCTGAGCCAACACAAAAGCGATCAGGTCACGGTCAATGTGTCAACGATGCGCAAAGACATGCAAGCCATGCTCGACCAAGGCCATGCCACGCACAAGCAGTTGCCCCTCACCGCCCTGGCGTTGCAGCAGTTTGAGTCAGCGGCGCACAGCGGGCTGGACGACCGAGATTGCACTGAACTTTTGGTGTGGTGGTTGTCGCAAGGCAACCGCGCTTAATGTTGGCCAGTGGTGGCCAGCGGTGCCCAGCGGCTGCCTGCGTCAGCTGACGGCCGCTGGCACTGACAGCGCCCTGTAGGCCTCGTTATTCGAGGCGCATTTCTCGAATGATGGCGCGGAATTGATCCATCTGACGACGCAACATCGCGTCTTGCTCGGCAGGGGTTGAGCCCACGCCTTCCGCGCCTAAGTCGTTCAGGCGTTTGACCACATCGGGGTGACGCACCGCAGCAATGACTTCTTTGTTCAAGCGGTCAATGATGTCCTTGGGTGTTTTGGCAGGGGCAAACACGCCGTTCCAGCCTTCGAGCTCCAAATTTGGATAACCCAATTCCTTGACCGTTGGCACATCGGGCAGACCAGGGATGCGCTTAGAAGCGGTGGTGGCCAAGGCCTTCAAGGTGCCCGCTTTGATTTCGGCCAAAGAGGATGACAACTGATCGCCGCCGACTTGCAGTCGGCCCGCCAGCATTTCTTGCTTGAGCGGTGCAGCGCCTTTGAATGGGATGTGTGCGATGTCAACCTTGGCTTCTTTTTTAAACGCCTCGCCCAGCACATGCATGGTGGAGCCTGGGCCGGTGGAGCCGTAGTTGTATTGCAACGAGGGGTTGGCGCGCAACAGCGCAGCCAACTCTTTGAGGTCTTTGGCAGGCACGCTGGGGCTGGCGGTCCATACAAAGGGCACATACACCGCAATGGACACACCCGCAAAGTCGGTATCGACGTTAAACGGCGAGCGGTTGGCCAGCGTTTGCGCCACAGAGGCCAGTGGGAACGACAGGTTGTGCATCATGATGGTGTAGCCATCGGGGGCCGATTTGGCCATCAGGTCTGCACCAATCGCGCCACCCGCTCCGCCGCGGTTGTCAACTGTGACGGGCTGCCCCATGGACTCGCTCATGCGCTGGGCCACCAGACGGGCCACGATGTCGGTGGTGCCTCCTGCTGCAAAGGGCACGATCATCTTGATGGGTTTGTTGGGATAGGCCTGAGCCATGGCGAGTGGATGAAGCGCCAGGGCGAAAAGTCCCAGCAGGGCTGCGGCGCATGTCTGTCGCCATTGTGCAAAAAATGAACGCATGATGTCTCCTTGTGTGATCGCCCTCTGTTGGCTGAAGTGGGGCTGAAACACTATCGCACAAGGCCTAAGATCACACGCATCACCAAAGTGACAAGCCTTATTTCACCAGCGCCACCGACTTGACCTGCGCCCATACGGGCATGCCCACCTGAAGCCCCAGCGCATGCGTCCCGCGCGCAGTCAGTCGTGCCAACAGCAAAGTTTCGCCACAACGCAAGCGCAGCAAGGTTTGTGAGGGGTGGGCCTCGGGGCTGATGTGTTCCACCACGCAGGGCACGTGGTTTTGAATGCTGGTGTGTGTGGCTTCGCTCAGCGTCACGCTGACGTCGCGAGCCAGCACGCGCAGGCGCACGGTTTGACCGAGCGCTAAGCCGCTGTCGCGCACCCAGAGCGCGCCACCGGCAAAGCCCACGAGAGCCAAATGCCATGGGGCATCGATGCTCAGCACCTTGCCCGTGAGCAATGCCCCAGCATCTTCACCCAACACCACGGGCAAATTGGCTTGGGTCAGCACTTGGGCCACAGGACCGTTGGCTTGAATCCGACCTGCATTCATCACCATCAGCGTGTCGGCCAAGCGCGCCACTTCGTCAACGGCATGGGTCACGTAGAGCATGGGAATGTTCAAGTCATCACGCAGTTTTTCGAGCCACGGCAACACTTCTTGCCGACGGGCATGGTCCAACGCGGCCAAGGGTTCGTCCAGCAACAACAAGCGTGGCTGCGTGACCAAGGCACGGGCAATGGCCACGCGTTGGCGCTCGCCCCCCGACAGCTCGTGGCTGCGGCGCTTGAGCAAGTGCTCAATACCCAGCAACGCGGTGGCTTGCTTGAGCACGGTGCGGCTGATAGGGTGATGGCTTCGTTGCAAGCCATAGGCCAAGTTGCCCGCCACATTGAGGTGTGCCAACAAAGATGCCTCTTGAAACACAAAGCCCAAGGCGCGTTGGTGGGTGGGCAGACGCACCTGATGTTGATCGTCTTGCCACACCTCGTGGCCTAGCTGAACCACACCCTGCGCTGACGGCTCTAGACCCGCCACGCAGCGCAGCAAGGTGGTTTTGCCGCAACCCGAGGGGCCATAAATAACGGTGATGCCATGCGCTGGCAACTGCACATCCACCGACAAATCAAAGTCGGCACGGGCAAGTTCTAGCTGCAAATGGATGGTCATGCGCTTGCTTTTGCACCACGCTTGGTGCGACGGTTGAACCACGACAGCCCCAACAACACCAAAAACGAGAACGCCAACATCACACCCGCCAAGCCATGTGCTTGGCTGTATTGCATGGCCTCCACATGGCCGTAAATTTGAGTGGATACCACGCGCGTTTGGTCGGGAATATTGCCGCCAATCATCAACACCACGCCAAATTCGCCCACGGTATGGGCAAAACTCAGCATGGCAGCCATGACAAAGCCGGGCTTGGCCAAGGGCAGCGCCACAGTGAAGAAAGCATCCCATGGACTGGCACGCAAGGTGGCGGCCACTTCCATGGGGCGCGGCCCCATCGCTTCAAACGCATTGACCAAGGGCTGTACGGCAAATGGCAACGAGTACACGATTGAGCCCAACACCAAGCCCCAAAAGCTAAAGGCCAAGCTAGCCCCACCCGCCCACTGCGTGAGCTGACCAATTGGACCATGGGGCCCCAAGGCAATGAGCAAATAAAAACCCAACACCGTGGGCGGCAACACCAAAGGCAGTGCAACAAGCGACGCCACAGGCGCACGCCAAACCGAGTGTGTGTGCGCCAACCACCACGCCACGGGCGTGGCAAGCAACAGCAGCAACACGGTGGTGATGCTGGCGAGTTGCAGCGTCAGCGAGATGGCTTGGAAATCTTCAGCGCTTAAATTCATGGTCACACTCTACAGGGCATAACCGTATTGCCGCATCAAGGTGGTGGCCTTGTCGCCTTGCAGGTATTTCAGCAGCGCGATGGCGGCTGGGTTGTCTTTGCCCGCATTGAGTAACACCGCATCTTGCTTCAAAGGCGTGTGCATGCTGGGCGGCACCACCCAGGCCGAGCCTTGAGTGATGCGGCCATCCAGCGAAATTTGGGACAAGGCCACAAAACCGAGCTGCGCATTTTCTGTGCTGACGAACTGGTAAGTTTGGCCAATGCTTTCACCTTGCACCAGCTTGGGTATGACCTTGGCTTGCACACCTAAGTGCTGGATCACTTGCATCGCCGCGGCACCGTAGGGGGCGAGTTTGGGGTCGGCAATGGCCAGCTTGTTGAAGCCGCTGCCACGCAGCACATCACCTTTGTCATCCACCAAGTTGGCGTTTTTGCTCCACAACGCCAAGCGCCCTGTGGCGTAGGTGAAGCGTGTGCCACGGACAGTCAAACCTTCTTTTTCTAAGCGTTCGGGCGTTGCTTCATCCGCGGCCAGCAGCACGGCAAACGGTGCGCCATTTTTGATTTGTGCATAGAACTTGCCCGTTGCACCAAATGCCAACTGGGCGCGGTGGCCCGTGTCTTGTTCAAATGCTTGAGCGATTTTTTGCATGGGCGCGATGAAGTTAGCGGCTACAGCCACCGTGACTTCACCGGCTTGAGCGGTAGAAAAAAACAAGGTGCTGGCGATTGCCAGCATCAGTCGAAACTTCATAGGCGCTGATTATCTCAGCGCAGCGCCTGCCTCGTACCACTGCTTGATCACCGCACGTTCAGCCTCGGTGATACCCGTGGCGTTGTTCATGGGCATTTGTTGGGTCACCACCACCTGCTGGTAAATGCCCAAAGCGTGTTGCTGGATGCCCTCGGCTGAGTCCATGCGCACGTTCTTCATCTGCACTTGTGCGCCGTGGCAGCTGTTGCAGCGCTGCTCAAAGATGGCATTGACTTCAGCAAAAGTCACAGGTGTTGTGCTTGGGGCCACTGCGGCAGAAGGTGCAGGACGCATCCACACAATCACACTCAGCAGCACCACCACACCCGCAATGGCAAATGGCAACGGGTTTTTGGCACGGCCTAAGTGATAGCCGTGGCGCTGTACAAAGAATTGGCGAATCAAGGCACCCGCCAGCATCATCATCACCAAGATGATCCAGTTGTTTTTGTGGGTATAAAGGAAGCTGTAGTGGTTGCTGAGCATCGCAAAGATGACCGGCAGCGTGAAGTAGGTGTTGTGCACGCTACGCTGCTTGCCGCGCTTGCCGTGCGTGGCCAGTTCTTTGGGGTCCAGCGCGACGCCAGATGTCATAGCCGCGACCACTTTGCGTTGGCCAGGAATGATCCAAAAAAACACATTGGCACTCATGGCCGTGGCGATCATCGCCCCGACCAAAAGAAAGGCAGCGCGGCCAGCAAACAACTGACATGACAACCAAGACGCAAACGCCACCACCACAATCATGCTCAGGGCCACCCAACGCTCTGCGTGTTGACGAAAGCCAAACACGCGACACACCACGTCATAAATCAACCAAAACAACACCAAGAAGCTCAGTGCGGCCGTGATGGCGGCGGCTGGCGACCAGTCCATCAGCGATTTGTCAATCAAAAACGTGCCCGCGTTCCACAGGTACAGCACAGTGAACAAGCCAAAGCCCGTGAGCCAGGTTGAATAGCTTTCCCAATAAAACCAGTGCAACTTGGTGTGAATTTTCTTTGGCGCCACCATGTACTTTTGCGGGTTGTAAAAACCGCCGCCATGCACGGCCCACATGGCCCCATCCACACCTTTTTCCAGCAAGTCGGGTGAGTTGGGTTTGATGAGGTTGTTGTCTAAAAAGACAAAATAAAACGAAGAGCCAATCCACGCGATGGCAGTAATGATGTGCACCCAACGCAGCAGCAGGTTGGCCCAGTCTAAAAAATAGGTATCCATGTCAAAACCTCAGTCACTTGGAACAAAGTTGCCTTCACCACTGCGGGCGCTGTGAATGGCATGAGGGTCGCGAACAAGGGCTGAGGTTGCCCTGCTCCGCTGCGACAGGTGAAATAAGTGTATACAATTTTTCTCGACAAGAAAATATCTCTTTAAAAATGTCTGGGGGCAGATCGATGAAAAGCCACGACTCATGTATCCACCACGCGGCAGTGCGTTCACTGGTTTGTCGTTTTTTTTGGCTCGCTGCGCTTTTGGGTGCCAGCACCAGCTGGGCCGATCCTGTGTGGCATTGCTCTCGTCAAGGCGCCTCTTTGAATGCAAATGCCATCAGCCAAGATGACCAATTTTTCATTGCCTCCATGAGCAACCCACAGGAAGTCATTGGTGTGTCGATTCGCGACTTGATGGACGTGTACTCAGGCGTTCCTGTCAAAGTTGGCGGCCAAGTACTTTCCGCATGTTTCAGATCAGCCAACGACGCCGACACCGCACCTGCACTGAAAGCCCTCGGACTACAGGCTTCAGCCATTCAAGCTTTGGCGCGCAAAAGCAACATTGTTCAAAGCCATTTGTATGTGGTGGCCGATGAATCAAGCATGCAAAGCTGCATTGGCAAACACTTTCCCGCAGTCGGCTATCTCTCCAAACCCACTGAAACAAAACACCTGATGCCTTGCTTTTAAAACGGGGCTTGAGGTGCCTACACTCAAACAATGGAACTCAAAGACTTTTCACCATGGCGCGTCAAACCCAAGGGCGATTTCAAACTCAATGACATCGACACCTTGCCCGAAGCCAAAGATTTGCCCACCGAACAAGATTGGAAAAACAATCTCAAGAAACTAGGCGACAAGCTCAACAAGCTGCAAGGCACTTTGCATGCTGGCAAGCACAAAGGTTTGCTGCTGATCTTCCAAGGCATGGACACCTCAGGCAAAGACGGCGTGATTCGCAGTGTGTTCACCCACATCAGCCCCTTGGGTGTGCGTGCCGAAGCATTTGGTGCGCCGAGTGATTTAGAAAAGAGCCACGACTTTTTATGGCGCATCCACCAAAAAACACCGGCCTTGGGCGAGATGGTGATTTTCAATCGCAGCCACTATGAAGACGTGTTGGTCACGCGGGTTCGTGGCTGGGTGAGCAAAGCCACCTGCGAAGAGCGCTACGAACACATTAAAAACTTTGAATCGATGTTGCATGACGAGGGAATCACTCTCCTCAAATGCTATTTGCACATCTCCAAAGCAGAGCAAAAAAAACGCTTGCAATCTCGCTTGGACGATCCACTCAAGCACTGGAAGCTGCAAGCTAGCGACTTCGAAGACCGCAAACTTTGGCACATGTTTGCCGAGTCCTACCAAGATGCACTCTCGGCCACCAGCACCTCCGATGCACCTTGGTACGTCGTGCCCGCCGACTCCAAGCCCTACCGGGATTTGTTTGTGGCGAGCTTGCTGGTGCAAACCCTGGAAAACATGAAGCTCAAATTACCCAAGCCTTCGTTTGACCTCTCGCAAGCCAAACTCGAATGAATCTTCAAGCCCGCAACTGCAAAAGCTGCGCCGCCACGGATACCGCAATGACTTCAGGCTCTTTGCCCTTGATGCCACTGAGGCCGATGGGGCAAGTGATGAGGGTTAACTCTTGGGCAGTAAAGCCCTTGGCCTCCAAGCGATGTTGAAACGTGGCCCACTTGGTTTTGCTCCCAATAAGGCCCACAAATTTCAAATCGCCATGCAAACGCTGTCGCTTGAGACAGGCGGCCACCACGTCTAAATCTTCGGCGTGGCTAAAACTCATGATGAGCACGCTTGCACCAGAGGGCAAATCGTCCACGGCTGCATGCACCGGGTCGGAGTGCTCGCACACCACATTGGGGGCGAGTTGTTCGGGAAAGATTTCGTCGCGGCTGTCTACCCACTGAACACAGTATGGCAAGGTGCTGAGCACATTCACCAAAGCGTGGCCGACATGCCCGCCGCCAAACAGTGCAAGCGGTTGGCCATTGCCCAGCAAACGATGTTTGAGGGTAGGCGCCTGAGCGTCGCTGATGCGCTCAAACTTTAGATCCACCACCCCGCCGCAACACTGGCCCAGCGCGGGACCTAGGGGGTAGCGGGTGGTGAGCGCTTTGTGTTCGTCCGCCAACCATGCACGCGCTTCTTTGATGGCCTGAAATTCCAAATGTCCGCCACCAATGGTATTGACCAGCGTGTGAGGAAACACCGCCATCCAAGCCCCTACTTCGCGCGGGCCAGAGCCTTGCACGCGCTCGACCGACACCAACACGCCATCTGCGAGTTGGAGCTGGTTCAATAGCTCAGCAGTTTGGCGTGGCACGAAGGCTGTAGCGAGAGAGGCAATGACAGCAAAATGGCACAGCGCTTAGGCCTTGGCCACTTGCACTTGCGCTTTCGCTTTCGCAGCTTCACACGCCATCAAAATGCGCTCAGGCGTGGCTGGTGCGTCCATACGCACCACCACCTGATGGTCAGCGCTGGCGGCCACAGCATCGCGCAAGGCGAAGAAGGCAGACAGTCCCAACATCAACGGTGGCTCGCCCGTGGCCTTGCTGTTGAAAGGCGTAGGCTTGTGGTTTTGGTTGTCAAACAAACTCACCTGAAAGTGCTCTGGAATATCACCCGCCACAGGAATTTTGTAGGTGCTGGGGCCGTGTGTCAGCAGCTTGCCTTTCTTGTCCCAAATGCACTCTTCCATGGTGAGCCAGCCCATACCCTGAACATAAGCGCCTTCGATCTGACCTTTGTCAATGGCGGGGTTGATGCTGCGCCCCACGTCGTGCACGATGTCTACGGCTTTGAGCCACCATTCGCCGGTGCGGGTGTCAATTTCTACTTCGCTCACGGCCGCGCCGTAGCAGTAGTAATAAAACGCACGGCCGTTCAGGGTGGTGAAGTCGTATTTGATTTCGGGCGTCATGTAGAAACCCGTGACGGAGAGGCCCACGCGGTCCAGCCAAGCTTGCTTGGTCACATCGGCCCATTTGACCGATTGGCCGCCACCATGCAGCGCGTTGTTGGCAAACGTCACATCAGCTTCAGCGCAACCCAACATGCGCGCGGCCACAGGCTTCAAACGCTCACGCATTTGCATGGTCGCGTTCATGATGGCCGCGCCATTGATGTCGGCACCGCTCGACGCCGAAGTGGCCGACGCGTTGGGCACTTTTTGCGAGTCGGTGGCAGTGATGCGCACTTTGTCCACGCTGATGCCAAGTCCATCGGCACAGACCTGTGCCATCTTGGTGTTCAGGCCCTGGCCCATTTCGGTGCCGCCGTGGTTGCAACTGACCGAGCCGTCCATGTAAATCACCAGCAACGCGCCGCCTTGGTTCAGATGCGTGGCGGTGAAGCTGATACCGAACTTCAAGGGTACCAAAGCCAAACCACGCTTGCGGGTTTTGCTTTGTGAGTTGAAGGCTTGCACCGCTTGGCGGCGCTCGGCATATTTGGATTCCTGCTCGACCTGATCGATCACTTGGTCGCCCACCCAGTCTTCGATGAGCTGGTTGTATTGGGTGGTCATGGTGTCAGGCGTGCCGCTGATGGCGGGGTCTTTGTAGAGGTTGAGCTTGCGCACTTCCAAGGGGTCTTTGCCCAATGTCATCGCAATCTCATCCATCACGGTTTCAATGCCAAACATGCCTTGTGGGCCACCAAAACCTCGAAACGCGGTGGCACTTTGCGTGTTGGTTTTGCAGCGGTGACTGACCAGCTTGAGTGTGGGCAGGTGGTAGGTGTTGTCGATGTGCAGGCAAGCGCGGTCGTTGACGGGGCCGGAGTAATCGGTGCTGTAGCCGCAGCGCGACATCAGCGTGATGTCTGCGCCTAAGACGCGGCCGTTGTCGTCAAAACCCACTTCGTAGTCGATGCGGAAATCGTGACGCTTGCCGGTGATGGTCATGTCATCGTCGCGGTTGACGCGCAGCTTGACCGGCTTTTGTAACTTGAACGCAGCCAACGCAGCACTCTGGCTGAAGATGCTGGCGTTGCCTTCTTTGCCACCAAAACCACCCCCCATGCGGCGGCAAATCACCTCCACATCATTGGTATGAAGGTTCAGGGCGTGTGCGGCTTCACGTTGGTTGCCGTCGGGGTGCTGGGTTGAAACATACAGCGTGAGCTGGCCGTCTTCCTTGGGCACGGCGTAGGTGATCTGGCCTTCCAAGTAAAACTGCTCTTGTTGGCCGGTGCGGGTCGTGCCCTTGATGGTGTGGGGTGCGTTGGCAATGGCTGCGCCAGCGTCGCCACGGGTGATGCCCTTGGGCGGCATGATGAAGCTGCCCGCGGCCATCGCGTCTTCCACCGTCAAGATGGGCGTGAGTTCTTTCACCAACACCTGGGCTTTGTGGGCAGCTTCGCGGGCATACAGCATGTCGCGCGCCACCACCACGGCCACGGCTTGGCCGATGAACTCGACCTTGCCAGCAGCCAAGAACGGATCGTCGTGCACGATGGGGCCGCAGTTGTTTTCGCCAGGGATGTCTTTGGCGGTGTAGACCGCCACCACACCGTGCTCTCGCAAGATGGCTTCGCGGTCAATGCCGTCACCAATCAGCTCACCATGCGCCACGGGCGACAAGATGAGCGCAGCATACAAAGTGCCCGCGTGCTCGGGAATGTCGTCGATGTAGGTGGCTGAGCCCGTGACATGAAGGTGCGCAGATTCGTGCACCAGCTCTTTGCCCTGCTGAACACCTGATACAGGCAACAGGTTTTTGAGTGCGGTCGGAGCGTTCATTCAAGCCACCTCTTTCTGTTCTTCGATGAATTCCAAGGCCAAGTTGCGCGCCACCAGTGCGCGATACGCCCATGTGGCACGCAGGCCGTCACGGGCAGTAAAGCTGGCCGCAATGGCGGCGTCCAGTTCGGCCGCTTTCACCTCTGCGGGGAACTTGCCCTCCAGCACGGCTTCGAGTTGGGGTGCACGGCAGGGCGAGGGTGCCAGGCCGTTGTAGGCCAGTTTCACACCACTCAATTTGCCATCTTTGAGCGTGTAGCTGATGGCTGCGCAGGTCGCCGAAATGTCTTGCTCAAACCGCTTGCTGACTTTGTGAGCGCGAAACACCTGACCGGCCAAGGGCTTGGGCAACGCCACTGCTTCAATGAACTCACCCGCTTCGAGCACGTTTTTCTTCATGCCCGTGTAGAAGTTGTCGAGCAACACATGGCGGGTCTTATCGCCTCGGCGCAGCAGCAGTGTGGCACCCAGCGCCATCAGGCAAGGCATGGTGTCACCAATCGGCGAGCCATTGGCGATGTTGCCGGCCAGCGTGGCTGTCGATCGAATGGGCGGCGAGCCAAAGCGGCGCAGCACTTCGGCAAAGTCGGGGTAGGCAGGGGCGACCAACGCCTCGACTTGCGTCAACGACACCGCTGCGCCAATGCGCCAAGCCTTGTCGGTCTCTTTGACCTGACGCAGCTCGGCCACATTACCCAAATACATGATGTGGTCAGGGCGGGCGAACTGTTTGTTCACTTGCAAACCAATTTCGGTACTTCCCGCAAGCAAGGTCGTGCTTGGGTGTTTAACCAAGTAGTCTGCCACCTCTGCCAAGGTGGCTGGCGAGACAAACTCGTTGCCCTTCTTGGTACGAACCACGGGCTGCACGATGATGTCGCCGTCTAGGCTTAGGGTGGGTGTGCTGGCACGCTTGATTTCTTTGAGCAGCGGCAAGTCGGCGCTGTCGTCTAATTTCAGAGCTGATTTTTTTTCGCAAGCCTTGGCAGCGGCCTGGATGATGGGCGCGTAGCCGGTGCAGCGGCACAAGTTGCCGCTCAGGGCGTCGGTGATGTCTTGGCGCACGGGCGCGGTGTTGGTTTGCACCATGTTGACCAAGCTCATCACAATGCCAGGGGTGCAAAAGCCGCACTGCGAGCCGTGGCACTTGACCATCTCTTCTTGCACGGGATGCAGGGTACCGTCGGCCTTTTTCAAGCTCTCGACCGTCTTGATGGATTTGCCATCGAGCGAAGGTAACAACTGAATGCAAGCATTGGTGGCCACATAGTCCACACCCGTGCCTGCGGCGTTGAGCTCACCCACCATCACCACGCAGGCGCCACAGTCGCCCTCGGCGCAACCCTCTTTGGTGCCTGTGCGGTGGAGCTGCTCGCGCAGGTAATCAAGAACGGTGGTGGTGCGACGCGCACCTTGGGCTTCGACGATCTGGCCGTCGAGCACAAAGCGCACGGTGTTGGTGACTTGGGTCATGGTGTGGGATGTAGAGATCTGAGTAATAACTCAGATTTTAATGACATGCACCCCATTCATGCAGCAGGTATGCCGCTGCGTCTACAAAAATACTCAAGACCCTCGGTATGTCGAGTAACTCCAAGGGCTGACCAAGAGCGGAACGTGGTAGTGCTGATCCGTGTGCGCCACGCCAAAGTCCAAGCTGACGAGGTTCAAAAAATTGGGCTCAGGCAACTGCACATGTTTTGAAGCGAAGTAGCCCTTCACATCAAACACCAAACGGTAGGTGCCGCGTTGAAGGCTGTCATTGTCGTAAAGCGGGCCATCTGGGTTGCGGCCATCGTGGTTCAAAGTGAACGACTTGACCAAATTGGCTTGGCCGTCCTCGGTGGTGGTGAACAACGACACTTTCATGCCGGCTGCGGGGCCGCCGTGCATGGTGTCTAAAACGTGCGTACTCAATCCCATGAGGTGCTCCGAAAATTGGTTAGCGACCGATTTGGTCTACAGAAAGTGTATACAATTTTTAAGCAAGGGCCTATGATGGTGCCCAAGTCATTCAGCCGGAGACCCAACATGGACAGCTCAACCGCCACCCGCAGCATTGTGGACGCTCTCACCAAGGCCATTGTGGAGCACCGTCTGCACCCGGGCACCAAATTGGCCGAGCAAAAACTGGCCGATCACTTCGGTGTGTCTCGCACCCTGATTCGTCAAGCACTGTTTCAACTCGTGCAAAAGCGCCTCATCCGTATGGAGCCCGCGCGAGGCGCTTTTGTGGCCACACCCTCGTGCGACGAAGCGCGACAAGTGTTTGCCGTTCGACGAATGGTGGAAGCTGAGATGACGCGCAACTTTGTGCGCCACGTCACCCCCGCACAAATCAAAGCCCTCAAAGACCACGTGGCTGAGGAAAAAGCCGCCGTTCAGCGCGGTGATGTGGCTGGACGCACCGATTTGTTGGGCGACTTTCATGTGCGCATGGCCGAGTTGATGGGCAACGAGGTTCTGGCTGAGATTTTGAGCGAGTTGATTTCGAGGTGCGCACTCATCACCCTGATGTACCAAAGCACCAATGCCGCCGCACACTCGGCAGAGGAACACGCCGAAATTTTGAAAGCCATCGCCGCCAAAAACGAAGACTTAGCAGTCCAGCTGATGCACGACCACTTGTGCCACGTGGAAGAGGGTTTGGCACTCGACCGCAAAGTGCCGAGCAACGACATTGCCATGGCGCTGGCCTGAGCGCCAGAGCTAGGCCGCTGATCCTTCGCGCTCTCACTTACAGGAAGACCCCGCATGTCTAACCCCCCTTACGACAGCACCGCGACTTACCCACGCGACTTGGTTGGCTACGGCCGCCAAGTGCCGCATGCGCAATGGCCCAATCAAGCACGAATTGCTGTGCAGTTTGTGCTGAACTACGAAGAAGGCGGCGAAAACGCCACCTTGCATGGCGACGCCGGCAGCGAGATGTTTTTGAGCGAGATGTTCAACCCGCCCAGTTTTCCCGACCGTCACCTGAGCATGGAAGGCATTTACGAATACGGCTCACGCGTGGGCGTTTGGCGCATCTTGCGCGAATTTGAAAAGCGAGGCCTGCCCCTGACCGTCTTTGGCGTGAGCATGGCGCTAGAGCGTCACCCCGAACTCACCACCGCATTTGTCGAGTTGGGCCATGAAATTGCCTGTCACGGCTACCGCTGGATCAGCTACCAAACCACCGACGAAGCCACCGAGCGTGCGCATATGCACACAGGCATCGAGATCATCGAACGCCTGACCCACACCACACACGGCAACAGCATTCACGGGGCTGGCTGGTACACCGGCCGCGACAGCCCCAACACCCGCCGCCTCGTGGCAGACTTTGGCGGCTTTGAATACGACAGCGACTACTACGGCGAGGACCTCCCTTTTTGGATGAAGGTCAAAAAAACCAACGGAGAAGTGGTGCCTCAACTCGTCGTGCCCTACACGCTGGACTGCAACGACATGCGCTTTGCCCTGCCCCAAGGCTTTAGCCAAGCGGACGACTTCTTTGTGTATTTGCGCGACAGCTTTGATGCGCTGTATGCCGAGGGCGACCCAGACGGTGACAACGCGCCCAAGATGATGAGCATCGGCATGCACTGTCGCTTGCTCGGCAAGCCCGGCCGCATTGTGGCCCTGCAAAAGTTTTTTGACCACATAGCCAAACACGACCGCGTGTGGGTGGCGCGGCGCATCGACATCGCGCGCCATTGGAAGCAAACGCATCCTTACAGCGGCAACTAAACAGCAGGACATTGTCATGAACACCATCACGCTGAATCAAATCAACACCCTGCCCCGCGCTGAGGCTGCGGCCTTGCTCGCAGGCTTGTACGAACACTCGGACTGGATTGCCGAGCAAGCACTGAACGCCCGCCCCTTTGCATCGGCTGGCGCACTCAAGCACGCCATGGTGAAGGTGCTGGCAACAGCAGGCCACGAAGCCCAACTCGCTCTGGTACGCGCCCACCCCGAGTTAGCAGGCAAAGCAATGGTGAGCAAAAGCCTCACCGCTGAATCGACCAACGAACAAACCAAAGCTGGCTTGACCCATTGCACGCCAGATGAGCTTGCGCACATCCAGCAGCTCAACGCCAGCTACAACGACAAGTTTGGTTTTCCCTTTATCTTGGCTGTTCGTGGGCCTCGCGGCACGGGCTTGAACAAGCAGCAGATCATCAGCACCTTTGAGCGCCGACTGCACAACCACCCCGACTACGAACTGGCCGAGTGCTTGCGCAACATCCACCGCATCGTAGAGATTCGCTTGAACGACAAGCTAGCTTACGAACCCACGCTGGGCCACGAGGTGTGGGACTGGCACGAATGGCTGGCCCAGTTCAGCGATGCGAGCGTGGTCAACAAACACCACCCCCATGCGGCGCGCGAAGAACTCACCGTGACTTATCTGACCGACGCCCACCGCCAATGCGCCCGCACAATTGAGCTGGGCATGAAGGCCTGTGGCTTTGACGAGGTGAGCATGGATGCCGTGGGCAATGTGGTTGGCATCTACAAAGCAGCATCTCATAGCGCTAAAACTTTGATGACCGGCTCCCACTATGACACGGTGCGCAACGGCGGCAAATACGACGGCCGCTTAGGCATCTTCGTGCCCATGGCCTGCGTGCGCGAGCTGGTCCGTGCGGGCAAACGCTTGCCCTTTCACCTTGAAGTGGTGGCCTTTGCCGAAGAAGAAGGCCAACGCTACAAAGCGACCTTCCTGGGCTCCGGTGCATTGGTAGGGGACTTCAAACAAGAGTGGCTCGACCAAAAAGATGCGGACGGCATCACCATGCGCCAAGCCATGCAGCAAGCAGGTTTGAATATCCACGACATCCCCAAAATCACTCGCAACGCGGCTGAGTACCTGGGCTTTGTGGAAGTGCACATCGAGCAAGGCCCCGTGCTCAACGAGCTGGACATTCCTTTGGGCGTCGTCACCTCCATCAACGGGAGCGTGCGCTTTGTGGGCACAGTGATCGGCATGGCCAGCCATGCAGGCACCACGCCCATGGACCGCCGCCGCGATGCCGCCACAGCGGTCGCCGAACTGGCCTTGTATCTAGAACAACGCGCTGCCCAACAACCCAACTTGGTAGGCACCATCGGCATGCTCACCGTGCCCAATGGTTCTATCAATGTGGTGCCCGGCCGCTGCCAATTCAGTCTTGATCTGCGGGCCACCACCAATGAATTGCGCGATCGTCTGATGCACGATGTGCTGCTCGAGCTCCAAGCCATTTGCCTTCGCCGTGGACTGCACTTCAAGCTCGAAGAAACCATGCGCGCCAGTGCCGCACCAAGCGATGCCAAGCTACAAGTCAAGTGGGAACAGGCTGTTCAGTCACTTGGCTTACCCATATGTCACTTGCCCAGCGGCGCGGGCCACGATGCGATGAAGTTGCACGAGCGCATGCCTCAAGCGATGCTGTTTGTACGCGGTCAAAACGCTGGCATTAGCCACAACCCACTTGAATCCACCACCAGCGACGACATGCAACTTGCCATCGACGCCTTCATGCACCTGCTGCACAACTTGCAAGCCTAAGCCACTCCCTTTAAGACAATCTGAGACACCACCATGAGCCACACCCAATACGCCCAACTCGACGCTTGGATCGACGCCCACTTTGACGAACAAGTGCGCTTCTTGCAAGCATTGGTTCAAGTCCCCACCGACACTCCGCCAGGCAACAACACCCCTCACGCCGAGCGCACCGCCGAACTGCTTCACACTTTTGGCTACTTGGCTGAAAAACATGAGGTGCCTGCAGACGAGGTGAAAGCTTATGGCCTTGAGAGCATCACCAACCTCATCGTGCGACGCAAGTTTGGTGACGGCGGCAAAACCATCGCGCTCAACGCCCACGGTGATGTGGTCCCGCCCGGCGACGAATGGACACACAAGCCCTATGGCGGCGAGATAGAAAACGGCGCCATGTATGGCCGCGCCACTGCAGTGAGCAAGAGTGATTTCTCGACCTTCACGTTTGCCACACGCGCACTCGAGTCATTAGGCCTGCCTTTGAAAGGTGGCATTGAACTGCACTTCACCTACGACGAAGAGTTTGGCGGAGAAAAAGGCCCAGGTTGGTTGTTGTCTCAAGGCCTGACCCAACCCGACCTCATGATTGCTGCAGGCTTTAGCTACCATGTTGTCACCGCCCACAACGGGTGCCTACAAATGGAAGTGAGCGTGAACGGCGAAATGGCCCACGCAGCCATCCCCGACAGCGGCACCGATGCGCTGCAAGGCGCGGTTCATATCTTGAACGCCTTGCACGCGCTCAACGCGGATTACTTGCACATCAGCTCCAAAGTAAAAGGCATCTCACACCCGTATTTGAATGTGGGCCAAATCAGCGGTGGCACCAACACCAACGTGCTCCCTGGCAAAGTCGTATTCAAACTCGATCGCCGCATGATCCCCGAGGAAAATCCTGTCGAAGTCGAAGCATCCATTCGCCAAACCATTCAAGATGCCGCCGCCTCGTTCAACCCACCCAGGGGTGGCAAGCTGCTCAAAATCGATATCAAACGCATCTTGCTGGCTAAGTCTATGGTTCCGCTGGCGGGCAACAAACCCTTGGTTGATGCCATTCAAAAACATGGCGAACACGTGTTTGGTGAACCCATCCCCGCAGTGGGGACACCGCTGTACACCGATGTGCGCTTGTATGTGGAGCGCGGCATTCCAGGTGTGATTTACGGCGCAGGCCCGCGCACCGTGCGCGAGTCCAACGCCAAACGCGCAGACGAGCATGTGCAACTCGAAGACGTGCGCCGAGCGACTAAGGTCGTTGCAAGGACCCTGCTAGATCTGTTGAATTAAAGACACACCTGCACTGACCCGGGTGCGACTGACGTGCAGCGCTTGAGCGAGTTTTTCCTCGCTCAACTTGATGCCTGGCAAGAGCCGCTGATCACTGATCGCGTTATAAATGCGTTCGTAGATGTCTTGATTGCTCAGCTTCATACGCATCCACCTTCAGCGCTCGGCTGGCAAACACCATCACCCACCCAGATAAAGGCTTTTGATCCGCTCATTGTCTATCAACCCCTTGGATGGGCCCTCCAGTGCAATTCGGCCTGTTTCCAGCACATAGGCATAACTTGAAAGCGCCAGTGCCATGCGGCAGTTTTGCTCCACCAGCACGATGGTGATGCCATCGTTGCGGTTGATTTCCACCAAACTTCGCGCAATCAACCGAATGATCTGAGGCGCTATGCCCAGTGATGGCTCATCGAGTAAAAGAAGCTTGGGTTTGGCCATCAGAGCCCGCCCGATAGCCACCATCTGCTGCTCCCCACCGGACAAGCTAGAGCCTTGTTGATGAAACCGCTCCTTGAGGCGAGGAAAACGCTCACAGACCGCGTCGAGATCATGTGCAATTGCGGCATGGTCGCGACGTGTGTAAGCACCCATGAGTAAATTGTCCTTGATGCTCATGTAGGGAAAAACATGACGTCCTTCAGGCACCATGGCAACGCCTTGACCGACCAGTTTGTGTGCAGGCTCCTGCACGCTGGTTGAGTTGATCACCTGGCCGTTCAGGTGCACCTCGCCTTCAACCACCTTGCACAAGCCTGTAATCGCCCGCAGAGTGGAGGACTTGCCAGCGCCGTTGGCACCGATCAGTGCAACGATGTCGCCTACAGGCACCTTGAGGTTGACTTTTTCCAGCGCACGCACCTCGTCATAACGAAGGGACACACCACTCAATTCCAAATGGGGGATTGCACTCACAAGCCGATCTCCTCGTCTTCTTGCCCCAGATAGGCTTCGATCACCTGGGGGTTGTTGCGAATTTCGGCAGGTGTGCCTTCCGCAATTTTTTTACCGAAATACAGCACATGAATGCGATCAGAGATCGCCATCACAGCCTTCATGTCGTGCTCAACCAGCAACACCGATACGCCCCCAGCGGCGACCTTGCGCGTGATCGCCACAGCGCGATTCGTCTCCTCGGGATTCAGACCGGCATAGGGCTCATCCAGCAACAGCACCTGTGGACGCGTTGCCAAGCCCATGGCCATGCCCAGCAAACGCAGCAAACCCTGGGGCAAATGACGCGCTTGGGTGTCCGCCACCGCGCTCAACTCCATCAAGGCCAAAATCTCTCGGGCGCTGGCACCCAAGGTTTGCTCGTCTTGGATGGCGCGCGGCAATCCCAAAACAACCTCTAAGTCGCTCGCATTGCGGTGCAATTGATGCGCCAACGAGACATGCTCCATCGCGGTCAAATCCGGAAAGATCGTCGTCTCTTGAAATGTTCGAACCAATCCCAACTGCGCAATGCGGTGTGGCGCCAAACCGGTGATGTCTTGCCCGTGAAGCAAAATCTGTCCGGATGTGGGCTTGAGAAAGCCCGATAACATTTTGAATAAAGTACTCTTTCCAGCGCCGTTCGGTCCAATCACAGAGACGACTTGTCCGATGGGGGCATCGATGCGCAGGCTGACGTCTTCGTTGGCCGTCAGACCACCGAAACGTTTGGTGATGTTGCGCGCTTCAAGAATGGGTTGCCTCATGCTTTGGCCTCCTTGTTGCGCTGAAAGTTCAGGGCGATCAGACCATTGGGCAGCAGCAAAATCACAACGATCATCAACATGCCGTATATCAAGGTCTGGTACTGTTGGAATTCACTGAGAAGTTCAAACAAGATGGTCAGCGCAAACGCTCCCACAATGGCACCGCTCACAAACTCCAAGCCGCCAAGGAAACAAAAGAGCATGTAGTAGATGCTGTGCTCCACCGAAAAGCTTTGTGGGTAAATGCTTTGCGTAAAGACCGCAAAATACGCCCCTCCTAACCCTCCCAATCCGCAAGCCACAGCGAAAGCCATCACTCGGTAACGCCACACATGGGTACCAAAACTCTCTGCCAAATCTTCGTTCAAGCGCATGGCCCGAAAGATGCGGCCAATGCGCGAGTAGTGAATGCGCCAAGTCAGCGCGAACCCCAGCACCAGCAAAGCCAGCGCAAGGTAGTACAAGCCGATCGCAGAGTCGCCGAAGGGCTGAGGCAAGCCAGTGATGCCCTTGGAGCCTTGCGTCCAATCACCTCCGTTGAGAAAAGCCAGCCGAATTGCCTCGGTCAGCGAGATGGTCAGCATAGAGAAATAGATGCCTTTGAGCTTGAGAATGAAACTGCCAATCAACATGCCAATCAAGGCAGCCACCAAGGCCGACAGGGGCAAAGCCAACCAATAGCTCAAACCAAAGCGCGACAAAAATATCGCCGTGGCATAGCCGCCAATCAAGGCAAATCCTGCTTGGCAAATGTTGATGCGCCCAATGGTGAAGGTCAACCAAACGCCAAAGGCAATGACCGACAAACCCATGCAGTTCATGAGCACAGACAGCAAATAGCGTGATTCACCCACCACAGCGGGCAGCACAAGCAGCAACAACATGAGGGCGAGGCCAACCACCAAGTCTCGTTTTTTTATATTCACTTCATTACTCCCATCAGCCCCAAGGCTTGCCAAACAGACCATTGGGCTTGAACACCAGGAACACAATCATTCCGATAAAAATCAACAGGTAAGTCAGGCTACCGGGCAGCAAGTCGTAACCGATGGCTTCGGCAAAACCCAACAACACACCGCCAACGATGGCGCCCGAAGTCACGCCTGCACCGCCGATCATGATCATGATGAAAGCCTTGGTGGAGATGTTGGTGCCTACGCCCGAATTCACGCCATAGACGGTGACCAGCAACGCGCCCGCCAAACCCGCCAATGCCGCGCCAATGGCAAAGCCCAATGTGGTGGTGGCTTTCACATCAACACCTTGCAGCCTTGCCGCCTCCTTGTCCTGCGCCACAGCCCGCAAGGCCCGGCCCGGTCGGGTGTACTGAACAAACAGCAACAGCGCCAAAATGAACGCCATCGACAGCACGGTCACCATGGCATTGGGATACGTCAAAATCGCCCCGCCCTCGGTGATGTCTCCATAAATAAAGGCGCCATCCACCACTGGCGGCACGCCGCGCTGTTTTTCACCAAAAAAGGTCAATGCAAGGTTTTCCAGCAACAAGGCGGTACCCACTGCCATCAGCATGGAGTTTTCTTCACGCTTGGCATTGGCCAGCACCGGTTGAAAGAAGATTTGGTTGAACAACACCCCGATCAGTCCGAGCAACACGGCCGCACACATCAAAGCAAACCAGAAGGGCATTGCGAATTGGCCATAGACGTAATAGACGATGAACGCGCCCACCATGTACATCTGGCCGTGCGCGAAGTTCACCACACGCATGATGCTAAAGACCATCGTCAGTCCCAGTGCAATGAGCGCATACACCGAACCCAGCACCATGCCGTTTATGAGCACTTGAAGCATGCAGGTTTCCTAAAAAATTAAAAAACCCTGCGCTGTCTTGCGCAGGGCCACCAAACGATCAGTTTTTGATCGTGCCTACAAACAGGGTTTTGAATTCCTTGCCATCAAATTCATTGACCACCAAGGGAACACCCACTTGGCTACGACGACCGAAATCGGCGTTGCCCGTGAATTCCAGTTTGGTCGAACCCCCTTTGACGAAGGGGTTGGTCATAGAGAAGGTCTGCATTTCCTTTTGGAAGGCAGCCACGTCGTTCAAAGCCGCAGGATTTTTCTTCATGACAGCCAAGATCAACTCCAATGCATAAGCTTTGGTACCCGCCTCATCGTTCCATTCGCCCACACGTTTTTTGTAGGCCGCAATGAACTCTTTCATGTAGTCCGACTGGATTTCAGGGGTGGAGGCGCCGCCCACACTCATGAAGCCCTTGGCTTTGTCACCCGCCACCTGCGCCAAGATTTTGGAATCCTGCGCTGTTTCAGTTGAGATCGTTCCCTTGAAGCCAAGGTCTCGCGCGGCCTTGTTCAACAAAGGCGCATCCGCAGGGGCAACACCCGACAACACGATGTGATCGGGTTTGACCTTGATGACTTTGGTCATCACCGGCATAAAGTCTTTGGTACCAGGCTCGTAACTGTCGCTGGTAGCCACAACATTCAGACCCAATTTTTTGGCTGCTTCAACCCCTTCCGACTGTTGATTTTTAGCGTCCGACTCGTTGCGCGCCAAGAAAGCGATGCGCTTGACGCCTTTTGTGGTTTTCAGGTGTTCGTACACGATCGGGCCAACCTGGTAACTGGCCACCATGCCAAGCACCGAAGCATGAGCTGGCGCCTTGTACAACTCCTTGGCAAAAGCATAAGGAAAGTGCAGCGCTTTGGCCCTCTCCATCACCGGCTTGACCGCCAATGCGGTGGTATCGACGTTGGGACCAATGATGAATTTGATGCCTTGGCTGGTGAGTTTTTCAGCGTTGGTCACCGAAATTTTGGGATCGTTCTTGTCATCGAGCGAGATCACCTCGATCTTGTACTTTTTACCCCCGATGTCCACGCCGCCCTTGGCGTTGTACATATCGGCAGTGGTTTCAGCGCAATATTTGTTGACCAAGCCCCAGGACGCCGCTTCGCCCGACATGACGCCATTCACACCAATCTTTAAAACCTCTTGCGCCTGAGCAACGCCCACCAGCACCCAAGGTGCCAAGGCAGTCACCAGACTTGCACGGATCAAGCTTCTTTTGTTCATTGAACTTTCCTTCCAAATTGAAAAAGTGAGCGCCTCAGCGCGGTTTGACAAAACCCATCCATTTCTCATGCACTCAGCACACTGAAATGGATCACACCAAAATGATTTGATTCAGCGACTTCCAAGCACATGGTGCACAGTAACTAATATTTTTGATTTCAAAAATTGGTGTAAATACTCATTATTTAATTATTTTTTATCTACAATTTTTGATTTAAATTGCATGCACTATGAAAATCAAAGTCATCAACCCCAACACCAGCTGGTCCATGACGCAAACCATTGGAGAGGCGGCCCGCAGTGTCTGTGCGCCCGATGTGCAAATCATTGCCGTCAGCCCCGACCATGGGCCAGCATCCATTGAAGGCCACTACGACGAGGCAATGGCCTGCTTGGGCCTGATGGAAGAAATTCGCAAAGGCGAATCGCAAGGGGTAGATGCCTATGTCATTGCCTGCTTCGGCGATCCTGGACTGGATGCGGCACGCGAAATTGCGCGAGGTCCTGTCATTGGCGTTGCAGAAGCTGCCATGCGAACAGCCTGCTACCTGGCCACTGGTTTTTCAGTGGTCACCACACTCACGCGCACATTGGTGATTGCTGAGCATTTGGTAAATAAGTACGGTGTTCGCAGCCATTGCCGCCGTGTCAGGGCATGCGACATTGCCGTACTCGAATTGGAAGACCCCAACAGCCATGCTTATGCAAGCATCTTGCGCGAATGCCAGCAAGCCTTGCTCGAAGACGGCAGTGGTGCCATCGTGCTCGGCTGCGCAGGCATGGCTGATCTATATGAGCGACTGCAGTTGCAGTTGGGGGTTCCCGTCATTGACGGTGTGGCAGCAGCAACAGCGACAGCGCAAGGCCTGATTCGCGCCGGCCTGTCCACCAGCAAACTCGGTGACTATGCGAAACCACTCGCCAAGAACTACAAGGGCATGGTTGCCGCATGGGCGCCTTGAAACTCAGTTTCAATTTTGCGCGTTGATCAGCCTGGCCCGAAAGTCAACACACCCTCACGCACAGATTCGATGTGTGCCGAGGGCAAAAAAGCCTGAAGCATGAAGAAGGCATGGGTGTTGATGGCGACGGCATCTAGACTCATGCTTTTTGACCGATTTCAAAGTTGGACATTTTCTCGAGCGCGCGAACCATGGCCGAGTGGTCCCACGATTTGCCGCCATGGGCAGCGCAAGAATTAAAGAGTTCTTGGGCGGTGGCCGTGTTGGGCAACGCCACGCCAAGGGCTCTTGCGCTTGACAGTGCCAAGTTCAAGTCTTTCTGGTGCAACTCGATGCGAAAACCCGGATCAAACGTGCGATGGATCATGCGCTCGCCATGGACTTCAAGAATCTTGCTCGAGGCGAAGCCACCCATCAGGGCTTGACGCACCTTGGCAGGGTCAGCCCCGGCTTTGGCGGCAAACAACAGTGCCTCAGAAACCGCCTCGATGTTCAGAGCCACGATGATTTGGTTAGCCACTTTGGCAGTCTGACCATCGCCCACCTCACCCACCAGGGTGATGTTCTTGCCCATGGCCTCAAACAAGGGCTTGACCGTGTCGAACACCTCTTGTTTGCCACCCACCATGATGGACAAGCTTGCGTTCTTGGCACCGACCTCACCACCCGAGACCGGTGCGTCCAAGTACTCGCCACCTTTGGCGCGAATTTTGGCGGCGAACTCTTTGGTGGCAATCGGTGAAATGGAGCTCATGTCCACCACGATTTTTCCGGGCGTCAAGCCCTCTGCCACCCCGTTGGGACCAAAAAGCACCTCTTGCACCTGCGGTGTATCGGGGACCATGAGAAAGATGATGTCTGCACGCTCGGCTACATCTTTGTTGTTGGTGCACAAAGTGACCCCACCCTGCTTCAAGAGTTCTGGCGTTTGGCCGCGCGAATGGGTCAAGAGCTTGTAGCCAGATTTCATGAGATTGAGCGCCATGGGCGCTCCCATGATGCCTAGGCCAATAAACCCAATTTTCTTTGCTGTTTGAGTCATTGCATTTCTCCATTAAGTGGTGAGCGTTTGTATCCAAGCCAGCCCGTCTTCGGTCTTGGCTGCAGGTTTGTACTCACAGCCAATCCAGCCTGCATAGCCAATGGCGTCGAGGTGTTTGAACAGGTATCGGTAGTTGAGTTCACCCGTACCAGGTTCATGGCGTCCAGGGTTATCTGCCAACTGCACATGGCCAATGTGGGCCAGCTGTTGCGCCAAAGTTGCCGCAATCTCGCCTTCCATGCGCTGCATGTGATAGATGTCGTACTGCAGCAGCAGGTTGTCGGACCCTACCGCCTCTCTGAGTGCCAAAGCCTGAGCCGTGTGGTTCAAATAAAAGCCGGGAATATCAAAGGTATTGATCGCTTCAATCAACAGACGAATGCCGTGCTTTTCGAGCTCATGCGCAGCAAAGCGAAGGTTCTCGATCACCGTCTGGTCTATTTGTTGTTGGCTTACACCCTCCGGCACTTTGCCAATCAGGCAATTGAGTTGCATGACGCCAAGTTCACGGGCGTAGGCAATGGCGAGAAGCACGCCTTCGCGAAATTCATCTGTGCGCAGGGGGTGGCAGGCGATTCCTCGCTCGCCAGCCTCCCAATCGCCAGCGGGCAGGTTGTGGAGCACCAGCTGCAATTGGTGCTTTTCAAGCAAGCTTTTGATTTCGGCGGCAGGCCACGCATAAGGAAACAAGAACTCCACAGCGTTGAAACCCGCTTGCGCGGCTGCTTCAAAACGGTCCAAAAATGGGCGCTCAGTGAACAGCATGGTCAGATTTGCTGCAAATTTAGGCATCTCAGGCACTCCCTTTGATCGGTCTTAATCCAACATGGCTGCTGCCATGGAGGTCGGAGCATCGGAGATGCCGTTGGCCAATTCTTCAAACTCGGTCACGTTGTCAATTTCAGTGCCCATGGCAATGTTGGTGACACGCTCCAAGATGATTTCGATCACAACAGGCACCCTGTACTCAGCCATCCAAAAACGGGCTTGCGCAATGGCGGGGACAATTTCTTCTTGCTGCATCACACGAATCGCTTTGCAGCCCAGACCTTCGACCACCTTCACATGGTCCACGCCATAGCCTTGGGCAGCAGGCTCGTGCATGTTGGCGTTGATGTTGTTAAAGCCCAGTTGCACGCAGTAATCCATCGAAAATCCACGCTGAGATTGTCGAATCAGTCCCAAGTAGCTGTTGTTGACCAAAATATGGATGTAGGGAAGATTGAACTGCGCGCCTGCAGCCAATTCTTCGATCATGAATTGGAAGTCGTAGTCACCTGACAGCGCCACAATTTCTCGCTGGGGATCTGCCGCGCGTGCCCCCAAGGCCGCAGGAATGGTCCATCCCAATGGGCCGGCCTGACCACAGTTGATCCAGTGCCGTGGGTGATAGACGTGTAGAAACTGGGCGCCTGCGATTTGACTCAAACCGATGGTCGAGACGTAGGTGGTGTCCCGCCCAAAGGCTTGGTTCATGCACTGGTAAACAAATTGCGGCTTCATGGGCGCACTGGCGAAGTTGGTCTTGCGCAAGTACTGCGGAGAGGATTTGCGGTCTTGGCATGACCGAACCCATGCAGACCAGTCTGGTAGGGCTTTTTTCTCTTTGAATTCACGCGCGACTTGAACAAACAGTTGCAGCGCGGCTTTGGCATCGGAGACGATGCCGTAATCGGGCGCAAACACACGACCGATCTGGGTCGGCTCAATGTCCACATGGATGAATCGACGGCCCTTGCAATACACATCGGTCGAACCAGTGTGGCGGTTGGCCCAGCGGTTACCGATGCCCAGCACAAAATCGCTGGCCAGCATGGTGGCGTTGCCATAGCGGTGACTGGTTTGTAAGCCGCACATGCCCGCCATCAAGGGGTGGTCATCGGCCATGCTGCCCCAGCCCATGAGCGTGGGAATCACGGGGATTTCAAGGATTTCTGCGAATTCAACCAACAGCTCGCTCGCATCCGCATTGATGACGCCTCCGCCCGCCACGATCAATGGGCGCTCGCTGCTGCAAAGCATGGCGATGGCCTTTTCAATCTGCTTTCGGCTGGCGGCAGGTTTGTAGACCGGCAGCGGTTCGTAGGTGTCTGCATCAAATTCGATTTCTGTCTGCATCACATCAAAAGGCAGATCAATCAACACAGGGCCGGGTCGACCAGAACGCATCAGATGAAACGCCTGCTGAAAAGCACCCGGCACTTGGGCGGCTTCCATCACGGTGGTGGCCCACTTGGTGACGGGTTTCGCAATAGAGGCGATATCAACCGCCTGAAAATCTTCCTTGTGCAAGCGGGCCCGAGGGGCTTGACCGGTGATGCACAGAATCGGAATGGAATCAGCTTGGGCTGAGTACAGGCCCGTGATCATGTCGGTTCCGGCGGGTCCCGAAGTGCCAATGCACACGCCGATGTTGCCCGCCTTCGCACGTGTGTAGCCTTCAGCCATGTGGGATGCACCTTCGACATGGCGCGCCAAAATATGCCCGATGGTTCCGCGCTCCCTGAGCTGGGCATAAAGCGGGTTGATCGCTGCGCCTGGCACACCAAACGATTGTGTGACGCCTTCTTTTTCCATCACCAGAACGGCGGCCATTGCGGCCTTCATTTTTGCCATGATCAAGCTCCTCAGGTTGGGGGTTTCAAGGTTGGCGATGGTGCAACAGCCACCAACGATTTGGAATGCATGTATTGATCATGATGCTTATTCCATGGTGGAATATGGGCATGGAACGCATACAAGAAATCAGACTCTTCATCCGCGTCGTTGACCTCGGCTCATTCAGCAAAGCGGCAAGCGAAGCGGGCATTGGTCAACCTGCTGCGACCAAGCAAATCAATCGCATGGAACAACGCCTCGGTGCACGCCTGCTGCATCGGACAACTCACGGCGTGAGTCCGACCGAAATTGGCTTGCTGTATTACGAAAAATGCAAACTGATTTGCCACCATGTCGAAGAGGCAGAGTCTGTGGGGACACTTTTGCAAACGCAGGCACTAGGGTCCATCCGTATCAGCTCATCTGTGGCTTTTGGTCGCCGCGTCATGGCTCCGCTGATTTTGCAATTCATGAAGATCAATCCACATTTGCAAATTGAGCTCCATTGCGATGACCGTTATGTCAATCTGGTGGAGCAAGGCGTCGATGTCGCTATACGCTTGGGCAAACTCGCCGACTCCACGTTGGGGGCCGCTTATCTGGGGGTCAATCCGTGGGTCTTGGTGGCATCTCCGGCCTACCTCAAAGAACATGCCCGACCCAAAAAGCCTCGTGATTTGAGCGCGCATGACGCCCTGATCTACAGCTCTGTTCAGGGCGATGAACGATGGCAGTTGACAGGCAGCGATGGCAAATTGGCCAGCATTGCCGTGCGCGGTCGCCTGCGCTCGAACAACCTGTCCATGCTGCTGGTTGCAGCTCGCCATGGTTTTGGTATCGCGGCTTTGCCTGAGTATGTTGCGCACAAGTCCCTAGAAACCAAGGCCGTGGTCAACCTCTTGGAGGGCTGGCGACTTCCGCAGCAAGAAGTGCACGCCGTTTTCCCCTCACCCAGGTTGGTGCCCGCCAAGGTCAAACTTTTTATCAGCTGGTTGCAAGGGCAATTTGGCCCTGAGTGGTGGAAAAACATGGAAGGCTGACCCATTGGATGGTGGTGTGCGCGGACTCAAGCCCCATCCAGCCCAAGCGAAACATGGCCCCCAGAACCTCAACGCTAGGGTTTGTCCCGAAAACAAACTATGGTTTTTTTGCATACAGTTTTGTATGCAAAAATCAACCAAGGAGCAACTATGACCTCATCCACCCATCCTGTCGACGAACATCTCCCGACGGGCAAACTCACCGCCCTGGGCTTACAGCACGTGCTTGTGATGTACGCGGGCGCTGTGGCGGTGCCCCTCATCGTGGGCCGCGCTTTGAAGCTCAGCCCTGAACAAGTGGCCATGCTGATCTCAGCCGACTTGTTTGTCTGCGGCTTGGTCACTCTCATTCAATCCTTGGGGGCCACACAGTGGTTTGGCATTCGATTGCCCGTCATGATGGGCGTGACTTTTGCGGCCGTGGCACCGATGGTGTCTATGGCCAACGCCAACCCAGGCGATGCTGGTGCACAGCTTATTTTTGGCGCCATCATGGGCGCAGGTGCCATCTCCATCCTCATCGCGCCGCTGGTCAGCCGCCTGCTGCGCTACTTTCCGCCCGTGGTGACGGGCACCATCATTGCCGTCATCGGCATCAGCTTGATGCGCATCGGCATCAACTGGATTTTTGGCAACCCCTTTGGCCCTACCGCACCTTCCATCGTCAACCCAGAACACGCCAAGTGGTTGTCGGATGCAGCGAGTGTGGCCTCTGTTCCCGGATCAACCTTACCAGCAGTACCCAAAGATTTGGCCCTGATGGCCAAAATGCCCAACCCAAAATACGCCGACCTGACTGGGGTTGGCATCGCTGCTTTGGTGCTGGTGTCTATCTTGATGATTTCAAAGTTTGCCAAGGGCTTTATTGCCAACATCTCTGTGCTCTTGGGCATCGTGATCGGTGGCGTCGTGGCCACCAGCCTGGGTCTGATGAACTTTGACAAAGTAGGCAGTGCCGAGTGGTTTGGCTTTGTCACGCCGTTTCAATTTGGTGTGCCTGTGTTTGACCCCGTCCTCATACTCACCATGACCTTGGTGATGATTGTGGTGATGATCGAGTCCACCGGTATGTTCTTAGCGTTGGGGGAAATGACTGACCGCCATGTGGACCGTGCCGCGCTCACCCGCGGTTTGCGCACCGATGGATTGGGCACGCTGATTGGCGGAATTTTTAATACCTTTCCTTACACCAGCTTCTCGCAAAACGTCGGTCTCGTCGCCGTCACGGGCGTGAAGAGCCGCTTTGTGTGCGTGGCGGGCGGCATCATCCTCATCTTCTTGGGCGTCATCCCTAAGATGGCTGCTTTGGTGGAGTCCTTGCCCACTGTGGTTTTAGGCGGTGCTGGGTTGGTGATGTTTGGCATGGTAGCCGCCACCGGGATTCGCATCTTGGCAGGCGTGGACTTTAAAAACAACCGCTTCAACAGCTTGGTCGTCGCCATCTCGATTGGCATCGGCATGATTCCGCTGATCGCACCCAACTTCAAGCAATGGATGCCACACAACCTCCACCCACTGATTGAGTCTGGCATTTTGTTGGCCTCCATCTCTGCCGTCGGGCTGAACCTATTCTTCAACGGCGCGTCTGAAGACGACTCAGCCGCAGTGGCTGCAGCCCGTCAAGCCGACAGCCACTGATCAGCTCAATGCTTTTGCACCGCCCGCCTTCATGGCGGGCTTTTTTTTGGACACCTCGCGCTAGGCTGTTTTCAAAGAGATACATAAGCACTATTACGAACCAAGCCAAATGGACCGCCCGTTACACTGACCCAGCAAAAAAATGCTCTGCGCCTCACAGGACGCAGAAAAACACCCCCTTTGTCTGGAGCAACATAATGGAATTACTACAAAGCACCGACTTTTGGCTAGGATTGTTGTTGATCATTTGGATCAACATCATCTTGTCTGGAGATAACGCGGTCGTCATCGCTTTGGCAGCACGCAGCTTGCCACCTGAACAGCAGAAAAAAGCCATCCTGTTTGGCTCTGGTGCGGCCGTGGTGCTACGCATCGGCTTGACCGTGGTGGCCGCCATGCTGATGAATTTGGAATACCTGCAAATCGTGGGCGGCGTCTTGCTTTTGTGGATAGGCGCGCAACTCTTGGCAGGTGAAGACGAGGACGAAGGCGAAGGCAGCGAACACAGCAGCTTGTTTTCAGCCATCCGCACCATCTTGATTGCCGACTTGGTGATGAGCTTGGACAACGTCATTGCCGTGGCGGCGGCAGCCAAAGGCGACCAAGTGTTGCTGATCATGGGCTTGGCCATCAGCATTCCCATGGTGATTTTTGGCAGCACGCTGATGATCAAACTCATGGAGCGCTTCCCCATCATCATCACCTTGGGCGCAGCTTTGATTGGCTGGGTGGGTGGAGAGACGGTGGCCAGCGATGCTGTGCTGCGCGATTTCAGCGCTGCCAACCCATGGTTTCACCTCACTGCTGCAGTCTGCGGTGCTGTGCTGGTATTTGCCTGGGGTAAATTCAACCAAAGCCGAAAACACAAACCAGCGGCTGCCCAATAAGCAAGCAAGCATGGGCGCACCGCGGCGGTGCGCTAAACCAGATTGGTGCAAACCCTTTTTGTATACAAACCAAATTCGCGCACAATTTGATCCAAAGGCCCTGCAAACAGGCACCTATCCATAGGCACCCATATTGCAAGCTTGAATACATCATCACTTTTTCAAATTGATTTTCAAAGGCTCACATGATCAAACGCACCTTCATCAAAACCACCCTTGGCTTGGCACTGGTTGCTGGCTTTGCAAGCGCCTCGGCCCAAACCACGCCCTTGAAATTCCAACTCGATTGGCGCTTTGAAGGCCCCTCTGCCTTTTTCTTGGTCCCCGTGGCGAAAGGCTATTTCAAAGACGCCAAACTCGATGTGACCGTGGACGCGGGCAACGGCTCTGGCGGAGCAGTCAACCGCGTAGCCTCTGGTGCTTACGACATTGGTTTTGCTGACTTGGCAGCCCTGATGGAATTCCACGCCAACAACCCAGATGCGCCCAACAAGCCTGTGGCCGTGATGATGGTCTACAACAACACGCCAGCCTCCGTGATGGCCCTTAAAAAATCGGGCATCAAAACCCCCGCTGATCTGGCGGGCAAAAAGCTAGGCGCACCTGTGTTTGACGCGGGCCGTCGGGCCTTCCCCATTTTTTCTAAGGAAAACAACGTAGGCGCTGTGAACTGGGTGTCCATGGACCCACCTTTGCGCGAAACCATGTTGGTGCGTGGCGATGTGGACGCCATCACGGGCTTTACCTTTACCTCACTGCTCAACATCGAAGCCCGCGGCGTCAAAGCTGAAGAAGTGGTCGTCATGGAGTACCCCAGCTACGGCGTGAAGCTCTATGGCAACGCCATCATTGCATCACCCAAGCTGATCAAAGAAAACCCCGCCGCGCTCAAAGCCTTCTTGTCCGCTTTTGCCAAAGGCGCGAAAGACGTGATCGCGGACCCCACCAAAGCCATCGAAAGCGTCAAAGCACGTGACGGCATCATCAACAGCGAACTCGAAGCACGCCGCTTGAAGCTGGCCATCGACACCGTCATCAACAGCCCCGACGCCCGCGCGGAAGGGTTTGGACAAATCAAAGGCCCTCGCCTGAGCCTGATGGCCTCTCAAGTGTCGGACGCATTCAACACCAAAACGCGCGTGAAGGCTGACGACATTTGGAACGGATCTTTCCTGCCTACAGCCAAAGAACTCGACGTGTTGCCCAAGGGTAAGAAGTAATCTAGGCACTTCTGCATGAGCGCTGCACCTGAACACTTCGTCGACTTTCAAAACGTCTGGCTGGCCTACAACGATGAGTTGTTGGCGCACAAACACTTTGCGGTTGAAGACATCAACCTGCAGGTCAAACAAGGTGAATTCATTGCCATTGTGGGGCCCTCGGGTTGCGGCAAATCCACCTTCATGAAGCTCACCACGGGTTTGAAAAAACCCAGCCTTGGCAACATTTATGTGGATGGCCAGCCCGTCAACGGCCCGCTCAAAATCAGCGGCATGGCGTTTCAATCGCCCTCGCTCTTGCCTTGGCGCACCACGCTGGACAACGTGTTGCTGCCGTTGGAGATCGTGGAGCCTTACCGTTCCAACTTCAAAACCAAAAAGCCAGAATACGAAGCGCGCGCCATCCAATTGCTGCAAACCGTGGGCTTGGGCGGCTACGAGCGCAAGTTTCCGTGGGAGCTGTCGGGCGGCATGCAACAACGGGCCAGCATATGCCGCGCGTTGATTCATGAACCCAAAATGCTGTTGTTGGACGAGCCATTTGGTGCGCTTGACGCCTTCACCCGCGAAGAGCTGTGGTGCATCTTGCGCGACTTGCATGCGATGCAAAAGTTCAACGTCATCTTGGTCACCCACGATTTGCGCGAATCGGTCTTCTTGGCCGACAAGGTGTATGTGATGAGCAAGAGCCCTGGCCGCTTTGTGGTCCAGCGCGACATCGATCTGCCCCGCCCGCGTGATTTGGAAGTGACCTACACCCCCGAGTTCACCCACATCGTCCACGAGCTGCGCGGCTACATTGGCGCCATGCGCAAAACCGGCGCAGCCATTCAGCAGTAACTTCAACCCCAGACCATGAATAAAAAACAACTCGAAACTTGGGCGCCATGGGGCTTGCTCGTGGCCACCTTGCTCTTGTGGCAAGCCGCGTGTTCGCTGTTCAATGTCTCTGAATTTATCTTCCCCTCGCCGCTGCGCATTTGGGAACAAATGGTGGAATTTCGCGACGTCATTGCAGGCCATGCCTGGCGCACCTTTTGGGTGACCATGGTCGGTTTTGGCATTGCCATCGTGGTGGGCGTGTTGTTGGGCTTTGTCATTGGCAGTTCGCCCTTGGCCTATGCCGCTGTTTATCCACTCATGACGGGTTTCAATGCGCTGCCCAAAGCCGCCTTTGTGCCGATCTTGGTGGTGTGGTTTGGCATTGGCGTGGGGCCAGCCATCTTGACCGCCTTCTTGATCAGCTTTTTTCCCATCATGGTCAACATCGCCACAGGCTTGGCCACGCTAGAGCCAGAGCTCGAAGATGTGCTGCGCGTCTTGGGTGCCAAGCGCTGGGACGTGCTGGTCAAGGTAGGTTTGCCACGCTCCATGCCTTACTTTTATGGCTCACTCAAGGTAGCCATCACTTTGGCGTTTGTGGGTACCACTGTGTCAGAGATGACCGCGGCCAACGAAGGCATTGGCTACTTGTTGATTTCTGCGGGCTCTGCCATGCAAATGGGCTTGGCGTTTGCTGGGCTTGTGGTGGTGGGCGCCATGGCCATGATCATGTATGAACTCTTCAGCATGATTGAAAAACACACCACGGGTTGGGCGCACCGAGGCTCACAAAATAACTGAGTTTTGAGCTTTCAAACCCATTCAAAAAGCCGCTCGTGAAGCGGCTTTTTAACGTCTTTACCCCTTAAAAGTGGCAAAAACTTCATCGAATTTATAGATATAAATCTACAAATTCATTTAATTTGCGAATATCATAATCCTTATTATTTTCGGGTTTTTCGGCACAGATCTGCCGATTCCCTTACTCACTGAATGGCGCAACTTATGGCATCTTCCTCAGTCCCCAGTACCGAACATCAAAACCTCGGCCCCACTTCGTCGGACAAGATTTTCTTGGCTTTTTTGGTTGCTGTCATCGCCGCTGTCACGTGGCTGGGCATAGTCAACTACAAAGAAGCGCTCAAAGTCGAGACCGCCAAAAGCCATGGTGAAGCTTGGGTGGCATGGTTGACCGAAGCGGGCACCACGCGCTTTGAAGCCGACACCAAACTCATCGCCTGCAAGGGTGGCGTCAAACCCGCTGCCGATGCCAAGGCCGACACCCCTGGCACTTGGGGCGCTTGTTTGGCCCACATCATGGCCAACACGGAGCTGAAAGACCAAGTCAACACGTTTTTCAACAAGCCCCCTCACTTTGTGGCCGCTTGCGACCCCAAAGACCGCACGTTGATGGGTGCCTTGCTGCTGGAAGACTTGATGCCTACCCCCCCAGGCTCAGCCACGCCCTTCGTGGCGTCACAACTGTTGGAAACCGACAGCATTGACTACAAGATGCAGCTGCGTCTTTCTGTGTGTGACAAGGGTGGCTCCGCCATCAAAGTTGCCGAGTTTGAATTCTGAGGTCTGACATGCAAACACAATCCAAACAAGACAAATTCCTAGAAGACCTCGACATCAAAGCCATTCTGGGCCAAGACGTAGAAGCCAACATCGACCCCAACCTGCCCATGCGCAAGTGGTTGTACTCATGGCTGCTCGATCCCAACATTCCTGGTAACTTTCAAAAAGACTTGGACAAGTGGGTCAGTATTCTGATCATCGTCAACTTGTTCACCTTGATGTTTGAACATGTGCCTGCGGTGTTCGAACCTTACCAATTTTGGTTTCAGTGCTTTGATATTTTCTCGGTGGCTGTGTTCACCATTGAATACGCCCTGCGCCTCTACCTCGCGCCTGAAGACGAAGAATTCAAGCATCGCAAAAATGCACGCCTAGGCTTTGCCACCAGCCCATTTGCCATCATCGACTTCTTGGCGATTGCACCTTTCTACTTGCAGGCCTTCATCCCAATCGACTTGCGCGTGTTGCGATTCCTGCGACTGCTGCGAATCATGAAGCTGTTTCGCGTCTTGATTCCTGCCATCGCAGAATTCAAAGAACTCAACCAAGGCCGCACCTTCCGTCAAAAGGTCCACGCTTTGGTGTTCCCCAGCAACTACGGCGGCACTTTGCAACACATGTTCGATGTGTTCATTGGTGTGTGGGTGATCTTGTCTGTGTTGGCCGTGATCTTGGAATCGGTCAAGGGCATCAACTACATCCTGCATATGCAATTCGTCATCTTAGATGCGGTGGCAGTGGCGATCTTCACTGTCGAGTACTGCATGCGCATGTACGCTTGCGTGGAAGAGCCAGGCTACAAAGGCGCCTTCATCGGTCGCTTCCGTCAGGCCAAAAACCCCTCCACCTTGATTGACTTCTTGGCCATCTTGCCCTTCTTCCTTGAAGTGTTCTTGCACCACCTGATCGACTTGCGCTTCTTGCGGGTGTTCCGTTTGGCACGATTGCTCAAACTCACCCGTGGTAGCGATGCCACCGCCGTGTTGGTCAAAGTGGTGGTGCGCGAATGGCCTGTGATGGGCGCTGCCACCTTCATCATGATGCTGTTGTTGGTGATGACTGCCAGCTTGGGTTACTTGTTTGAGTACGACGCGCAGCCTGAGAAGTTTGAAAACATTCCCACCTCCATTTATTGGGCGGTCATCACTTTGGCCTCTGTGGGTTATGGCGACATTTCACCCGTCACACCGATGGGCCGCGCCGTGACCAGCATCTTGGCTTTGATGGGCATTGGCATCTTTGCCATCCCCGCTGCTTTGTTGGCCTCGGCCTTCAGCGATGAGTTGGTGAAAGAGCGCGACCTGCTGAAAGCCAAGTTGTTTGCGATCTTGAAAGACGGTCACATCAGCGATGCAGAAGCCGCCATCATTCGTTCAGAAGCCAAGCGCTTGCATTTGACGATAGAAGAAGTCAACCAATTGATTGAGGTAGTGATCAAAGAGCACGAACTCGAAGAGCGCAACCCGCTGCCCATCCACAAAATTGCCGAAAATCCAGCCTTGGCTGTGGAACATTACAAAGTCTTGTTGGGTCAAATACGCCAGTTGGGTGTGCAAGTTGATGCCGCACAATTTGACCAAATCGCCCAATCTGGCGAACGCTTGACCGAGAAAGAATTTGCCTTGTGGCAAAAGATTCAAGGCAAAGCTTAAGCAAGGTCTAAGCGCCGCTTGGCTTGATTTGGCAAGCCCCATCACAAGCGGTCACGCACGGGTTGTGTGACCGCTTGTTTTTTCAGACACTTCATAGCTTTCAATAGCGTTAGATCTTCGCCATGACAACAGGTTTCAAGAAAACACTGATGGAAATTTTGGATGGCTCGCCCAAACATGCGGCGAGCCATTACGTTGAATGGGCCATCACCTTGGTGGTACTGGTCAACTGCTCTGCGGTGATTCTTGATTCCGTTCCCGAAATTCACGCCCAATACAAAGACTTCTTTCATGAGCTGGAGTTTTGGAGTGTGATGTTCTTCACGGCCGAATACATTTCTCGCGTGTGGTCGCTGGGTGCCAAGTACGGTCCCGCGAATGGCGGCACTTGGAAGGGCCGCTTTCAATACATATTCAGCCCCTTTGGCTTGATCGATTTCTTTGCCACCATGCCCTACTACTTGCATGTGTTCTTCCCCACGCTGGACTTGCGCATCCTGCGCGTGTTGCGACTGCTGCGAATTTTGAAACTCTCCAAATACAACACCGCGCTGCAAGACTTGTTTCATGCCATTCACTCCGAGCGTCAAGCGTTTGGCTCTGCGGTGTTTTTGCTGACCATCGCCACGGTTGTGTCGGCTTCGCTGATGCACTTTGCTGAGGGCCATGCGCAACCTGAGTTGTTTGGCACGATTCCGCATTCCATTTACTGGGCCATCATCACCATCACTTCAGGCTATGGCAACGTTGAACCCTTGACCAAAGCAGGTGAGGCGATTGCACTCATCACAGGCTTTTTGGGTGTGTGCATGGCCGCGATCATGACTGGCATCGTGGCCTCAGCTTTCTCCAACCAAGTGGCACGCAAAAAAGCCGCGTTCGAGGCGCAGCTTCGCGAAGTTTTCAAAGACGGCAATATGTCTGAAGAAGAGCAAGAAACACTCAAAAACTTGCAAGCGCACTACCGACTGTCAGATGAGCAGGTCGAAGCCATGCTGCTGCGCGCCCAAAATAAATTGTCCGGCAAACCATGAGCGCTTCCATGAATTCCTCAGCCGTCAGCCACTCCACATACCAGCGCATCAAACGCCGCACCTTCGAAATATTGGAAGGTGCGGTGCCTGACAAGTACAGCCACTTTGTAGAAATATTTATTGCCGTTTTGGTGGTGGCCAACGTGATTGGCATCATTTTGGAGTCAGTGCCAGAAATTCATGACGCTTACCTGCATGAGTTTCACTTGTTTGACATGCTCAGTGTTGCCGTCTTCTCGGTTGAATTTATCCTGCGCGTTTGGTGCAACAGCGAAAAATACATCCACAGCGGTGGCACAGCTTGGCAAGGCCGCAAAGCGTATTTATTTAGCTTCTACGGCATCATCGACTTTTTGAGTACGGTGCCGTTTTACTTGCAATTGCTCTTCCCGGGTGCAGACCTCCGTGTCTTGCGCATGTTCAGATTGCTACGAATTTTCAAACTCTCGCGCTACAACAGCGCGTTCGATGACATGGTGGCCGCCGTCAAAGCTGAAAAAGATTCTTTCTCCTCTGCCGTGTTTTTGCTGTTCATCAGCTGCTTGCTTTTCTCGTCCCTGATCTACATCATCGAAGGCCATGACCAGCCTGAGGTGTTCCCCTCCATCCCCGCAGCCATGCATTGGTTTGTCATCACCATCGTCGCGGGTTGGGGCAACGTCGACCCTGTGACGTTTGTAGGCACCATCTTGGTCATCCTCACCCAAGTGCTGTCCATTGCTTTGGCTGCCATCTTGACAGGTGTGGTCGCTACAGCCTATAGCGCACAAGTGGAACGCCGCCAAGCTCTTTATGAGATGGAGGTGCGCAATGTGCTGGCCGATGGTGTTGTCACAGAGGCAGAACTGACCCAACTTAAACTCATGCAAGCCAAGCTGGGAATGTCTGATGAGCAAGTTGCATCCATCAAGCACCAGATGGAAGAAGAAAAGCAAATCGCCGAAGCCAACAACAATCGACTCAACTAATAACGAAAGCCACCATGGACAACCGTGCTTACGAAAAATACAAGCAAGAAAATCCGGATGTTTACACACCGCTTTCTACCTATGACTACGTGGACCAATTCGTCCACCAACTCACCAACGCCGAATTGGTGGTGTGCGTGGTCGCAGCCGTGTTGGCTGTGTTGGCCGTGTTTAAAATTTTCACCAAACGAAAAGACAAACATTCCGACGATCACAAAGAGTAAGAGGAAAACACCATGAGCGAAGTTCCAGAAACTGAATTGCCAGACCATGGCAATGACCCTTTTCGCACCCGTTGCGCCATGCTGGTATCCCTGCTGGCCATGTGCTTAGCGATTGCCAGCTTAGGCGGCAACAACGCTGCTAAGGAGAGCATGAGCAACAACATCTTGGCTGCCAACGCCTTTGCCTTCTACCAAGCCAAGAACATCCGTCAGACCGACTACAAAATTGCGGCTGACGATCTGCGCATTCAATTGACCCATGACAAGCTCTCCCCCGCGGCCAAAGCCATGGCAGAGAAAAAGCTAGAAGGCTACGAAAAAAACATCGCCCGCTACGAATCTGAGCCAGAAACGGGTGATGGCAAAAAAGAGCTCATGGCCAAAGCCAAGGCACATGAACATGAGCGCGACATTGCGCTGCGCCAAGACCCTTGGTTTGACTCCGCTGAAGCACTTTTACAAATCGCCATCGTGTTGACCTCGGTGGCCATCTTGACGGGCGCTGTGGTGCTTTTTTGGGTGCCTTGCGTGCTCGGACTAGTGGGCATTTTTTCAACCATCAACGGGTTCTTGCTGTTTATCTAACAGCAATGAATCTGATGCAAAGTCCATGACCGAACACGCCCATAAACCCCAAACATCCTTGCTGGCTCTCGCCTACCAGTGGCTGTTTGACCCCGAGTTCAAGCATGGCTTTAACCACACGGTGGAGCGCTGCATCGCCTTCCTGATTGTGGCCAGCGTCTTTGCGGTGCTGATCGAAAACACGCCCGAGATTTACAACAGCTATGCGGGTTGGTTCCATTGGTTTGACGTGATCACCGTGGGCATCTTCACGGTTGAGTATGTGATGCGTGTGGCCACGGCGCATTTGCACCCCGACTTCGCTGGCAAAAGCATGCCGCGCTTGCGCTACGCCTTGAGCTTTTATGCGCTGGTTGACCTGATCGCCATTGCGCCTTTTTACTTCGCACGTTTTGTGGATGTAGACGTGGAAATGTTGCGCGTGTTGCGGATCATGCGGCTGGCTCGGATGTTCAAGCTGTCACGTCAAATCATTCCTGCTTGGCGCGAATTTCAAGAACTCAACCAAGGCCGCACATTTCGCGCCAAAGTGTTTGCCCTGCTCGAGCCCACCGGTCACTCGGGCCGCTTGCATGCCTACCTCGACAACTTCATTGTGTTTTGGGTGGCCTTGTCCATCTTCTGCGTGATCTTTGAATCGGTGGCATCGATGCGCGCCTTGTTTGCGGTGGAGTTTCATGTCATCGACGTGATGGCTTTCACCATTTTTACCATTGAGTACATCGCACGCGTGTACTCAGCGCCTGAAAACCCAAAGTACCACCACCGCATGGCACGCTGGGCGCACATTCGTTCGGGCCCCGCCATCATCGACTTGCTGGCGATTTTGCCGTTTGTCTTAGAAAGCCTGTTGAGCCAACATGTGGACCTGCGCTTTTTGCGCGTGTTTCGCTTGGTGCGCATGCTCAAGCTCACGCGCTACACCTCAGCGCTGGAAACCCTCTACAAAGTGGTGCAACGCGAGTGGCAAGTTATCTTTGCCTCGGTGTTTGTGATGATGTTGTTGGTGGTGCTAACCGCCAGCTTGGGCTTCTTGCTTGAGCATGAGGCACAGCCTGACAAGTTTGAAAACATTCCCCAATCCATTTACTGGGCCATCATCACGTTGGCCTCGGTGGGCTATGGCGACATCTCCCCCATCACGCCCATGGGCCGCGCCCTGACGGTGGTGTTGGCGCTGGTGGGCATTGGTATTTTTGCCATCCCTGCGGGCTTGTTGGCTTCGGCCTTTACCGACCAGTTGCGCATTGACCGCGACGCCTTCAAACAGCGCCTCATGCTGGCCTTTGAAGACGGCATGCTCAACGGTGCGGAGCGCGAGCTCATCATTGCCGAGGCCGAGCGTTTGCACTTGTCGCACGAAGAGGTCACACGCCTGACCAACGAAGCCCGCGCAGAGTTTGCAGCCAAAGAAGCCGAAAACCACACCCACGCCAACGGCTTGGTGCTAGATGCCAAAGCACACCCTGCCTTGGCCGCTGCGCAGTTCAAACTGCTGGTTGATCAACTGAGCTTGATTGCCCAAGCCACGGGCGAAGACGCCTTGCGCAAGAGCTTGGCACACATCAAAACCGACTCCCAGGCCGAGCTAGATGTCTTGGCCATTGTGGCCAAGCGCCATCTCTAGGTTGCACACAAGCAGCAGCTTTGCAAGTAGGTGACAGCCTGCTCGCGGTTTTGCGTTTAAGGTACCCACATGACGCATTTTTACGACCCCCGCCACGGCCACGGCCTGCCCCACGACCCCTTCAATGCCATCGTTGGCCCACGCCCCATCGGCTGGGTATCGACCCGCAGCAACGACGGCATTTTGAACCTCGCCCCCTACAGCTTCTTCAACGCTTTTAACTACATCCCGCCCATCATTGGCTTCTCAAGCACCGGCCTGAAAGACTCGGTGCGCAATGTGCAAGAAAACGGCATCTTTGTCTGGAATCTCGTCACCCGCCCGCTGGCCGAGGCCATGAACCAAACCTGCGCCCCCGTGGGCCCAGAAGTGAATGAGTTTGAATTGGCAGGGCTGACCACCGCCCCTTCACGCGTGGTGGACGTGCCGCGCGTGGCCGAGAGCCCTGTGTCGTTTGAATGCCGCAGCACGCAAATTATTCAACTCGAAGGCTTGGACAAACAAAAAGTGCCCACCTGGCTGGTGCTAGGCGAAGTGGTGGGCGTGCACATTGCCGACCACTTGCTCAAAGACGGCATTTACGACACCGCCAATGCAGGCCACATCTTGCGCGGCGGCGGCCCAGCCGACTACTTCAGCATTGGACCGGAGCAACTGTTCAAGATGTCGCGCCCCAAGGCATAAAAAACCATTGGCAGCGTCAAGTGACACGCTCGCCCAAAATTGGATGGTGGGCTTGGCATGAAGTCATCACCGCCTCTTGGGTGACTTGCAAAGTCACATGCGATATGTCAAAGGCCTCATGCAAACGCGCTTGGGCGTTTTTAAAAAATGCGGCATCTGGATAGCCCGTAGGAACAATCAGATGCGCTGTCAGCGCCACCTTGGAAGTGCCCATCGCCCAGATGTGCAAATCAACCACCTCGGTCACGCCCTCTAACGAGCCTAAAAAATCATGCACCGCCCCTGGATCAATCTCATGCGGCACGCCATCAAACAACAAGTGCAGTGACTGCTTGAACAGACTCCATGTACTCAGCACAATCACAACAGCAATCAGCAAACTCGCGACAGGGTCAAGCCAATTCCAGCCGCCAAAAAATGCCAATGCACCAGTGATCACCACACCCAAAGACACCAGAGCATCGGCAACCATGTGCACAAACGCACCACGAATATTCAAATCGCCCTTGCCTTTTTCCATGAACAAAAGCGCCGTGGCGGCATTGATGCCAATACCGATGCCGGCCACCCACATCACAGTTTCACTTTGCCCTCGCAGGCTCAGCACTTCGGCAGACATCAGGCGACCCACTGCCTCCCAAGCCAAACCACCCATGGCCACCAAGAGCAACAACGCATTGGCAAAAGCTGCCAAGATGGTGGCGCGTTGCCAGCCATAGGTGTGCCGCGGATTGGGCCGCAGCTTGGTGGCCCATACGCCTGCCCAAGCCAATACCAAGCCTGCCACATCACTGAGGTTGTGGCCGGCATCAGCGAGCAGCGCCAGTGAGTCCACGCGCCAGCCATAAAACGCCTCGACCGCCACAAAGCCCAAATTCAATGCAATACCCAAAGCAAATGCACCACTGAAGTCTTTGGGCGCGTGGACATGAGAATGGCCTGATGAATGACCATGTGGGTGGTGGTGTTCGTGCAAGCGCATGTCTTATGGCCCATTCAATTCAAATATTGGTGGCTTGGTTTTCAACACCTAAAAATGAACAAGCCGCCGCTTAATCTGCAGAGATTTTTGCGTTCAACACCACGGGGCGCCAGCGCTTGATCTCGCGTTGAATGAGTTGCCCAAAGGCCTCAGGCGATGCGGGCGTGGCAGTGGCCCCTTCGGTTTTGAGTCGGGCGACCATCTCAGGTGCCGTCAAGTTGGCATTGACCACTTGGTTGAGTTTTTGCACCACGGCAGCGGGCGTGCCCGCAGGGGCCACCAAGCCATACCACTGGTCCGCTTCAAAACCCTCTAGGCCTTTGACGCCCGACTCTGCCAATGTCGGTACATCCGGCAACAAGTCCAAACGCTTGGGGCTAGAGACGGCAATCGCGCGCAATTTGCCAGCCTTGACCATCGGCACCAGCGCAGGCGCACCGGTGAACACCATTTGAATTTGTCCGGCGATGGCATCGGTCACCGAGGGGGCGGTGCCGCGATAAGGCACATGCACCACAAAGGTTTGGGTGGAGAGTTTGAAATACTCCATGGCCAAATGCGCCGCACTGCCATTGCCACCCGAGCCGTAGTTGACCTTGCCTGGATTGGCCTTGAGGTATTTCACCAGCTCGGTCACGTTGTTGACAGGCATGGAAGGATGAACTGCCAACACATTGGGCACCTTGGCCACCCAGGCCACGGGCACAAACGATTTGATGGGGTCATATGGCAAATTGGGGTACACGGCAGGCGCCACGGCCAGAGTGCCCACGTGGCCCATGAGCAAGGTGTAACCATCAGGCGCCGCTTTGGAAGCACGATCAGCACCCACCGTACCGCCCGCGCCAGCCACGTTTTCAATCACCACAGGTGCGCCCGTGCTCTCAGAAATTTTTTGGCCAATGGTGCGCGCCAACACATCAGGGCTGCCACCCGGTGTGAATGGCACGATGATGCGAATCGGTTTGTTGGGATAGCTGGGGTCAGCCCAAGCGGGGGCACTAGCCAAGCTGGCGAGTGCTATCAAGAACGTCGATCGTTTCATCATTCAATTCCAATAAGTTTTGCCGACAGATGCTACAGCGAACTGACGTCACGCCAGTGCTAATTCTGGGAATTTTGCAACAGGCTTGAGATTCACCCGAGGTGAAAGCCCGTGTGGCATAGTTGGGTGGTGACATCCAAAAGGGTTCACCCGATGACGCAAAAATTCATTGCGTAGCAGATCAACCAGTGCAGCCGCGTCATCAAAGAACGCGATATTGCCACCGAATCACCCAAGCGAAAGAGACACATGAACTTCAACGACCCCACCCTCACGCGCCGCCAACTGCTGGCCAGTACCGCAGCCAGCGCACTGGCTTTTTCGCCCGCGCTATCCCATGCACAAGCTGCTTGGCCTTCTAAACCTTTGCGCTTGGTCGTGCCGTTTGCACCTGGCGGCAGCTCTGAAATTGTGGCGCGCGCCTTGGCAGGCGAGATGGGCAAAACGATTGGACAAAGCGTGTTTGTGGACAACAAGCCCGGTGCGGCTGGCAACATTGCCATGCAAGAAGTAGCCAATTCAACCGATGAGCACACGCTCATCTTGGGCCACATTGGCACCTTGGCCGTGAACCCCTTCATCTTTTCGAAGCTGTCGTATGACGCAGCCAAAGACTTCACGCCGATCACGCTCATCTCAAAAGTGCCCAGCCTCTATGTGGTGCACCCCGACTTGCCGGTGAAGAACCTCAAAGAATTTGTGGCCTACGCCAAAGCCAACCCTGGCAAGCTCAATTACGGCTCGGCAGGCAACGGCAGCGCGGGCCACTTGGCGTTTGAATACCTCAAGATGGTGTCAGAGACATTCATCTTGCACGTGCCCTACCGTGGCACAGGCCCCATGCTCACCGACTTGATGGCAGGCCGCTTAGATGCGGCGTCTGTCGGCGCCCCTGCGCTGTTGCAGTTCATCAAAGCGGGCAAGCTGCGTTGCATTGCCACCGGCACCAGCGCACGCTTGCCGCAGTTGCCCGACGTGCCCACCGTGGCAGAGCAAGGTTTCAAAGGCTTCGAGATGACGCAGTGGTACGGCCTGATGGCCCCCAGCAAAATGGCCAAGGCCAACCTCGACAAGCTTGAGAAAGAAGCCATTGCTGCGACCCGCAGCAAACTGGTGCAAGAAAAACTCAGTCAAGACACAGCCTTGGCAGTGGGCAACACGCATGCGGAATTTGAAGCCTTCATCAAACTTGAGCAAGCGCGTTGGAAGCCCGTCATTGCTCGTGCACAGATCAAGCCTGAGGGGGTGTGATCACCTTCACCACACCGTCTTGCACCATGCGTTGAATGTGGGCGCTGTCGTAGCCCAGTTCACGCAGCAGTGCCTCGGTGTCTTGGCCAATGCTGGGGGGCGCGTGGCGCATTGGCAAACGCTCGCCATCCATGCGCAAAGGCAGCAAAGGGGTGCGTGTGTGCACCTCTTGCCCCGCACTGCTGGCGTCACTGGGCAACGTGATCGGCGTGAGGCCATCTGTGGCGAGCAAATGCGGATCCTCAAACAAATCTTGCGGTTTGGTGATGGGCGCATAAGGCAAACCAGCAGCTTCAAAACGCGAGCTCAGCTCTGTGGCGCTCAGCTTTGCAAAATGCTCACGCAAGATGGGCATCATCCAATCACGTGCCTTCACGCGGTCGTTGTTTGAGGCCAAACGCACATCGGCCTTGAGATCGGCCAAACCAAACGCATCGCACATCACATGCCATTGCGTGTCGCTCACGACCGCCAAGAATATTTGCGCATCGTCTTGGACCGTGAACACGTCATACACCGCCCATGCGCTGATGCGGCTGGGCATGGGCGCAGCGGCTTTGCCCGTGACAGCAAACTGCATCATGTGCTGCGCAACCAACATCACATTGTTTTCATACAGGGCACTTTGCACCTCTTGGCCTTTGCCCGTTTGATGGCGCTGCGCGAGTGCAGCCAAAGCCCCAATCGCGCCAAACATACCGCCCATGATGTCGTTCACGCTCGCGCCTGCGCGCAAGGGGCGACCCTCAGGCCCCGTCATGTAGGCCAAGCCACCCATCATTTGCACCACTTCATCCAGTGCGGTGCGGTGCGCATAGGGCCCTGGCAAAAAGCCTTTGTGCGACACATAAATCAGCCCCGGGTTGAGCTTGGACAAGGCTGCGTAGCCCAAGCCAAGTTTGTCCATCGTGCCTGTTTTGAAGTTCTCGCTGAACACATCTGCCCCAGCCACCAAGCGCAGCACCAGTTCTTGGCCTTGGGCGCTTTTCACATCCACCGCCAAGCTTTTTTTGTTGCGGTTGAAGATGCCAAAAAACCCAGAACCTGAGCCCATCAGCCTGCGTGTGCTGTCACCGCTTAAAGGTTCGACCTTGATGACCTCGGCGCCTAAGTCGGCCAAGATCATGCCGCAGGTGGGGCCCATCACCATGTGGGTGAACTCCACCACCCGAATACCCGCTAGGGGCAAGGTCTTGGCATCACGCATGTGTGTGGGTCTTCCAGTGCTTGGGCAAGCCCGCCAGCGGGGTCATGCCGTAAATGGGTTCGTTGGGCAGGCCCGTTTGCAAGTGCACGCGTGCCGCCATGAGCTTGTCGAGGTCCACGCCCGTGCGCACACCCATGGCCTCGAACATGAACACCAAGTCTTCCGTCACCACATTGCCCGACGCACCTGGCGCATAAGGACAGCCACCCAAGCCGCCTTGCGAGCTGTCAAACGTGGTCACGCCCACATCGACAGCAGCCAAGCAGTTGGCCAAACCCAAACCGCGTGTGTTGTGCATGTGCGCTGCGCCCATCTTGGGGCCAACGGCCTGCTGAAGCTTTTGAAACAAGCGGCGCACCTGCGCTGGATTGGCCATGCCCGTGGTGTCGGACAAGCCCACCTCGTGCACACCCGCCTCGGCCAATTCGGTGGCCAGCCACATCACATCGTCATCGGCCACATGGCCTTGCAAGGTGCAGCCAAATGCGGTGGATATGCCCACCTCTACTTTGATATGGGGTGCACGTTCGTGCGACATGGCCACGATGCTGCGCACCTCGGCCACCATGTCGGCGCGTGACTTGCGCACATTCGCCAACGAATGCGCCTCACTGGCTGACACAGGAATGGTGAGCTTGTGCACCCCCGCTGCCAATGCGGCCTCAGCGCCTTTGAGGTTGGGCACCAAAGCCATCACCGTCCAGTTGGGCAAAGCCACGGCATGACGCACCACCTCAGCCGCATCGGCCATCTGCGGCAGCAGCTTGGCCGGCACAAACGAGCACACCTCGATTTCGCGCAAGCCCGCATCGTGCAACGCGGTGATCCAAGCCAGCTTGTGTGCCGTGGGCATGGTGGCCTTGACACTTTGCAAGCCATCACGCGGGCCGACTTCGCTGATTAAAACGGACTGAGGCAACACAGTTTTTTTCCTGGTAGAAGCGAACGATCAAATGATTGTCAGCGCTTTTTGGTAACGTGGACGGCCAAGGCACCCAGTATGCTCACTGACACCCCCAAATATTTAGCCCCCTTTTTCGCTCGTTCTGCCCCCCATGTCTAGCCCCCACGCCACCGGTTTTATGGTGCTTCATAGCAACCAGCTAGAGGGCCTGCGCGAGTTGGCGGTGCAGTTCATCCGCAACCACCCGCTGCCCGTGCTCGCGCCCGAGGTGCTGCTGGTGCAAAGCAACGGCATGAAGCATTGGCTCGAGCTGGCCTTGGCCAAAGACTTAGGGGTTTGCGCCGCCACACAACTCGAGCTGCCGTCGACCAAGCTCTGGCAGATTTACCGTGCTGTGCTGGGCCCCAGCCATGTGCCCGCGCACATGCCGCTCGACAAGTCGCCACTGGTGTGGCGCATCATGCGTTTGCTGCCCCATTTATTGGCACAGCCCAGCTTTGCGCCGCTCAACAACTACCTCGGCCAAGCCGACGGCGATGCCTCCCCGATGAACCGCCGCGCGTATCAGCTGGCCGCGCAATTGGCCGACGTGCTGGACGGCTACCAAAACTACCGCGCCGATTGGCTAGAAGACTGGGCCCATGCCCGAGACCAACTGCGCACACAAGCGGGCACAAACGCGGGCGCATTCACCACACCGCTGCCCGTCTCACAAAGCTGGCAGCCCTTGCTGTGGCGCGCATTGCTGGCTGACCTCGCCGCTGATGCCCAGGTGCAAGCCGCTCTCAGTGCCCATGCGCCGCACAGCTTCAGCTCGCGCGCCAAAGTGCACGAGGCCTTCATGGTCAAGATGGCATCCATCCCAGAGGGCCATCGCCCTGCGGGTGTGCCGCATCGCATCATGGTGTTTGGCGTGACCTCGCTGCCCATGCAAACCGTGCAAGCGCTGGCTGCGTTGGGCCGCGTATGCCAAGTGCTGATGCTGGTGCAAAACCCCTGTCAGCACTACTGGGGCCATGTGGTGGAAAGCCGTGTGCCATTGGCCAAACTCGCCAAGCAACGCCAAGCACACAAAGCTGGTTTGCCCGTGCCGCAAGACGATGGCTCGCTGAGCGAAGCCGACCAATACACCCTGCACACCGACACGCACCCGCTGCTGGCTGCATGGGGCAAACATGGACGCGACTATTTGCACTTGCTCGATGGCTTTGACGATGTAGACCAATACAAAGGCCAGTTCAGTCGCGTGGATGTGTTTGTCGATCCTGCCCAGGCAGCCGCCAGCCAAGGCCGTGCGCCCACCATGCTGGAGCACTTGCAGTCGGCCCTGCTCCACCTAGAACCTCTGCCAGACACACCCACACAGGTGCCCGCCCACGACACCAGCCTGAGCTTTGTGCAAACGCACTCGGCCCAGCGCGAGGTCGAGGTGCTGCACGACCGCCTGCTGGCGTGGCTCGATGCCGACCCCACCTTGACGCCCGCCGACATCATGGTGATGGTGCCCGACATGGCCAACTTTGCGCCGCACATCCATGCGGTGTTTAGCCGCTTTGCCAGCCATGATCCGCGCCATCTGCCCTACAGCGTGGCCGACACCACACCACGCACCGAGCCCTTGGTGCAAGCGCTCGACACGCTGCTGCAACTGCCCCAGCTGCGCGTGACGCGCGTGGAGTGGCAAAGCCTGTTTGAAGTGGCCGCCGTGCGCAAACGCTTTGGCCTACAAGAACACGACGTGGCACTGCTCGACACTTGGTTGGCCGACGCAGGCGTGCGTTGGGGCCTGGACGCATCACAACGCAAGCCCTGGGGCATTGCGCCCGACATGCCCGACGCCAACCAAAACAGTTGGCTGTTTGGCATCGAGCGTTTGCTGTTGGGCTACGCCACGGGCTCAACAGACGAGCTGGCCACGCCGTGGGCCAACACACTGCCGCAAGCCGGCGTGGGCGGCCTCGACGCCCGCGTGATGGATGGCCTGTTGCAATGGCTGCGCCACACACAAATGGCGCTGCTGCAACTGCGCCAAGACCACACACCCACCGAATGGGTGGCGGTGTTGCAGCAGTTGCTGGCCTTATTCTTCAAGCCCAGCGACGAAGCCGACGAGCGATTGATAGAGCGCGTGATGGCCCCACTCGAAACCTGGTTGGCCGAATGCCAACTGGCCCGTCTCGATACCCCGCTGCCCTTGGTGGTGGTGCGCGAACACTGGATGGCGCAGCTGCAACAGCCCGCCATGCAACGCCGCTTTTTTGGCGGTGGCGTGCAGTTCGCCACACTCATGCCCATGCGCTCGATACCGTTCAAGTGCGTTTGCTTGCTGGGCATGAACGATGGCGACTACCCACGCAGCCAAACCCCACGCGACTTTGATTTGATGAGCGAGGCCGCACACGCAGGCAGCGCTCAGTCACACTGGCGCGCTGGCGACCGCTCGCGCCGCGAAGACGACCGCTATTTGTTTTTAGAAGCACTGCTCTCGGCCCGCCACAAGCTCTACATCAGCTGGCAAGGTCGCCGCACGACCGACCATGAAATCAAACCCCCATCAGTGCTGGTGGCGCAGCTGATGGACTACCTTGATGCGGTGTGGACACAGCGCAATGACAAGGGCGACGCCATACCCGCATGCGATGCACCGCTGCAACCGCTGCATGCGTTTTCGCACCAGTACTTCACGCAAGCCTCCCCGTTTCAAACCTATGCACACGATTGGCAAAGCGCTCTGTCGTCCAGCGCAGCCACCATGGACAGTCGCACCGCGTCAGCGCACAGCAACGCTGTGCCGGCCTTTGCCATCGCCCCTACCGAGCTGACGCTGCAAGATTTGCAGCGCTTGCTGCGTCAACCCGTCGAGGTGTTTTTGACAGCGCGTTTGCGTCTGCGCTTAGACCAGCCGCAAGAGGCCGCACAGGAGGAAGAACCCTTCGCGCTCGACGGTTTAGAGAAATACAAACTCAACCAAAGCCTTGCACAAGCCGACGATGCGACACACGCCTTGGCCCAACTGCGCTTGAGCGGCCAACTGGCTTTGGCAGGTTTTGGTCAAGCCCAACAAAACGCCCTGCTGCGTGACCGCGACACCTTGCGCAAACAACTCGATGCGCTGCTGCTCAAATGGCCGCACACCTTGAGCGTGCAGTCAGCACACTGGCAAATGGGTCACACACGCCTGAGCGCCGAGTGGGCCAATGGCCACCACCTGTGGCGCAGCAACCCCGCAGCATCTAGCGCGGACACAGCCAAACACAGCACTTGGCTGCAAGTCAGCCTGCGCCCTGGCGCGGTGACAGAAGGCAAAAAAGAAAACCAATATGTGCGGCTCGACACACTCAGCCAACTGTGGCTGCACCACTTGGCTGCATGTGCCAGTGGCGTGCCCACCACCAGCGTGCAAATTGGCTTGGATGCCGCTGTTGAACTTGCACCCATCCCCGCCGAGACGGCCCAATCCCATTTGCAAAACCTCTGCGATGCTTATTTACAAGCTTGGGCCCAGCCCTTGCCCGTGGCTGCCAAAACAGCGTGCGCGTATGTGTCGGGTGTGGCCGCACAACACAAAGACCCCATGGTCAAAGCACAAACCGCATTCAATGGTGCACACCAAAAACGCGGTGAGTACCAAGACTCCCCCGCACTGCAACGCGTGTTCACCCGCTTTGAAGACATCGAACCCACATTGGCTGATTGGGCGGTTCGCCTCTACGCGCCCATGCTCACAGCCGCTCAAGTGATTCACCTGCGTACCGACAGAGACGACAGTGACGAGCGTGCCCAGGAGCCGGACGCATGAAAGCCCTCAACGCACACACCCTGCTGCTGCAAGGCCGACAAGTGATTGAGGCCAGCGCTGGCACGGGCAAAACTTGGACACTCGCTGCACTGTATTTGCGCCTCGTGTTAGGTCACGAACGCACCGAGACTTTGTTGCCGCCGCAAATTTTGGTCATGACGTTTACCGACGCCGCCACCGCCGAGTTGCGTGACCGTATTCGAACCCGCCTCAGCCAAGCCGCCACCTTCTTTGACTTGAGCGCACAAGGCCGTGACTGTCCCGCCTCTTTGAAAGTAGATGCTTTTTTAATCACACTGCGTGACAGTTTTGATCAGACGCTTTGGCCGCGCTGCGCCTTGCAGCTCAACTGTGCGGCCGAGTGGATGGACGATGCGGCCATCTACACCATTCACGGTTGGTCGCGCCGCATGCTCACACAACACGCGCTAGAGAGCCACAACCTGTTTGAGCAAACCCGGCTTGAGAATGCTGACCAACTCAAGCTCACCCTGGTGCAAGACTATTGGCGCGAATGGTTTTACCCACTGAGTGGCGACACGCTGCAACACATCACACCGCTGATGGGCCAAGACCCTGACAAGCTGCTGAAAACCTTGAGCGAGATGTGGAAGGAACAAGAGCGCAAACCACGCGCATTGGTTGCGCCCGACATCACGCCCACGCAAGCCATTGACACACACATGGCGTGGCAGGCACAAGTAACAGCTGTGGCACTTGCTGCGCGTGAGGCCTGGAGCGACGCCGTGTTGCAAGCGCTGCAAGAAGCAGGAGCACAGAAAAAAATCAAAGGCTTGCGCGCCGACTACTTTGCCAACTGGCTCAAAGCGCTGCAAGCGTGGGCCACGCAAAGTGCGAAGGCTCAAGTCAGCAAAGAAGAATTCAAAGTGCTAGAGCGCTTCACCACCCAAGCCCTCAAAGACAAAGGCTGGGCCGAGGCGGAGGGCTTTGCTTTCTTTGCGGCGATGCAAACCTATATTGAATTGTTTGACGCCACGCCAAGCACCGAGAAGCACATTGCCCTGCACGCCGCACACGCGGTGGGCGAAGCCTATCAAGCCGCCAAAACACAACGCGCCGCGTTTGACTTCTCAGACCTGTTGCAAAACCTGCATCACGCGGTGATGGCCAACGATGGCCGATTGGCCACCGCCATTCGCCAGCAATACCCTGTGGCCTTGGTGGACGAGTTTCAAGACACCGACCCTTGGCAATACGGCACGCTCAACCGCATTTATGCGCCAGACGCCTGCAACCAAGCCAACGCGTTGGTGATGATTGGCGACCCCAAGCAAGCCATCTACAGTTTCCGTGGTGCGGATTTGGGCACCTACTTGCAAGCGCGCAGCGATGCACAAGCGACAAATGATGATGCGTTGCACACCCTCACCGGCAACCACCGCTCAAGCGTGGGCCTAGTCCAAGCTGTCAACCATGTGTTCATGCAAACCCCGCATCCTTTTGCATCGGCGCAAGGCGAGATTGAATTTGTAGAGGTATCCGCCCAAGGCAAAGAGCCTGCTTTGGTGGTGAACGGCGAAGAATACCCGCCTCTCACCGTGTGGCAAATGCACCCGCAAACTGAAGCAGATGTAGTGAGCAGCACCAGCTACTTGCACCACACCGCCCAAGTGTTTGCCGACCAAATGGCTGACTTGCTCAACAAGAAAGTAGCCACCCCCGGCGAGATGGCCGTCTTGGTGCGCAACCAAAAACAAGCCGATGCCGTGCGTCACGCCCTGCGTGCGCGACACATACCGAGCGTGTATTTATCGGACCACACCAGCGTGTACCAAGCGACCGAGGCCGCCGACTTGTGGCGTTTGTTACGCGCAGTGGCTTCGCCCCGCCAAACGGGCTGGGTGCGTGCCGCAGTGGGCAGCCGACTATGGGCGCTGGACTTGCACGAGGTACTGGCCACCACCCAAGACGAAGCGCAGTGGGAGCAACTGCTAGAACAGTTCCACCAATGGCACGGTCTGTGGCAACAACACGGCGTGCTGCCCATGCTGCACCAGTGGCTGCACAGCCAACAGGTGGCGCAGCGCATGTTGGCCCAGCCCGATGGAGAACGGCGGTTGAGCAACCTGTTGCACTTAGGCGAACTGCTGCAACATGCCGCGCAAAGCCTGCAAGGCGAACATGCGCTGGTGCGCTACCTAGGCGAACAAATTCAAAACCAGCACCACGACACAGAAGCCCAACAAGCCCGCCTAGAAACCGATGCGCTGTGCGTGAAAGTCATCACCTATCACAAGAGCAAGGGCTTGCAGTATCCACTGGTGTTTGTGCCATTTGCAGGCGCATTTTCGGTGGAGAAAAAAGCCAAGACCAACTTCGCACAAGACGACGAAGGCGACGACGACAGCGACCCAAGCGCCACTTCGGTAGAAGAAGACATGCGCTTGTTGTATGTGGCCCTCACCCGTGCGCAACGTGGTTTGTGGATGGGCGTGGCCGAAACCAAACATGATTTGAGCAAGGCCAGCTCCAAGAGTGATTTGAAACTGAGCGCCTTGTCGCAATTGCTGATGCGCAAAGAACGCGGTGATCTAGGCAATCAGTTGCACGCCTTGTGGGGCACATGTGATCACATCCAAGTCGCAGACTTGCCAGAGCTGCAAGGCATTCACTACCACGCACCCGCTGCCATCAGCGCACCCAAAGATGCCCTGACACCCACACGCACCCACCACAGCCTGTGGTGGACGGCGAGCTTTAGTGCCATCACGCGCGGGCTGGTGTCTGAATCGAAACGCGACGAGTCGGTGGCCGACGCCATCACAGACGCCAGTGACGGGGTAGCCGAAGCGCAGCCCTATGCCGTAGCTGTAGCCGCCCCTGCGCCAGAGCCCGAAAGCATCAGCGCGTGGCAAACCTTTCCGGCCGGTGCGCGCTTCGGCACACTGCTGCACGACTTGCTGGAATGGCTGTCACAAAACGATTGGCCCCTGGCCCATCACAACGCGCCTGCTTGGTCTCAATCGGCGTGGAGCGATTTGCTGGCGCACAAGGCCCACTGGCTGCAACTCGAAGACGCGCCACGTGCGCAACTAGAGCCTTGGCTCAAAGCTGTGGTGCAAACCCCGCTGCCCTTGCACACGCTCAACGCTGCACCACTCACGCTGTGCCAACTCAGCACCGAGCACATGTGGCCCGAGATGGAGTTCAACCTCGAGGTGGCCCACGTCAGCGCTGCCGCACTGGACCAACTCATTCAAGCCCATGTGTTGGAGGGCTCGCCCCGCCCTGCGCTGCAAGCACGTGTGATGCAAGGCATGCTCACGGGGTCGATGGATTTGGTGCTGCAACACGATGGCCGCTACTGGGTGGTGGACTACAAATCCAACAAACTACCCAGCTACGACAGCGCGACTTTGCAAGACGCCGTGCTGCACAAACGCTACGACGTGCAATACGTGCTCTACACCTTGGCGCTGCACCGCTTGCTCAAAGTTCGCTTGTCTGGCTACGACTACGCCCAACACATGGGTGGTGCGGTGTACATGTTCTTGCGTGGCATTCACGCCGAAGGCGCGGGTGTGCATTTGCAGCGCCCACCGCAGGCGCTGATTGAAGCGCTGGATGATTTGTTTGCAAACGGCTTGTAAAAATCCTAAGCCGCACCAGCACTAAACTGCACGCACTGGTCAAACCATTTGCTTCATCCATCCCATGCATCCAGTACTAAATACTGGTACCATACAAATGAAACGAAAACACCAGAAAACCTGAGACGCCAGCAAGTGGTTTGAGCAACACGGAGTCGCCCCATGAATTTGATGACCTACGACGGCTACAACGCCAAGATTGAATACGACGCCGAGCTGGACATGTTCAGAGGTGAAATCTTAGGCCTCACAGGAGGTGCAGATTTTTACGGCAAGAACCCCAAAGAGCTGCGCGCTGAATTTAAAAAATCGCTCGAAGTGTTTTTAGAGGTGTGCCGCGAAAAAGGCATTGAGCCGCGCCGCAATTTCTCGGGCAAGTTCAATTTGCGCATTCCGACCGAGCTGCACGAAAAGCTGGCCATCGTCGCACAAGCAGAAGGCAAGAGCATCAACACTGTGGCGCAAGAGGCTTTGGTTCAACGCGTGGCTGCATGACCCAAGCCGCCACCGCCACCATGCTGCCTCTGTTGCAAGCGTCATGGGCCCAATCCACGCCCCTGACGGGCTTGGACAAATCACTGGCCAACTTGCTCCAAAGCAAACAACCCAGCGATGACCCGCGCCACCTTTGGCTAGCAGCCCTCACCAGCCACCAATGGGGGCGCGGCCATGCATGCCTAGACCTTGCCGCTTTGCAAACGCAAGCCGCTGAGCTGCTGGGCTGGACCGACGAACACACCGCCACACTCCCCAGCAAACTGCATGAGGCCGCCGCCACCCTGCCGTGGACGCAAGGCGATGCTTCGCCGCTGGTGCTGACCGAAGACAAACAAGGCGCACGTTTGTATTTACGCCGCGCATGGACGGCAGAGCAACACATTCGACGCAACATCGCGCAGCGTTTGGCACTGCCTTGCGATGTGCCTGCTGATTTGCAGCAACGCTTGGATGCGTTGTTCACACCCACCACCGATGGCGAGCCCGACATGCAACGTTTGGCCTGCGAGGTGGCTGCACAAAACCGCATCACGCTCATCACCGGCGGGCCCGGCACGGGCAAGACCACCACGGTGGTCAAGCTGCTGTCGCTCTTGGTAGGCACGTCTTCAAACGAATTGCAAATTCACCTCGCCGCGCCCACAGGCAAAGCGGCGGCGCGCTTGAGCGAGTCGATCAGCAACGCGCTGACCCAAATGCCAGCAGATGTGCAAACACGTATCCCCACCCAAGCGCAAACGCTGCACCGACTGCTACAAACCCACCGCACCACATCGCAGGTGCATCAGCTCGCCACCGATGTGGTGGTGGTCGACGAAGCGTCCATGATTGACCTAGAAATGATGGCCCGCTTGCTGCAGGCTGTGCCGCCCACAGCGCGCTTGATTTTGCTAGGTGACAAAGACCAACTGGCCTCTGTCGAAGCGGGTGCGGTGATGTCACAACTGTGCACAGGCAGCTTGCTGCAGCACCAAACCGTCACCCTCACGCACAGCCATCGCTTCGATGCCAAGAGCGGCATTGGCCAATGGGCACGCGCCGTGAATGCAGACGCGACCGACAACACGCCCGCCCTCCAAGCACTGTGGAACAACGCACCCGATTGGCTAGCCACCCTGCCCCTGCAACAAAGCATCCACCTTGACCCAGTTGGTGACGCATCAGAGCCAGACGTCACACGCCTGCAACTGAGCAGCGCCAGCGACCCCAAGCTGGCCGTGGGCCTGCGCTACGGTTGGCACAACTGGTTGGCTTTGCTCGATGCGCACCGCCCCAGCAAAACTGCGCCAGCCGCGCCCTGCAACGATGCACAAGCCTTGGCCTTGCTCAAGGCCTTCACCGAATTTTGCGTGTTGTGTGCCGTGCGCGAAGGCCCGCTGGGTGTGACGCAGCTCAACACACAGGTTGAGCAAGCGCTGGGCTTGGGCAAAAGCACTTGGTATGCAGGCCGCCCCGTGATGGTGACGCGCAACGACTACACACTAGAGCTGATGAATGGCGACATTGGCCTGTGCCTGCCCAGCCCAGATGGCGTGATGCGCGTGGCCTTCCCTGCGCCAGACGCTGGCGTGCGTTGGGTCATGCCCTCGCGCCTTGACAGCGTGGAGACTGTGTTTGCCATGACGGTGCACAAATCGCAGGGCTCAGAGTTTGCGCATGTGTTGCTCATCATTCCCGCCCAAGAGTCGCCCGTGCTCACCCGCGAGCTGGTGTACACCGGCCTCACACGCGCCAAACAGCGCCTCACGCTGTGGGCCCCGCAGCTGGGCGTGTTGTGGAACGGCTGTGCGAGACGCGTGTTGCGCAGTGGGGGTTTGGGGGATTAACTTGTTCACAATAGCGCCATGCCTATGAATCAATACCTCCTTCAGCTCGAACAGTTGGCTGTGCCCCTGGCCATTGCGGCCGTGATTGTTGTGTTCTCGCTCATCAGCTTTGGCGTGTGGGCTTGGCGCATACGCCAAGTGCGTGCCGATGTGGTGGGGCTGGATGCCCGACTGCAATCAAGCAAAGGCAGCAGCCGCGACGCGCTGACTTTGGCTGAGGCCCAAACCACCGACATCGAGTTGAAGTTCTTGCTGCGGGAAACCGAGGCGGGCTTGATTGACCTGCCCACGCAACACGGCATGAGCCCAGGGCCTCGCATCAGCTACAGCTTTCGCAGCCATGCCGACACCTGGACGGTGCGCAGCGTGCTCGGTGGCCGCATGAACTTGGCCTTGTTCGAAACCATGCCTAACTTGTTGATTGGTTTTGGCTTGATGTGCACCTTTATCTTCTTGGCCGTGGCTTTGCAGCAAGCGGGCTTGGCGCTCAATGCGCTGGATGTGTCGGCACGCCAACAAGACCAAGCCTTGCAGTCGCTCATCGCCACGGCGGGCGGTAAGTTCATCACTTCCATCGCAGGCTTGTTGTGTTCGCTGGTGTGGAACTGGCGCGCCAAAGTGGCGCTGGAAAACTTGCAATCCAGCATTGACACGCTGTGTCACACGCTGCGCGCACGCGTGCCAGACAACGCAGCCGAAGCCAGTGTGCGCATGCAGCTGGCTTTGTTCCAAGACATCTTGGACGAGAACCGCGCACAGGTGAGCCAGCTGCGCCGCTTCGAGGGGGACTTTGCCAACGCCATCGGTGATGCGCTGGCGCGCAATATGCAGCCCGCGTTTGACAAGCTGGCCCAACTGGCCGACAGCATTCAAACCTCAAGCCAAAGTTTTGGCGATGCTGGTAGCCAAGCGGCTGGCGAGCTGAGCAAAGCGGGCGCGGCCATGTCGCAAGGCATTGAAAACGGCTTGGCCTCATTTAACAACGCGGTCAGCACTTTGGCACAAACCATTCAGACCACGCGCGCCACCGTGACCGAACTCGACGGGGCCATTGGCCGTGCTGCCACGGCGGGCAACCAGGGCACGCAACAGCTAGAAACCTTGCTCGCCAGCTTTGGCCAAACCCTTGCCAGCGTGCAAGGCGCTGTGTCGGGTTTGCAAGGCACGGTTGACCAAATTGACCAAGTGGCTGACAAGTTCAAAGACAGTGCCAGCGCGATTGAAAGCTCGGTCCACTTGCAACGCTCCGCCGCAAATGACTTCAAAGAGGCCTTGGTGCCCATGAACCAAGCCTTGGGCCAAACCGTGGACACGCTCAAACAAAGCACGGCGTCTGCCGAAGAAGCCCTGGGCCATGTGAGAACGCATTTGCAAGACGCACAAAAAGCGCTCACTGGCACGGTGGACGCACTCACCCAAGGCGTGTCGGGCTACAGCACCCAAATTGCCAACCTGCACACCAAGATGGACCAACACTTGGCCAGCGCGGTGAACCAACTTGGCGGCAGCATTACCAACCTCGAAGAGGTGTTGGACGAGTTCATCGAAGCATTGCCTCCCAAGGCTTAACCCTGGGCGCATCCACCATGTTCATCAAATCACGCCGCCACACCGCCGCCACCCATGAGCAGGTGGAGGAATCGGGTTACATGGCCTCGGCCAGTGACTTGATGATTGGCTTGCTGTTCATCTTCATCGTGATGGTGATGGTGCTGCTCTCACGCAAACCCGAGCAGCCGCCCGAGCCACCCGCCGATCCACTGGCCACTGTCGTGCACACCATTGGCACCAAGCTGCAAAACGCAGGCGTGCCCGTGACCATCAACCAAGTCTCAGGCGTCATCAGCTTGCCTGCTGACACGCTGTTTGCGCGCGGCAGCGCCGAGCTAGAAGGCTTGGGCGTGCGCACGCTGCGCCAATCGGCCGAGCAACTGCAGCAAGTTTTGCCTTGCTACATCTACTCACAGCGCCGCCAGTTGCCCCCAGACTGTCCGCCCAACCCGCAGCAAGTGGAGATTGAAACCATTTTGATCGAGGGCCACACCGACTCGGTCCCGCTCAACCGCGGCGACTACAACAACTGGCACTTGGGCCTTGACCGCGCACGTGCGGTCTACAAAGTGCTGGGCTCAGAAGGCATGCAAAGCTACCGCAACGAGCGTGAGCAGCCGGTGTTTGGTATCAGCTCTTATGCCAATGAGCGCCCCAGCCGCAAGGACAACGACAGCCAAAACCGACGTGTGGAGCTTCGCTTTGTGTTGGCGTTTCAACCCACCGAAACAGGCGCGACCAAAGGCCCGAGTAGCACCTTGAAGAAGATGCAAGAGACTGTGCGCTAAGCCCGCGCTCAAAAAATGCACATGTTTTTCGCCCCCCTGCCACCCGACTTTGACCAACTGGCCCATGCCGCGCGAACCAAACGCGGCGGCGGCTTGGGCAAAGACCCCGATTTGCGCACCGTGGGTGAGCGCACCTTCAGCGCGTTTGAACGCGTGCAGTTTGCGCCCAACAGCACGGCACCACGACAACGCGATTGGCGCCACATTCCCTACGCGCTGTGGCTCAATGCCGAACGTGGCCTGCACGCCCACACCACGCTGACCGACCGCTACTTTGAGGTCGCTGTGCCCGAGGCGCTCCATTCAAGGCGCCCCCTCAAGTGGGGGCGCGGTTTGCTGCACACGTATTTACAGAGCTTCAGCCCAGACAAGCCCGTGTTCATGAAGCTGGCTCACACGGCCCGTGCCTTCTTTTTAGACCCGCGCGTGCTGGCTTCTTTGTCGCAGACCGAAGCCAATGGCTTGGAGCGGCTGATCAGCACCCTCGATGTGCTGGACCCACTGAATGGCCCCGTGCGTGTGGCCAACGATATTCTGGGTATGCCCGCCGATAAAAGCCTGACGCAATGGCAAGAGCGCCATGCACTGACCCCAGGTTTTTGGCTGAACAAATTTTGCAAGCAAGCATTTTTAGAAGCCCTGCAAGCGCCTCAAGAGGTGCGCAGCACCCTTGGCTACGTGTTGCGCATGTGTGAATGGGCAGTACACGACAAGGGCCTGCCCTCGCAACGTCTGCGCTACCCGCTGTGCCGCGACGAGTTTGCCTACAGCCTGCTCTCGCCTTGGTTTGAGCGCAACCCGCCGCAAGCCCTGAAGAACGCGTTGTTGTCTGAGCTGCTGCGCACCCTAGGCGACCCGCGCCACAACCACGCAGGCTGGCTGGGTGTGCGCCGCGAAGCCATCGAAACCGCCAGCCGCTGGTTGACCAGCCGCACCATGGACGCGTTTTTTGAAATCTTGCGCCACACCGACGACGACATCGGCCCCTACCGCCGCCGCTTTTGGGAAGCCTATTTCCATGCTGGCCATATTTTGGAAGCTTGGATTGCCTTGGGCGAGCAAGCGGTTGAACAACTGCAAAAAATCGACCCGACGGGCGAGCTGAACTACGCCAAGATTTTGGGCAAAATCGCGCCCAACCAGTGTGTGCTGATGCTGCGCATGGGCCACATCGTGTTTTGTGACTGGAGCCACCAAGGCCGCTTGCGCGCCATCTCCAGCGCGGCCAAACAAGCGCCCAAGCTGTACCAGTCTGAATATGAACTCTTCCAACTGCGCTTTGCCACACCGCTGGATTTCAACGATGGTTTGTTGGACGACCCGGGTCTGCTGCACCTCCAGTCCGAACTGGGTGGCTGGCAGGACGCGGCTCGGCACTTCATCGCGCTGCACCTGGGTATTCACCTAGAGCTCAAGGCGCTGATGCCCAGCGATTTAGGAGCTAATTAACACTACATTGTCGACAGACAACAGCCAGGGTTTGTCAGCTTCGAATCAGTCAGACCCTTGTAAGAGCACCACCCCACAGTCACGGGGTTTTGACAAATACTGCCAATCAAGAGGAGACAGGTTCATGAGCGAGATCACCATTCACCAGCCATCAGCTGAATTCGTTAAACAAGCCAACGTGTCCGGCATGGCCGCTTACGAAGCGCTGTGCAAACAAGCTGACACAGATTACGAAGGCTTTTGGGCCGAGCAAGCGCGCGAGATGCTGAGCTGGAAGACCCCCTTCACGAAAGTACTCGACGAGAGCAACGCACCCTTTTTCAAATGGTTCGAAGACGGCACCTTGAACGCCTCTTACAACTGCTTGGACCGCAACATCGAAAAAGGCTTGGGCGACAAGACCGCCATCATCTTTGAAGCCGATGGCGGCGAAGTGACCCGCACGACCTACAGCCAATTGCTGGCCAAGACTTGCCAATACGCCAACGCCCTGAAATCTGTCGGCGTGAAAAAAGGCGACCGCGTGATGATCTACATCTCCATGTCCATCGAGGGCGTGGCCGCCATGCAAGCGTGCGCCCGTATCGGTGCCACCCACTCTGTTGTGTTCGGAGGCTTTTCTGCCCAGTCTTTGCGTGACCGCGTGGAAGACACTGGCGCGGTGGCCATCATCACAGCGGACCAACAGGTGCGCGGTGGCAAGCACCTGCCCTTGAAAGCCATCGTCGACGAAGCCCTGAGCTTGGGTGGCTGCGACTCTGTGAAAAACGTGTTGGTGGTCAAGCGCACCGGTGGTGACGTGGCCATGGTCGCAGGACGCGACCAATGGTTGGGCGACTTGGCGGCCCTGCAAGCCAGCACCTGCGAACCCGAATGGGTAGGCGCTGAGCATCCCTTGTTCTTGCTCTACACCTCAGGCTCGACAGGCAAACCCAAAGGCGTGCAACACAGCACCGGCGGCTATTTGCTCCATGCAGCCCTGACCACCAAGTGGACCTTCGACTTGAAGGACAACGACGTGTTTTGGTGTACCGCCGACATCGGCTGGGTCACTGGCCACACCTACATCACCTACGGCCCCTTGGCTTTGGGCGGCACTGAAATTGTGTTTGAAGGCGTGCCCACGTACCCAGACGCTGGCCGTTTCTGGAAGATGATTCAAGACCACAAAGTCTCGATCTTCTACACAGCGCCCACCGCCATCCGTTCACTCATCAAAGCGGCAGAAGCCAACGATGCGGTGCATCCAAAAAGCTACGACTTGTCGAGCCTGCGCTTGTTGGGCTCCGTTGGCGAACCCATCAACCCTGCTGCTTGGGAGTGGTATTACAAACACGTGGGCGCCAGCCGTTGCCCTGTGGTCGACACCTTTTGGCAAACCGAAACGGGTGGCCACATGATCACACCTCTGCCTGGCGTGACGCCCATGGTGCCCGGCTCTTGCACCTTGCCCTTCCCCGGCATTCAAGCCGCAGTGGTAGACGAAGCAGGTCATGACATGCCCAATGGCCAAGGCGGCATCTTGGTGGTCAAGCGTCCCTGGCCTTCCATGATTCGCACCATTTGGGGTGACCCAGAGCGCTTCAAGAAAAGTTACTACCCCGAAGAATTCAAGGGCAAATACTACTTGGCTGGCGACGGCGCAATCCGCGACGAGAAAACCGGCTACTTCACCATCACCGGCCGAATCGACGACGTGTTGAATGTGTCGGGCCACCGCATGGGCACCATGGAAATTGAATCGGCCTTGGTCAGCTGCACCGAATTGGTGGCTGAAGCCGCGGTGGTGGGCCGTCCTGACGACACCACGGGCGAGGCCATCTGCGCGTTTGTGGTGTTAAAGCGCTCGCGTCCTGTGGGCGACGAAGCCAAAGCGATTGCCAAAATCTTGCGCGACCACGTGGGCAAAGAAATTGGCCCCATCGCCAAGCCCAAAGACATCCGCTTTGGTGACAACTTGCCCAAGACCCGCTCTGGCAAGATCATGCGCCGCTTGTTGCGCAGCTTGGCCAAGAACGAGGCGATTACTCAAGACACCTCAACCTTGGAAAATCCAGCCATTCTTGACCAGTTGACAGACAACCACTGATCAATCTTGATCAAGCCAGTGGCAAATAGGCCCCCACTGTTCTAAATCTTTTTGGACTTTGGAGGGCGTGACGTCAAACATGGATAAACCGTGCGCCGCCATGTGCAAGTAGTACTGGGTGTCACGCAGATAGCTCAGCACAGGGACTTGCAATGACTCGATGAAAGTGCGCAAGTTCCCCGCTGAGATGGTGCGCGTGTCCACGCGGTTGCCCACCACGCCCACTTGTGTGGGTAACTTGGCCGTGATTTGCACCAATTGATTCAAGAATTCGTTGGTGGCCTGCATGTCAAACACACTGGGCATCACGGGCACGATCACTTTGTCGGCACGCTCAATCACCTCTTGCAAACGCCAGCCATGGATGCCGCCCGGCGTGTCAATCACCACATGCGTGGTGCCACGCGGCGGCTTGGCCGTGAGCACCAAGTCAGGCTGAAACTCCCAAGTCGCAATGCGCGGCAGCGTGTCGGGCCGCTGAGTCAGCCAAAATTTGGAGGACTGCTGGGTGTCCGCATCGCCCAGCATGACCTGATGGCCTTGCGACGCAAAGTAACCTGCGATGTTGGTGGACAAGGTGGATTTGCCAGCACCACCCTTTGGATTGGCAACGACGATGACTTTCATAGTTGTTATTTTCATCTGATAAATAGCTTCAAATACGCCAAATGACGTATTTAATTGGAAAAATTGACAATATCGATATAAACTCAAAAGCATTCATATTCCAGAAAGACAAGCTTATGAGCGAAGGCAACAAAGACAAAAGCATTTTCATTGGCGCTGGCGTGGTCTTCAAAGGCTCGATCAACGCGCCCAACCAAGCCATTATTTCTGGCACGGTGGAGGGTGAGTTGGTGGCCAAAGACGTGCTGATTGGCGCTGCAGGCGTCGTCACTGGCACCACAGAGGCCGATTTCATCGATGTCAAAGGCGAGTTAAACCAATCGATCACCAGCAAGAATGTCTTGATTGTGCGAAGCAGTGGCAAAGTAACGGGCGATGTGACTTACGGAGAGATCGAGATCGAACGTGGCGGCAAAGTCAAAGGCGCCATGAAACAGGTCTGAGCGGCTCGAACTTCGCTGCCGGCATGCCCCTAGCAACAAGGGTCATCAAGCCACGATGCCTTTGTCCTTGAGCGCTTGAATTTGCGCTGCGGTTAAACCGATCTCACTCAACACCGCATCCGTGTCTTGCCCGATGGCAGGTGCGTTGCGGCGGTGACTGCCTGGGGTGCGGGAGAGTTTGGGAATGATGCCAGGCACTGCCAGCGATGTGCCATCCTCCATCTGCACCTGTTGAATCATGCCGCGTGCTTGGTAGTGCGGGTCGGCGGCAATATCAGCCACCGTGTAAATGCGGCCTGCTGGCACGGCTGCTTTGTCTAGCGCATCAAGCACTTGTGCCACCGTCATTTGCCCCGTCCACGCAGCAATGACAGCGTCAATTTCGGCCACACGTTGCACACGGCCTGCGTTGTCGGCGAGCGCGGGGTCAGCACCCAAATCGTCACGGCCAAGGGTGTGCATGAGGCGTTTGAAAATACTGTCGCCATTGCCTGCAATCAGCACATAGCCTTCGTCTTGGCAGCGATACGCGTTGCTGGGCGCAATGCCAGGCAAAGCACTGCCAGCGGCTTCGCGTACTGCACCAAACGCGCTGTACTCTGGCAACAAACTTTCCATGCAGTTGAACACCGCCTCGTACAAAGCCACGTCAATCACTTGGCCTTGCCCACTTCGCTCGCGCTCGTGCAAGGCTGTCAATATGCCAATCACGCCGTGCAGCGACGCCAAGGTATCGCCAATGCTCACCCCCACGCGCACGGGCACGCGGCCTGGCTCGGCGGTGAGGTGGCGCAAACCACTCATGGCCTCGGCCACCACACCAAAGCCAGGCTTGTCGCGATACGGCCCCGTTTGCCCGTAGCCACTGATGCGCAACATGATGAGGCGTGGGTTGAGGGCCAACAAGTCGTCGGGGCCTAAGCCCCAGCCTTCCATGGCGCCGGGGCGAAAGTTTTCAATCAATACATCGGCGTCCTTGACAAGTTGGCGCACGATGTCTTGTGCGGCTTTGTCTTTGAGGTCCAGTGCCACCGAGCGTTTGTTGCGCGACTGCACTTGCCACCACACCGAGGTGCCGTCTTTGAGCAAGCGCCATTTGCGCAACGGATCGCCTGTCTTGGGGGTTTCGATCTTCACCACGTCGGCACCGAAATCGGCCAGCGTTTTGGCAGCAAAAGGTCCCGCGATGAGTTGGCCGAGTTCGACCACGCGAAGACCGTGAAGGGGAGTTTGGGATGGACTGATCATGCGCTGAGATTGTGCCAAGACTGGCTACTCACCTTCAAACGCAGCGGCACACACGAGACACGTCCAACGCGGAGTACAAGCTGCACAAGACCGCATAAAATCAAATGCTGCACAAAGGAACACACATGGGACGCACCCTTTACGACAAGATTTGGGACGAACACGTCGTCCACACCGAAGAAGATGGCACCTCCATCCTCTACATTGACCGCCATTTGGTGCACGAAGTCACCAGCCCCCAAGCATTTGAAGGCATTCGCCAAGCGGGTCGCAAAGTTTGGCGTGTCAGCTCGATCGTGGCCACCGCCGACCACAACACCCCCACCACCGGCTGGGAGCTGGGCTATGACGGCATCACCGATCCCGTTAGCAAAGAACAAATCACCACGCTTGACGCCAACATAGCCGAGTTTGGCTCTGCCGCGTTCTTTCCGTTCATGTCCAAGCGCCAAGGCATCATCCATGTGATTGGCCCTGAAAACGGCGCCACCCTGCCCGGCATGACCGTGGTGTGCGGCGACAGCCACACCTCCACCCACGGTGCGTTTGCTGCTCTGGCCCACGGCATCGGCACCTCAGAGGTCGAGCATGTCATGGCCACCCAAACCTTGTTGGCCAAAAAAGCCAAAAACATGCTCATCAAAGTCGAAGGCAGCTTGGCCAAAGGCGTGACCGGCAAAGACGTGGTGCTGGCCATCATTGGCAAGATTGGCACGGCAGGCGGCACAGGCTACACCATCGAATTCGCAGGCTCTGCCATTCGCGCACTGAGCATGGAAGGCCGCATGACGGTGTGCAACATGGCCATCGAAGGCGGCGCGCGCGCGGGTTTGGTGGCGGTGGATGACAAAACCATCGAGTACGTCAAAGGCCGTCCGCTCTCACCAACAGGTATTGAATGGGACCACGCCGTGGCGTATTGGAAAACCTTGCACTCCGATGCCGATGCCAAGTTTGACGCGGTGGTCGAACTCAAGGCCGAGGACATCTTGCCGCAAGTCACTTGGGGCACCTCGCCCGAAATGGTCTTGGACATCAACGGCATCGTGCCCGACCCCGACAAAGAAAAAGACGCCAACAAGCGCAGCGCCATCGAACGCGCCTTGACATACATGAATCTGCAACCGGGCAAAGCGCTGAACGATTTGTTTGTGGACAAAGTGTTCATTGGCTCATGCACCAACAGCCGCATCGAAGATATTCGCGAAGCTGCTGCGGTAGTGAAAAAACTCGGCCAAAAAGTGGCCAAGAACATCAAGCTGGCCATGGTGGTGCCTGGCTCTGGCTTGGTCAAAGCCCAAGCGGAAAGCGAAGGCTTGCACGAAATCTTCAAAGCGGCGGGCTTTGAATGGCGCGAGCCAGGCTGCTCCATGTGCTTGGCCATGAATGCTGACAAGCTCGAGCCAGGTGAGCGCTGTGCCTCCACCAGCAACCGCAACTTTGAAGGTCGTCAAGGCAACGGGGGTCGCACCCATTTGGTCAGCCCCGCCATGGCGGCTGCCGCCGCGATTCACGGCCACTTTGTGGACGTGCGCAAGTTCGCGTAACCGGCCAGTTAAGGGATAAAAATATGCAGAAATTCACCCTCCACAAAGGCATCGTGGCCCCCATGGACCGCGAGAACGTCGACACCGACGCCATCATCCCCAAACAGTTTTTGAAGTCCATCCGCAAGACGGGCTTTGGTCCCAACTTGTTTGACGAGTGGCGCTACCTCGACCACGGCGAACCTGGCCAAGATCCCGCCAGCCGCAAACCCAACCCTGACTTTGTGCTGAACCAGCCGCGGTACCTGCCAGGTGCGTACCGCCCCGAGGGCGCATCGGTGTTGTTGGCCCGCAAGAACTTTGGCTGTGGCTCGTCACGCGAGCACGCGCCTTGGGCGATTGACCAATACGGTTTTCGCGCGGTGATTGCACCGAGCTTTGCCGACATCTTTTTTAACAACTGTTTCAAAAACGGCTTGCTGCCCATCGTGTTGCCCGAAGCCACGATCGACCTGTTGTTCAACGAAGTACACGCCTTCCCTGGTTATGAGTTGACGATTGACTTGGAGAACCAAGTCATCGTGCGCCCCCAAGGCGAGACCATTGCGTTTGAAGTGCAAGCTTTTCGCAAATACTGCTTGCTCAACGGCTTCGACGACATTGGCCTGACCCTGCGCCAGTCCGACAAGATCAAAGCCTTTGAAGCCGAGCGCTTGGCCACCAAGCCTTGGTTGGCGCACACGATGTAATGCTTGTTCAAGAATCTAGAAAGCCCACATGAAAATTGCAGTTCTCCCCGGTGATGGCATCGGTACCGAAATCGTCGCAGAAGCCGTCAAGGTTTTGAACACGCTTGACTTGAAGTTCGAGATGGAAACCGCCTTGGTGGGCGGCGCCGCGTTTGACGCGCACGGCCACCCGTTGCCTGAAGCCACCTTGAAACTGGCGATGGATGCGGATGCCGTGTTGTTCGGCGCGGTGGGCGACTGGAAATACGACACCCTCGACCGTCCGCTGCGCCCCGAACAAGCTATTTTGGGTTTGCGCAAAAACATGGGGCTGTTTGCTAACTTTCGCCCAGCTATTTGTTACGAGCAGTTGGTGGGCGCTTCGAGCTTGAAGCCTGAGTTGATTTCGGGCTTGGACATTTTGATCATCCGCGAGCTCACAGGCGACATTTACTTTGGTCAACCGCGCGGCCGCCGCGTGGCCACGGACGGCCACTTTCCCGGTGCTGAAGAAGCGTTTGACACCATGCGCTACAGCAAGCCCGAGATCGAGCGCATTGCCCATGTGGCTTTTCAAGCTGCCCGCAAACGCAAAGCGGCAGGCTTTGAGGGCCGCGTGACCAGCGTGGACAAAGCCAACGTGCTGGAAACCTTCCAGTTCTGGAAAGACGTGGTGAGCGAAGTGGGCCATGAGTACCCAGACATCGCGCTGGACCACATGTACGTCGACAACGCGGCCATGCAACTGGTCAAAGAGCCCAAGCGCTTTGACGTGGTGGTGACGGGCAATATGTTTGGCGACATCTTGAGCGACGAAGCCTCCATGCTCACGGGCTCGATTGGCATGTTGCCTTCCGCCTCGTTGAACAGCAAAAACCAAGGCCTGTACGAACCCAGCCACGGCAGTGCCCCTGACATCGCGGGCAAAGGCGTGGCCAACCCCTTGGCCACTATTTTGAGCGCCGCCATGATGCTGCGCTTTAGCTTGAACCAAGCCGCAGCCGCCGACCGCATCGAAGCAGCCGTGCAACACGTGCTGGCACAAGGGCTGCGCACGGGCGATATCTACAGCGCTGGCACCACGAAAGTGGGCACCGCGCAAATGGGTGATGCGGTGGTGAAGGCCTTGGGTTAAAACAACCTGACCCAGCCCATTTGCTGATGCACATGGCGACCGATCGCGGCCCCAACGCCCCAAACACCGTCGGTGCGGTCGTCTTGGCTGCTGGCTCAGCCTCACGCATGGGGCATCGGCCCAAATGCCTGCTCGAACTCAACGGCGTGCCACTGATTTGCCGACAGCTGATGGCCTTGTCGCACGCTGGGGTAGAGGATGTGGTGGTGGTCTTGGGGCATTTCGCGCAAGATATTCAGCGTGCCATCACACAATGGCCGATCAAGCAGGTTCTCAACCCGCAACCAGACGACGGACAAAACGCGTCACTGCATGTGGGGCTGAGGGCTTTGTCACCCCATCACTCGGCCGTTGTGGTTGCCTTGGCCGATCAACCGCTGATCGTGTCTCAAGATATCGCCGATCTGATGCGTGCTTATGCACAACGCCCGAGCGGCATGCAAGTGGTTCAACCCTTGGTGGACGGATTACCCGGCAATCCCGTGATGTTCAGCGCCAAGGTGCGTCAACACATCTTGGCTGCTGACAGTAACTTTGGCTGTCGCCAGTGGCAACAGCGCCACCCCGACCAGGTCCACCACTGGGTAAACACCAACCCGCATTACCGCTGGGATGTGGATACTCCGCAGGACATACAAACACTAGAGCAGCACACAGGCCTCCAATTACGCTGGCCCCATCGCCCCAATTGATACCCATTGATTTCACCCACTCCCATGAACAGCATCGACATTGACGTGATTCGCACGGCCCTGGACTGGCAACACAAAGGCCACCGTGTGGTGTTGGGCACCGTGGTGCGCACCTGGGGTTCAGCGCCGCGACCACCGGGCTCGCTGATGATCATTCGCGACGATGGCCAAGTGGCTGGATCGGTGTCGGGCGGGTGCATTGAAGACGATTTGATTCGCCGGGTGGCCGCAGGCGAGTTGGCCATGCGCATGCCTGAGACCACCACCTATGGTCAAACGGCTGAAGAGGTGCGCCGGTTTGGCCTGCCTTGTGGCGGCTCAGTGCAAGTGGTGCTCGAGCCTTTGTCGCCTCAGTCTCACTTGCGCGAATTGTTGGTGCTGATTGAGCAGCACCAGCGGGTGGAGCGCCGACTAGACATGGCCACAGGCGTGGTCAAGATGCAAGCTGCCACCGAGGGCGACAAGGTGCAGTTTGATGGCGAGAGCCTCACCACCGTGCATGGGCCACGCTTGCGTTTGCTCATCATTGGCGGGGGGCAGTTGTCGCGTTATTTGGCTGCCATGGCCGTCATGCTGGATTACCAAGTCACGGTGTGCGAGCCGCGTGCCGAGTACCACGAGGGCTGGCAAGCCCTGGCCGGCGTGACCTTGTCCACCCAAATGCCCGACGACTTGGTGCTGGCCATGAACCTGGACCACAACAGCGCTGTGGTGGCGGTGACGCATGACCCCAAGCTCGATGACTTGGCTCTCATGGAAGCGTTGCGCACGCCTGCGTTTTATGTGGGCGCTTTGGGCTCGCGCCACAACAACGCACAACGCCGCAAGCGCTTGTTGGACTTTGATGTGTCGCAAGCCGAGGCCGACCAATTGCGTGGCCCCGTGGGTTTGAATTTGGGCGCCTTGACCCCCCCAGAAATCGCCATGAGCATCGTGGCCGAGATGACCGCCATGCGACACGGTGTGGACTTGAGCCAAACACTCAGCAATTGGGAAAGCTCAAAAACATGGTGTGGATTGGCCTAATCATTTCATTGGGTCATTTAGGCGCAAGGCCCCATCCGATATAATATTGGCCATGATTCACGCCCGCTGTTTCTCTGCGAACTCACCATCCCCAGCAACGCTGGCGGCATGCGCGCGCGTGATCACCATCAAAACCACGATCACAAAGGGCTAAGCAGCTCTGGTTCGTCGTGCGCCTCCCGGCCAGACGAGCCGGGCAAACAGTCAGGTCTGGCACTGTTTTTAATTTGAAAAGGCGTTAAAAAATGAGCAAGTTAGTGGGTTTAGTCGGTTGGCGCGGCATGGTCGGCTCGGTATTGATCGACCGCATGGTTCAAGAAAATGATTTTGATCTGATTGAGCCCGTTTTCTTCTCTACCTCCAACGCGGGTGGCCAAGCCCCTGCGCAAGCCAAAAACGAAACCACGCTCAAAGATGCCAACGACATTGAGGCCTTAAAGAAGTGCGACATCGTGCTCACTTGCCAAGGCGGTGACTACACCAAAGAGGTCTACCCCCAACTTCGCGCAGCGGGCTGGAACGGCCACTGGATTGATGCAGCCTCTAGCCTGCGCATGGCGGATGACGCGGTCATAATCTTAGACCCAGTCAACCGCAACGTCATCGACACAGCCCTGGGCCAAGGCGGTAAAAATTGGATTGGTGGCAATTGCACCGTGAGCTTGATGCTCATGGGCTTGGGTGGCTTGTTCCAACACAATCTGGTGGAGTGGGTCAGCGCCATGACTTACCAAGCAGCCTCGGGCGCGGGTGCACAAAACATGCGCGAGTTGCTGAGCCAAATGGGCGCTTTGCACGCTGCCGTGAAAGACGACTTGGCCAACCCCGCCTCTGCCATCTTGGACATTGACCGCAAAGTGTCGGCCACCATGCGCAGCGCAGCGTTTCCCACCCAAAACTTTCGCAACACGGCCTTGGCTGGCAGCTTGATTCCTTGGATTGACGTGCCTGTAGAGCACGGCCAAAGCAAGGAAGAGTGGAAGGGCGGCGCAGAATGCAACAAGATTTTGGGTAAGCCCGCGTTCCGCTCTGCGGGCTCGATTCCTATCGACGGTTTGTGTGTGCGCATTGGCGCCATGCGCTGCCACTCTCAAGGCTTGACCATCAAGCTGAAAAAAGACGTGCCGATGGACGAGATCGAAAGTATCTTGGCGCAAGCCAACGACTGGGTCAAAGTCGTGCCCAACGAACGTGAACTCAGCGAACGCCACCTCACCCCTGCAGCTGTGACGGGAACCATGACCGTGCCCGTGGGCCGTCTGCACAAAATGGCCATGGGCAACGACTATCTGGGTGCCTTTACCGTGGGTGACCAACTCTTGTGGGGGGCCGCCGAGCCCTTGCGACGAATGTTGCGCATCCTTTTAGAAGCTTGATAAAACAAAGTAATATCTCTGGCTATGACCCAAGCTACACGCAACGCTTCACGTTTGTTCCAGAGAACTGCTTTGTGGGCAGCCCTGTGCCTGTCGGTTTTCGGCAGTGCGCAGGCGCTCACTTTGAGCCGTCCTGTGGTGCAAAGCAAGCAGGGCGAAGCTTTGCGCGCCGAAATCGACATCAGTGACATCTCCCCAACGGAGCAAGTCGACTTTCAAGCCGACTTGGCCAGTCAAGAGATTTATAAGGCCGCCAAAATCGAAATACCTGCCAATAACGGCATGCCTGTCGATATTCAGGTTCAACTGTTGCGCCGTGACAACGGAAAACCATATCTCAAAATTACCAGCAAACAGCCGATCAATGGCAACACCATCGATTTGCTGATTGATTTGCGCTGGGCAACAGGGCGTTTGTTACGCGACTTCAATTTATCTTTGGACGATGCCAGCGCCAGCAAAAAAGTCAGCCCTGTCATGCCGAGCCTGGCAGCCACTGCAACGACTTCCAAACCGTCCAATTCACAAACATCTGTGGATGGAAATTCAGGCCCCATCACAGTAAAAAAAGGTGACACGGCAAGTGAACTGGCAGTGAGCAAGACACCCGAGGGGGTCTCACTCGATCAAATGTTGGTGGCTTTGCTACGCAGCAACCCAGATGCATTTGTGGACAGCAATGTCAACCGCATGAAAGCGGGCGCTTTGCTGACCTTGCCCACCGAGCAAGAGGCCAAAGCTATTTCACGCGACGAGGCTCGCCGCGAAATTCAAATTCAAACCAAAGACTTTGACGCCTACCGAGCCGAACTGGCAGCTCGCGCCCCGGGTGGAACCGTGCCCAAAGTGGCCCGCGACACTGCTGGCAAGCTCGACGCCAAAGTTCAAAACAAAAATGCCAAGACCAACCAAGACAAGTTGACTTTGGCCAAACCCGGCAGCAAAGAAGCCGCCGTTGAAGACAACATTGCGCAGCAACGCGAAGCCCAAGATGTGGCGAGCCGCGCTGCCGAATTAAGCCGCAACATTGCCGAACTTGGCAAAATTGCAGCCGCCACAGTGACCGGCGCAACTGATGCTGCATCTGCAGGCGGCGTCATCGCTGCAGATGTGCCAGCCAGCGCCGCACAGACCAGCAACGATTGGATCAATGAGCTACGCGAACACAGCCTCACACCTGTGGGTGCTGGTGCCTTGATTGCGCTGTTGGTGTTGCTGGGTCTGTGGCGCCGTCGTGCTGTGGGTTCGCAACAAGACGACATCCAAGGCTTGCCCCCATTGAATGTGAAGTTCAATTTGGACTTGCCAGAGCATGATCGCCAAGAACCAATTGAACGCGCCTACATCCACGATGTGGCCATGCATGCACACGACCATGAACAACATGACCTGGATGAGCATGACCTAAGGGAACAACACACCCGCAGCAGCGCACCCCCTGCTCGCCCCACGATGGAAATGCCTAACATTTCTCTGGACTTGGACGATATGGGCAACCCAGGCCCCTACCAAGTGCGTATTGACTTGGCTGACGAGTTGTGGAACTTGGGGCAGCTGCACACCAGCCGTGCTTTGATGGAAGAGGTGGCTAACGAAGCCTCTGGCGCTGACAAAGAAAAAGCCCTCCAGTGGCTGGCTGAACGAGGCTAAACCCCATGCGGATGGCGATGGGCTTGAGCTACAGCGGCCAAGCCTACGAAGGTTGGCAGAGCCAGTCTTCAGGCAAAACAGTACAGGACAAGCTAGAAAATGCGCTTGCCAAGTTCACCCAAACCTCCATCTCCACGTTGTGTGCAGGTCGCACCGATGCTGGCGTGCATGGCCTGATGCAAGTCATTCACTTTGACACGGAGCTTGCGCGCACCCCACAGTCTTGGTTGCGCGGTACCAACCGCTATTTGCCACTCGACATTGCGGTTCAATGGGCGCGCGAGGTGCCGCGCGAATTTCACTGCCGCAGCAGCGCCATTTCGCGACGTTATGCCTATGTGTTGCTCGAATCAGCCGTGCGCCCCAGTGTTGAGCTCGGCCGCGTGGGCTGGGTGTACCGACCGCTGAACCTTCAAGCCATGCAACAAGCTGCACAGCATGTGATGGGTGAGCATGACTTCACCTCATTTCGCGCCTCCAGTTGTCAGGCCCTCACGCCGATCAAAAACATGACGCATATTGCCATCACCCGCAAAAGCACGAACGCGGGCTCGGCGGTGTGGCGCTTTGAGTTTGAAGCCACTGCTTTTTTGCACCACATGATTCGTAACCTCATGGGCTGCTTTGTCAAAATTGGCACAGGTGACAAACCGCCACAGTGGATGGCCGACGTGCTGGCCGCCCGCGATCGCGATGCTGCGGCCCCCACCTTCAGCCCCGATGGTTTGTACTTTTTGGGCCCCCGCTATGACGCGCACTGGGATTTGCCCGACCGAACCCCTGCGTATGATGGGCTGCCATGAACCGCACACGTATCAAAATTTGTGGACTCACCCGTGAACAAGACGTCGCCGATGCGGTGGCCGCGGGTGTGGACGCGATTGGCTTTGTCATGTACGAGCCCAGTCCACGTGCAGTCTCAGTGGAACGCGCAGTCGAATTGGCCAAACGCCTACCGACCTTTGTCACACCCGTGCTGCTGTTTGTCAACGAAACCTCCGAGACCATCGCACACACGGCAGCCCAAGTCCCGGGCGCATGGCTGCAGTTTCATGGCGACGAAACGCCCGACCACTGCCGCAAAATTGCCCGTGCCTTGGGTCGACGCTGGATTCGCGCGGCCCGCATCCCGCTAGAAACCCCAGCGGGCGAAGAACCCTTTGACCTCTTAAAATACGCACAAGATTACTCAGACGCCCAAGCTGTGCTGCTCGACGCCCATGTCGACGGCTACGGCGGCGGCGGCAAAACATTCAATTGGTCACAGCTGCCTCTAAACGTCAACGCTCACCTCGTCTTGTCTGGTGGACTCAACGCTGCCAACGTGACCGATGGCATTCGCGCGCTGCGTCACCACGGCCTTTCATTGGCAGTTGACGTGAGCTCGGGCGTGGAATCGGCCAAAGGCATCAAAGATGTGGCCAAGATGGTTGAATTCGTCAGAGCCGTCCGCGCAGCCGACGCAGAGCACCCGCTCTAAGCCCTCTCCCTTTTTTGTTTGAAACATGGGGACGCGTTGTTGCTAACGCAGTTCTTCCAACACATTTTTAGCAGGCAACTATGTCGAACTACCAACAACCCGATGCACGCGGCCACTTTGGCATTTACGGTGGCAGCTTCATCAGCGAAACCCTGACCCACGCCATCGAAGAGCTGAAAGAGGCCTACGCCAAATACCAACACGACCCAGCCTTCATCGCCGAATTCAAAAACGAGTTGGCGCACTTTGTGGGCCGCCCCTCACCCATCTACCACGCCGCCCGCATGAGCCGCGAAATGGGCGGGGCGCAAATCTTCTTCAAACGGGAAGACTTGAATCACACAGGCGCACACAAGATCAACAACACCATTGGCCAAGCCATGCTGGCCAAGCGCATGGGCAAGCCGCGCGTGATTGCCGAAACAGGCGCGGGCCAACATGGCGTGGCCACTGCCACCATTTGTGCTCGTTACGGCCTGGAATGCGTGGTCTACATGGGTGCAGAAGACGTGAAACGTCAAAGTCCCAATGTGTACCGCATGAAGCTGCTGGGCGCGACGGTGGTACCCGTGGAGAGTGGCAGCCGCACCCTCAAAGACGCGCTGAACGAAGCCATGCGCGACTGGGTGGCCAACGTGGACAACACCTTCTACATCATCGGTACAGTGGCTGGTCCACACCCCTACCCGATGATGGTGCGTGATTTTCAAAGCGTGATTGGCGAGGAATGCCTCACGCAAATGCCAGCCATGTTCAAGAGTTTGCAGATGGCCGAACAACAGCCAGATGCGGTGCTGGCCTGTGTGGGCGGCGGCAGCAATGCCATGGGCATCTTCTACCCTTATATCAACCATGCCAACACGCGCCTGATTGGTGTCGAAGCCGCAGGCGAAGGCATGCACACCGACCGTCACTCGTGCTCGTTGCAGATGGGTGCACCCGGCGTGTTGCACGGCAACCGCACCTACATCTTGCAAGATGAAAACGGCCAAATCACAGAAACGCACAGCGTGAGCGCTGGCCTCGACTACCCTGGCGTGGGCCCTGAACACGCGTTCCTCAAAGACATTGGCCGCGCCGAGTACGTGGGCATCACCGACACCGAGGCGCTGGACGCCTTTCATTACCTCTGTCGCACCGAGGGCCTCATCCCTGCGCTGGAATCGAGCCATGCCGTGGCCTACGCCATGAAGCTGGCCAAAACCATGAAGCCCGAACAGTCCATCTTGATCAACCTCTCGGGCCGTGGCGACAAAGACATTGGCACCGTGGCCGATCTGAGCGGCGCAGACTTTTTCTGCCGCCCCAGCTGCCAAGGCCAATCGGTCAAAGGTGGCCCTGCCGAACACATCATGAAAGTTGTGAAATGAGCCGCATCGAACCTACGCTTAAAAACCTCAAGACCCAAGGCCGCAAAGCCCTCATTCCTTATGTGATGGCAGGCTTTCCACAAGCCCACATCACGCCAGCACTCATGCACGGCATGGTGGATGCGGGTGCAGACATCATTGAGCTGGGCGTTCCGTTCAGCGACCCCATGGCCGACGGCGCCGTGATTCAAAAAGCAGGTGAAGCCGCCCTGCGTTTTGGCGTTGGCACCACCCAAGTGCTGGATATGGTGCGCGAGTTCCGCCAAACCAACACCACCACCCCCGTGGTGCTGATGGGCTACGCCAACCCTGTGGAATGCTACAACCTCAAGCACGGTGCAGACTCATTTGTCAAAGACGCGTCGGCTGCTGGCGTGGACGGCGTACTGGTGGTGGACTACCCCCCCGAAGAATGCGAAGAGTTCGCCGCCACCCTGCATGCGCACCACATGGACTTGATCTTCTTGCTCGCACCCACCAGCACCGACCAACGCATGGCGCAAGTGGCTCGCATTGCCAGCGGCTATGTGTATTACGTCTCGCTCAAGGGCGTGACCGGCGCAGGCAACCTCGACACCGACGCCGTGGAGGCCATGCTCCCGCGCATTCGCCAGCATGTGCACATTCCCGTGGGCGTGGGCTTTGGCATTCGCGACGCGGCCACCGCAACTGCTGTGGGCCGCGTGGCCGATGCGGTGGTGATTGGCAGCCGCATCATTCAATTGTTAGAAGCCGCCCCAGCTGGCCAGGAAGTGGCGGCTGCACATGCGTTTTTGACAGGTATTCGCAGCGCTTTGGATGCATCAAGCGCGTCTTAAGCGCCTTTTGAGCCACACCTAACTGGCCCGTTAAAATCAAAGTATTCCAAGAGAACTGACGAAAGGCTCACCATGAGTTGGCTCGAAAAACTGCTGCCCCCAAAAATTCAACACACCGACCCCTCGGACCGCCGCAGCGTGCCTGAAGGTGTTTGGGTCAAGTGCCCCAGCTGTGAGACGGTTCTGTACAAAAGCGACTTGCAAGCCAACCAAAATGTTTGCCCCACTTGCAGCCACCACCACCGCATGAGCGCGCGCGACCGTTTGGACATGTTCCTCGACGCCGAAGGCCGCTATGAAATCGGTCAAGAAGTGCTGCCTGTGGACGCCTTGAAATTCAAAGACAGCCGCAAGTACCCCGAGCGCCTCAAAGAAGCCATGCAAAACACTGGCGAAACAGACGCCTTGGTGGTCATGGGCGGCGCGGTCCACAACATCAATGTGGTGGTGGCCTGTTTTGAATTCGACTTCATGGGTGGCTCGATGGGCTCGGTCGTGGGCGAGCGCTTTGTGCGCGGTGTGCACGCTGCCATCGAACAAAAAGTGCCGTTCATCTGCTTCACCGCCACCGGCGGCGCGCGTATGCAAGAGGGCTTGCTCTCGCTGATGCAAATGGCCAAAACCAACGCCTCGCTCACCCGCTTGGCCAAAAAAGGCTTGCCCTACATCGCCGTGTTGACCGACCCCACCATGGGCGGCGTGTCGGCAGGTTTTGCGTTTGTGGGTGACATCGTCATCGCCGAGCCCAACGCCCTGATTGGCTTTGCCGGCCCCCGCGTGATTGAAAGCACCGTGCGCGTGACCCTGCCTGCAGGCTTCCAACGCGCCGAGTTCTTGCAAGAAAAAGGCGCCATCGACATGATTTGCGACCGCCGCGAACTGCGCAAAACCATTGCCAGCACTTTGGCGATGTTGCAGCGCCAGCCTGCGGATGCGGTGGCTTGACGCTGGTTTTTTTATTCCAATATTTGCTGCTCTTCCTCTTTTAGGCAGCCCCTCCCCTACTCAGCCCCTTTAGATGTCCAACAACCACACCCCCGCCACGCCCGAAGCCGCTCCCGTCGATGAAAACCAACTCGTGGCCGAGCGCCGCGACAAGCTCAAGGTCATGCGTGAGCGTCAGGCTGCAGGCCTTGGCGTGGCGTTTCCCAACGATTTCAAGCCCGCGCACCATGCCGCTACCTTGCACGAGTTGCATGGCGACAAGACCGCCGAGGTGTTGACCGAAGAGGGTCAGTTCGCCAAAGTAGCGGGCCGCATGATGCTCAAGCGCGTGATGGGCAAGGCCAGCTTTGCCACGCTGCAAGACAGCACGGGCCGCATTCAGATTTACGTGACACGCGATGACGTGAGCGAAGACCTCTACGCCGATTTCAAACACTGGGACTTGGGCGACATCGTGGCGTGCGAAGGCAAGTTGTTCAAAACACGCACAGGCGAGCTGTCGATTCACGCCTCCAGCATCCGCATGCTGACCAAGAGCCTGCGCCCCATGCCCGACAAGTTCCACGGCGTGGCTGACCAAGAGATCAAATACCGCCAACGCTACGTCGATTTGATGACAGACGAGACCGCACGCAAGCGCTTTGTGGCGCGCAGCAAAGCGGTCAGCGGTATTCGCGACTTCATGGTGCAACACAACTTCCTCGAAGTGGAAACACCCATGCTGCACCCCATTCCAGGCGGGGCCAACGCCAAGCCGTTCACCACGCACCACAACGCGCTGGACCAAGAAATGTTCTTGCGCATCGCGCCTGAGTTGTATTTGAAGCGCTTGATCGTGGGTGGCTTTGAGCGGGTGTTTGAGATCAACCGCAACTTCCGCAACGAAGGCATCTCGGTGCGTCACAACCCCGAGTTCACCATGATGGAGTTCTATGCGGCGTATTGGAACTACCAAGACCTGATGCATTTCACCGAAGAGCTGGTGCGCGACGCCGCCATGAAAGCCGCTGGCACCTTGTTGCTGACCTACGGCGGCAAGGCCGTGGACTTGGCTCCAGCTTTTGAGCGCCTCACGATTCGTGAAGCCATCCTCAAGCACACCGAAGCGGGCGAGAACGTGGACAACACCACCTGGTTGATCAACGCCTTGCAACAACTCGGTTTCAAAGAAGAAAAAGACAAGCTCAGCACACGCAGCTTGGCCAGCCTGCAAGTGATGTACTTTGAAGAGACGGTGGAAGACAAGCTGTGGCAGCCCACCTTCATTTGCGAGCACCCGGTAGAAATTTCACCTTTGGCCCGCGCCAGCGACAGCAAGCCTGATGTGACCGAACGCTTTGAGCTCTACATCACAGGCCGCGAGTTTGGCAACGGCTTTAGTGAGTTGAATGACGCCGAGACCCAAGCCGCCCGCTTCCACGCCCAAGTGGCCGCCAAAGACAGCGGCGACGACGAAGCCATGTTCTATGACCACGACTTTGTGCGTGCCCTCGAATACGGCATGCCTCCCACGGGCGGCTGCGGCATTGGCATTGACCGCTTGATGATGTTGCTGACCGACAGCCCAAGTATTCGCGACGTGATTTTGTTCCCCGCGTTGCGCCGGGAAAATTAAAACAACTGGGTGTAAACCACAGCGCCCAAGCCCACAAAAGCCAGGGTCAAGCCAAGCACCACCCAGCGAAGCGTTTGACGCAAGCCACTCACGGCAGACAGCAAAGCGGCGTTTTGCTCGGCCAAGGCGCTCACGGTTTGCATGAGCTGCGTTTGGCGATGTTGCAGCGCGTCAATTTGCACATTCGCAGCCAGCCAACGGTTTTTCAGCTCGCCCAAACTCGGCACTTCATCATGCGCATTGGGCGTGGCCATGGGCGGCGGCGGTGCTGCATCGGCTGGCTTGCGGGACATGAGATCACGGGCTTTTTCAAGCACGCTGGGTGCGTGAGAAATGACGTCACCCCAAGGGATGACTTTGAGCGCGGAGAGCCAAGGGATTGCCATTGAAAAAACCTTTGGTTAAATTTTTTCTACACCCGACTCAGGCGAATCGCCTTCAGGGCCAGACGCATGATCGGGGTCCATGGGTGGGTTGTCGCCCAACTCACCATCGGGCGATGTTTTGCGCGCATCCCGCTCACGCAGTTTGTCTTCTTTTTTCTTTTTCTTGGCTAACTCGCGTTGGCGTTTTTCGTAGTTGTAATTGGGCGTTGCCATGAGAGCTTTCGTGGGTGGTGGTGAACATGGGTGCAGGTTAAGGCAACAAGTCCAATGCCCGCAAGTATGCAGGATGAGTCATCAGCGCGTCCCAAGCTAGCGGCGAAGTGGTGGGCAGCAGTGCGCGGCGACGCTGTTCGCTGGCGTCACTGGCGTGCCATTGGTTTTTCAACAGGCATTCGGTCAATCCTTCGAGCATCTCGTCAACCCCATGTCCGTCGCCCAGGCTTTGGTTGCACAAGAGCACCAAGTCGCAACCAGCGTTGAGCGCCGCGACACCCGCTTGCGCAAAGCTAACCGAACGGTCTTCGATGCGGCGTGCGCCCGCCATCGACAAATCGTCGCTGAAGATCGCACCATTGAAATGCAGCTGACCGCGCAAGATGTCTTGCAGCCACCGCGCTGAAAAGCCCGCGGGCAGCGCATCCACCTTGGGGTAGATGACATGCGCGGGCATGACGCTGGTGAGCGTGGTGGTGAGCCAAGGGTAAGGCAAAGCGCAGTCGCCCATGATGGCTTTGAGGCTGCGTTTGTCAACGGGGATGTCCACATGCGAATCAGCCTTCACAAAGCCATGGCCTGGAAAGTGTTTGCCGCAGTTGGCCATGCCCGCCAGCAACAATCCGTGCATGAGGCTCTTGGCCAAGGTGGTGGCCACGCGTGGGTCACGGTGAAAAGAACGGTCGCCAATCACGCCGCTCTCGCCGTGGTCTAGGTCTAGCACAGGGGTGAAGCTGAAGTCCACACCACACGCGCGCAACTCGCTGGCCAACACATAGCCGCAGGCGGTGGCGGCTTCCATGGCTGCCATCGCGCCGCTGCCAGCTTGCTTCTTTTTGTCTTTCATCCACAACTCGCCCAAAGCGCGCATGGGGGGAATGTGTGTAAAGCCGTCAGTGCGAAAGCGCTGTACGCGCCCACCTTCGTGGTCTACGCAGATCAGCAAATCGTCGCGCACCGTCTTGATGTCACCGCACAGTTGCGTGAGCTGTGCGCGACTGGACCAGTTGCGGCCAAACAAAATCACGCCGCCAGTCAGCGGGTGTTTCAAGCGCTGGTGATCAGCTGCGCTGAGCTGGGTACCCGCAATGTCAAGTATGAGGGGGGCGTGGTGAGACATCAATCGAATGGTCTTAGGCGTTGTGTGATTCAACCACCACGTAGCTGGTGGCATAGTCGGACTCGTCGCTCACGCTGACGTGGGCACTCAGGCCTTTGGCTTCAAACCACTCTTTGAGCACGCCGTGCAACACAAGGGTGGGCTGGCCGCTGGGCAGCTTGGCCACTTCGCACAAGCGCCAGGTCATGGGCATGCGCATGCCTAACCCAATGGCTTTGCTGAAGGCTTCTTTGGCCGAGAAGCGTGTGGCCACATAGCGCACACCGCGCTCGGGCCAGCGTTGGCTGCGGGCGCGGTAGGTTTGCATTTCGTTGTCGCTCAGTACCTTTTGCGCAAAACGTTCGCCATGCTTGTGCAACGACGCACGGATGCGACGAATGTCGCAAATGTCTGTGCCGATGCCGTAAATCATGCAGGCATGCACGCGTTGTAAGCGCGAATGGTTGCGGTGTAGCCCATCTCTAAAGCGTCGGCTATCAGAGCATGGCCAATCGACACTTCTTGCACGCCGGGAACGTTGCTGAGAAACGTGTGCAGGTTGAGGCGGTTCAAGTCGTGCCCGGCGTTGATGCCAAGGCCTGCAGCCAAAGCAGCTTGGGCTGTGGCTTTGAATGCAGCCAAAACCTCAGCTTGTTTGGATGTGCCGTAGGCAGAGGCATAGGTCTCGGTATACAGCTCCACGCGATCAGCGCCCACCGCTTTGGCCGCGGCCATGGCTTCAGGAATGGGGTCCATGAACAAACTCACACGCGCCCCCAAAGCTTTGGCCTCATCAATGAGCGGCTTCAAGCGCTCGGCGTCTTGCGCAAAGGTCCAACCGTGGTCGCTGGTGAACTGGCCTTCGCTGTCAGGCACAAAGGTCACTTGATGGGGGCGCACTTGGCGCACAAAGTCCATCAGGTTGTGGAAGGGGTTGCCTTCAATGTTGAATTCGCGCTCAGGCCATGCTAGGAGCAAGGCAGCCAAGTCGTGCACGTCGCCAGCGCGGATGTGGCGCTCATCAGGGCGTGGATGAACGGTGATGCCCGCAGCGCCCGCCTCGAGGCAAAGGGTGGCTGCACGCGTGACGCTGGGTACGCCCAAATGGCGCGTGTTGCGCACCAAGGCTACTTTGTTGAGGTTGACTGACAGGGCAGTTTTGGTGTGGGCGTGAGGCATTGAGTTACTCAAAGAGATTGCAGGTCAATCATCATCTGCCGGGTGCGCAGCGTTTTGACCCCGCAATGGTAGTGCAGCAAGGCCCTGAGCTGGCCCTGCAAGGCGTTGCGCTGTTCGGTGGGCATCTCGGCACACACACGCAGCGTGGCGGTGAATGGCGACTCTGTGGCCAGGCTGTCGTGCAGCTGCAGCCACACACAGGCTGCCAAACCCGTGCGGTCTTGCAAGTTGTGGGTGCGCAGGCCGCCTTCCGGGACCAGCACATACAAAACATCGTCCAGCAGGGCTTCAAGCGTCAGCGTTTGGACGTTGAGCTGAGGCAAAAAACCAATGTCGCGCAACAGCAGCAACTCAAAGGCACGCAGCGCAGGGTTGATGGTTCCCTCGTGTCCCGAGGCCAGCACTTGCACGACTTGGCGGTACAGGTCAAACAAACGGGTGTGCGGGTCGTCCCGCGCAAGCAAACGCAACAGCAGCTCGTTGAGGTAGTAGCCCGACAGCAAGGCCTCACCCGTGGGCATGATGTGACCGCCCACCCACTCGGCACCCTTCAAGGTGCGAATTTCGGCGTCTCCCGAATAGCTCACACTCAGCGGCTGCAAGGGCAACAACACAGGTCGAAAATTAGAGCTGGGTTTTTTCGCGCCTTTGGCCACCAAGGCGACCCGCCCATGATGACGGGTGAAGGTTTCCAAAATCAGGCTGGACTCGCTCCAGTCATAGCGATGCACCACAAACGCGGGCTCGTCGTGGATGCGGGGGATGCCCCGCGACATAGAGGACGGGCTGGACTTACTCGTAGCCAAAGCTACGCACCCGCGCTGCATCGTCGGCCCAACCTGAGCGCACTTTGACCCACAGTTCCAAGAACACTTTGGCGTCAAAGAGTTTCTCAAGCTCGGTACGGGCTTCCATGCCCATGCGCTTCAAGCGCTCGCCTTTGTCACCGATCACCATGGCTTTGTGGCCATCGCGCTCGACCACGATGGTGGCGGCAATGCGCACCAAGCGTTTGACGCCTTTGGTTTTGCCCTTTTCTTCTTCGAACTTGTCGATGATGACGGTCGAGGTGTAGGGCAACTCATCCCCAGTCAAGCGGAACAATTTCTCGCGCACCATCTCGGCGGCCATGAATTTTTCGCTGCGGTCGGTCAGCTCGTCGGCCGCATACATCCAGGCTTGCGCGGGCAGGTACTTTTCGCAAATGCCCAACAGGCGTTGCACGTCTTTGTCGTTCTTGGCCGACATGGGCACGATTTCGGCAAAGGGGTGACGGTCTTGCATGGCTTGCAACCACAGCATGATGTCGGCACGGTTTTTCATGGTGTCGAGTTTGTTGGCCACCAACAGCGTGGGAATACCTTTGGCCAACAACGACAGCACGCGTTCGTCGGCAGGTGTGAAGCTGCCCGCCTCCACCACCAACACCACCAAGTCCACATCGCCCACCGCGCCTTGCACCGTTTTGTTGAGCGACTTGTTCAAGGCGTTGCCGTGGATGGTTTGAAAACCAGGCGTGTCCACAAACACAAACTGCGACGCGCCTTGGGTGTGCATGCCCGTGATGCGGTGGCGTGTGGTTTGCGCTTTGCGCGAGGTGATGCTGATTTTTTGACCCACTAAAGCATTGAGCAAGGTTGACTTGCCCACATTGGGTTTGCCCACAATTGCAATCAGGCCACAGCGCTGGTCGGCAGGCGCCACCAGCGCTTGGCTGGCCACCACGCGGTTGCCTTTGCTGGCAGCCAGCATGGCGTCGATGTCTTGAAGCGTTTGGTCGGGATTGGGAAGAGTCGTCATGGTGTGAGCCCGTTGTCTTTGATGAATTGAAGCATGGCTGCTGCGGCGGCTTGCTCCCCAGCGCGGCGCGAAGCGCCAATGCCGCGCTCGCAGCGGGCCAGTTCTGGAACTTCACATTCCACATCAAAGGTTTGTTTGTGTGCCGCACCCAAGGTGCCCACCACACGGTAGATGGGCAGTTTGCACTTGCGCGCTTGCAGCCATTCTTGTAATTCGGTTTTGGCGTCTTTGCCCACCGCTTGCATGTCGGGGTTGACTTCGACTTTGGCAAAAATGCGTTGCACCAAAGCATCTGCGGTGGCGTAGCCTGCATCGAGGTAGACCGCACCCAGCACGGCCTCTAAGGCATCGGCCAAGATGGAGGGGCGCTTTTGCCCCCCCGAGTTCATCTCGCCCTCGCCCAAGCGAAGGATGCCCGACAAACCCAGCTCAACGGCCAAATGGTGCAAGGTGTCTTGCTTGACCAAGTTGGCACGCACACGCGAGAGGTCGCCCTCGGGCAAGGTGTGCAGACGTTGGTAGAGCAAATTGGCCACCGCCAAATTGAGTACGGAGTCGCCCAAAAACTCCAAGCGCTCGTAATGGTCGGCACTGAAGCTACGGTGCGTCAAGGCTTGCGTGAGCAACGCTGGATTTTGAAAGGTGTATTCCAAGCGCGCTTGGAGCGTCTCAAGAATTTGTTGTTGAGACGGGCTGGGTCGGTCTGAACGCGCGCGTGCTGTCATTGAAAGGCGCCGATGCGCGCAAGGCTGCCAAAGTTCATCCACACAAAGAAGGCTTTGCCCACAATGTTTTTCTCAGGCACAAAGCCCCAGTAGCGCGAGTCAAGTGAGTTGTCGCGGTTGTCACCCATCATGAAGTAGTGGCCAGCAGGCACTTTGCAGGTCACGCCTTCGACGGTGTATTGGCAGTTGTCTTTGAAGGCAAAGTCTTCCGCACCCGGGATGAACGATGGGCGGTCTTTGTCGTTCAACAAGTTGTGCGAGCGCACGCCTGTCATCTCAGTCGGCTGCGTGCCCAATGGCAGCTTTTCTTCAAACTGGGTGATGTAGCGCATGCTGTCTTGCTCAAAGAAGTCAGAACGCGGGTCTTTGTTGACCGCTTGGCCATTGATGGTGAGTTGTTTGTTTAAGTAAGCTACCTCGTCACCGGGTACGCCAATGACGCGCTTGATGTAGTCAAGGCTGGGCTTGGGTGGGTAGCGAAACACCATCACGTCGCCGCGCTGCACGGGGTTGCCGTCGGTCAGCTTGGTGTTGATCACAGGCAGGCGCACCCCGTAGTGAAACTTGTTCACCAAAATCAGGTCGCCCACATGCAAGGTAGGAATCATCGAACCGGACGGAATCTTGAATGGCTCAAAAAGAAAAGAGCGCAACACAAACACCACGGCGATGACGGGGAACAATCCCGCCGTCCAGTCCAGCCACCAAGGCTGCATGTACAAACGCTCTTTGGCTTCTTTGACGTTCAGATCGGTTTGGGTAATGCCTTGGCCATGCAACTCAGCCGTGCGTTTGTCAGCCTTGGCTTGCAAACGATCCGCGGCTGCTTGGCGCAGAGGCAAGAAATAAAACTTTTCGGCCAACCAGTAAACACCAGTGACAACGGTGGCCATGAACATGAGCAAGGAAAAGTTGCCCTCAATCATGCCCACATACCAAAACCCAGCGTAGCCCACAAAGGCTGCCAATACGAATGCGGTCAACGTAGCCATCAATCCTCCACTTGCAAAATCGCCAAGAAGGCTTCTTGCGGAACTTCAACTGAACCAATTTGTTTCATGCGCTTTTTACCTGCTTTTTGCTTCTCAAGCAGCTTGCGTTTGCGGCTGATGTCACCACCGTAGCATTTTGCCAGCACGTTTTTACGCAAGGCCTTGATGCTTTCGCGCGCAATGATGTTGGAGCCAATGGCCGCTTGAATTGCCACGTCAAACATTTGGCGGCTGATGATTTCACGCATCTTAGCCACCACCGCACGGCCGCGGTACTGCGACTGTGAACGGTGCACGATGATGGACAAGGCATCGACCTTTTCGCCGTTGAGCAAAATGTCGACTTTCACCACATCTGAGGCGCGGTACTCTTTGAATTCATAGTCCATCGAGGCATAACCGCGAGAGACCGATTTGAGCTTGTCAAAGAAGTCGAGCACGATTTCGCCCAAAGGCATCTCATAGGTCAGCATGACTTGGCGACCGTGGTACGCCATGTTCATTTGTACGCCGCGCTTTTGGTTGGCCAGTGTCATCACCGCGCCCACGTAGTCTTGCGGCATGTACAAATGCACGGTCACAATGGGCTCACGAATTTCGTGCAGCTTGCCTTGTTCGGGCATCTTGGCAGGGTTTTCGACCATGACCACTTCGCCGTCAGGCATCTTCACTTCATACACCACGCTGGGGGCGGTGGTGATGAGGTCTTGGTCAAACTCCCGCTCCAAACGCTCTTGCACGATTTCCATATGCAGCAGGCCAAGGAAGCCGCAACGAAAACCAAAGCCCAACGCCTGGGAGACTTCGGGCTCGTATTGCAAGGACGCATCGTTGAGCTTGAGCTTTTCCAACGCGTCGCGCAGACCATCGTATTGGTTGGCCTCGGTGGGATAGAGGCCCGCAAACACTTGGGGCTGAATTTCTTTAAAACCGGGCAAGGCTTGCTCGGCCGGGCCTAGGTTGTTGGGCAGCTTCTTTTCTAAGGTGATGGTGTCGCCCACCTTGGCGGCTTGCAGCTCTTTGATGCCCGCAATGATGTAGCCCACTTGTCCAGCTTCGAGCGACTGGCGTGGCTCGTTGGCAGGCGTGAACACGCCCAAGTTGTCAGCGTTGTAGACGGCCTCGGTGGCCATCATCTTGAAGCGTTCGCCTCTACCTAGGCGACCATCCACCACGCGGACCAACATCACCACGCCGACATAGCTGTCAAACCAGCTGTCGATGATCATGGCGCGCAAGGGCGCGTTTTGTTGCCCTTGTGGCGGCGGCATTTTGGCGACCACTGCTTCTAAGATCTCATCAATGCCCATGCCTGTTTTGGCTGAGCACGGAATGGCGTCGGTGGCATCAATGCCAATGACGTCTTCAATTTCAGCTTTGGCATTCTCAGGATCGGCGTTGGGCAAATCCATTTTGTTGAGCACAGGCACCACTTCCACACCCAAGTCGAGCGCGGTGTAGCAGTTGGCAACCGTCTGTGCTTCTACGCCTTGACTGGCATCGACGACCAGCAACGCACCTTCGCATGCAGAGAGCGAGCGCGACACCTCATAGGAGAAGTCCACATGACCGGGTGTATCGATCAAATTCAAGTTGTAAATCTGACCGTCTTTGGCTTTGTATTGCAGCGAAGCGGTCTGCGCTTTGATAGTTATCCCACGCTCTTTCTCGATGTCCATCGAGTCAAGAACTTGCGCAGACATGTCACGTTCTTCCAGCCCACCGCAACGCTGAATCAAACGATCTGCCAAGGTAGATTTGCCGTGATCGATGTGGGCAATGATTGAGAAGTTTCTGATGTTGTTCATCAACGGGAACACTTAAGTGATTGAATTCAAAGGGAGAGCGCCAAGAAAAAAGGGCGCGTCATTCGCTGACGCGCCCAGAACCAACAAGCAATGGCAACTGCATAAGTTGGAAGGTCATTGTAGGCAAAAACCCCGATTTGAATAGAGGTCTCAACTCGGATGAGGCCTCGTTGCGGGTTCGCAACATGAATCTATCCACAACTTATTAACAATTTGACAAAGGGGTGGTGGGATAACTTGTGGGTGATCTGTGGATCACCTGTGGAGTCGGTCAACCAATCCCGTATCGTGGAGTTTTAGGCTTGCGATATATCGCAAAAACGCATTCAGCGATTGGATTCTATACAAAAAGGGCTTGAGCACATTACTTAAGTTTGTAAACACTAACTTATAAAGAATTTTTGAAGCCACAAAAATATTTTTTATCTCCCATGATTCCCGACTCTGGCAAAGGGGTTTATCGCACAGGACGAATCACGGTGTATTGAGCCCATTCGCCACGCCGGATCAACAAACTGACAGGTTTGCTTCGGTCTAGCTTAGCAACCATTGCCTCTAGCGCCTGCATTGTGGGGGTTTCAATGTTCGCTAAGCTCAAAATCACATCACCCTCTTGAATGCCTGCACGCGAGGCCGGCTCAGCCACAGCATCCACCCGGACACCACCGCGCAGTTTGAGTTCTTTTTTCTGTGCGTCTGTCATCTCACTGACCGTCAGGCCCAGCACCTTGGCGACGATGCCGGCTGGTGGCTTCTCGGGAGCGGCCGCCTTCTTCACTGGCTTATCGGCTTCAAACTCTCCCACGCTGATGGACATGTCTTTGAGGTTGCCACGGCGCCAAACCTGAATCGTGCTACGTGTGCCGGGCTTGGTGTTGCCCACCATGCGCGGCAGATCGCTCGACTTTTCAATGGCTTTGCCCTCAAACTTCAAAATGATGTCGCCCGGCTCTATGCCCGCCTTTTCAGCAGGTGAGCCCTGTTCGACCCCGCGGACCAAAGCGCCCTGCGCTTTGGCCAAGCCCAAAGACTCGGCCACTTCTTTTGTGACTTGGTCAATCTGCACACCCAAGCGACCACGCTGCACCTTGCCTGTGGCACGCAGTTGCTCGCTCACACGAACGGCTTCGTCAATCGGAATGGCGAAAGAAATGCCCATGAAACCGCCCGAGCGGGAATAGATTTGGCTGTTGATGCCCACCACCTCACCACGCATGTTGATGAGCGGGCCACCCGAGTTGCCGGGGTTGATGGCCACATCGGTTTGGATGAACGACAAATAGTCACCGGTATCGCGCTGCTTGGCACTCACAATGCCAGCGGTCACGGTGTTATCCAAACCAAAAGGTGAACCAATGGCCATGACCCACTCACCCACTTTGAGACGGTTCACATCACCAATCTTCACAGCGGGCAAGCCGGTGGCGTCAATCTTCACCACCGCCACGTCAGTGCGCTTGTCTAAGCCCACGATGCGGGCTTTGAACTCGCGCTTGTCTGGCAAGGTGACCAACACTTGGTCAGCACCTTCGACCACATGGGCGTTGGTCATCACAAAGCCATCGGCTGACAAAATAAAGCCCGAGCCCACACCTCTGGGTTGCTCATCTGGCTGACCTCGGTTAGGCCGCTGCTGACGCGGCGCATTGGGAGCATTGGGCGAAGGCATGGGCACGCCAAAAAAACGCCTGAAGAACTCTTGCATCTCAGCATCAGGCTCGCCGCCTTGGGGGTCACGCACCGCTGCTTTTTCGAGCGTGCGAATGTTCACCACTGAAGGGCCGACTTGCTCCACCAATTCTGTGAAGTCTGGCAAGCCTTTGACCATGGCGCCGCTGCCCGAAGACTGAGCATTCTGCGCCAAAGCCGGCTGCGCAAGCGCTGCACTGAGGGCCGAGACGCACAGGCCTGCAACCAAAGAGGCTCGGCAAGCATGCCAATGCGACTTCAAGACAGAACGATCCCATGAGAATGAACGAGCCATGTTTCTTCCTTCAATACATACCGTCGCGTTGATACACCGCGCGACGCAAATCTTGCCAATGGTGGCGGGCCCCCTCTGAGCCCAGCCACAACCACAGTGGTTTTGCCTTCAGTGTGTCAGATGCGGGTTGCCAGCGTAAAAGCAAGGCTTTTTGCACATCCAACGCCACACTGACCTCACCCCATACTTCTCGACACCCATCGCCCGGGATCTGCAAGCACCACACTTGGCCATTCCATGTGAGCATGCCGACTTGGCCCAGTGCACGCCAACCTAACAAGCCGCCCATCGCTGCGGCCAGAGCGGCCATGCCCCAGACCCAGGTCACCTCTTGGTGAATAGCCCAAGCGAACAACACCGCCGACGTCAGCACGACAAAACACGCATACAGCCAACGCTGAAAAGCACAACGCCCCAGCGGATAAGAAACCGATGGGGCGTTGTGCATGACAGAAACCTCAGATGCGTTTGAAAACCAAAGCGCCGTTGGTGCCGCCAAATCCGAAATTGTTTTTGAGGGCCACATCGATCTTCATGTCACGCGCGGTGTTGGCGCAGTAGTCCAAGTCACACGCGGGATCTTGGTTAAAGATGTTGATGGTGGGTGGGCTCTTTTGGTTGTGGATGGCCAACACGGTGAACACGCTCTCAATGCCGCCAGCGCCGCCCAACAAATGCCCTGTCATTGATTTGGTCGAGTTAACCACCGTCTTCTTGGCGTGATCGCCCAATGCGGCTTTGATGGCATTGGTTTCGTTGATGTCGCCCAGGGGCGTGGAGGTGCCGTGCGCGTTTAAGTAGTCGACTTGGTCTGCATTGACACCCGCGTTACGAAGTGCACTGAGCATGGCGCGACGGGGGCCGTCCATATTGGGCGCTGTCATGTGACCTGCATCCGCGCTCAAGCCGTAGCCACCCAACTCTGCATAAATTTTGGCACCACGCTTTTTGGCATGCTCATATTCTTCGAGGACCAGAACGCCAGCGCCCTCTCCCAAGACAAAGCCATCTCGGTCGCGATCCCAAGGACGCGAAGCGGTGGCTGGGTCATCATTGCGTGTTGACAAAGCGCGCATAGAGGCAAAGCCGCCTACACCCAAGGGAGAAATACAACCCTCAGAGCCGCCTGCAATCATGACATCGGCATCGCCGTACTCAATGTGACGCCCTGCTTCGCCGATGCTGTGCAAGCCTGTGGTGCACGCGGTGACCACGGCCAAGTTCGGGCCTTTGAAGCCAAACCGCATGGACACGTGTCCAGAAATCATGTTGATGATGGAGGCTGGCACAAAGAATGGCGAAATGCGTCGTGGGCCTTTGGCCAGCATTTCGTCATGCATGCTTTCGATCAAGGGCAAGCCGCCAATGCCAGAGCCGATCACGACACCAATGCGCGTCGCTTCTTCTTCGCCTAGGGCTTGGCCAGTGGCAAGCCCTGAGTCTTGAACCGCTTGGACCGCCGCAGCAATGCCATAGTGAATGAACTTGTCCATGGCACGCGCCTCTTTGGGGGCGATGTACTGATCAAGATCTAAATCTTTAACTTCACCACCAAAATGGCAGTTGATGCCAGACGCATCAAAACGCGTGATGTTGGCAATGCCGGATTGCCCGGCTAAAAGATTGGCCCAAGCGTCGGCCACCGTGTTACCCACGGGGCTGATACAGCCTAGGCCTGTCACGACGACGCGACGACGGCTCATGCAGTAGTTCCTATTGGTTAGGCTTTTTTGTGAGTCAACGCGTAGTCAATCGCGTTTTGCACGGTGTTGATTTTTTCGGCATCTTCGTCTGGGATTTCAATACCAAACTCATCTTCCAATGCCATCACCAATTCCACTGTGTCCAAAGAGTCGGCACCCAAATCAGCCACAAAGGCTTTTTCGTTGGTCACTTGAGACTCTTCAACGCCGAGTTGTTCAGCAATGATTTTTTTGACACGCAGTTCGATATCGCTCATGGATTCCCTCTAAGGGTTGTGAATAAGACCGCTATTTTAACCGGACGGACTGACCGTATTGATTCTGTATGAGGTTTTGACGTAAATGGCTTCAAGCCATGAACATGCCGCCGTTGACATGCAATTCTTGACCCGTCACATAACTGGCCTGTGCACCAGCCAAATAGGCCACGGCATGTGCAATGTCTGCAGGTTTGCCTAGGTGTCCCAGAGGGATTTGACCCAGCAAGGCTTTTTGTTGTGCTTCGGGCAACGAAGCCGTCATGTCTGTTTCGATAAAGCCTGGGGCCACACAATTGACTGTGATGCCGCGGCTGCCCACCTCACGCGCCAAAGCGCGGGTCATGCCAGCAACACCTGCCTTGGCCGCAGCGTAGTTGGCCTGGCCCGCATTGCCAGAAGCGCCCACCACACTGGTGATGCTGATGATGCGGCCATAGCGCTGCTTCATCATGGGGCGCATCACGGCGCGTGACATGCGAAACACAGCTTTGAGATTGGTGTCGAGCACGGCGTCCCAATCGTCGTCCTTCATACGCATGGCCAAGGTGTCGCGGGTGATTCCCGCGTTGTTCACCAACACATGCAAGGCGCCGTGGTCTTGGGTGATTTGCTCTAACAAAGTGTCGATTGCGTCTGCATCGTTGACATTCAGCTTGGCACCTCGGCAACCCGCGTGCGCAGACAAAGCTTGAGAAATTTTGGCAGCACCGTCATCTGATGTGGCCGTGCCGATAACCAAGTAGCCTTGCTGGGCCAACTCTTGCGCAATGGCTGCACCGATGCCGCGCGAAGCGCCCGTGACCAAGGCAATGTGTTGTGTGTTGTCGCTCATGTTTGTTCTCTTTGAATTAGGCCAATGCAGTTTTGACGTCAGCCAAGGTGGCGGGGTCAAACAAAGGCCAGCCCGTTAAGTCTGCGTCGATGCGCTTGACCATGCCAGCCAAAACCTTGCCTGGTCCACATTCGACCAAGGTGCTAACACCTCGCGCCTTGATAGCCGCCACACACTCAACCCAACGCACGGGGCCAAACGCTTGGCGATACAACGCATCGCGCATGCGTTGGGCATCGGTTTCCACCGCCACATCAATGTTGTTGACCAACGGAATTTGCGCAGCAGCAAAAACAGTGGCAGCGAGTTTTTCTTTCAAACGCTCGGCCGCTGGCTTCATCAAGCTGGAATGGAATGGCGCGGACACAGGCAACGACAAGGCACGCTTGGCGCCGTTGGCTTTGAGTACGTCGCAGGCTTTTTCCACAGCGGCTTTGCTGCCAGCAATCACGGTTTGGCCTGGGTCGTTGAAGTTCACAGCCTCTACCACTTCGGTTGAGCCTGCGCCAAAGGTGGCTTGTGCTTCGGCGCAACCCGCCACCACTTGTGACGCCGTCATACCCAAAATAGCTGCCATAGCGCCTGTACCCACAGGCACAGCCTCTTGCATGGCCTGGGCGCGAAAACGCACCAAAGGCGCGGCTTGGGTCAGTGTCAACACGCCAGAGGCGACCAAAGCAGAGTACTCACCCAACGAGTGCCCAGCCACCACGCTAGGAACAGCGCCACCTTCAGCCAACCACGCACGGTAAGCCGCCACAGCTGACACCAACATCACGGGCTGGGTATTGGTGGTCAGCCCCAAAGCCTCTTTAGGACCTTGGTGAATGAGCTTGGCCATGTCCTCGCCCAGAGCGTCTGAGGCTTCGACCAAGGTCTGAGCCACTGCAGGGTTGTCACCCCAAGCGTCGAGCATGCCAACCGATTGAGAGCCTTGGCCAGGAAATACAAAGGCAAATGAATTCATAAGAGGTCTCTAGAGGATGGACGAAGCAAGTTTGGGACAGACTTACATCTTGACGAGCACAGCGCCCCAAGTAAAGCCACCGCCCACACCTTCAAGCATGAGCGTTTGGCCAGCCTTGACTTGACCTGAACGCACCGCATGGTCCAAGGCCAGCGGAATCGAGGCTGCCGAAGTGTTGCCATGGTCATGAACCGTCAGCACCACCTTGTCCATCGAAAGTTTGAGCTTTTTGGCCGTACTTTGAATGATGCGAATGTTGGCTTGGTGCGGCACCAGCCAATCGATGTCGGCCTCCGTCAAGCCAGCTTTGTCGAGCACGGCGCGGGCAGCGCCTTCAAGCAAGCCCACCGCCAGCTTGAACACGGCTTGGCCGTCCATCTTGAGGACAGGATCGCCCAAAATACTGCCGTTACACACGTGGCCCGGCACACACAAGATGCCCACATATTTGCCGTCCGCATGGATGTCGGTGGCCAAAATGCCGGGGGTGTCTGAGGCCTCCAACACCACTGCACCAGCACCATCACCAAAGAGCACACACGTGGTGCGATCTTTGAAATCAAGCAGGCGCGAGAAGACTTCAGAACCCACCACCAAGGCACGTTTGGCGTTGCCAGCACGAATCATCGCGTCAGCCACGGTCAGCGCATAAATGAAGCCGCTGCACACCGCTTGCACGTCAAAGGCGGGGGCGCCCGCAATGCCTGAAGCCTCAGCGTCTAGCTGGGCAAGTTTGTGCTGCAAGATCGCTGCCGTCGAAGGAAACACCATGTCGGGTGTGGACGTGGCAACGATGATGAGGTCAATGTCTTGGGGGCGGCGTCCAGCGGCAGCCAAAGCTTGCTTGCAGGCCTCAAATGCCAAATCACTGCTGTTGACGTCTGATGCAGCAAAGTGGCGAGCACCGATGCCCGTGCGTTCAACAATCCATTCATCTGAACTTTCCACACCTTGTGTGGCAAGCTCAGCAACCAAGTCTGCGTTGGTCAGCCGGCGGGGAGGGAGAAAACTTCCGGTGCCAGTGATTCGGGAGAAAAGGGTCATTAATCAAGTGGCTCAGGCCGAAACGTCTGATTGTCCTAGGGCTAACAGAGGAGCCGCATGGGCAATGCGAGAACGCACACGTTCGAGCAAGTTATGGTGAGCTGCATCATACGCGCGGTTCAAAGCAGTACCAAAGGCCACATCATCTGCTGCGCCGTGGCTCTTGAAAACAATGCCGTTGAGGCCCAGCAGCGCTGCACCGTTGTAGCGGCGGTGGTCCACCCTGTCTTTGAAGTCAGATAGAACAGGATAAGCAAAGATACCTGTAATTTTCGTGAAAATGTTGTGCGTAAATGAATTTTTAAGGGTTTCACTGATTTTACGCGCCAAGCCTTCGCTGGCTTTCAAAGCCACATTGCCCACAAATCCGTCGCACACGATCAAATTCACGACACCTTCGTAAATGTCAGTGCCTTCCACATTGCCCACAAAATTCAAATCGCCAGATTTAGCTGCATTTCGTAACAAATCAGCAGTTTTTTTGATGACTTCGCTGCCTTTGATATCTTCTTGGCCAATGTTGAGCAAACCAACGGTGGGGTTTTCGACGTTATCGAGCACCGAGACCAAGGCAGATCCCATGACGGCAAATTGAAGCAAATGTTCAGGGGTGCAATCGACGTTGGCACCCAAATCAAGCATGGTGGTGCCGCCGCCTTTGAAGTCTGGCATGCGACCGGCAATGGCTGGCCGATCAATGCCATCAATCGTTTTGAGCACATAACGTGCGATAGCCATCAAAGCGCCCGTGTTACCAGCAGATACGACCGCTTGAGCAGACCCGCTCTTGACTTGCTCAATCGCCACACGCATGGACGAATCTTTTTTGCGCCGCAAGGCTACTTCGATGGAGTCATCCATGGTCACCACTTCGGAGGCTGCAACCACCTGAGCCCGAGGGTGTACGAAAGAAGAGAGTGCTTCTGGCAGGCCCACCAGCAATAGGTTGGCGTCTGGGTGCAGGTCCAAGAAACGGCGACAAGCCAACAGTGTGACTCGCGGGCCATGGTCGCCACCCATGCAATCAACAGCCAGAGTGGTCATGCAGGTTTCTTCTCGTCAAAAAAACAAAAGCCCGAGGCGCCAAAGACAGCCACGGGCCAATGAAGAGTGAAGTAATTAAGCTTCAGACTTGGTCTTCAACACCTTGCGGCCACGGTAAAAACCTGTGGGGCTGATGTGATGACGCAAGTGGATTTCACCCGTCGTTGGTTCGACGGCGGTACCAGGCGCTGTCAATGCTGCATGTGAGTTGTGCATGCCGCGCTTGGAAGGAGATTTTTTATTTTGTTGAACAGCCATGGTTGGCTCCTAGAACTGATGAGGTTAAACCGTTGGGCCACAAACCAACCTTGGGCTAGCGTGGCACTTAGCCTACTATTGTAGCGCAACTACTCGGATTTCAATGCCGGCCCGTTTTAAGCGAAGCCAGCACGGCAAACGGGTTGGGCTTGACTTCAGCCAAGATGGCCTCTTCTTCCTCAGAAGTTGGCGCCCGCTCACTCAGACAAGCCTCATGCATGGGGACCAATGGCAAACCCATCAACAACTCATCTTCAATCAAGGCCATCAAATCGAAGCTGTCTTCCAGCACCAACAGATCCTCGTCTGACGCATCGTCTTGGGCCAAGGCCGTGGCCTCATCGGCTACAAAGCGGAAATCTTGCTCAATCAACAACGCCACGGGCACAGGGTGCAAGCAACGCTGGCAGGTCAAGGGCACCGTGGCTTTGGCTTCTAGGTGCAGCCAAACATCCTCTTTGCCACGTTGTTCTGGATCAATAGCACCTTGCGCTACCCACGACACATGGCCTGTCAACTCACCACTGCAGTCAGCCGCCAAGCGCTCGAACGCTGCCACGGGTGTATCGCCCGTGAGGTGGGTCTGCGCTTTGGCAAAGGCTTTGATATCCAGGTTGTGAAGGTTCTTAGGGGTTTGCATGCGTGCCAGTGTAAGAGAATCGAGCCATGTCGAACATCCAACGTGCCCTGATTTTGGGCTCCACCTCCCGCTATCGCCGTGAATTGCTACAACGTCTGCGCGTGCCTTTTGACGTGGTCAGCCCCGAAGTAGACGAAACGCCGCTTGCTGACGAAGCCCCAAACGACCTCGCCACTCGCCTGAGTCTAGCCAAAGCCAAGGCCGTGGCAGCCCTGCACCCCAACGCCGTGGTGATTGGTTCAGACCAAGTGGCTGACCTCCATGGCGAACCCCTGGGCAAGCCCGGCAGCCATGAACGCGCCGTTGCGCAACTACTGCGTATGCGTGGCCAAACGGTGGTGTTTCAAACCGCCGTGTCTGTGGTCTGCGTGGACACCCAGTTTGAACAAACCGAACTCGCGCAAATCAAGGTGCGCTTTCGTGACCTGAGTGACGCCGAGATTGAAACTTATTTGCGCGCCGAGGAGCCCTACGACTGCGCGGGCAGCGCCAAAAGCGAAGGCCTGGGCATTGCCCTGCTAGAGGCCATCGACAACGATGACCCGACCGCCCTGATTGGCCTGCCCCTGATTCGCACGGCTCGCCTGCTGCGCGCGGCAGGCATTGAACTACTGGGAGCCATGAAACCATGAGCGCAGTCACCCCAAAAGGGACGCTCTACTTGGTGCCCACCCCGCTCGATTTTGGCTGCGATGCCCAAGCCGCCATCACCGATGTGTTGCCGCAAAAAACCCTCTATGTGGCGGCGGGCGTGACGCATTGGATTACCGAGAACGCCAAAAGCACCCGTGCCTTTTTGAAGCGCGTCGATGCCCATGTTGCACTGGCCAACACCATTCAAGAAAACACCATCACCGAACTTCCCCGCGAGGTGCACAAAAAGGGCGATCACACAGGTGAGTTTGATGCCAAGCCCATGCTCAAAGCAGCTTTGGCGGGCCACGATGTGGGCTTGGTCAGCGAAGCTGGCATGCCCGCGGTGGCTGACCCCGGCTCATCGGTGGTGCGCGCGGCGCATGAGTTGGGCATTCGGGTGGTGCCCTTGGTGGGCCCTGTGTCGCTCTTGCTGGCACTCGCTGCCAGTGGTTTGAACGGCCAAAACTTTGCGTTTGTAGGTTACCTGCCACAAGACAGTGCGGCTCGAAGCCAGCGTTTGCGTGAGTTGGAGAGCCTTGCTGCCAAACACAAACAAACCCAATTGTTCATTGAAACGCCCTACCGCAACCAAGCGGTATGGGAGGCTTTGGTGAATGGCCTTCAAGGCACCACAAGGCTGGCTCGAGCCAGTGGATTGACCATGGACACCATGCAAGTGCACTGCAAAACTGTTCAGGCTTGGCGCAGTGCGGGCAAGGTTGAAATTTCGAGCGAACCCACGGTGTTTTTGATCGGCAATTAGGGGTTAGCGCAGCACGGGCATGGTTTGCATCGCACGCACGGCACCTTCACCAATCGCAGCCCCAAAGCGCTTGGCCAAACGCTCGGCCACGTTTTCGTGGCGGGTGTAATCGATGATGTCTTCGGCTTTCACAACTTCGCGGGCCACGTAGTCCAGGTTGCCCAAGCCATCGGCCAAGCCTAGGCTAACCGCTTGTTCACCACTCCAAAATAAACCGCTAAAAAGCTCCGGCGTCTCTTTCAAACGCTTGCCACGGCCTTCGCGAACCACTTGGATGAATTGCAGATGAATTTGATCCAGCAGCGTTTGCGCATGCGTGCGTTGGTTTTTGGTTTGTGGGCTGAAGGGGTCCAAGAAACCTTTGTTGACACCGGCTGTCATCAAACGACGCTCGACACCCAATTTGTCCATCAATCCCGTGAAACCAAAGCCATCCATCAAGACACCAATGCTGCCAACAATGCTGGCCTTGTCCACATAAATCTCATCCGCCGCCACAGCGATGTAGTAGGCCGCCGAGGCGCACGACTCTTCCACCACGGCATACACCGGCTTTTTATGCTTGGCTTTCAAACGGCGAATTTCATCGTTGATGATGCCCGCTTGCACAGGGCTGCCGCCAGGCGAATTGATTTGCAACACCACGGCTTGAGACCCTTCGTCTTCAAACGCAGCGCGCAAGGCCGTGACCACCCACTCAGCACTGGCATCAGCCCCATCAGCGATTTCACCTTTGATCGCCACGACGGCAGTGTGTGGCTGGCTCGGACTGGCTCCTGTCACGCCACCTTTGTGCATGCCTGTCCAAAGCAATGCCGCCACCAAGGACAGCCACGCAAAACGGAAAAAGATGCGCCATCGGCGACTCGCTCGTTGCTCAGCCAAGGTGGCAAACGCCAAGCGCTCTAAGGTATCGCGCTCCCACACCGTTTTGTGGCTGGGGCTTTCGGGGTGTGTGGGTTGGTCAGACATGTCAGTGGTTTTCGAAAATTATTCTAAAAACTCGAACGGTTTCAAGTTGTAAGCAGTATGCCAGTGGACAACGCCGTCAGCTTCGGAAAGCTCAATTTTGACCAAGCCTCCTCGGCATGGCCCACCTGCGCACGCCCCTGTGTCGGGCGCGTATTCGGCCCCGTGGGTGGCGCACAGCAGCCAGCGGCCTGAGGCATCAAAAAATTGGTCAGGCTGGTAATCCATCTCCATCGCCACATGGGTGCACCGATTGAGGTAGGCGTGCGGTCGGCCTTCAAAGCGAATGGCAAAGGCGCGACAAGTTTGGCCGGCGAACACCACATCAAAAGATACGGCGCGGCCACCTTCGGTCAAGTCGGCGCTGTTGCACAAGGGCGTCACTTGAGAAGCAAAGTCAGTCATCGCCATCATGCATTCGCCAACAACCAGTCCTGCAACGCCGGAACCGAGTGGGCGATGAAGCGTGGATGAAGAGGTTCAAACTGGCCATGGTCATGCGCGCCGTAGCTCACGCCCACACTGGCGCAGCCTGCATTGACGGCCATTTGCAAGTCGTGCGTGGTGTCACCAATCATCAAGGTACGCTCGGGCGCCACACCAAACTCACGCATCAGCTCATGCAACATGCGTGGGTCGGGCTTGCCAGCCGTCTCGTCTGCCGTGCGCGATCCATCAAACACGCCTCTGAGCTCGGCCGTTTGCAAGGCCTCGTCCAAACCGCGGCGGCTTTTGCCTGTGGCCACAGCCAGCCAGTGCTGGCGTTCGCGCAAAGCAGCCAACAAAGGGAGCACGCCATCAAACAAGGCAATGTCGTTGACGTGTTTGGTGTAATGAAACCGATAGCGCTCGCCCAAAAGCGGGTATTTGTCTTGCGGCACATCTGGCGCGGCATGGGCCAATGCCTGCATGAGCGCCATGCCAATCACATAAGAAGCGGCCGCGTCCGTTGGCCTGGCCCCACCCACATCGACCACGGCTGATTGGATGCAGCGGGTGATGATTTGCGTGGAATCAAACAGCGTGCCGTCCCAATCGAAGGCAATCAAATCAAATTGGCGAGGCCGTGCGGTCATAGGTCTGGGTGCGGTTGAATGATGGGCGGTTGAATGCCATCCACAAAATTTTTGAGCTCCGGCGGCAACGGTGCTTGCAGGCTCACAGGACGGTGACTTTGTGGGTGCTGAAACTTGAGCTGCCATGCGTGCAAAAACATACGCTTGAGGCCCATTTTGTGCAGCAGTTTGTTGTGATCAAAGTCACCATATTTGTCATCACCCGCAATCGGGTGGCCTTGACTGGCCAAATGCACACGAATTTGGTGGGTGCGTCCGGTCTTGATGGTCACCTCAAGCAAGGTGTAAGGCCCCACCGTGCGCGCCACACGCACCAAAGTGATGGATCGCATGCCGTTGGGGTCATCTTTGTCCACCACCTTGACGCGGCGCTCTCCCTCGCCCACTCCCGTTTCGACCGTGTACTTGAACAGAGGCGAGTCAATCACCTTCTTGTTGGATGGCCAAAGACCCAGCACCAAGGCCAAATAAGTTTTGCCCGTTTCGCGGTCGCGAAACTGGTCTTGCAAGTTTTTAAGTGCGCTGCGCTTTTTGGCCACCAACAGCACGCCCGAGGTCTCGCGGTCTAGGCGGTGCACCAACTCCAAATTGGTCGAGGCCGGGCGAGCGCGGCGCAGTTGCTCAATCACGCCAAAGCTCACGCCGCTGCCTCCATGCACGGCAACTCCAGCAGGCTTGTCAATGGCTATCAAGGCCTCATCTTCCATCAAGACGGGAAACTCTCTGGCTGGGGCCGGTGAATCGGCCTTGGCCTGAACTTGAGCCGAAATGCGCACAGGCGGCAAACGCACCAAATCACCCGTCTCCACACGCTGCTCAGCGCAGGCACGGCCCTTGTTGACCCGCACCTCGCCAGAGCGAATGATGCGATACACGTGAGTTTTCGGCACACCCTTGAGGTGGCGCATGAGAAAATTGTCCAAGCGCTGACCGGTCGAATCTTCGTCGACCGTCAGTGTTTTTACCGAAGGAGCGGGGTTTGGGGCCGAAGCCCCTATAATGTGATTCACCAGCGTTTTGCTCTAAGTGCTTGATTTATCACAGATTAGACCATGTACTGACAAACGCGGTAAGGTCGATGCCCCTTTTGTGCCCGAGACGCAGACCCAGTACCCAAGAGACTGCGTGGCCCTCGCCCCAAAAGTTGAGCCGACGCTCAGAAAACACCGAAATGGAATACCCCAAGTTGTGGAGGCTCTTTTGAAAAGCCTTCATAACGGATGACTGCAAGAAGCAAAAACGATGGTTGTGGCAATGATGATGTTGATGGAACTCTGCACCAAGTGGCTTTTACCGCCGACGGTGTGCTACGTTGCACGTCAAACCCATGCCCGCTGGACCAGCCCTGTCTCCCCTGCACTGGCCGATCACGCCTCGCACTCGACAACAGGACAACCGCGAATTCTTGCCCTTATCCACGCGCCCACCCACCGTCCCCTGCGCTGATCACTTTTTGATTCGCGCGGCGGTACCGGTTTCAGCGGCAATTCCCTTCGTTCTCTGACGTCCCCTCAGGCATCGTTGGCCCGTCATGGGCCTGTGATGATTTGACACGTGAAGGAACCGCATCATGAAACGGATGCTTATCAATGCAACCCAGTCGGAAGAACGCCGCCTGGCCATCGTCGACGGCCAAAAGCTGCTCGACTATGAAATCGAAATCGAAGGCCGCGAACAGCGCAAAGGCAACATCTACAAAGCCGTCGTCACCCGCGTCGAGCCGTCTCTCGAAGCCTGCTTTGTGGACTACGGTGAAGACCGCCACGGCTTCTTGCCATTTAAAGAAATCTCCAAGCAGTACTTCATGGAAGGCGTGTCGGTGAGCCAAGCGCGCATCCAAGACGTCATCAAAGAAGGCCAAGAACTCTTGGTCCAAGTGGAGAAAGAAGAACGTGGCAACAAAGGCGCCGCCCTGACCACCTTCATCAGCTTGGCTGGTCGATATGTTGTGCTCATGCCCAACAACCCACGCGGCGGTGGCGTGAGCCGCCGCATTGAGGGCGACGACCGCGCAGAACTCAAAGAGGCGATGGACCAATTGGAATACCCCAAGGGCATGTCCATCATCGCGCGTACTGCAGGCATTGGCCGCAGCGCACCAGAGTTGCAATGGGACTTGAACTACTTGCTCAAACTCTGGACTGCCATCGACGGTGCCAAGGGTGGCAAAGGCGCGTTCTTGATTTACCAAGAATCCAGCTTGGTCATCCGCGCCATCCGCGACTACTTCAACCACGACATCGGCGACATCTTGATCGACACCGATGACATCTACGAGCAAGCGCACCAGTTCATGGCCCACGTCATGCCTGAGCACGCGGCTCGCGTGAAGCGCTACAGCGACGAAACCCCGCTGTTCAGCCGCTTCCAAATCGAACACCAAATCGAGTCGGCCTACGCCCGCACCGTCAACCTGCCGTCTGGCGGCGCGATTGTGATTGACCACACCGAGGCCTTGGTGTCGGTGGACGTCAACTCAGCCCGCGCCATCAAAGGCGGCGACATTGAGGAAACCGCGACCCGCACCAACCTCGAAGCCGCCGACGAAGTGGCCCGCCAAATGCGCTTGCGCGACTTGGGTGGTCTGATCGTCATCGACTTCATTGACATGGACGAAAGCCGCAACCGCCGCGACGTGGAAAACCGCTTGCGCGATGCGCTGCGCCATGACCGCGCCCGCGTGCAGTTTGGCACCATCAGCAAGTTCGGCCTGATGGAAATGAGCCGCCAACGTCTGCGCCCCGCGCTGAGCGAAGGTGCTTCGATTCCTTGCCCACGCTGCGGTGGTTCTGGCCACGTGCGTGACACCGAGAGCTCGGCGCTGCAAATCTTGCGCATCATCCAAGAAGAGGCCATGAAGGACAACACGGCTGCCGTGTACGCCCAAGTGCCCGTCGAAGTGGCCTCGTTCTTGTTGAACGAAAAGCGCACGGAGATTGCCAAGATTGAAATCCAACAGCGCTTGAACGTGTTGCTGGTGCCAAACAAGACGCTGGAAACACCCAATTACAAGTTGGAGCGCTTGAAGCATGACGACCCCCGCCTCGACCGCGTGGAAGCCAGCTACAAAATGGCCGAGGAGTTTGAAGACCCCACCGCCGTGACACGTCGCTCACAAGAGCCCACCAATAAGCAAACGCCCGTCATCAAAGGTGTGTTGCCCGATGCACCAGCGCCTGCACATGAGCCCAAGCCAGCTGCCGCTGCCAAAACCGCTGCCTCACCCGCACATGCTCGCGGCGCTAAGTCTGCGGCCAAGGCACCCGAAGCCAAATCGGGCGGTTTGTGGGCTTGGTTCACTGGCTTGTTCAGCGCCAACCCTCCAGAAAAAGCCAAGCCAGCCCTAGACGACAAAAAGCCAGGCGAACGTGGCGAACGCCGCGATGGCCGCAGCACCAATGGCCGAGGAGGCCGTGGGGGTCGCGGCGGCCGTGGGGGTGACCGCGCCGAGCGCGGTGACCGTCCAGAGGGACGCAACGCCGAAGGCCGCAATGAGCGCAACGCCGATGGCGTTGAGAACCGTGGCGAACGCCCAGCCCGTGGCGAGCGTGCAGAGCGTGGTGAGCGCAATGCGGAGTCACGCAACGAGGGAACTCGCAGCGAAGGGGGTCGTGAAGCCCGTGGCCCACGCCAAGACCGCAACCGCGGTGGACGCAGCGAAGGCCGCTCGAGTGAGGGCCGCCAACTCGAAGGGCAAACCGCCATCGACACCAACGCCTCCCCTGAAGCCCAAGCCGAAGCTCGCGCCAAAGCACGCAACGAACGCATGGCCCGCGAAGAGCGCGGCGAAAGCGCTCAAGACGGTAACGATCCACGCGAACCCCGCGCTGAACGTTCAGAGCGTGGTGAGCGTGGTGAAGGTGGCCAAGGTCGTCGCGAACGCAGTCCACGTGGCGAACGCAACGATGGCCGACGCGAACGCGCCCCTCGTTTAGACGAAAACGGTAACCCAGAAGCCTTGCCACTTGACAATGCGACAGGCGCAGAAGTCCAAGCACCACAAACCGACGACAACAGTGGTGAACGTCGTGAGCGCCGCTCGCGCGACCGCTACGGCCGTGACCGCCGTGAGCGTGGCGAGCGCGGACCGCGAGATGAAAGCACGCCTGAACAAGCCGAGCTCAATCTCGCTGCGCATGACCCTGCGTCTGATGAACAAGCCCCACATCAGACACACGAAACACACCCGTCCGATGAGCCACATCAGCCACGTCAACCGCGTGAATCACGCGCGCGACGCGAAGCGCACGGTGACAGCCCAGAGCGTTCAAAGCGCCAAGGCATGCCGCTCATTCAATCGTTCTCCTTGCCATTGGCCGAGATTCAAGCAATTGCCCAAAGCAGCGGTTTGGAATGGGTCAATTCCAATCCAGACAGCATCGCTGCCGTGCAAGCCGCCATTGCAGCCGAACCTAAGCCTGTGCATGTGCCTCGTGAACGACCACCGCTGGTGATCTTGGATGAAGGTCCCCTGGTCTTGGTTGAAACACGCAAGGATCTGTAAACCGCCAGCGCCCTGCAAGGGGTGGTGCGATGCTTTGCACGCCCCCTTGCCAGTCAAGCAAACACGCTAGCTGTTTATGCAGCTACTTGCGCGGCACGCTTCCAACACAACTGGGCACGCGCTTGGTCTTCCTTTTGCTCAGCTAAATGAGCCAAGGTTCGCCAAGCGTGCCGCTGCATGTCGGCATTGTTGAGTTGAGGTGCGGCTTGCTCCAGTATCTGCTGCGCCTTGCCCCACAAGGCGTGATGCCAGCACACCACGCCAGCCAAATACTGCAGTTCCACCCAACGTGGATAAGTTTGACGGGCGCGTTCGATACTGGCCAGCCATTCAAGGTCGGCAGGCAGCATCACGAGTACACGCGCCAAAGTTTGGGCCACGCGTTCACGGATGGCAGGCGTGCAACTGTCAGGTTGCTGCACCATGCGGTTCCACATGGGCGTAAGCCAAGGCATGACAGCGGCGGCTTCGCCGCTCAGTTTGAGCATGCGCTGGGTGGCGTGAAGCACCACTTCAGGTTGGCTGCGCTCGGCGTCTTCTAGACCATCCCAAGCGCCTTGCAACTGCGCGCTGTCGTGGGCTTCGTTCAAGCTGGCTAAGGCCAGCTCGCGTCGTCCAGAGGGACGCAACGCCGAAGGCCGCAATGAGCGCAACGCCGATGGCGTTGAGAACCGTGGCGAACGCCCAGCCCGTGGCGAGCGTGCAGAGCGTGGTGAGCGCAATGCGGAGTCACGCAACGAGGGAACTCGCAGCGAAGGGGGTCGTGAAGCCCGTGGCCCACGCCAAGACCGCAACCGCGGTGGACGCAGCGAAGGCCGCTCGAGTGAGGGCCGCCAACTCGAAGGGCAAACCGCCATCGACACCAACGCCTCCCCTGAAGCCCAAGCCGAAGCTCGCGCCAAAGCACGCAACGAACGCATGGCCCGCGAAGAGCGCGGCGAAAGCGCTCAAGACGGTAACGATCCACGCGAACCCCGCGCTGAACGTTCAGAGCGTGGTGAGCGTGGTGAAGGTGGCCAAGGTCGTCGCGAACGCAGTCCACGTGGCGAACGCAACGATGGCCGACGCGAACGCGCCCCTCGTTTAGACGAAAACGGTAACCCAGAAGCCTTGCCACTTGACAATGCGACAGGCGCAGAAGTCCAAGCACCACAAACCGACGACAACAGTGGTGAACGTCGTGAGCGCCGCTCGCGCGACCGCTACGGCCGTGACCGCCGTGAGCGTGGCGAGCGCGGACCGCGAGATGAAAGCACGCCTGAACAAGCCGAGCTCAATCTCGCTGCGCATGACCCTGCGTCTGATGAACAAGCCCCACATCAGACACACGAAACACACCCGTCCGATGAGCCACATCAGCCACGTCAACCGCGTGAATCACGCGCGCGACGCGAAGCGCACGGTGACAGCCCAGAGCGTTCAAAGCGCCAAGGCATGCCGCTCATTCAATCGTTCTCCTTGCCATTGGCCGAGATTCAAGCAATTGCCCAAAGCAGCGGTTTGGAATGGGTCAATTCCAATCCAGACAGCATCGCTGCCGTGCAAGCCGCCATTGCAGCCGAACCTAAGCCTGTGCATGTGCCTCGTGAACGACCACCGCTGGTGATCTTGGATGAAGGTCCCCTGGTCTTGGTTGAAACACGCAAGGATCTGTAAACCGCCAGCGCCCTGCAAGGGGTGGTGCGATGCTTTGCACGCCCCCTTGCCAGTCAAGCAAACACGCTAGCTGTTTATGCAGCTACTTGCGCGGCACGCTTCCAACACAACTGGGCACGCGCTTGGTCTTCCTTTTGCTCAGCTAAATGAGCCAAGGTTCGCCAAGCGTGCCGCTGCATGTCGGCATTGTTGAGTTGAGGTGCGGCTTGCTCCAGTATCTGCTGCGCCTTGCCCCACAAGGCGTGATGCCAGCACACCACGCCAGCCAAATACTGCAGTTCCACCCAACGTGGATAAGTTTGACGGGCGCGTTCGATACTGGCCAGCCATTCAAGGTCGGCAGGCAGCATCACGAGTACACGCGCCAAAGTTTGGGCCACGCGTTCACGGATGGCAGGCGTGCAACTGTCAGGTTGCTGCACCATGCGGTTCCACATGGGCGTAAGCCAAGGCATGACAGCGGCGGCTTCGCCGCTCAGTTTGAGCATGCGCTGGGTGGCGTGAAGCACCACTTCAGGTTGGCTGCGCTCGGCGTCTTCTAGACCATCCCAAGCGCCTTGCAACTGCGCGCTGTCGTGGGCTTCGTTCAAGCTGGCTAAGGCCAGCTCGCGTAACAAACTTTGAGCAGCCGTCGCTGAGAACGCACCATGCTTGGCCAACAACCGCGCGGCATCCAAGGCCAAGGTGTGCTGCTGGTCCAAACGTGTGGCTTTGAGGCGCATGCGAAGCGCCAAGATGCGGCGCGAGGGGCCCTGCCCCAGGCCATCCAAATAGCGCAAAGCTTCGGGCGCATCATGGTCGCTCAAGGCCCAGCGGGCAGCACCCAGAGAGGCCGACTCCAAAGCGGCTTGCACCGCCTTGTCTTGTGGATCGTTCCCCAAGGCCATCACCGCTTGCAGATGCGCGCCTCGGGCATCGCGGTCACGCAGGGCGTGAGCGCTTTCTGCCGCCACCAAATGCGACAAAGCACGCAGCTGTTGTGTGTATTTCAAAGGCGCATCGTCGGCGGTGCGCACCGAGGTCAGCAAAGCTTCCAATGCCAACGCTTTTTCAGCTGACTTGACGGCGCGCACATAGCGGCCACTCCAAAGCTCAGACAACGCATCCAACAAAGCCGCATGCATGGCTCGCTCTTTTTGTTGCAAGCGCCAGCGGCGCGCTTGGTGGGGCAATTCAAACAAGCCCGACATCGCTCGCCAAGCCAAGTGCGACATGACAAACAACAACAACAACAGCAGCAGCACCAAGTTGAGCGACAGGTCCACACGGTGTGGTGACCAAAAAACCGTGACCGTGCTTTGGTTTCCCCCAGCAAACAAGGCTGATGCCACCGCCACACCGAACAAGGCCACAAACCACAAAGCGGCTTTCATATCAACGCCCCGCTGCAGCAGTGGTGAGTGCAGCGATGGTGTCGTCCACGCGCGGAATCTCAATTTGCTTGGACTGTGCCAGCACCTCCCGCGCCAGTGCCAATGTGGTTTGGCCTTGGCGGGTTTGCATGTCGAAGTACTGAGCCAAATCGTCGTTGGCTTGCTTCATGTCCGACTGCACCACATCAAAGTGACGGGCCAATAAGCCTAAGCGGGCGTTGAGCAAACGCAGCTTGAGGTTTTCGCGCACAAAGTAGCTTTGGTCAGGCGCCAGCATGCTGGCCTCGGGCTTGTCGATACGGCTGACGCGAATCAGGTTTTTGGCGTCGTCCCACACATCGGACATCACTTTTTCCCACCAGCCCATGCTGATGGCTTTGGCCCAACTCGTGGCGGGCACCACTTGAGGCGGCTTTTCTGTGTTGACCACACCCACCGCGTTCAGCAAAGGCAAGCGGTCCACCGCGCGCACCAACTCATCAAGCTTGAACAGCAGTGCGGGTGTGTCAGCCACCGCGGTGGCCTTGATGCGTTCCATGTCGCGAGTCACCGCACGCAGCACGGGGGCCAAACGCGGCTGCGCGACTTTGATCAAACGCTGCTCGGCCGAGTTGAGAGCTGCCAACAAAGGCTGCACGCTGCCAGTGAGTTGGGCCTGTTGCTGGGCCAATCGAATCGCGGACTCAATGTCGACCACCAAGTTTTCGTCACGCGAACGCGAGAGGCTTTGCATCAACTCTTCGAGTTGGCTGCGCTGCAAGGCCACTTCGCTCAGCTTGGCATCGGTCACCGACAAGCGGGCTGCGGTTTCGCGCGCCAGCTCTTCAGCTTGTTTGGAGGTCATGCGGGCCTGTGTCGCTTGGCTGCCCGAGTCGGCGCTTTGACGTGCCAACTGCTCTTGGATACCAGACAGCTTGACCCACATCAGACCCGAACCCACAACACCCACGACGGCCAAGACGCCGATGCTGCGCATCCACCACGGACTCGGGCCAGTGACGTGAACGCGATCGGCTCTGTTGAGCTCACTGGCGCTGACAAGGGGCTCCGTCTTTGGGCCCCCAGGTGGGAGTTGGTAGGTGTCGTCTTGCTCTGGCTTCATGCCAACGATTCTAATGAGGCTAGCACGTCTGGCAATGACGGCTTCGCCATGTGCACCACACCAAAACCCAAAGTCTGTGCTGTTTGGGCAATGCGAGGATGGGTGGCGATGCAGCGGGTTGTGGCCCAACTTTGTGTGGGCAACAGCTGAGCGAGGTTTTCAATGGCTTGCGAGCTGCTAAAGCACCACAGGCTGCCATCGGTTGCAGCGTGGATGGCATTTGTTTTTTGATGCCGAGTCCAAGTGGGTGTGAATCGCTCATAAGCCACCACAAACTGGGCCGATGCGCCTGCCGCATTGAGCTGCTGGGCCAACCAATCGCGGCCTGTGCCATGCAGCGCAGCCTCGGGTTGGGCATCCACATCTTGGCCGCGCACGATCAACACGGGCTTGCTCACTTGCACTTGGTCAGCGACACGTTGCCACAACGCCTCAGAGTCAAACTGCGCGGCGTCGGCAGACGGGCTGTCAATGCATGCCTCGGGAACGCCGGCTTGCAGCAAGGCTTTGTGTGTGCCAGGACCCGTGGCCCAGCAGCGCGGGCCATCCGCCCACGCTGTTGAGGTCGCCGCAGGGCTGGCTTGCGCTGGATCGCCTGCGCACTGCGCGTCTGCAGGCATGGCTCCTGGCCGAGATGCAAAGAAATAGCGCACAGCCTGGGCGCTGACAAACATCACCGCTTGAAAGTCAGCCCAATGGTTCCACGCTTGCGTCACAGGCTGGCGCTGCGCGACAGACCTGACCTCAATCAAAGGCAAGGCCAGCACCTCATAACCTGCGGCTTGCAGGGCATTCACCCACACTTGCACATCGCCTGCGGGTCGGGTGATGACGATGCGCATGGCTGAGGCTGAGGCTCAGTGGGCGCCTTGGGCGCGCAACTGACCAGCCACCGATTCGCCGAGCAAGTTGGCAGCATGGCGTGACTGAGGGTCTGCGGCATCCAAGGCTTGCTTCACCTCAGCCCGCAACAACACGGGCGCGCCCGATGGATCGCCCCATGCGGCCTGCAGATGCAGCACACCATCGGTCAAGGTAGCGTGTGCAGCCAAAGGCATCGAACAGCTGCCGCCCATCGCGCGACTCACAGCGCGCTCGGCAGTCACCGTCAGCCAAGTGGCGGCATCGGCAAGCGGTGCCAAAGCTTGGGCCACGTCGAGACGATGGCTGCGCACCTCAATGCCCAACGCGCCCTGCCCAGCCGCAGGCAACATGTCGGTGATTTCAAAAATGTGGCGAATGCGCTCACCCAGACCCAAGCGCTTCAAACCCGCAGCGGCTAAGACAATGCCGTCATACTGACCTTCGTCGAGCTTGCGCAAACGGGTGTCAAGATTGCCTCGCAGAGGCTCGATCCTCAAATCAGGACGCAAGGCTCGCAGCAACACCGTGCGGCGCAGGCTAGACGTGCCCACCACTGCGCCTTGAGGCAAGTCATTGAGCTGCGCATAAGTGGAAGACACCCACGCATCGCGCGGATCTTCACGGGTCATCACACAAGCGAGGTCAAAGCCTTCGGGCAAATCCATGGGCACATCTTTGAGCGAATGCACGGCCAAGTTGGCTCGGCCTTCCTCGAGCGCGACTTCGAGTTCTTTTACAAACAGGCCCTTGCCGCCCACTTTGCTCAAACTGCGGTCCAAGATTTGGTCACCCTGTGTGGTCATGCCCAAAAGCGTGACGCGGTGCCCCCGCGATTCCAACAAAGATTTGACATGCTCGGCTTGCCACATGGCCAAGCGGCTTTCGCGGGTGGCGATGGTCAACATCACGGGAGGGGTAGAAGCTTGAGACAAAACAAAACTCGCTTATTCAGGGCCACCAAGTGCGTGGCGTCATCAGTTGCCACAAATGTTAGCAGGCCCAGCTCAGCAACAAGTCGCTGCCAGCCCGATAAAATCTCATACCTATGACAAACCAACTCGACAAAAAATCCCAAGCCTGGTCCGCCCTGTTTTCTGAACCCATGAGCGAGTTGGTCAAGCGCTACACCGCCAGCGTGTTCTTTGACAAGCGCTTGTGGCAAGCCGACATCACGGGCAGCTTGGCCCATGCCGAAATGCTGGGTCACCAAGGCATCATCGGCCAAGACGACCAAGCTGCCATTGAAAAAGGCATGGCGCAAATTTGGACCGAGATTGAATCAGGCCAGTTCGAGTGGCAACTCGACTTGGAAGATGTGCACCTCAACATCGAAGCGCGCCTGACCCAACTCGTGGGCGATGCTGGCAAACGCCTTCACACGGGACGCAGCCGCAATGACCAAGTGGCCACCGATGTGCGCCTGTGGCTGCGCGGCGAGATGGACCTCATCATCGACTTACTGGTCGATTTGCAAAAGTCACTCGTGCAAGTTGCTGAGAAAAACGTCGAAGTCATCATGCCCGGCTTCACCCATTTGCAAGTGGCCCAGCCCGTGAGCTTTGCGCATCACCTCTTGGCCTACGTGGAAATGTTTGCCCGCGATGCCGAACGCATGAGCGACGTGCGCCGGCGCACCAACCGCCTGCCCTTGGGCAGCGCTGCTTTGGCTGGTACCACTTATCCGCTGGACCGCGAACGCGTGGCCCGCACCTTGGGTATGGTGGACGAGCACGGCGAGCCCCAAGTTTGCCAAAACAGCTTGGACGGCGTGAGCGACCGCGACTTCGCCATTGAGTTCACCGCCGCCGCCAGCCTGTGCATGGTGCACATCAGCCGATTGTCTGAAGAGTTGATTTTGTGGATGAGCCAAAACTTTGGTTTCATCCGAATTGCCGACCGCTTCACCACCGGCTCGTCCATCATGCCGCAGAAGAAAAACCCCGACGTGCCCGAGCTCGCACGCGGCAAAACAGGCCGTGTGGTAGGCCATCTCGTGGGTCTCATCACCTTGATGAAAGGTCAACCGCTGGCTTACAACAAAGACAACCAAGAAGACAAAGAGCCTTTGTTTGACACGGTAGACACACTCAAAGACACACTGCGCATCTTCAGCGAAATGGTGGGCGGGCAAGTCAATCCAAGCACGGGTCAAAAAGAAGGTGGCATCACCGTCAACCCCCAAGCCATGGAAGAAGCCGCCAAAAAGGGGTTTGCCACCGCCACCGACTTGGCGGACTACTTGGTAAAAAAAGGCCAGCCTTTTCGCGATGCACACGAGACCGTGGCCCACGCCGTCAAGGCGGCTGCCAGCCACCACTGCGACTTGTCAGAGTTGCCGCTCGACGTGCTGCAAAGTTTTCACCCCGCCATTGAAAAAGACGTCTACGACTGTTTGAGCCTGCACGGCTCACTCAATGCCCGCAACACCTTGGGAGGCACCGCGCCGGTGCAGGTAAGGGCACAAATTGCCCGTCATCACCGACGACTGGGCTAAAGCCAAGTCTTCCACGTCAACCATGCGGTCAATCAACGACTGCGCATGAACATCTTTTAATAAATTAGTACTCTTCATTGCATAAAATCTATGCATGTTTTTTGTAAAGACTATTTGTGATCGATTACCAAGTCTCAGGCGAGCGGTGATGGGCCTTTTGTTGGCAGGCTGCCTCAGCTCTGCCAGCGCGATGACCGATGGCTCCACTGGGGATTGGATCTTCCAAGTTGGCGTGGACACCTGGCAACTCGATGCATCTGTGGCAAAAGACCCACAACCTTGGAACGCACAAAACACCAATTTGCTGCTGCCCAATGCAGTCACCAAATGGCAATACCAGCCCAGCTCTGCTTTTGCCAGCGTCATTGGCTATCAGCCCATTAGCTCAGACACCCATGTGAGCTTGAAGTCCCGGGCGGATCAAACCATGGGTTTAAGGCTGGATGAAGCCATGGTCCAACACATGATTTCGCCCTCCTTGGGCTTGAGATTTGGCGTGGTCAATTACAAAAGCAGCTGGTGCCGCACTTACGAACCGGACAGCGGATGGATTCGAGAGGTGGAGACGATTTGTGTCACCAAAGGATTTCGAGATGTCACGGGTGGTGCGCCAGGCTTGCAAATTTTCACCCACCAAGCTTGGGGAGACTATTTGGTTCAAAGCCAAATTGGCATGTATCGACCGCTGGCGCTGAACTATGCAAAAAGAGAGTTTGGTAATTACTTTCCGAGCCCCGATTTCAAAGTGACAAAAAATAACAAAGTTGGTGTCAATGCCAACGTGCTCAACCTGGTGACGGGCATCGAGGGGCGTTTGTCATACATCCGCGCCAACCAAGGCGCCCAACTTCCAGAGCCCAACATCCTCGGTGAAGCCCCACAAAAGGCCGACATGTTGTACCTGGGGTTGAGTGCCCCATTGACGCCAAGACTCACTGCAAGGCTGACCCAACTCATCCAACATCAACACATTGAATGCTGGTCCGCCTTGAACCCAGGATATTGGTGCAATTTAAAAGTGGTTCAAAAAAAGAGCGCGACTGCCATAGAACTGGCCCACAGAGTCACTGCGGTGGATTTGCTCTGCTTTGGCTTGAGTCAAACCACCTTTGACACAGCGAGAGATTTTTTTTTGCATGATAGCTTTCATGTGCAGGACCAGCCCTTCTACATTGAAACCCGCCAATTCGGTGCAGCTTGGCGACACGACTGGGGAGCAGGGCTTTTCAGCATTCTTCAGTTCATTCAAGCCCAGCAAAAAAACGGCTTTGACAACCAACACTTTTCATCCCATGGCAAAGCCCTGGGCTTGAGGCTGGGCTTGCAGTTCTAAGATTTAATTTTTTTCATCCCAGCTGTCGCACTCTTCACAGCACTCTGCCGCACCACGGGCTACCATGCGGCTGATAGACAGGAGTCCTTTTATGCCCGTGATTACCAACATCGAAGATTTACGCGTGTTAGCCGAGAAACGCGTGCCCCGCATGTTTTATGACTATGCCGACTCTGGCAGTTGGACCGAAAGCACTTACCGCGCCAACGAAACGGACTTTCAAAAAATCAAGCTCCGCCAACGCGTGGCTGTGAACATGGAAAACCGCAGCACCGCGACCCAAATGGTTGGCCTTGATGTGAAGATGCCCGTGGCCATTGCCCCTGTGGGCCTGACTGGCATGCAAAGCGCAGATGGGGAAATCAAAGCTGCCCGTGCCGCTGAAAAATTTGGCATCCCATTCATCTTGTCCACCATGAGCATTTGCTCCATGGAGGACGTGGCCGCGCACACAACGGCTCCCTTCATCTACCAGCTCTACATGATGCGCGACCGTCAGGCCATGGCCAACATGATTGAGCGTGCCCGCCAAGTCAAGTGCAGCGCCTTGGTACTCACGCTTGACTTGCAAGTCATTGGCCAACGCCATAAGGACTTAAAGAACGGCCTGACCGCGCCGCCTAGCCCCACCATCGCCAACATCCTCAACCTCATGACCAAGCCGCGTTGGTGCTTAGGCATGGCGGGCACAAAACGCCACACCTTTGGCAACTTGGTGGGTCACGTCAAAGGCGTGAGCAACATGAAGTCCTTGTCCTCTTGGACCAATGAACAATTTGACCCACGCTTGTCGTGGGAGGACGTGGCTTGGGTCAAAGCGCAATGGGGCGGCAAACTGATCCTCAAAGGTATTCAAGACGTAGAAGACGCCAAGTTGGCCGTGCAAAGCGGCGCGGACGCCCTGGTGGTCAGCAACCACGGCGGTCGCCAGTTGGACGGTGCGCAGTCCAGCATCGAAGCCCTACCCGCCATCGTGGCCGCGGTGGGCGACCAGATTGAGGTGTGGATGGACGGCGGCATTCGTTCAGGCCAAGACGTGCTCAAGGCTTGGGCCTTGGGGGCACGCGGCACGTTGATTGGCCGCGCGATGGCTTATGGCTTGGGTGCCATGGGTGAAGAGGGCGTGAGCAAAGTGCTGCAAATCCTTCACAAAGAACTGGATGTGACGATGGCGTTTTGTGGCCACACCGACATTCATCAGGTGAACACCAACATCTTGCTGCCAGGCACGTTTCCCACCGCTTGAACGGTGGCTTGAGTCACGGACACGGGTGGGTCATATGAGCCCCATGCGGCGTATTGCGCACCTCGACATAGATGCGTTTTATGCGTCCGTCGAACTGCTGCGATACCCGCAACTCAAGGGCTTGCCGGTGGTGATTGGCGGAGGTCGCCGCGGCATAGACGACATGCTGAGCCGCTTGCGCCAAGCGCAGCCCGACTACCCGTGGTCACAAGACAAGCTGCACGAAATTCCACTTGACTTCTTTCCGCGCATCTCAGGCTACAGCGGGCGCGGCGTCATCACCACCGCCACTTACGCAGCGCGGCAGTTTGGGGTGGGCTCGGCCATGGGCGTGATGAAGGCCGCCAAGCTGTGCCCAGACGCCCTGTTGCTGCCCGTCGACTTTGAGCAATACAGACATTATTCGCAGCGTTTCAAAGCCATCATCACCGACATTGCGCCGCGCATCGAAAACCGGGGCGTGGACGAGGTCTACATCGACTTCACCGAGGTGCCTGGCGGCCAACGCGAAGGCGGACGCGTGTTGGCTCGGTTGATTCAAAAAGCCATCTTTGAGGACACCGGTCTGACTTGTTCGGTCGGCGTGGCACCTAACAAACTGCTGGCCAAAATGGCCAGCGAGTTCAACAAGCCCAATGGCATTTCCATCGTGCACATCGACGATTTGGAAACCATGATTTGGCCTCTGCCCTGCCGCAAAATCAATGGCATTGGCCCCAAGGCCGAAGCCAAGTTAGCCACACACCACATTCACACCATTGGCGAACTGGCCCAGCGTGATCGCGTCTGGCTCATGCAGCACTTTGGTAAGAGTTACGGTGCTTGGCTGCACGATGCAGCCCACGGCAAAGACGACCGAGCCATTGAAACATCCAGTGAACCCGTCAGCATCAGCCGCGAAACGACGTTTGAGCGTGACCTCCACGCCGTGCACGACCGCGAGGCACTGAGCGCCATCTTCACTAGGCTCTGCGAGCAAGTGGCTGCTGATCTGCAGCGCAAAGGCTATGTGGGTAAAACCATTGGCATCAAGCTGCGTTACGACAACTTTCAAAGCGTCACGCGTGACCAAACGCTCAGCACCTATGCCAACCAAGCCCATGCCATTCGCGCCGCCGCTGGGCAATCCCTCAAGCGCGTGGACCTTTCACGCCGTTTGCGTTTGCTCGGCGTACGCGTGGGTTCTTTGATGAAACTCGCAGACTGGCAAGCGCAAAGCAGCCAAACCGAAGAGTCACCACCCCAGCCCTACACCGAATCCTTGTTTAGGGACGATTTACATCGAAAGCAATAAAAGCAAAGCTCAGGCGAAAATAACAAAATCAATAACTTTGGACTTTGCACATGCACACGCTCAGACGACATTTATGCAGATTTATGTCCCTCGTATGTTTCGCAACGGGTGCGGCCAACGCAGCCTGCTTGGGAGAGCAAAGCAGCACCAAGGTCTACACCTTTGATGTGGTGCCGCAGCTGACAGCTGCAAAAATTTACACCACATGGTCACCCTTGCTGCAACGCGTGGGCCAAGAGGCTGGCTTGTGTTTTGAATTACGGGTGTCTTCCACCATTCCCGAGTTTGAACAAAAACTGCTCAAAGGCGAGCCAGAGTTTGTGTTTCTCAACCCATATCACGCGGTGCTAGCGCACCAAAAGAAAAAGTACCAACCACTGTTGGCTGATAGTGAAGATTTGCTAACGGGCATCTTGGTGGTGCGCGCGGACAGCCCCATTAAGAGCTTGGATGAACTCAAGGGTAAAAACATTTCCTTTCCAGCGCCCAACTCATTTGCAGCCTCGCTGTTGATACGCGCTGAGTTGGCGAAACGAAAAATCGACACCAATCCTGTGTTCGTGAAAACACACAGCAATGTGTACCGCTCCGTCATTGGCAAAGACGCCATCGCTGGCGGTGGCGTGAACAACACACTCGACAACGAAGCCCCTGAAGTGCGCCAACAATTGCGCGTGCTGTTTGAAACACAGGCCTACACCCCGCATCCTGTGGCCACACACCCCTCCGTTGCTGGCGCTGTGCGCGAGCGATTCTTAAAAGCCATGCTCAAGCTCACACAAGACGAAGAGGGTCGCAAGCTGCTGGACGGCATCAACCTCAGCAAACCTCAAGCCGTGACGTACGCCAAACACTACAAGCCCTTGGAGTCCTTGCAACTAGAAAAGTTTTTGGTCTTGATGGCGCCATGACATGTCCCAACGCCTGAGCACCTCAGACTGGAAAAGCATCAAGCCAGCCCTCTTCATTGGGCTGGCATTGGCACTGCTGCAGATTGGCTCGGGCTTGGCGACTTATCACCAATCCAAAAATATCCTCTGGGAAGGTAAATTTCAAACCGCCCAAAACCTCACGCACGGCCTTGTGGTGGCGGTGGCTGACCAAGTGGTGCTCAAAGACTACGCGGGCTTGGAGTCACGCATCGCACAAACCATGTCCAACGAACAGGTGGCATCGGCCTTGTTGACCGACCTCACAGGCAAGGTCCTGACCCACCTCCAACGCGACACCAAAAAAGAGCCGCGCTTGATCTTTGAACCCAGCCACTTGACCCTGCCAGACACGCAAGAAGCCACCTTGCAGGTGCAGGATGCGCAATTCATCACCACCTGGAACAAGGTGAGTCTGGGGCAAGATTTAGGTTGGGCGCGTGTGCAAACTTACAGCGAACTAGACAACGCTGATTTGGTGGGTTTGCGCCAACAGACCTTGATCTTGTCAGCGCTATCTGTGGTGTCTGGCATCCTTCTTTTGGGCATTTTTTTGTGGCGCAGTTATTTTGTGGTGGTCCAGCGCGAACACCAAATCGAGGTCAAGTTAGACGAAGCCACGCAGCGTTTGATGCAATCTGAAAAACTGGCCTCACTCGGAGAATTGGCAGCCGGTGTGGCGCATGAAATCAATAACCCTGTGGGTTACGTGTCGTCGAACCTTCACACGCTGAAAAAGTACTTAGGCATCTTTGACCGCGTCTTGGATGCGCCTGAAGTCAACACCAGCGAGATGGCAGCTCTCAAGCAAAAGCATAAATACGCATTCATCCGCGAGGAAGTCCACGCCCTGATGAACGAAACACTCGAGGGCTTGACACGCGTCAAGATCATCATCCAAGACCTCAAAGATTATGCCCGCACCAATGCCTCGACAAACTATGTGAGCGCAGACATTCACGTCGGGCTCAAATCGATCCTGAACATTGCACGCAATCAACTCAAACATCGGGCCGATGTGCATTTGTCATTGGGCAACTTGCCAATGATTGAGTGTTCTCCCTCACAAATTGACCAAGTTTTTTTAAACCTCATCGTCAACGCTGCGCAGGCCATGCCCGAAGGCAAGCAAGGCCTGATTCACATCAAAACCGATTGCAACGAGGAACAAGCTTGGATCGAAGTGCAAGACAACGGCTCGGGGATGACCGCCGCTGTTTTGGAAAAAATATTTGATCCCTTTTTCACCACCAAAGGCCCAGGCAAGGGCACAGGGCTTGGTTTGTCTGTCTCTCACAGCATCATTCAGCAACACGGTGGCACGCTGAGTGCCATCAGCACGGTGGGTGTTGGCACGACATTCAAGATCACACTTCCCATCAAACGCCATGTGGCCCAAGGATGACCATGACCTCCTCCAACGAATCATTTGACGCTAGCCAATACAAGGTGTTGTGCGTGGACGATGAGCCCAATATTTTGTCTGCGCTGCGCAGAATGTTGTCTCTTGAGGGCTTCGAGGTGGTCACGGCTGAGGGCGGTGCACAGGCCTTAGAGCAACTCGCGAAGCAATCTATCGATGTGATCATCTCTGACATGCAAATGCCTCACATGGATGGCGCAGAATTACTCGAAAGAGTCACCCAGGAATGGCCGCAAACCATGCGGCTGCTGCTGACTGGGACTTCGGATTTGACGGGGGCGGTTGACGCCATCAACCAAGGCGCGATTTACCGCTACATCGCCAAGCCTTGGAATGATGATGAACTGCTCAGCACCATCAAATCGGCCATTGTGTATGGCACTTTGGTCAATGAGCACGATCGGCTGCAAGCGCTGACTGAGGCGCAGAAAGAGTCGCTCAATGAGATGGTGGACACCCTCGAATCGCGCGTCAAGGAGCGCACCAAAGATTTGCGCGATGCCTATGTGGCGTCGATCAAATCGTTCTCCAATTTATTGGAGCTGCGCCGACCCGACTTGCTGCCGCACTCTCGCCGTGTGGCCACTTTGTCCATGAAAATTGCCAAGTTGGCTGGCTTGGAGGAAGATGAATGCCAAGTCATCTTCATCGCCGGATTGCTCCATGACATTGGCAAGATTGGCTTGAGTGACCGGGTTTTGAACACCAAATTCATTGAACTCCCCCTAGCCGATGCCAAGGTCTACCGTACCCACACCACCATGGGCGAGGCCACCTTGCGAGCGCTGCCTGATATGAATGAAGTGGCCTCCATCATTCGCTCCCACCACGAGTACTTCAATGGCACAGGATTTCCAGATGCCTTAGAAGGCGACGCGATCCCCATTGGCGCTCGCATCGTGGCCATTGCGGAAGCTTTTGAAGAGTTGCAATCAGGCGACTACGCCAAAGCGCATAGCACACCCGCAGATGCTGTGCGTGTGATCAGCAGCAACCGGGGTATTTTGTTTTGCCCTGCGATGGCCGACCTTTTTATCAAAGCGCTTCGCAGTGCTTAAGTTGCCAAGGGTTGCTCGAAAAGATCATTGACGTGCAGTTCGCACATGGGCTGGGACGGCTTGCGGGTGGCTGGTGCGCCAGGGGTTGATGTCGAGCCCGCCCCGACGGGTGTAACGCGCATACACCTCTAAGCGTAGCGGTTGGCAGCGGCGCGTGATGTCCATGAAGATGCGCTCCACGCATTGCTCATGAAACTCGTTGTGGTTTCTAAAACTCACGATGTAGCGCAGCAAACCTGCATGGTCAATTTGTGGGCCGGTGTAGCGGATACGCACACTGCCCCAGTCGGGTTGGCCAGTGACCAAACAATTGCTTTTGAGTAAATTGCTCGTCAAGGTTTCGGTGGTGGGTGCTTCGTTGAAATGAGCAGTGAGCAGCTCTGGGTTGGGCTGGTACTGATCGCATTCCAAATCCAAACGGTCCAAACTCAAGCCGTCTAACTCGTGAATGGGCTCGCGGTCAAACTGCTCGGGCAGCACCAGCTGTACGCCCACGCCTGATTGGATGGGCTCGCCATGCCAAATGGCCGAGCTCAGGTCTTGGCGCAGACGGGCTTGTAAATCACTGATGTTGTCGATCGGGGTGTTGTTGAAGCTGTTGAGGTAGAGCTTGAACGACTTGCTCTCCACGATGTGCGTCGACTCAGCGGGGACGGTGATGCGCGCCAGCGCCACTTGGGGCTTGCCGCGCGTGTTGAGCCAGCTCAGTTCATAAGCCGTCCACAAGTCGGCGCCAAAAAAGGGCGGCTGCCCCGTGACGCCAATTTCGTCACGTTTGGCTTGGCGAGGTATGGGAAACAACAGCGACGCATCGTATTGATCGGCATACGACGATGTTTTACCCAGCTGGGATTGCTCAGGGGTGCTCATTTGCCTCCCTCCAATTGACGACGGAACACTTTGCGGTCTGGCTCGGAGACAGTGGCATCAAACGCATAACCTTCGAGGTTGAAGCCTTCTAAGCCCTTGGGTGTTTTGACTTGGTGGGTGACGGCGTAGCGCGTCATCAAACCACGCGCTCGCTTGGCGTTGAAGCTGATGATTTTGTATTTGCCGCCTTTGTAGTCTTCAAACACGCACTCAATCACGCGGGCCTTCAAGGCTTTGCGGTCTACCGACTTGAAATACTCTTGCGAGGCGAGGTTGACGATGATGGGTTCTTGCTCGGCGCTCAGGCGTTCATTCAAATAACTGGCGATCTGCGAGCCCCAAAATTTGTACAGGTTGTTGCCCTTGTTGTTGGCCAATGTGGTGCCCATTTCCAGGCGGTAAGGCTGCATCCAATCAAGGGGGCGCAGCACGCCGTACAGGCCACTCAAAATGGCCACATGGTCTTGCGCCCAATCCAAATCTTTGGGCTTGAGGGTTTTAGCGTCCAAGCCTTCGTAGACATCGCCGTTGAAAGCCAACACAGCTTGTTTGGCGTTTTTGCTCGTGAATTTGGGGCTCCAAGCTTGGTAGCGCGCCACATTCAGGCTGGCCAGTGCATCACTGAGATCCATCAAGCTGGCGATCTCTTGCGGTGATTTGTCTTGCAAGATGTCAATCAATTCAGCCGACTGCTTCACAAACAAGGGCTGCGTGTGAGGCACGTCACCCGAGGGCGTGTCGTAGTCAAGGGCTTTGGCGGGGGAGAGTAAGAACAACATCGTTGACAGCGGCCTTTGCAAGGAAGCCTGAATTATCGGGTGAGGCGGCATCATCCCCTAGGTAAAATGTGTTTTTTTGCCCACCGGGCCAAGCGGCAGCTGATGTATGCCGTTTTTCTATTGTCTAAAGCACGTCCCATGAGCAACACGCCAGCCCCCCACCTCGAACAACCCGGCCTTGAGCGCCTGTCCAAATCGTTCGAGCCCGCAGCCCTTGAAGCCCATTGGGGCCCCGAGTGGGAAAAGCGCGGCTATGGTGTGGCCGGCTTCCGTGGCACAGGCACACCCTTGGCTCAAGCGCCTGCGTTTGCCATCCAACTGCCACCACCCAACGTCACGGGCACCCTGCACATGGGCCACGCGTTCAACCAGACCATCATGGACAGTTTGACGCGCTACCACCGCATGTCGGGCTTCAACACCGCCTGGATTCCGGGCACCGACCACGCCGGCATTGCCACCCAAATCGTGGTGGAGCGCCAGCTGCAGGCCCAAGGCATCAGTCGCCACGACATGGGCACCAGCCCCGCCGAAGCGCGCAAAAACTTTGTCAGCAAAGTATGGGAGTGGAAAGAGGAATCTGGCAGCACCATCACCCACCAAATGCGCCGCATGGGTGACAGCGTGGACTGGAGCCGTGAATACTTTACGATGGACCCCAAGCTGTCCCAAACCGTGACCGAAACCTTTGTGCAGCTCTATGAGCAAGGCCTGATCTACCGCGGCAAACGCTTGGTCAACTGGGACCCCGTGCTGATGAGCGCGGTGTCTGACCTTGAAGTCGAGAGCGAGGAAGAAGACGGCTCGATGTGGCACATCCGCTATGACTTTGCCGATGGCCCGCAATCCGTCAACGGCGACAGCCTTCAAGGCCTGGTCGTCGCCACCACCCGCCCCGAAACCCTGCTGGGCGACGTGGCCGTGATGGTGCACCCCGAAGACGAGCGCTACAGCGCACTGATTGGCAAGCAAGTGAATTTGCCCCTGTGCGGTCGCACCATCCCCGTGATCGCCGACGACTATGTGGACAAAGCCTTTGGCACGGGCGTGGTGAAGGTCACGCCCGCGCACGACACCAACGACTACGCTGTGGGCCAGCGTCACAAGCTAGAGATGATCTGCGTGCTGAACCTAGACGCGACCATCAACAGCAACGCCCCTGAAAAATACCGAGGTCTCGACCGCTTCGTGGCCCGCAAGGCCGTGGTCGCCGACCTAGAAACCGCAGGCCATTTGGTCGAGGTGAAAAAACACAAACTCATGGTGCCCCGCTGCGCCCGCACTGGCCAGGTGATTGAGCCCATGCTGACCGACCAATGGTTTGTCGCCATGAACCAAGTCGGCAAAGGCGATGCCACCGGCAAGAGCATTGCGCAAAAAGCCATCGACGCGGTGCAGTCTGGCCAAGTGAGCTTTGTGCCCGAGAACTGGGTCAACACCTACAACCAATGGATGAACAACATCCAAGACTGGTGCATCAGCCGCCAGCTTTGGTGGGGCCATCAAATTCCCGCTTGGTATGACGAAGACGGCAAGGTGTATGTGGCGCGTGATGAAGCTGAGGCGCAAGCACAAGCGGACAAGGTTTCGCCTGGCAAGACACTCAAGCGCGACGAAGACGTGCTCGACACCTGGTACTCATCAGCCCTGGTCCCCTTCTCCACGCTAGGCTGGCAGGCTAATGCCGCGAGCGCGGGGGGCGCAGACAGTCTTGCTCCTCTTCGCGATGCTCAGATTGTTGCTGCGCCTGCCTACGCCCCCCACGCTCACGGCAGCAGCCATGGTGCATCCTCTGATTACGATTTGTATTTGCCATCATCTGTTTTAGTGACCGGCTACGACATCATCTTCTTCTGGGTCGCCCGCATGATCATGATGACCACGCACTTCACGGGGCGCGTGCCGTTCAAGCATGTCTACATCCACGGCCTGGTGCTCGATGCGCAAGGCAAGAAGATGAGCAAGTCGGAGGGCAACGTGCTGGACCCGGTGGACTTGATTGATGGCATCACCTTGGAGCCTTTGCTCGACAAGCGCACCCAAGGTTTGCGCAAGCCCGAGACAGCGCCCAAGGTGCGCAAGCAGACCGAAAAAGAATTTCCTGAAGGCATACCTGCCTACGGCGCAGATGCGCTGCGCTTTACGTTTGCCGCACTCGCGTCATTGGGCCGCAGTATCAACTTTGACAGCAAGCGCTGCGAGGGCTACCGCAACTTTTGCAACAAAGTGTGGAACGCCTCGCGCTTTGTCTTGATGAATTGCGAAGGCCAGGACTGCGGCTTGAAAGAGCACACCAAAGCCGAATGCGTGGTGGGTGGCCCCGCCCATGGCTATTTGAAGTTCAGTCAAGCCGACCGCTGGATCGTGTCTAAGCTGCAACGTGTGGAAGCCGAAGTGGCCAAAGGCTTTGCCGAGTACCGACTGGACAACGTGGCCAACACGATTTACGACTTTGTGTGGAACGAGTTCTGCGATTGGTATTTGGAAATCGCCAAGGTGCAAATCAACACAGGCGACGACGCTCAGAAACGCGCCACGCGCCGCACCCTGATTCGCACGCTAGAGACCCTTCTGCGTTTGGCCCACCCCATCACACCCTTCATCACCGAGGAGTTATGGCAAACCGTGGCGGTGGTGGCGGGTCGTGCCAAGGCGGGCGACGCAACTGCGTCCATCAGCATCGCAGCCTACCCCGTGAGCCAGCCTGATCGCATTGACGCGCAAGCAGAGGCCTATGTCGCGCGCGTGAAGTCCTTGGTGGATGCTTGTCGCAACTTGCGTGGCGAGATGGGTGTGTCACCCGCCACACGCATGCCTTTGTTTGCGCTCGCGGGCAGCGAACAAGAACATGCCTTCATGCAAGACGTGGCGCCTGTCTTGCAGGCCTTGGCCAAGCTCAGCGAGGTCAAAGTGTTTGACGACGAAGCGGCTTGGTCAGCTGCCGCACAAGCCGCGCCTGTGGCGGTGATTGGCGAGTTGCGTGCGTGTTTGTTCATCGAAGTGGATGTGGCTGCCGAAAAGATTCGTTTGGGCAAGGAAGTGGAACGGCTACAAAACGAAATCGAAAAGGCAGGCGCTAAGCTCAAAAACGAAGCCTTTGTCGCCAAAGCTCCCCCAGCCGTGATTGACGAAGCCAAGAAACGAGTGGCCGATTTCACCGCCACTTTGACCCAGGTGCAAGCCCAAATTGTCAAATTAAAGTCATAAAGATTCCCTAGAATTGTCACAAACATAGAATTTAAATCCATGACAAAACCACTCACAAAAGCCGTCTTCCCCGTGGCAGGCATGGGCACACGTTTCTTACCTGCCACCAAAGCCAGCCCCAAAGAAATGCTGACGGTGGTGGACAAGCCACTGATCCAATACGCAGTAGAAGAGGCCTACGAAGCGGGCATTCGAGAAATGATCTTTGTCACGGGTCGCAGCAAACGTGCCATCGAAGACCACTTCGACATGGCTTACGAATTGGAGACCGAACTCGAAGCCGCAGGCAAACTCGCCCTGCTCGACATCGTGCGCAGCGTGCAACCCGACGACATGCAGTGCGTCTACGTGCGCCAAGCGCGTGCACTCGGCTTGGGCCACGCAGTGCTGTGCGCCGAGCACTTGGTGGGCGACGAGCCTTTTGCCGTGCTGCTGGCCGACGATTTGATGCGCGGCAAAGCTGGCGGCCCTGGCGTGTTGAAGCAGATGGCTGAAGTATTTGCCCGTACCCAGTCATCGGTGCTGGCGGTGCAAGATGTCCCCCTTGCGCACGTCCACCGCTACGGCGTGGTAGCTGGCAAGGACCTTGGGAACCGCTTGGTAGACATTGAGCAGATGGTCGAAAAGCCCAAAGCAGAAGTTGCCCCCTCGCGCACCACCGTGGCAGGACGCTACATCCTGACCCCTGCGGTGTTCGAGCGCATCCGCGCAGGCGGACGCGGTGTGCAAGGCGAGATCCAGCTGACCGATGGCATCGCTGGTTTATTGGCCACCGAAAAAGTATTGGCCTACGCCTACGAAGGCAAGCGCTTTGATTGCGGCAGCAAAGTGGGATTTTTACAAGCCAGCGTCGAGTTGGCCTTAGAAAACCACGAAGTGGGCGCTGAGTTCCGTGACTACCTCGAGCAACTCAACATCGCGTCATTCAACGCCGCTTAAGGATGTGGACAAAGTCGCTGCCCTCGGTGGTTTGAGACAACAACGCATTGCCCGTCTGCTTGGCAAACGCAGCAAAGTCGCGGACTGAGCCCGTATCGGTCGACAGCACCTTGAGCACCTGACCGCTCTCCATCGCAGTCAGCGCCTTTTTTGCTTTCAAAATAGGCAGCGGGCAGTTGAGGCCGCGCGTGTCTAGCTCTAGGTCAATGTTCATGCGGGAAACACCCCTGTTGACAAGTACCGGTCGCCGCGGTCGCACACAATAAAAGCAATCGTCGCGTTCTCCACCTGCTGCGCAATTTGCAAAGCCACCCAGCAGGCACCAGCGGCCGAAATGCCCGCAAAAATACCCTCTTCTCGCGCCAAGCGACGGCACATCTCTTCGGCATCGTCTTGACTGACGTAGACCAACTCGTCCACGTGGCTTGGGTCGTAAATTTTGGGCAAATACGCTTGCGGCCATTTGCGAATGCCAGGAATACGCGAGCCTTCCGAAGGCTGCGCACCAATGATGCGAATGGCCGAGTTCTTTTCTTTCAAAAAGCGCGACACACCCGTGATCGTGCCTGTGGTGCCCATAGCGCTCACGAAATGTGTGATGCGCCCCTGGGTTTGTTCCCACAGCTCTGGGCCGGTGGTCTCAAAATGGATGCGCGGGTTGTCTTCGTTGGCGAATTGGTCGAGCATGCGGCCCTTGCCTTCGGTTTGCATGCGTTCGGCCAAGTCGCGGGCGTATTCCATGCCGCCGCTCTTCGGTGTCAGGATGAGCTCGGCGCCAAAAGCCTTCATGGTTTGCGCACGCTCAATTGACAAGTCCTCGGGCATGATCAACACCATGCGATAGCCTTTGATGGCCGCCGCCATGGCCAAGGCAATGCCAGTGTTGCCCGAGGTGGCTTCGATCAAGGTGTCCCCGGGCTGAATCTCGCCGCGCTCCTGAGCACGCCGAATCATCGACAAAGCTGGTCGATCTTTGACAGACCCAGCGGGGTTGTTGCCCTCTAATTTGCCCAAAAGCACATTGCCGCGCAGGGCTCGGTCGGCAGCGCCTATGCGCTGCAAAGCCACCAAGGGCGTCTTACCAACTGCATCTTCGATCGTGGGGTAAATCATGTCTGAATTCATAGACCACTACTGTGCCACAAGTCGCGCTTGTCGCTCCTCAAGAGGGTTTGCGTCTCACCCCAACACACATGATTGCAAGTTTGTTTAGCTCAATCAAGAGGTCTTCCTGTGGATTTGAACGCCCTTGAAAGGTGCCCTGGCAGATTCTGGGAAGTTGTTGTTTTCCACGTACGAGCTGGCATAGTCACCCATGTATTGATCGCCCATGGCGTGTGACCCAGTCTGACTGGGAACATACAACGCATCTGTCAAACGGCGATGCAGGCTCAACACTGCGATCCAAACTAATTTGATAGAAGTCATCATCAACCCCCTTTTAAAAGATATAAACAGTTTATATTATTTTATTAAAAATGAACATCCATTAACCACTACTCAAACATTGTTAATAAACATTCTTAAAAAGCAAAGCATCTCAGCTCTGCGGCATTGAGCAACCTAGTCGACCCACAATCTCAGCCACAGGAAGGTGTTTGGAAAATCTATGCCATAATCTCGCTCTTCTCTCCCGTGCCCGGGTGGTGAAATTGGTAGACGCAGGGGACTCAAAAAGTTGAAACCCTTAGTACTA
>NZ_DAIRSK010000002.1:0-136230 GCF_036804465.1 Limnohabitans sp.
AAAAGAATTTAGTCAGAGAAACCAAACCAGAAAACATCATTATTTCAGTCGACAGAAAAGGCGATATTTTTCTTTACGACACCAAAATGAAAAACACGTCCGACCTGCTAGAGCGTATGAAAAAATTCTCAGTCCTCACGCCTCAACCCGAAGTGCAAATCAGAGGTGATGGTCAAAGTGATTTCGAATCTGTAGGCCGCGTGATGTATGCCGTGCAACGCGCAGGCATCACAAAAGTTGGCTTCATCACTGAACCACCCAGCAACTAAGGGAGATATTAAATGGCCATGAATTTAGGAACAAGTTCCAGTGACGAGCCCGAAGTGATGATTGATATGAATACAACACCCTTGATTGATGTGATGTTGGTGCTGCTGATTATGCTGATCATCACAATCCCTTCACAGCTTCACTCAGTGAATTTAGACATGCCGACGCCAACAAACGCAGTCAAGAAAACGGATCCCATTGTGATCAAGATCAATGTAGACGATCAAAATACCATTTCTTGGAACGGCAAACCTATCAGCAGCAGAGCAGAGCTTGACGAAAAACTAAACTTAGCATCACAACAACAGCCCCAGCCTGAACTGCACATTCGCTCCCACGCCAAAGCCAAATATGAGGCAGTCGCACTCGTCATGGCTAGCGCTCAACGCATGGGCCTCAGCAAACTCGGCATCGTGGGGTCTGAACAGTTTGCCAATTAATCAGTTATAAATTATTTTCAAATTTTTTTATATTGAAAATTTTATCTACATCCCAAAAATACCATTTAAAGATCTGCCGCACAACACCAAGCCACTGACACACAGGCTTGCGTAGATCATTGGATTGATGTACTTGACTTGCATACGAATTGCACATTGGTGACCCAACCATACGCCCGCAAAAGCAAATGGGATAGAGACCAAGAAATTTCTCCAAATGTCCATGTGATCTAAACCTCCTGCCGCACCTATCATGAGCAGGGCAATGCAAGACAAGGCGCTGATGGTCATCGGCATGGTGGCTCTGATCAACAAGGGGTCTATCAATCTTTGTGAAAGCCATGACATCACCACTGGCCCAGCCACGCCAAACATAGATTCAACCAATCCCATGGTGAAACCTGCACCATGACGCATTGAAGCATTCATATGCACAGCAACTGGTGCAGCCTTCACGCCCTTGCATCCAATATAAAAAACATAGAGCCCTAAGACCAGCAGCAACCAGTCCCCCTGTGTGATTCTGATGAGATAAATGCCACACATCGCACCGAATAGGACCGAAGGAAGCAAGGGCGGCAACTCTCTCCAAATGACTTTTCGAAAATTCAATCCCGAATGAAGCATGGCAGCCAGGACATCAATCAAAAGAACCCATGGAACAACCACAGAAATCGGCCAAGTAAACGCTAACAATGGAACGATGATCAAGGCTGAACCAAAGCCCGCCACGCCCAAAACAAAATAGCCAACAAATACAACTGCGAATTCATAAATCCCAGCTTCCATGGAACTCCTTGAAAGTCAAAAAAAAACGCCACCGAAGTGGCGTTTTTGTGGAAAGGCTTCAATGCCTCTGAATTACCACTTGTAGTTCACCGACAGTCCCACCGTTCTGGGGGCTGACCAGTAAGCAACTTGGTAATAGCCGCCTATGTCCATCATGTTTTGCTTGACTTGTTTATCAGCCAAGTTCTTCACCCACAACGACACATCCATCTGACCTGGGCCACCAATCGCAATTTGATCCAGCGTCAAACGTGCGTTGATGGTCGCCAAGGATGGCATCAGTGAATCAGGTGCGAAGTTGCCGGCAATCGCATTGGCTGCAGTCATCGACTTGTTGGCTGGGTAGTTGTAATGAGAAGCGGTGTAACGGTATTCAACCATGCCCTTCAAACGACCCAAATCCGTGTTGGCCAGTCGGCTTTCTACATTGAGGTTAAACGTATGCTTGGGCGCATAGCCAACCACCAAATTGCTGGCCGCATCTACCTGAAGACCACTGATGCCAGTGCTCATGTACTTGTCAAACTGTGCCTCTAAATAACCATAACCCAGTTGAACTTTGGTGTCCTTTGTGACTTTCATGGCACCTTCAAATTCGATGCCTTTGTAGGTGGACTCCCCTGCGTTGGTCACAGTGGGTGAGGTTCCGCCCACTGGCAAATATGAAACTTGCTGGTTTTGCAGCTTGGTCAAGAAGGCCGTGACAGCATAAGAGGTGGACGCATCTGCCCCTTTGACACCGACCTCATAGCTTGTTGACTTCTCTGGGCTGAATGGTTTTTTAGCTTCAGCCAATGTGGGTGCCTCGAGAGGAAATCCACCACTTTTGAAACCTTTGGCGATTCGGCCAAATACCATTTGGTTGGGATTCAACTTATGGCTCAAAGCAACAGTGGGCGTTAGGTCATTGAATTTAGCTTTCTCGTTGACGTCGCCTGGTGCCATTCCAGCTTGCCAAACAGGCGCTGCCATTGGATAAGCAACAGTGGTGCTACGCCAAATTGATCCAGACTTTTCCTCTGTGGTGTAGCGCAGCCCTGTGGTCAACACGGTGTCTTTGGCCACTGGGAAATCAGCTTGGCCATACACCGCTTGCGCTTGCGTTCCTAAGCCAAAGTTGGTTTGGCGATGTCTGATGGCTGCTGGGCTAAAACTAAAGAATCCACCAATTTGATCTTGAATGGTTGAGCCATTGTCTTTGAAGAAATACAAGCCACCCACGTAGTTCACCCCACTTTGACTACCCACCAACTGCAACTCGTGAGATTGGGTGGTGTAGTTGGTGGCTCTGATACCAGAAAATACATTCACTGAGGTTCCGTCATAGTCGCCTTGGTCGTTGTACTTCATGTTGCGATAGCTGCCCATGTATTTGATCTGGTTGCTTGGATCAATGGCGGTCTCTGCACTCCATGAATGACCCGTGACCTTCAAACCTTGGATAGGCGCAAAGGTGGACGAGGTGCTGGTTGGCACACCGCTTTGAACAGATGGCCCCATCACCAAACCAAGTCCAGGATTGAAAAAGGATGGAAAGCAACCAATGCCCGTTGCTGCAGCCGCTGACAAATACGAACAATATCCTGTCTTACTTGTTAAAGACATAGGCGTGGTGGTTTCATTGATGTCGCTGCTGTCGTAAGAATAGAACAGCTTGGTATCTTTTGACACATCAAACTTGGCATTGACTTTGTATGACTCACGGTCACGATTGCCCCATCCAATCGAATGATTGGGGTTTGCCAGCCATCCGTCTTGTTTTTCTTTGCGGGCTGCAAAAGTCAAACTCAATGTGTCATTTATTTTGGGTGTGTCAATCGAGATTTTTTGTACAGACCGACCGTAGTTTCCAATCTCCATCCCCACATTGCCAGACAGCTGACCACTTGGCTGGCGTGTGACGAAGTTAATTGCGCCACCCAATGTGTTGCGGCCAAACAATGTGCCTTGTGGGCCTTTCAACACTTCGACCCGTTCCAAATCCAACAAGTCAAACAAGGCGCCTTGGTTCTTACCCACAAAAATACCATCGACATACATGCCAATGGCTGGATCCATCCAGATGGATGGTTGCCCTGTACCGATACCCCGAATAGAGGTAGCAGAGATCAAACCTGAGACCGGTGCTGCCACCACGTTCAAATTAGGAACCGCGCCTTGCAGATCAGCCGCACCTTCAATTTTTCGGCTCTCTAAGGCTTGACCTGAGATGGCTGAGATCGCCATTGGGACATCTTGAATGCGCTCTGTTCTTTTTTGCGCAGACACCACCACCTCATCAATGGCTTGCTGTGCATAAACTTGGCTTGAGCACAAGGCGGAAATCAAGAATGGGAGTGTTCTCACTGCAAAACTTCCTGAATTTTTCATCTTCATTTTTGTCTCCTGGTTGGTAAATTTATTAGAAATTCGACAGAACGAGTTTATTTTTTTGATGGTTCAAAGCATCGTCTAAAAGGATTAGGCCCCTCCATTTGCAGGCTAGAGCAAACCCGCCCCAGACAAACCCTTATCAATAAAACCGCGCCCACATCAAAGATGCAATGGCCCCCAAACCACGTGATGGGGCTGGCATCGGCGCTACTGCCAAAGCACGGAGTGGCTAACGATCAGTCGTCGAATTGGCAGTCAAATTGGCAGTCGAATCAGTACGCGAGTTTGAGATTTTTTTTGAGCATTTTTCCCGCTGGATTGCGCGGTAACAGCTCACGTCTCACATGCACCCTTTGGGGCACTTTGTAGGCCGCCAAACGACTGGCCACATGCGCTTGGACTTGCTCAGATGTGAGGTGTTGACCAGGCGCCAAGACCACCACGGCCACCACAGCTTCTCCCGTGAGTTCATCAGGCTGGCTGAACACCGCCGCCTCGATCAAGCCAGGGTGCTGCAGCAAACAGGACTCCACCTCGGCGGCAGCAATTTTTTCACCCGCTCGGTTGATCACATCTTTGATTCGGTCAACCACTTTGAGCAAGCCGTTGTCACTCAACATGCCAATGTCACCGGTGCGAAACCAGCCGCCATCAAGACGCGGTTGGCCCGCGTCTGTTGGCCCTAAATAGCCCTGCATCAGGCTGACACCACGCACCCACAACTCGCCGGCCTGGCCTGCGGGCAGATCGGTGCCATCCAGGTCCACCACGCGCAACTCAATGATCGGCGACACAGCGCCTGCTGCATCGGGATGCTGTTGAAATAGGCGCCCTGAGGCTGCCGCGCACACCCCATTGGTTTCGGTCAGGCCATAGCCAATGCCTGACATCGAGTTGCTGTAGCGGGAGACAACATCGTCAATCAAGCGCTGGGGCAGACCAGCCCCCCCAAATCCAATGCCGCCTAAGCTGCCCTTCAAGGCCTGGTCATCAAAACCTGGCTCAGCGAGCAACTGCATGACCATCGAGGGAGCACCGTTGAATTGCGTGATTTTTTCTGCTTGGATCAACTTCAGGGCTTGCTCGGGATTCCATCGGCGCATGAACACCAAGCGACGGCCATGGCGCAAGGCTGTCAACAACTGCGCATGCAAGCCACTGACGTGAAACAACGGCACGGCTGTCAACGTGGTGGGTTGCAAGCCTCGCGCCATCATGACGGCGATCGCCTCTGGAGAGGTCATGGCCGAGATGGCACCGATGTAATCGATATTGAACAAACCCTGACAGACCGCCAATTGGGTGGACACCACGCCTTTGGCTTGGCTGCTAGCGCCCGATGTAAACAAGATCAAGGCCACGTCGCTTGGGCTAAGGTCTGGTGCCTGCACTGCGGGTGCATCAGGCGCGATCAGGGCGGCCCAATCAGCAAGGCCTTGACCGGGCAATCCATCGAGGACGACAGCACCACAAGCCATCTCGTCCAGATCATGGGCAACATGCTCAAACCGTTTGGCGTCGCAAATCAACAAGCGGGGTTGGAGGTCACGCAAATTGGCCATCAATTCTTCGCGCAAACCATAGCTGTTCAAGGGGGAAGGTACAGCCCCGACCAACGCGACTGCGGCAAACGCCACCGCCCATTCAGGTCGGTTGGGCATCGCGATGGCCACCCGTTCACCTGCCCGCAAGCCGAGTTCAGACTGAAGACGCCCTGCCAGCGCGTCGACTGCATTGAAGAACCGCTCAAAAGTCCAACGCTCATCCTCGTACACCATGAACTCGCGTTCACCATGAACCCGCCCCGCATGGATCAGCGCAGGCAAACTAGAAAAGGCATGGCGATAGGCCAGCAATTGCGCCTCACCCACCTTGACTGGGACCCGCTCGAAAGGGCCACCAGGCGCGGTCAGCTGCGCGCGGCATGTGTCAAACAAGTTCCAAAATTCAGGGGGCGAGGTGGTGGATGAATGTGACATGGCGATCAAAAACCCTTCAGACTGGCATAGCGGTTGCGGTGAAAAACGCCATCGCCCAACAAATGCTGCAACACGCGCGCACGCTTGACGATGAGGCCCAGATCAAACTCATCCGTCACGCCAATACCGCCGTGCAGTTGAATGGCCTCGTTCATGAGCTTTTCGCACAGATCCGAGGCGCGCGCCTTGGCCAAACTCGCTAAGACCGCCACGTCTGGTACCTCAGAATCGAGCGCCACCAGCGCTGCGCGCACGCAGCTTTGCAGCATTTCTAATTCGGTGTAGAGCCTGGCCATGCGGTGTTGCAGCGCCTGAAAACTGCCAATTGGCACATCAAACTGCACCCGCTCTTTGAGGTAAGCATTGGTGCGTGCAAAAGCCTCCTGCAGCAGCCCAAGCCCTTCCGCGGCCAGACAGATGCGACCTCGGTCAAGCGCGGCATCCAAGGCTTGGCGGGGCTGGCAATGGGTGCCCGCCAATCGCATGTCGTCAGAGATTTGCACCCCAGACAATTGCAAGCGCGCATAGTTGCGGCTGTCAGCCAATCGGGTGGGCATCAAGCGCACCCCAGCCAGTGTGGTGTCCACCAAAAAAAGACCCGAACGATCATGTGTTTGATCGTCGCTGGGGTCGTCTGTTTGTGCGTACACCACGAGCCATGGGGCACCCATGCCATCCATCACAAACCATTTTTCTCCATTCAACACCCACCCATCGCCCACGCGGCTCGCCATGGTCTTGGTTTTTTCGGGGTTGTGTCTGCCTTGCTCGTCCATGGCCAGCGCCATGCGCTGGCTCCCGTCCATCAGGCTGGGTAGCCAACGCGCTTGCTGGCTGGGGTTGCCCGCCCGAAGCACCAGCTCACCACACAAAACCACCGATGAAAGCAAAGGCAGGGCAGCCAAGCTGCGGCCCATGGCCTCAAAAATACTTCCAAGCCCCTTGTAGCCGACGGCCAGCCCCCCCTGCGACTCGGGGAAAACGGCTGCGGGCCAACCCAAGTCAACCACTTGTTGCCACAGACTGAGCTCAAAGCCCAACTCGCTCTGGCTGTCACGCAAGTGGCGCTGCAAGCTCAAAGGGGACTGCGCCATCAAAAACTCGATGGCGCTATCGCTCAACTGACGCTGTTCTTCATTCAGCAAAAAACTCATGCCTAGATCTCCGGTGTTTGGATCAAATGAGGGGGTGCTGGCGTGATTCACCCTGGCAGGCCAAGTACACGCTTGGCAATGATGTTGAGTTGAATCTCGCTGCTGCCCCCGGAGATGACATAGGTTTTGGACAGCAGCCAGAGGCGGCAAATGTCATGCTCGTCCGCCGTGAACTCATCGCCCTCCCAGCTCATGCCACGCTGACCCATCAGTTGCACCAAGAACTCGTACTTGGCCACCTCTTGCTCGGTCTGAACCAGCTTCATGATCGAAGCGGGCCCGCTGATATCCATGCGCGCCAGCCCTTCTTCCTTGACACGTTGGTGCGTCAAAGAAAAAGCGTGCGAGTCCATCAACAACGCCGCCAAGCGGTCACGTAACACGGGTTCTTGCAATTGGCCATCCGCATCAAACAGGTAAGGACGCGCCACCAGCAGCGCATCATGCGAGGGCGCAGCGCCTTCACTGAACTTGGACATGGCGGCACGCTCATGCTGCAGCAACTTTTTGGCAATGGTCCAGCCTTCATTGAGTTTGCCAACCAACTGGTGCGCAGGCACGCGTACATCATCAAAAAATACTTCGCAAAAACTAGATTTGCCACTGATGAGCTCAATGGGCTTGACGGTCACGCCTGGGCTCTTCATGTCAATCAACAAGAAGCTGATGCCCTCTTGTTTGCGAACATCGACATCGGTTCGCACCAAGGCATACATCCAATCCGCAGCATCTCCGTAAGAGGTCCAAATTTTGGAGCCATTGACCACGAAGTTCCCGTCCTCGTCTTGCTTGGCCGAGGTCTTCAAGCTGGCCAGGTCAGACCCCGCATTGGGTTCGCTAAAGCCTTGACACCAGCGCACCCGCCCTTGCGCCATTGGCGGGAGATGTTCACGTTTTTGTGCTTCGGTCCCAATTTCTAGCAACACGGGCCCCAACATCCAGACCCCAAGGTTGAACTGAGGTTGGCGACAGCCCAGGCTCAGCATCTGCTCCTCGACAATGCGACTCTGTTGAGGTGTCAATCCGCCCCCGCCAAACTCGGTTGGCCAGCCAGGCGCAAACCAACCCCGCTCCCGCATGCGTTCAAACCAAATACGCTGGTCTTCGTTGCTAAATTTGACCTGAGATCCACCCCACACAATCTGCTCTTGGGTAATCGGCAGTCGCATGGATGCAGGGCAATTGGCTTGAAGCCATTGACGGGTCACAACACGAAATTCTTCAATGTCTTGCATGGCGAATGGATGCCTGTTGAAAGTTCAAATGATCTAATTTTTGCGGCGTCAGTGTCTTGGTGAGGGAAAAACGGTACTCCCCATCGTCATCAAGCACACGTTGCAACAGCCCCTCGTGGCGCATCCAAGAAAGGTGGGCAATCGACTCACCCAAGGCCAACATGTCATCGACCGGTCCGCGCAACCGCGGAAACAACCAAAGCATGGCTTGAAAGGCAGTGCAAGCGCCTTTTTTTTCAAGGTGCGCGCGCAACATTGAAAATTGTTTTTCGTGATGCTGACGCAACTCTTGTGTGCGCGCATGAAGACCGCGAAACACCCTTTCGTGCGAGGGCAACACCAGGGTGTCGGGTGCCAACTGATCCAGCGTATTCAAAGAGTTGAACCACAGCTGCAGCGGATTTGCCTCGGGCTCTATGCCAGTCACCAACACATTGGAGCTGATGCGCGGCAGTAGCTGATCACCCGCAATCAAGATTTGATCTTGCGCGCAGTACAAACAAGCATGTTCGGGCGAATGCCCCTCGCCGATGACCACTTGCCAGACTCTGTGACCAATCGTGATGGAGTCACCCCCACGAAGCCTTGAGAATGAGCGCGGCAAAGGCGCCATGAACGGATCCTTGCGCATGGCCCGCCACATGGCATCCGTGCGCTCTTGCGGCATCCCTGCACGCAAATAAAACAGCGCTTGCGCCTGCGACAGCGGATCGGGTTCGGGCTGGGACAGCGCGCGCTGCATGAAGTATTCGCCGTGTGTCATGTAGAGCGCAATGTCAAAGCGCTCACACAACCAACTGGCCAGCCCCGCGTGGTCATAGTGCATGTGCGTGCAGATCAAGCCCAATATAGGCAAACCCTGCAAATGCGTGGCTGCAATATGCTCCCAGCGCTCGCGGCAAATGTCCGTGTTGAGTCCGGTATCCACCAACAACCAGCCATCCGCATTGCGCAGCAAATAAACATTGATGTGATCTAGCGCCATGGGCATGGGCATGCGCGCCCACAAAATGCCTGGCGCGACCTCGACCACCGAACCGTCACTCGCTGGGGGTGTGAATGGATAGACCAGTTCTGCCTTGGCATTCATGCCACTCACCCCAAGCCCCTTGTCTCAGTGGCGCTGAGTCGAACATACGTCTTGAGTTGGTCTTGCCTGATGAACAAAGGATCTTGCACCATGGCAGCGTCATACCCCTCACGCTGCAAATCAATCTTGCGCAGTTTGTAGTTGCCCGTCATATCGGTGGTGGGTGAGAGTCGCAAATACAGCGGTGCGGCATAACTCGGCAAGCGGTTGAGCGCCAGCGCCCAAAACTTGGCGGGATCGAAGCTAACACCTGGTTGCAGCACCAACGCCGCCATGCCCGCCCGTCCCTCGGCACCAGGCACCTTGACGCCATACACCGTGATCGCTTCAAGGCCTGGGAAGTCACCCAAGACATCTGCGACTTCAGCGGTGGATACGTTCTCGCTGTTCCAGCGAAAAGTATCCCCAATGCGATCCACAAACCAACAGTAACCGTCCGCGTCGCAACGCAGCAAATCACCCGATGACCACCATGCATCGCCCTGGCGAAAGACGTTGCGAAGAATTTTTTTCTCTGTTTCTTGTGGCGAGGTGTAGCCCTCAAAACGTCCACCCACCACATCGGGCATGTCAATGATCATGCCAATGCCTTCGCCCACCTCGTCCACATCGCACAGTTGCAAAAAGCCGTTTGCGTCACGCGGGTGGCTGTCGGTCTCGATGTCATAGCGCACCAGCCTGAGATTGGTTTTTTCCCAAAAAGGGATGCGCCCACACGAACCCACACGGTTGTCTAAGTTGATGGTGTTGGTGTTGGCCTCGGTAGAGCCCCATCCTTCAAAAATATCGAATTCACCAAAGCGCTGCACCCATTGCTCCCAGACCTCAGGGGCCATGCCTGCGCCCACCATCTTTTTCAAGGTGTGGTCACGGTCGTTGTGTTTCGGGGGCACCGTGAGCAAGAACCGACAAATCTCACCCACGTATTGACAAATCGTGACGCCGTGTTGGCGCACATCTGACCAAAACTCAGAGCGGCTGAACTTGCGGCGCAGCAACAAACTAGCGCCAGCGGCAAATGCGGTAGCCCCTGCCGACAACGAAGCTGCCCCGTGGTAGAGGGGAAGAAAACAATAAAAACAATCATCTGGCTGCACGTCCATCGTGGCCTGCATCACATCGCCGGTGATGAGCCAGCGGGCATGGCTGATGACTGCGGCCTTGGGCAAACCTGTCGTCCCAGAGGTGAAGATATAGATGGCGGCATCCCCCGCCACCAAGCCGGCACGCCACTGCGCAGGCGGATTGCTTTGCGGGGCTTGCATCATGGCTTGCTCAAAATCAAGGCTGCAGCGCTCGCGCAGCGCGGGTGATGCAGGGCACTCGGCATCGGGCCACAACCAATAACGCAAGCCCACCAGATTCTCAGTGGCCGCCCATAAGCCAAGACACTCCTCACCAATGAGGATGAGTTTGGCCCCAGTCACCTCCAGCGCATGCAACAGAGGCTTGCCGCTGATGTTGGTGTTGAGAAACACCACCTTGACCCCAAGCTTGGCCAAGCCAAGCCAAGCAAACACAAAGGCTGGACGATTCTCCATGCACAAGGCCACCACATCCCCACAACGCAAACCTAGCGCCTGCGCGGCATGCGCAACCTGGTTGATGCGGGCATTGGTTTGGGCATAGCTCAATTGCTGGGCACCTGAGCGAATGCAAGGTCGCTCGGCAAACTCAACCGCGCTGGCCTCTACCCGCTCGGCGAGCGTGTAGGTCTGTGAGGCACGGTGGCGCTGTCCTGCCTTGGCTCTTTTGTCGAGCTTGGCTTGGGTCACTTCACGCGCAACGATGTGGGTTGTTTTCACGAGGTTTACCTTTCAGCGTGGTGCGGACTTGTGGCGTTGGCTGCAAAAAAACTTAACGTACTGGACGTGGCATTTGCAAGCCAAACTGGGCAATCAATTCGCGTTGAATTTCGTTGGTACCGCCGCCAAAAGTCATCAAGGTGCAGGCACGCACTTCGTATTCAAGCTCACCGAGCAACAAGGCGGCACTGGAGCCAGCTCGCACCAAGGCGCTAGAGCCCACAATGTCAATCAAGCGTCGTAAGACTTCGATCACGCTCTCAGAGCCGTAGACCTTGGTTGCCGAAGCCAGCGCCACATCCATGCGGCCCTGCTCCAGCTCTGCAGCGATACGAAAGTTAATCAAACGCATCGCTTCAAGACGGGCATAGCAATCGGCCAGAGAGCGACGAACCCAAGCCTGGTCGACAGCCCTGCGACCTTGTTCATCCATGGCCTTCGCCCATTGCAAGACCCGACTGAATGGCCCGAACACTTTGTCAGACCATGAGCCAAGCCCCAAGCGCTCATGGTTGAGCTGAGCCGTGATGAGTTTCCAGCCGCCATGCAACTCGCCTACCAAGCGGTCCGCAGGCACTTCGACGTTGTCGTAGTAGGTGGCTGCTGTGAAGTTACCCACCGTTTGAATCAGGGTGTGAGAAAACCCGGGTGCATCGGTGTCCAAGATCAAAATGGACACGCCTTTGTGGCGTGGCAAATCAGGACTGGTGCGGGCGGCCAGCCACACATGATCAGCTGACTCGATGCCCGATGTCCACAGCTTGCTGCCGTTGACAACAAATTTGCCAGTACCCAGGTCCCCTTGCAAGGTCGCTTGGGTCTTCAGCACGGCCAAATCTGAACCGGCTTGCGGCTCTGAGTACCCAATGGCAAAAATGGTTTCCCCCGCTGCAATGCCAGGCAAAAAGCGCGCTTTTTGGGCGGCTGTGCCCGACTCCATCAAGGCGGGGCCAACGGTGCTGATGGTCACAAATGGCAAGGGGGCACCAGCGATATTGGCTTCTTCAAAAAAGATGAGTTGTTCGGTGGCGCTCAGGCCTTGGCCGCCGTGCTCTTTGGGCCAGCCGACAGCCAGCCAGCCATCGCGGCCCATTTGGCGAATCGTTTGGCGGTACTCATCACCACTTTCAGCGCCTCGCAATTTGAAGCGCAAGTCTGGCGTCATCAAGTTTGTGAAATAGTCGCGCACCTTCAATCGCAAGGCATGTTGTTGAGGGGTCAGGTCGATAAACATGTTGTTCTTTCTTTATTCGGATTCAGGCATCGCCCAAAATCAAACCGCTGGTAGGCACGCCCGTCCCAGCAGTCACCAGCACGTTGTGGACATCGGCCACTTGATTCACCGCCGTGCCACGCACTTGGCGCACGCCTTCGGCAATTCCGTTCATGCCATGGATATAGGCCTCGCCCAATTGACCTCCGTGGGTATTGATAGGCAGCTTGCCCCCGCGGGCATGGTGGCCCGCGCGAATGAATTCTTTGGCCTCGCCGCGTTTGACGAAACCAAACTCTTCAAGCTGGGGCAATACAAAGGGCGTGAAATGGTCATAGATCACAGCGGTCTGAATGTCTTGTGGCGCCAATCGGCTTTGTTGCCAAAGCTGCTTGGCCACCCAACCCATCTCGGGCAGGCCTGTGATGTCTTCACGAAAGTAAGAGGTCATGATTTGCTGGCCATCGCTGATCCCTTGCGCTGCCCCCTTGATCACCACGGGTTTTGCGCACAGGTCGCGCGCGCGCTCGACTGAGGTGATGACCATGGCCACAGCACCATCCGACTCTTGACAGCAGTCCAACAAGTGCAGCGGCTCACATATCCAACGCGAGGCTTGGTGCTCGGCCAGCGTGATCGGTTTGCCATGAAAAAACGCGTTCGGATTGGTCGCGGCAAAGTCACGTGCTGCCACAGCAATTCGGCCAAAGTCTTCGCTCGTCGCGCCATAGGTATGCATGTAGCGCTGCGCAAACATGCCCACCCACGCAGCGGGCGTATGAAAACCATAGGGCATGTACCAGCCGTAGTTGACGTTTTCAAACAAGGGTGATGAACCGAAACCATAGTTGCCGTTGCCAAACCGATACCAGCTGCGCTCATTCATGGCCCGATAAACCACAACCGTCTTGGCCACCCCCGTGGCCACCGCCATGGCAGCATGCAACACAGGGGCACAAGCTGCGCCCCCGCCGTGCGGAATCTGGCTAAAAAAACTGATATTTTTGGCTCCCAACAGACGGGCAATTTCGTACTCGGGCACTTTGTCCACGCTGTAGGAAGAAAACCCGTCGACTTCGGCAGGATCAATACCCGCATCGGCCAGCGCCTGCAAGGTGGCTTGCATGGCCAGATGGAGTTCGGTGCGTCCAGAGTTTTTAGAAAACTCCGTCGCACCCAAGCCAACAATGGCCGCACGCCCAGAAATTGAGAATTCATGCATAAAAAAATTGTTCCTGGCTAGACGTCATCAGGGCAAATACACGCGCACCGTACCGGTGACGTGTGCCCCCATCGAATTGCTACCTTTGAGCGTGATCTCGACACTTTGATCTGATGCGCGCTTGTCGGTCACTGCGCCGCTCAAACTCAGGGTGTCACCTGGGTAGTTGGGTGCCCCCAATTTGATTTTCAGTTCGACCATACGGCCGATCGGTCCCGTCCAATGGTCAATGAAGCGCTGCACCATGCCATTGGTGGTCAAGATGTTCATGAAGATATGCGGCGACCCCAGCGCCTGCGCCGCCTCCAAGTCGTGATGCCCCGCAAAGAAATCGCGTGTGGCCATGCTGCCCCCCACGACCAAAGGCACCGTGATGGGCACACTGAGTGTTTGCAGCAGCTCACCCAACTGCACTTGTTCAAACCGACGCATGGCTCACGTCCTTTGTGTCTTCACTGGCGTCATATTTCCACCCCAATGTGTCGTTGTTGGCCAGCCAGTCGCCCAACTTGGCAAGATGATGCTCAGTGCCACCCAAGGCCGCCCCCAGCGCACGCGTCCAAAACAAGAAACGGTGAATCGGGTAAGTCAGGTCGACCCCAATGCCCCCGTGAACGTGCTGGGCCATGTGTCCAGCCCGGTGGCCTGTGTCATTGGCCAATGCGCGCGTTGCCCAGGCTTGGGGAGCTGCCCCTAGCCCAGCATCAAGGCGATACACCAGTTGCCATAGGGATGTGCGCAAAGCTTCAACGGCCATGTAGCCATCCGCCATCTGGCCTGCTACCAATTGGAAACTGCCAATCACACGGCCAAATTGCTGGCGTTCGCTGACGTAATCCACCGTACGGCGTAGCTGTTGTGAGGTCACACCCAATTGCAGCGACGCCAAACTGGCAATCGCATATTGCTCGGCCCAGTCAGTCGCAGCCTGAGGCAAGACGTGCTCGCCAGACAGCGCAAAAGCCTCAAACGCCACATCTGCCAAGGCTTGGTGGTGTTGACTGACACCTGCGGTGAGCTGCACACCCGCGTGTTGAAGATCCACCACCACCAAACGTAAGGCACCTTGATCGTCAGCTGGCAGCAGCGCGTAACGGGCCATGTTGCCGAGCGGGACGGCTGCAGCCAAACCATTCAAAGTCCAGCCCTCACCCACGCGCGTGAGTCGCAAGGAAGGGCCGCACGGATGAGACAGCGCTTCGAGCGAAAGCGCCAATGGGGCTTGACCCGACAAGACATGCTCAATCACTGGTGTGAGTGCGGCACCACCAAATCGAGCCATGGCGGCGGCACCCACTTGGGTTTCCCACAAAGGCACCAGCGCCAGCGCGCGGCCTTGTTGTTCCAACACGGCCATCAATTCGGTCATGCCCAAACCCAATCCGCCATGGGCCTCGGGTACCAGCACCGTATGCAAACCCGCCGTCACGCACTGCTGCCACAAGTCTTGCATGAAGGGCGCACCGCCAACATCATGGGCGCGAAGCTGGTCGTCGCTGCCATAGTCAGCAAACAGTCCGCTGGCCATTTCAGCAAAGGCGCGCTGGTCTGGGGTGAGATCAAAATTCATGCGATTGCTCCAGGGGTAGGGGCCACGGGCCGAAATTGCGGCAGCACCAGCTCACCGTTGTTAAAGCTGTTGAATTCCACCTGAACCGCATCACCAATACGCACTTGGCCAGGCGTGACGCCGACCAACTGCGAAATCAGGCGAGTGCCCTCTTCTAGTTCGATCAAGGCAATCGAATTCGGGTGGTCAAAAGGCGGCACCTCGGGGTAATGCATCACCACAAATGAATACACGGTGCCACGGCCCGAAGATGTCACGGTGTCCCATTCAAACGAATGGCAATGCGAACACACGGGGCCGGGCGGGTGTCGCAAGGTGGCGCAGCTTTTGCAGCGTTGAATCAACAACTTGCCGTCGTTGACGCCTTGCCAGAAAAACCGCGTGTCATCGCTGATACCAGGGGGCGGGCGTTTGGCTGGCGCAGGCATGGCCGGCTTTTGTGCCGACGTCGGCGCTTGCGCGGCACGAAACTTGAAGACTCGAAAAAGCAATTGCCCAACCTCTTCATCGCCTTCGGATTTTTGCGAGAAAAACCTCATCACCAAAGTCACGAAGAACCCAGTGCCCAGTGCCGTGGTTTTTTCTGGGCTGATCGCGTCCAGACGCGTTGTGTAATAAATGCGCTCGCCTTCGAACAAATCACGTCCAAAGCTCAGCTCGGAATTGACTGCCACCACCGACGCCAGGCCATGGGCCTCCATCATTTTGAGGGCTTCATAGGGATTTTCGGTGGTCGAGCCTGGCGGGTAGTTGTTGAGCGTGAAGCCCTCCATGCACCAGACCTGCAACATCGCTGGCGGTGCTGTGACAACCTCCCCTGCCAAGTAACGGGCATCGTCCACACCCATCACCTCGCACCATTGACGAATCATGGGCGCGTTGATCTTGTCCCAAGCGTAAACCCGTCCGTACTCCTTGCCCAACAGGGCGCGGATCTCATTCATCCATTCATATTCAGCCAAAGCTGCACTCCTAAAGTATTGAGTTTGAGGATTAATTGAAGCGCTTGCATCCTCAGGATTGACTTGCATGGACTGCCGCAAGAAAAGCCGGTTTTTCACCCCCACCGTGCAACAACAGATTGGTCCCACTCATGTAAGCCGCCTGAGGCGAGGCCACAAACAGACAGGCTTGTGCAATGTCAGACGGCTCAGCCAAACGGCCTGCTGGGATGGTCGCACCCACAGCGGCAATCCCCGCTTCGTCGCCGTAATGCAAATGGGATTGCTCAGTCCTGACCAAGCCAGGGCTCACCGCTACCACACGAACCTTGGGGGCCCACTCCACCGCCAAAGACGAGGCCAGACTCAACACGGCGGCTTTGGCAGCGCCATAAGCCGCGCTCCCCGGCGAGGGGCGCAAAGCGCTGACGCTGCCAATGAAGACGATCACGCCGCCAAGGACTTGTTGTTGCATGGCCGCGTTGGCCGCTTGCGCCATGTGCAGTGCGGCTGTCAAATTCAGCCGTATCACGCCCTCGTGAAAACGGGCAGACACGGTTGCTGCATCGACAGAGGGGCTGCCGCCAGCGTTGTGTATCAGCACATCTAAACGGCTATGGCGCTGCGTGATGGCAGCCACCAATGCCTTGACTGCATCGGCCTCGCGCACATCGCAAGGCATAAACTCGGCGCTGCGACCGTGGATATGAGGAACTTGTTCTGGGGCCGTGCGCGCACAAACCACCACCGTCGCACGTTGAGCCAAAAAGCCCTCGGCAATGCCACGGCCAATTCCCTTGGTGCCCCCAGTGACCAAAACCACACGCTGATCGAAATCGGTTGTCTGTTCCATGGCATCTAATCTACTGGCTGGCATGGCTCCCAGATACGTCCAAAAGGACGATGTAGCTGAGGCCTCTTAAAATCAACATCGAAGAACCAAAAATTGCAGGATCTGCGTATGCCCCACGACTCTTCTCCCTTGCCTGCGAAAACAGAACCGTCCACCACTGAGAGCGAACTGCTGGTCGAATGCCGACAAGATGGCGTTGCCTTGGTGCGCATGAACCGTCCCAAAGCCACCAATGCGCTCAGTTTGAATTTACAAGCCTTGCTGTCGCAGGCATTTACCCAGTTAGCCGCAGACCCTGCGGTTCGCGCCATCGTGCTGACCGGAGGCGACAAGGTGTTTGCCGCTGGGGGCGACATCAAGAGCCTGGAGGGGGCTGGGCCGATTGAGATCATGCAACGGCACACTGAGCGTGTCTGGGCCCCCATCGAGCGCTGCCCAAAACCCATCATTGCGGCGGTCTGCGGCTACGCGTTTGGCGGAGGGGCCGAACTGGCCATGCATTGCGACATCATCTTGGCAGGCGAAGGGGCCCGCTTTTCACAGCCCGAGATCCTCATTGGCATCATGCCTGGCATTGGCGGCACGCAAAGGCTGGTGCGCGCGGTTGGCAAGTTCAACGCCATGCACATGCTGTTGACCGGCCAAGCCGTCGTCGCCCAAGACGCTTGCCGCATGGGCCTCGTCAGTCAAGTGTTTCCCGATGACCAAGTCCTACCCGAAGCTCTCAAAATGGCAGCCCTGATTGCCGCCATGCCACCTTTGGCGGCCATGCAAATCAAAGAAGTGGTGCTTGCAGGGGTGGACGCGCCTCTAGAAACAGCTCTCATGTTAGAGCGCAAAGCGAATCAATTGCTATTTGCGACGCGCGACCAAAAAGAAGGCATGCAAGCCTTCATAGAAAAGCGCAAACCCAGTTTTGAGGGGCGCTGACATGCGGACTTTGGGTTTGGTCCTGGCCTTTTGTCTGACCCTACTCGCAACGCCAGTGGCAACGGCCAATTCTTCAGCACAGGTGAAATCGGCAGACAACACCGCGCAACTGTGCCGCAACTACTCAGGCCTGCCAGCAGCCAAGCGATCTGAAAAAAACGCCGATCCATCGGTACCGCCAGGCATGGTGGCCATCCGTGGCGGACGCTTTTTGATGGGGTCGGAGCGCTTTTATCCTGAAGAAAAACCGCGGCGGGAGGTTGAAGTTGCCCCCTTCTACATTCAACGACACGAAGTCACCAATGCGCAGTTTGCAGCCTTTGTGAACAGCACGGGTTACCGCACGGTGGCAGAGCGACCGCTGGATGCCCAACAATTTCCACAACTGAGCCCTGAGCAGCGTCGGGCGGGCTCATTGGTATTCCAAAAGCCCGCGCAAGTCAACGGCATGGGCGACATCCATCAATGGTGGATCTGGACACCTGGGGCTTCTTGGCGAGCACCCGAGGGGCCCGCAAGCCATTTGCGCGGACGCGCCAACCACCCTGTGGTTCATATTGCCTTTGAGGATGCAATGGCTTACACAAAATGGGCAGGTCAAGACCTGCCCACTGAAGCAGAGTGGGAGTTTGCTGCACGCGGCGGGCTCAACGATGCCGACTACACCTGGGGCAATGACAAAAACCTTCGTGACGCCAAAGGCAAACCCTTGGCCAACTATTGGCAAGGCCCGTTCCCGTTACAAGACTTTGCGCAAGACGGCCACCACGGCACTGCGCCCGTGGGCTGCTTTGCAGCCAATGGCTATGGCCTGTTTGACATGGCTGGCAATGCTTGGGAGTTGACCAAGGACGACTACCTTGACACTCGCAGCCCTCTTGGGGGCATGAAAGTAGCCAAGGGCGGTAGCTTTCTTTGCTCCGACGATTACTGCGGCCGCTACCGACCCGCCGCGCGCACCCCGCACGGCATCGACACAGGTATGCAGCATGTGGGCTTTAGAACCATCTGGCGCAAAAGCGACAATCCAAAAAAATAAGCTTCTTTAGGCCAGCTTTTTTTCTAAACCCCACCCTCACGGGCCGTCTTCAAAAGTTGGTCCGTTGCCAACAACACCAGTTCGCGTTTGAGCACTTTGTTGGACGCATTCAGCGGAAAGCTGTCGCACCACAGCACATGGCGTGGTACTTTGTAGTTGGCCATGCGTTCACGCGACCAATCTATGAGCGCTTGCGCCGTTAATGACGCTTCAGGCCTCAGAATCACACAGGCGCAACCCACCTCGCCCATGCGCTCATCGGGCAGGCCCACCACAGCCACTTGCGCAATGTCGGGGTGATCAGACAGCAAGCGTTCAATCTCGGCTGGATAACAATTAAAGCCTCCCATGATGTACATGTCCTTGAGACGATCAGTGATGCGCAAATAGCCGCGCTCGTCCAGCACACCCACATCGCCCGTGTGCAACCAACCTTCGGCATCGATGGCCTCGCGTGTGGCAGCTTCATCGCCAAAATAGCCTTGCATGACGTGGTAGCCGCGAATCAGCACCTCACCCGACTCACCCGTTGGCACACTTGTGCCTTGCGCGTCGACGCAGCGGACTTCAGTGCCTGGAATGGCGCGACCACAAGTCAAGGCGATGGTTTGCGCGCTATCACCAGGATCACAAATGGTGGCGCACCCCCCGCATTCGGTCAGCCCGTAAGCGGTGGTGACGTGGGGAATGCCCAATTCCTCGCGCATGCGGGTGATCAACACCGGCGGCACGTTGGCAGAACCAGTCACCGCCACACGCAGTGAAGAAATATCAAAGTCCTTGAGGCTTGGGTGAGACAACATGGTCAAAAACAAGGCTGGAGGTCCAGGCAAGAAACTGATACGGTCCTGGGCGATGCGATGCAGCACGGCCTGCGCATCAAACACCTGTTCGGGATAAACCGTCGCGCCCTGAAGGAAGGCCGCCACCCATCCTGCCTTGTAACCAAAAGAGTGAAAGAACGGGTTCACGATCAAGTAACGATCGTTGGCCTGCAAGCCCACCACCTGAGCCCAAACACTGAAGGCACGAATGGTTGCGCCATGCGCTGACATCACCCCCTTGGGCCTGCCCGTCGTGCCCGAGGTAAACATCAAATCTGCGGTGTTGTCGGCTTTCAGATTATTTTCTCTGGCAGTTACTTTCCATGCTGGGATGACAGAGCCCTCAGCCAGGAACAAACGCCAGCTCATCTCTTGCGGTCGCTCCGAGGGTGAATCGGCACCCTCGCGCATCACCACAATGTGTTGCAAGCTTGCAGGGCGTTGCCCTTGCAGTAGTGCTGGGTAGTACTGACCTAGAAAGTCGCCAATACAAAACAGCAGTTTTGTTTGACTGCGCTCTAAGATGTCGGCAGCCTCGGCGCCTTTCATGCGCGTGTTCAAGGGCACCAGCACTGCGCCCGAGGCATGAATGCCGCAAGCCGCCAAGATCCACTCGTACATATTGGGGGCCCAGATGGCCACGCGATCTCCCGTTTGCACACCCAGCGCAATCAACGACGCAGCCACCGCCTGACTGCGCGCCAGCAGATCGGCATAGTCAATGGTGACAGACCCGTCAATGATGGCGGCGCGTTGCGGGAACTTTTGGGCTGCCTCACGAATCATGGCAGGCAAGGTGGTGGGCAAATGGGTCTGAGCTGTCCATGCAGACGTCTCAGGCGGGGCGTTGAGGTGCCCCTGAACGCGGGAGGTCATGTCAAGTTACTCCGGAAATTTGATGCGCAGTCTGGGACTGGTCGGCACAGCTTGGCAAGCCAATGTCCAAGCCTTGGCCAGATCTTTGTCATCCAGCACATCGTTGTGGCGCAGGTGAACGCTGCCCTCCATCACCTGACACATGCAGGAGGCGCACATGCCAGCTTGACAAGAGTAGGGCACATTCAAGCCGGCCCTTAATGCGGCGTCAAGCAAGGTGTCTTGGCCGCCGCAGCGAAAGGTATGCACTTCACCCTGAAGCGAGAGCTCGATCTCGGCCTCTTCGACGCCCTGGGTGACAGCGGCTGAGGCATGCGCAGCGGCCTTGGCGTCAGCCAATGCCGCTTCGTCGGGCAGCGATACAAAGCGCTCAACATGCATTTGCTCACTGGGCATGTCAAGGGCTTGCAAAGCCGCGACAGCCGCCTCCATGAAGAGGCCTGGGCCGCAAATGAATGCCTGCGCTTGGGGTGAAGTTTGCACATGCGCACGCGCCCATTCGGTCAACTGCGACACACTGGGAATGCCCTGCACAGAATCCAGCCAATGCGTCACCTGCAGACGTGCGGGGTGGGCCAGAGCCAAGGTCTGGAGTTCGGCGCGAAAGATCACCGACTGTTCGTCTCGGTTGGCATACAACAAGGTGATGCGCCCCTGCCCCTTGTCGAGCACTGAACGCAAAATAGAGAAAACTGGCGTGACACCACTGCCCCCCGCCATCAATAAAAAATCGCCCTCTAGCGAGCGGGGCACAAAAACGCCAGAAGGCGCCATCACCTCCATGACATCACCTGCCTTGACCTGGTCGCAAACCCAATTAGAGCCACGGCCAAGCGGCACACGCTTGATGGTGACGCGGGGCGAGGCGTCTAAGCCAAACGCGCTGGACATGGAATAACAGCGCGGCACGAAGCGGCCGTCGATGGGGAGGCGAAGCGTCAAAAACTGCCCCGGCTGGTAACGAAACTCCTCGGCCAGCGCCGCGGGGACTTCAAACACCAAAGATTTGGCGTCGTGCGTTTCAGCGCGCACCGAACTCACGCGCAGCGAGTGGTAGCGGCTCATAAGCCCATGCCCAAAATTGCACTGTCAGCGCGAATTTCGGCGCCGCTGATGGCTTGTGAATCGTCAGAGGCCAAAAACAGCAGCACCTTGGCAATGTTTTCTGGCAACGTGGCGCGACCTTTGGGATTGCGCTTGGGATCAAACATCAGGTGATGCGCAGGCACACCCGGGGCACTCGCCATCATCATGGGGGTGTAGATGCCGTCAGGGTGCAAGGAGTTGACGCGGATGGCATAGCCATTTTTTCTGCAATACAAAGCGGTCGCACGCGTCAGCGCAGCCACAGCCGCCTTGCTGGCGCTGTAGCAGGCATAGCCCTCGATGGGCAACCAAGACGACACCGAGGACATGTTGACAATGCTGCCACCGCGCTCTTTCATGGCGGCCACACCTTGTTGGCAGCCCAAAAAGCAAGAATCAGCATTGACTTGCATGAGTTGACGAAACTGCCCCAGAGTGGCGGTCTCGATGTTGCCGGGCAACAAAATGCCAGCGTTGTTGATCAGAATATCCAGCGGCCCAAACCGTGCCTGAACGGTTTGCAATGCCTCCTTCCAGTCGCTCTCGCTGCTCACGTCGTGGCGCACAAACAGGGCGCGGTCACCGCACTCCTGAGCAAACGCCTGCCCCGCCTCAGCATTGATGTCACTGATGGCCACCAAAGCGCCCTCGCCGAGCAACAATTTCACGGTTTCACGACCCACCCCGCTGGCGCCTCCTGTGACCATGGCCAATTTGGCTTGTACACGTCCCATTCAGATTCCTTTGTTAGGCCGCAGCGACAGCACGACCTGCACGCCGACCAGAAAACACACAGTCTGCCAAGGAAAGCCCACTGACATAGCGCGACGATGGCAAACCCACCGCCGTGCGCCCCGCCGCAAACAGCCCCGCAATGGGCTGGCCCGAGGTGTCCAGCACCTGCCCATTGCGCTCGTCCAGCGTCAAGCCACCCAGTGTCAAAGTGGCAAGCGGGAAGGTGGGCGATCCGATCGAAATATCCAGCGCATAAAAAGGCCCACGCGAGGTGTCGTGGCGCATGTCGGCGGACTTGCCAAACGGATCGTCACGCTCGCCACGCGCCGCAGCGTTGGCGGCATCCAAACTGGCACGCAGCTTGACGGGATCGGCCTGAATACGTGCGGCCAGCGCCTCTGGCGAGCTGGCTTTTTTGGCGCTCAACAGCAGCATGGCCAAGGCTGGCAAAGCCTGAAATGCCCACAGACCCCCCACCAGACATTGCCCAATGGCTTGCCAGCGCAGCGTGCCATCGATCACCAGCCAACCCCGCCCGCCTTGGTGATCCAGCAGTTCGTGGCCCAACTTGGCCCCATACACTTGCTCGTTGCAAAAGCGTTCGCCCTGGGTGTTGACCACGATCCCCTTTGGCCACACTGAAGGCGGCGTGATGAAACGCCAAGCCGAGACATTGCCCAAGGCTTGCGTTGCCGCGCCCACGCTTTGCCCCAGTCGCACACCACTGCCGTCGCACCCTGCACCGCCCACGGGCCAACCGCGTTTGGCGTGTGGCGCGTGTTGGGCCATTAATTCGGGGTTGTAGATGAAGCCCCCAGTCGACAAGATCACGCCTTTGAATGCACGAATCAAACGAGGAACAGCGGTAGATTGCTCGATCAGCGCGGCCTCACGGCGGCATGCAGCGGCCTTGCCAGGCCTGAAGGTGCGCCACCGCGCAACTTGCCTTTGCAGCTCAGCATGCCGCAATGTTTCGGGTGCGCCAGCGGGCAGTTGCCAAACCTCTACACCCAAGACTGGGCCAGGCTGGCCGTTGGCAGCTTGCTGGCGCACCAGGCGTCGCACAGTGGCCTGCGTCAGAGGCTGCGCGCCTGCCCGAAGTGTGGCGGCATGCAAGGCCTCATACAGCACTTTGCCCGACTGACCTTTGGCCACCACGCGGTGCCCACGCGGTGCAGGCGCACCCAACTCACCCATGCAAGCGGGCACCACTTCATTGCCAGAGAAATACAAGAACTTGCCGTCTGGCGGATAAGACGTTTTGTGGTCAGGCATGGTGGCGGCAAAACGCGCACCTTGGGCCTCTAGCCAAGCCAAGTTGGCTGTGCTGTCTTGGCAAAATTTTTGCAGGGTGGCATCACTCACCACCCCGTTCACCTCATGCTTGAGGTAGTCGGCCATCGCCTCAGGTGTGTCCTCAAATCCAGCTTCGCGCTGATACGGCGTACCGCCCCCCGCATACACCACACCGCCTGACAAAGCACTGGCACCGCCTCCTTCAAAACGGTCAATCACCAGCACCGATGCACCTGCAGCACGCGCCTCGATGCAAGCACTGGCACCAGCAGCCCCCCAACCCACCACCACCACATCAGCACTTGCGCTCCAGTCAACAGCAAAAGGGTCAGCCACTTCCAGCGCGGGTTCAACCGGAGTGACGGTTGAGATTTTTGGCGATCGACTCAAGAAACGGGCTCCAACAAATCGACGCGCTCGAGTGGCAGAGGTTGTCCTTTGATGGCTGCAATGGCACGAAAAGCAAACGTCATGGCGGGACCCAAGGTAGAACCTGCACCTGGGTATGCTGGCCCCATCACAGAAGCCGAATTGTTACCCACACAATACAAACCAGCCACGACTTGACCCGCCGCATCCAACACGCGGGCGTCGCGGTCGGTCATCAACCCGCCCTTGGTTCCGATGTCGCCTGGAAACAGCTTCATGGCATAAAAAGGCCCTTGAGAGATAGGCGCCAAATTGGGGTTGGGTTGCACATGCACGTCGCCGTAGTAACGGTCAAACACGTTGCCACCCCGATCAAAGTCGAGGTCTTTGCCCGTGGTGGCAAATTCGGTCATGCGGGCGGCACTTGCCACCAGACCTGCAGGATCTACACCGATGTGGCCAGCCAGCTCTTGCAAAGTCTCGCCCTTCCAATAAACCGTGTGAAGCCAACTCTTGCGCAGGCGGCTGTCTGGCACGGCCGATGCGGGCATGAGCGGGCCAATCGGGTAATTGGCGCGAAAAGTTGCATCAAAAACAATCCATGCCGCGATGTCCCCACCCACGCTGGCGTGATTGGCAAACATGGCCTGCTGAAATTCAGGGTAAGGACCTGATTCGTTCAAGAACCGTTCGCCTCGCGCATTCACCACGATGCACCCGGGCAGTGAGCGCTCAACAAACATAGGACGAAATTTTTCTTCCTTGGGCACGAACAGGGTTGGCACGCCCCAAGTGTGGGCCATCAGATGCAATTGCCCGCCTACAGCAGCACCGGCGCGAATGGCATCGCCGGTATTGGCTTGTGGGGGCGTGGCCGTCCAAGCTTGATCCGTGGGTTGAGGCAAATAACTTTCGCGCATCTCTTGGTTACGCTCAAAGCCACCCGCCCCCAAGATCACCGCGTGACGAGCGCGCAGTGTGATGGCTTGGCCGTCTTTTTGCACCACCACACCGGTCACGCGACCGTTTTCCGTGACCAACGATTGCAGCGGTGTTTGCAACCAAAGCGCTATATCTCTCTGACGCAACGCCGTCAACAAGCCGCCAATCAGGGCTTGACCCCCGGTCAATCGACGGTCGCGCCGGGTCTTGTTGCGCCAGGGGTAGTCCAAGAAATAGCGGGCCATGATCCACAACAGCATGAACTTGGACTTGCGCTCGCGCACCAGCATGGAACGCGCCTGAAAAGCGTTGATGTTCATGCGGCCAAAAATCAACTGCCCTGGGTTGGTCGGTCGCATCAGACTCAGGCCATCTAGCCCAAGCCGTGAGGCGTTGAAATCCACCGGATCCATGGTGCGTCCGCCAGGCAAAGCGCCCACCACGCTCGGGTAATAGTCGGAGTAGTGGGGCATGCAGCGATAGGCAACACCGATGTGACTCAAATAACGCGCCATGTGGCGCGCCGTCTCAACATAGGCCAGAACCCGCTCATCACTGGCCAAGCCTTTGGCACACGCCTTGACATAGGCAAACGCCTGCTCAACGCTATCGCGCAAGCCAGCTTTGGGCATGTCGTGGTTGTCGGGTATCCAAATGCCCCCTCCAGAGATGGCAGAGGTGCCGCCCGCCAGTTCGGTTTTTTCAATCACAAGGGGCTTGAATCCTTCGTCGCTGGCCCGAATGGCAGCCAACAAAGCACCCGCTCCCGAGCCCACCACAATCACATCAAACTCTGGATCCAACTGTTGGTGCTGCACACCGTCTCCTTTGGTCATTGAGTTGACCGTTTAGACAAATGCATCGGCGTTTGGCAAGCCCAACATGACGGCACCGTGGCTGCGGGCATAAGCGTCGGTGTTGTTGGCAATGTGCCCACGGGCCACGTGCAAATCGCGGAAGATGCGCTCGATCGAATTGCTCTTGTAGACCCCGCCCGCAGCGCAAGCACGCATGATTTCATTGACCGCCTCGGCACACAGTTTGGGCACCTGTGCCGACTGGGCGCGCTGCATCAAGCGTTCTTCGACGGGCATTCTTTCTTGATTTTTGGCGCAATCCACGACACGCTGGTAGTTGCGAAACAGCACCAGTTTGAGCTGATCGGTGGTCATCATGGCCTCGCTGACGGCCAGTTGGGCATTCACGTCTTCGGCGGACTTGGTGCCGTGTTTGCCCACAAAGCTGGCTGCACGCTGTCGGAAACTGGCCACTGCGCCTTCTGTTGCACCAATGCAGGCCGTAGAGACGGCACGCTGGAACACTTGGGTAAAAGGAATGCGATACAGCCAACCTGGGTTGGTGGCTCGACCGGGGCAACCCGCATCGCTGTGGTCATTGGTTCGTTGTGTGCGGTATTCAGGCACAAAGGCGTCCTTGACCACAATGTCATGGCTGCCCGTGGCGCGCAGACCCAAGACGTCAAAGTTCTTCACGATCTCAAAATCAGCCTTGGGAAGCAAAAATGTGCAGTGCTCAATCTCGCCTGAGCCATTCTTCTTAGGCAGCAAACCGCCCAACAAGATCCATTCGCAGTGCTCAACGCCACTGCTCCAACCCCAGCGTCCGCTGAATCGGTAGCCACCATCGACCGGCTCGGCTTTGCCAACGGGCATGTAGGTCGACGCTGTGAGTGTCATGGGGTCTTCGCCCCACACATCCTTTTGAGCCTGCTCAGGAAACAGCGGCAGTTGCCAGTTGTGGACGCCCACAACACCATAAATCCAAGCGGTGGCCATGCAGCCCTCGGCCAGTGCCATCTGAACCGAGTAAAAAACTCGGGGGTCCATTTCGTAGCCGCCCCAGCGCTTGGGTTGCAATACTTTAAAAAATCCGGCCTCCTGCATTTCGGCGATCGTCTCGGCTGGCACCAAGCCAGCGTCTTCGGCGGCTCTCGCTCGTTCTGCCAAGCGAGGGGCCATTGAACGGGCACGCTCGATCAATTCAAGAGCTTCGGGCGTCAAATAATCTTCGGTATAACTAGCCATGGTGGTTCTCCGTAAGGGCTTTTGAGATGCAAATGATTAAAGCAAAATAGCAGAAAACGTTTTTTATAAGGGTAGATATTCCCATCCAGCGGCGTTGGACTCATCGTCCAATCAGACTAAAAGCCGCAACGCCAGCCCAAGCACTTGTCGCCTGCTTGGCCAGCGGGCCCATCTAGTCCGTGTGAAGGATTCACGCAGGCACAGCCCAAGGCAAGCTTGAGGGACCGCATTTGGAGCCCCCATGGACAAACCCTCCCCGCCATTCGACCCGAAGGACTTTCGCCGCGCGCTGGGTATGTTTGCCACGGGTGTCACCATCGTCACCACTTGCTCGGACGATGGCACCCAAGTCGGCGTGACCGCCAACAGCTTTAACTCCGTCTCCCTAGACCCGCCCATGGTGCTCTGGAGCCTGGCCAACAATGCCCGCAGCTTGCCCGTGTTCAGCACCTCCCAAGATTGGAATGTGCACATTTTGTCGAACGCGCAAGAGGCCTTGTCAAACCGTTTTGCACGCAGTGGTGAGGACAAATTTGCGGGCCTTTCGCTTGAGAAATCCATCAGCAAAGCACCGCTTTTGCCAGGCTGCAGCGCACGCTTTCAATGCCGCACCGCTTTCCAGTACGAGGGGGGCGACCACACGATTTTTGTCGGCGAAGTGTTGCAGTACGACAGCAGTTCGCTGCCGCCGCTGCTGTATGTGAAAGGGGGTTACGCCCTCGCGGCTCCGATGGCGGGGCCTGTTTCTACTGAGTCCCAGGCCAACCTCGAAGGGGCCTCTTATTCGGAAAACCTGTTGGGCTACTTATTTGGGCGCGCCCATTTTCAGTTTGTGCACGGTCTGCGTGGCACGCTGCAAGCGCGACAACTGTCGGATACAGACTTTTTTGTGCTCTCTTTGCTGAGCGTGCGCCAGCCCCTCACCACCGATGAGATCGCTGCACACATTGCCTACACCGGGGTTGACCTGGCTTCGGGCGCTTTGCAATCGATGGTGCAGCGCGGCTTGTTGCTTGAGCACGTGGGTGACGCAACGCAGTTGCGCCTAAGCCCCGCGGGCAGCGATGCGATTTTGCATGTGCTGGCGGCCGCCAAAGCGGTGGAGTCAGATTTGGTGCAGCGCATGGGCGAGTTGGAATCTGCTGGGTTGCGTAATTTATTGAAACAAGCCATCCTTGCCACCGACCCTGGCTTGCCAAAACTCTGGCAAGCACCCGTTCATTTTTGATTGTTTGACATGCAAACCTCTTACTCCATCCCTGAAGGTCATTACTTAGACATCGCCCCTGTTGCGGGCCTACCCCAGCGTGTGCACTACCACGACATGGGCGCTGGCGAGGTTGTTATCTTTTTACACGGCGCAGGGGGTGGCGCCAGCGGTTACAGCAATTTCAAAGGCAATTACCCCGTTTTTGCCCAAGCGGGTTACCGCACATTGGTGCCCGATTTGTTGGGCTACGGCTTGTCCAGCAAACCCGATCTGCCGCAATACGACCTGGATTTTTTCATCCACGGCGTCAAAGGCTTGGTGGATGGACTTGGCCTCACCCAGGTCACGCTGCTGGGCAACTCATTGGGCGGGGCTGTGGCGCTGGGCTACGCATTGGCCTACCCACAAGACGTGAGCCGCTTGATTTTGATGGCACCCGGCGGGGTCGAAGATCTGGACACTTACCTCGCCATGCCTGGCATTGCCAACATGTTTGAGATTTACAAGTCGGGCAAAACGGGGGCTGAGGCGATGCGTGCCGTCATGACCATGCAACTGTTCGATCCAAGTTTGTTGTCGGACGAGATCATCAACGAACGCGCCCCGATTGCAGCCACCCAGACGCAGGCGGCACGCTCTGTTCTCAAAGTACCCAACATGACCACGCAACTGCATGCGCTGCAATGCCCCGTGTTTGGCTTTTGGGGGGTCAATGATTTGTTCAACCCCGTCAGTGGGTCCACCAAGCTGATGGAAAACTGCCCGCGTGCGCGCATGGTGTTGGTGAACCGCTGTGGCCATTGGGTTCAAGTGGAACACCGTGATCTGTTTAACCGCAGTTGTATTGACTTTTTACAGAAAGGCTGACCCTTGGATGCCGCACTGATTCGCCAACTGGGCGACGATCTGTTTGACGCCCTCAGGGAGCGTCGAACATTGCCACCTCTGAGCACCCGTTATCCCGATTTATCGGTAGACGATGCCTACGCCATCTCATTGCAGTTTTTAGACCGCCGCTTGGCGGCTGGCGAGCGACTGATTGGGAAAAAAATTGGCGTCACCTCTCTAGCCGTGCAAGAGATGTTGGGTGTGTTTCAGCCAGATTTTGGATTTTTAACCCACGTCATGCAATGCGCCGATGGCGCGACTGTCTCCCTCCAGCAAGCGGGGCTGATTCAGCCCAGAGCAGAGGGCGAAATCGCCTTCATGCTCAAGTCTGACCTGCAAGGCCCCGGGGTCACACGCGACGACGTGCTGGCCGCCACCGAATGGGTCGCGCCTTGTTTTGAGATCGTTGACTCCCGCATTGACAACTGGAAAATCAAAATCCAAGACACCGTCGCCGACAACGCCTCGTGCGGTGTCTTTGTGGTGGGCACGCGTCACACCGATCCACACGCTTTGGACTTGGCGGCTGCTTCCATGCAGATGATGAAAAACAACCAACCGGCAGGCGCCGGGCTAGGCAGTGCCGTGCAAGGCCACCCCGCCGAAGCGGTGGCTTGGCTGGCCAACACCTTGGGTGCATTTGGCATTCCGTTCAAGGCCGGTGAGCTGATTTTGTCGGGCTCGCTCGCACCCCTGGTTCCAGCCGTGGCTGGAGACCGTTTTTCGATGCACATTGAGGGCCTGGGCGGCTGCTCTGTGGCTTTTTCAGAATAAGGAAACATCATGTCCTCCCCAAAAATCAAATGCGCCCTCATCGGGCCAGGCAACATCGGCACCGACTTGTTGGCCAAACTTCAACGCAGCGCAGTGCTCGAGCCCGTCTGGATGGTGGGCATTGACCCCGAATCCGATGGCTTAAAGCGCGCGCAAGCCATGGGCATCAAAACCACGGCCGAGGGCGTGGACGGGCTGTTGCCCCATGTGCTGGAAGATGGCGTGCAGATAGCCTTTGATGCAACCAGTGCGTATATCCATGCCGACAACAGCCGCAAGCTCAACGCCTTGGGCGTGCTGATGATTGACCTCACACCCGCTGCCATTGGCCCTTTTTGCGTGCCTCCAGTCAATCTGATGTCGCACATGGGCCAAGGGGCCATGAACGTCAACATGGTCACCTGCGGTGGGCAGGCCACCATCCCCATGGTGGCCGCTGTCAGTCGGGTTCAGCCCGTGCGCTATGGAGAAATTGTGGCCACGGTGGCCAGTCGCTCGGTGGGGCCGGGGACGCGAAAAAACATCGACGAATTCACACGCACGACCGCTGGTGCCGTCGAACAAATTGGTGGCGCTAAAAAGGGCAAGGCCATCATCGTCATCAACCCCGCCGAGCCTGCGCTGATGATGCGCGACACCGTGCACTGCCTGACCGAGACCACGCCAGACCAAACGGCCATCACCGCCTCGATTCACCAGATGATTGCCGAGGTGCAAAAGTATGTGCCCGGCTACAAATTGGTCAATGGCCCGATGTTCGATGGCAACCGCGTCTCTGTCTATCTGGAGGTCGAAGGCTTGGGCGATTACTTGCCCAAGTTTGCTGGCAACTTAGACATCATGACCGCCGCCGCCGCTCGCACAGCCGAGATGTTTGCTGAAGAAATCATCGCAGGTAGACTGGTTTTGAAATCCATCCCCGACCCTGCTGCCATCACGGCTAACGCCTGAACCCTAAGGAGTTGACACATGAGCTTAAAAGGAACAAAAGTTACCGTCCACGACATGACCCTGCGCGATGGCATGCATCCCAAACGTCACTTGATGACGCTGGAGCAAATGACCTCGATCGCGTCTGGCCTCGATGCCGCGGGTGTGCCCTTGATTGAAGTGACCCACGGGGATGGCTTGGGAGGCAGTTCTGTGAACTATGGCTTTCCGGCGCATTCAGACGAGGAATACCTCAGTGCCGTGATACCCATGTTGAAAACAGCCAAAGTGTCTGCCCTGCTGCTTCCAGGCATCGGCACGGTCGACCACCTGAAAATGGCCCATGGCCTCGGTGTGAACACCATCCGGGTGGCGACGCACTGCACCGAAGCCGATGTCTCCGAGCAGCACATTGGCATGGCACGTCAGCTCAACATGGACACCGTCGGCTTTTTGATGATGGCACACATGAACAGCCCGCAAGGCTTGGCGGAACAAGCCAAGCTGATGGAAAGCTACGGGGCCAATTGCCTCTACATCACCGACTCGGCTGGGCATTTATTGCCCGATGGCGTGAAATCACGCCTGAGTGCTGTGCGTGCTGTGCTCAAGCCCGAAACCGAACTGGGCTTTCATGGGCACCACAACTTGGCCATGGGTGTGGCCAACTCGATTGCGGCCATCGAAGTCGGCGCCAACCGCATTGATGCAGCCGCTGCAGGTCTGGGCGCAGGCGCAGGCAATACGCCCATGGAAGTCCTGATCGCTGTGCTCACCTTGATGGGCGTTGAGACAGGCGTCGATGTCGCCAAAATCACCGATGTCGCTGAAGACCTGGTGGTGCCCATGATGGACTTCCCCATCCGCATTGACCGCGATGCCTTGACGCTGGGCTACGCCGGTGTGTATGGCTCGTTCTTGCTGTTTGCCAAACGTGCCTCCGTCAAATACGGCGTTCCTGCGCGCGACATATTGGTGGAGATGGGGCGCAAGGGCATGGTGGGTGGTCAAGAAGACATGATTGACGACACGGCGATGACCATGGCGCGTGAACGCCAAATCAGCGCCCGCTAAAAAATATCCGGCCGTGTGCAAGACCCGGCCGGATATTTTGTCGATGGCGTGACTCGGGCTTGGCTTGAACTCAGGGCTTTAATCAGCCCGACGAAACAAATTCACCAACACAGGCAACAAGCTTGAGCCAAGCGCGAAGGACAACAAACCCACCACGTTGTCACCTGCATAAATTTGACCTGCCAGACCGGGTCCCGCCATCGAGCTGAACGCGAAAACGGCAGGCACCAACATCACAGCACGGCCACTGGGATCGCTGCGTGCAATCACCGCTGCATGAAACACACAACCGCAGGTGAAGGCAAACTCCCAAACCCAAGCCCCCATGGCAAAGCCCACAAAACCACTGGCACTGCCCAGCAACAACAAGCCCACAGCCACGGCCCCCAACACCCACCATGCAGCCCGCCCCGGTGCCACCCTCTCACCTACGGCTGCCACACTGAATGCGGCAACACCGCCCAACAACTTCAGCACGGCAAAGACCGTGCCCATTTTGGCGGGTGAGATTTGCAAGCTCGAACCAAGGCGCTCCAGAAAAGCCCACAGACCAATATTGCCGACCAAGAAAACAAAGAACACCGCCAATGCTTTCCAAGAAGCTGCGGGCAAATAGGCGCCCGTGGCCGATGCCTGCTGAACAGCCTCGTCGCCACCACGGGCAGCTCCATGTGGCACCCAAAAAGCCGACAAACCCAAGACAGCCACCACAGCCGCCAGTGCCAGCGCAGCACCGGGGTATTTGAAATACGCAATCACCAAAGGCGGCAGTGCAAACAGCACCGCAGCCGTGACCGACAACTCGACCCCTTGGCGCACACCAAATGCCCGCACCTTGTCGGGCAAGTCAGACAAAATCCGCATGCCCAAACAGGTCATGGTGGATGCAAAAAACCCAATCAGTGCCCAGATCACAAACAACAGTTGCACATTCACCACCAGCGAGCTCAAGGCAAACGACATGGCCGTGCCCAAGGCACTGATCACTGTGAGCAAACGCCAATTGAGGCGGTTCATCCAAAACGGCGCGCCCAGCGTGCCCACCAGATACCCGGCAAAGCAAGTCGAGCCGAGCAAGCCCGTGGTCTGCGCATCGAGACCGAACGAGTCGGCCAAGCTGCCCAGCATGACCGGCAACACATTGAATGGCAGCCCGCCGATGGTGGAGGCCAAACTGGCGGACAACATCAAGGCAATCAGCGTTTGGTTTTGTAGCTTGGTCATGCAGTTAACTCGCTTGTTGACAAATTCTCATACGTCCGTCTGTGTTCATGGCGCCAAGGTTTACATATACAACATGACCAATTCGTTGATCACCGATGGCCTGTCTTGGCCCACCACATGCACATTGATTTCCAGCGTCACCTGCACACCGCTTTTCACCACCTGCACCTGCTTGATGCGGCTGCGGGCCTGAATTCGACAACCCGAGGGCACGGGTGTTGGAAAGCGCAACTTGTCCGAGCCATAGTTGACGATGTTGGTGAAACCAGTCACCTCATAGTCCAGGGGCAATTTCATTCGGCTGATCAACACCTGGACCAACATGCCGTGGGCAATGGTGGTGCCAAACGGGCTCTGCGCACGGGCTTTCTCAGGGTCGGTATGAATCCAGTAGGTGTCGCCCGACAATTCTGCAAACTGATTGATCAACTCTTGAGACACTTCGACGGAGTTAGACCAGTCCGAAAAACTGTCAGACACCAAGCTCTGCATGGCATCAAGGTCTTTGAAGTTGATTTGGCGCTTGACGGGTTCATGCACAGCCACATCCACACTCACATCAGCGCTCAAGATCTCAGGGCTGGCGGCAATCACGCCAGGGTGCGTGGACTCGACGGGGGTGTAGCGCAGCAACGTGACCGAGCCCGGGCGTTCATCAAACACCGGGCGCAACCGCTGTCCAATCTGCACCGCATCGGCATGGACACCCACCAAAGTGGTGTTGATGTGGACGCCTTGGTCCAACGCCACCACGGCCAGCAGCTGTGGCATTTCGTCTGTGAATTCAGGCAAGGTGGGCACTCGGGCCACAGTGAAGCTGTAGAGCTTGCCCTGTCCTGAGACAGTGTGCCAAGCCAGTTTGCGGGTGCCGCAGCTTGGACAGTGTGAGCGCGGAAAGAAAAGCCAATGGCCGTGTTCGCATTGCTGCAAACGGACCTCGTGGGCGCGCAAACCATCCCAGTAAGGTGCAGAAATAGCGGTCGGTTGCGGCAGGGGTTTGTTCCAGCTCATATCAAGCACCCTGCAAAATCAAAGCACCCTGCTCACTCATCACGCCGCCAGTTCCCGAGACATAGGCCAAGTCATGGCGAGCCAATTGACGTTCGCCAGCCCGCCCCTGAATCTGGTGCAAGGCCTCTATGACCTGCGTCATGCCACCCGCGCTGCCGGTTTGACCAAAGCTGAGTTGTCCACCATGGGTGTTCATTGGAAAGTTACCCTTGAAAGTGAAATCATGTTCACGCAAAAACTTCATGCCCTCGCCCTTGGCACAAAAACCTGCGTCTTCCAGCGACAACACCACGGTGATGGTGTAGCAGTCATAGATTTGCGCCATGTGCATGTCTGCTGGCTTGTAAGCTGACATCGCAAATGCCCGGCGTGAAGCTGGGCCAATGGGCGTGGCCAACATGTCAGCTGCATAGGTGGGTGACTTGGTCTGAACATGCTCTGCGCAGCCAATGACCTTGACAGCACGGTGGTTGCAACTGCGCGCTTTGTCGGCCCGCGTCACCACCACGGCAGCGCCACCCGCAACCGGCATGACAATTTCTAGCATGCGCAGGGGCTCAGCCACCATACGAGAAGCCAACACGTCTTCGACCGTGATGGGCTGACCATAAAACATGGCCTGCGGGTTATGGCAGGCGTTGAAGCGTTGATCAACCGCAATGCGTGCCAAGGCGGCGGCATCGTAGCCGTGCACGGCCGCATAGCGTTGGGCAATCATGGCGTAGCCTGTGTTTTGCGCCATGTGGCCATAGGGCAAATCCATCTCGGCCTCGGGAGCGCCAAATCGGGTGCTGTGCCCCCCGTAGCGAGAGGCCTTCATGACCTCGGCAATGTGGTCGTCGTGCGGTGCGGTGGGGGCCATGCGGGCGGGTATCACGCACACCACGGTGTCGCACATTCCCAACTCAATGGCGGCAGCAGCACGCCAAACCATACCCACTGAGCTGGCACCCCCCAGGTCCACCACCTCTGCAAAGTTCAGGCGTACCCCTAAATATTCGCCCGCCATGGCAGGCACAAACATGCCAGCTTCATGAAACTGCGGGCCAACCGTGATCAGACCATCCACATCAGCCAACGACAGACCAGCATCGTCAAGGGCCTGTATGGCCAGATCGGCCACTTGCTCCAAGTGAAACATGCGAGGTGCGCTGGAATACTTTTCGGGCTTGTATTGCGCAGCACCCACCAGCGCTGCCTGTCCTTTGAGTCCCATGGGTTCCTTTTGGCAAATTTTTTACAGTTGTGAGTGTGCTGTTCTAGCCTTTGTGGTTCATCGTCCGAGCAGACTAATGCCATCGCAGGAAATGCATGACCGATGGCTTAACGAACCTCGCTCAGCCAAGCCACGCTGTTGAGAAAAATACGAACCAACTCGGTCTGACGGCGAACCCCCGTCTTGGAAAAAATGGAGCGCAAGTGGGCGCGCGCTGTGTTGCGTCGAATGTTGAGCGCCTCGGAAGCCTCTTCCAGCGACAAACCATTGGCCAACTGAATGGCCAAGGCGGTTTCAGCGGGGGTCAACTGAAACAGCTGCTGCGCCAGCCGCACAGGAGGATCAACGCGTCCTTCGGTATCACGTAAAAAAATCGCCACACAAGGACGTTGCTTGCCTTCGGTCCATTGATCCGACGCGATGCTTTGCACGATCAACCCCCAAGCCAAACGGCCAGAGGAACGAGACACAGACATCGCCTGATTGAGAGACGCTTTGGAGCCCACTGTTTTATCCATGGCCTCTAGCAACAGACTTTGCAGCTTTCGGTTGTCGTTGGGATAGTCAGCCTCTAAATGTTGCCCCACCAAGCGCAGACCATCTTTCATCTCCAAAAGGGCTGTCGCAGCTGGATTGCATTCAATCACTTGCAAGTCTTGGCCCAAAATCACCACCCCAACCATCAGTTGCGACATGGCCTGGCTGTAGAGCGAACTCACTTTGCGGTCCTCGTTGATGGACAAATGCAGATTCAAGGCCCGCTTGATGTGTGGAATCAGCAACTGGCAAAAATCAATTTCAACTTTCGAAAACCCCTCAGCCGTCTCAGGTCGGGTGATTCGCAGACCGTAAATACCCCCGTTGCGCGTCAAGATGTCTGCAGCCATGACATGGAACACATTCTGCGGCTTGCAATAACTTAAATAGTAATCAGAGTTGCGCCAATTTCGCTCTGAAATCACGTCGCCAAGCGTGACGATGTGGTCAGGCATCATGCCCGCGAATGGGCTCATCGCAATGTATGGATTGCCAGGATCTAAATTGGGTTGATCATCCCCTGCCGAAACAATGAGCCCAACGTCTTCGCTTGTCTCGGCTCGCACGATCAGCGATGCGTAGTTGGCGGAAAACCCCGATCGAATCGTGTCAAGACAATGTACCCAAGCGGCCTCGTCAAGCGCGGCATCGTAAACAGTCCCCAAAATTTGACTCAGGAACTCCTGAGACGTCTTGATGCCCGGCTTGAAAATCGATGGTGAGTCTGTCATTGATGCAGCCTAGGGGACCGATGAGTGTGACTGGAAATTGAGTGTAGCTTGAGAAGACTGGCGCGCAAGCATTTTTGACTCAAGCCAATTCGAACAACCCTGCTGCGCCCATGCCTCCGCCCACACACATGCTAACCACCACATAGCGAACGCCGCGTCTGCGCCCCTCAAGAAGTGCGTGACCCACAAGCCGTGCACCCGACATGCCAAAGGGGTGACCGATTGCAATGGCCCCACCGTTGACGTTGAGTTTTGCATCATCAATTCCAAGCTGATCCCTGCAGTGAATCACCTGACATGCAAAGGCTTCATTGATCTCCCACAGGCCGATGTCCGACACATCCAGACCGTGTCGTTGAAGTAACTTTGGAATGGCAAAGACTGGGCCTATGCCCATTTCGTCGGCAGCGCAACCAGCCAGCGCCAAGCCCCGGTAAGTTCCCAAGGGGGTCAGCCCACGTCGGCGGGCTTGGGCCGCACTCATCAACACACTCGCCGATGCGCCATCGGATAACTGAGAGGCATTGCCAGCGGTGATGAATTCCCCCTCGGCGACCCACTGACCCTTTTTCCAAACGGGCTTAAGTAGGCGCAAGCTCTCCAGCGAAGTGTCGGCACGGTTGCCTTCGTCATGGTGCAAAGTCACTGCTTCGTTGCCCACCAGCTGACCTTCTTTGTCAAACAACTGTTTGTGGGTGGCCAACGGCACGATCTCGTCGGCAAACAGCCCCGCTTTCTGGGCTGCTGCGGTGCGTTGTTGGCTACGTAGTGAATATTCGTCTTGCGCCTCACGCGAGATGCCGTAGCGCCGACTGACGATTTCAGCGGTTTCAATCATCTGGATGTATGCCGTTGGCATGGCCTTCAAGACCGACTCTGACTGCGCGCGGTAGCTGTTTTTGTGTTTGTTCTGGACCAGCGTAATTGACTCCAACCCGCCCGCCACAGCGATGTCCATTTCACCCGTCATGATGCCTTTGGCAGCAGTGGCAATACTCATCAAGCCTGAAGCACACATGCGGTCAATCGTCATGCCCCCTACGCTGTCTGGCAATCCAGCGGTGTAGCAGCACAAACGACCTAGGTTGTAGCCTTGGTTGCCTTGCTGGGCTGCAATACCCAAAATCACATCGTCTACTTCGTGACCAGCAACACCGACTTTGTCCAGCGCGTGGCGAATGACATGCCCGCCCAACACCGGCGCTTCGGTATCGTTAAAGGCACCGCGAAAAGCTTTGCCGATGGGCGTTCGCGCGGTAGAGACAATGACGGCTTCTTGTACATGCATGCTATTTTTCTCACTCAAAATAAAGACGGCTGATGGTGTCCACCACACAGCCGGGCTTGTCAGCCCCCTCCACCTCGACGCTGATGCGCACGACCACCTGGACCCCAGCTTGCTGCATAGACTCGGCGCGTAGCACTTGGCCCTGCCCCCTCAGACGCGAGCCCACCTTGACAGGCAAAGGGAAACGAACCTTGTCGCAGCCGTAGTTCACGCCTAGCGAGAGGCGTTGGTAAGTGACCAGTTGGGGTAAAAACAAATTGGCGAGCGACAGCAGCAAGTACCCATGCGCAATGCACGCGCCAAACGGTCCGCTCTTGGCGCGCTCGGGATCCACATGAATCCACTGATGGTCACCCGTTGCATCGGCAAAGGTGTTGATGCGCTGCTGGGTGAGCTCGATCCAGTCGGTCACCCCAAGCTCTTGCCCCACAGCAGCCAAGACTGAATCGACCGAGTCAAAGCACAGTCGGGAGTTGGAATGGGTGCTCATGCTCAGGCCCGTTGAGAACTGACGGATACGACCTCGCCGGTCATGTAAGAAGAGTAGTCACTGGCCAAGAAAATCATGACATTGGCCACCTCCCAGGGCTCTGCCCCTCGACCAAAGGCTTCTTTGGCCGACAACTCATTGAGCAATTCTTCAGAGGCAGATTTCTTCAAAAAGGCGTGGATGGCGATGGATGGCGCGACCGCATTGATGCGAATGCCGAACTCTGCAGCCTCGAGCGCCGCACAACGTGTCAATGCCATCACACCCGCCTTGGCAGCTGCATAGTGGGCTTGCTCAGTCTGTGCGCGCCAGCCCAGCACGGAGGCATTGTTGATGATGCACCCACGCCCCCGTGGCTGCATGACCCGCAAGGCCGCACGTGTGACACGGAAGGTGCCTGTCAGGGTTACGCCAATGACCTTGTTCCACTCGTCGTCGTCCATGTCCACGATGCGTTTGCTGGTCCCCATGCCAGCATTGTTGATGAGCACATCAATGCCGCCCATCTGCGCATGTGCGTTGTCAATTAAGTTTTGGACTTGGGCCTCTTGGCTCACGTCGCAAAGCAGGGCATGCACTTGCTGCAAACCTGTTTCGGTTTGAATGGCTTTGACAGCCTCATGCAGGCGTCGCTCATGCACATCAGAAATGAACAATGCACGGCATCCCTCTTCTGCAGCCCGCTTGGCCACCGCAAAGCCAATACCAGCGCCGGCAGCCGCCGTGACCAAGACCGACTTTCCAACCAGCAAACCGTGAGCGGGAACGTAATCGGGAGCGAGTTTCATGCGGCAAAGTCCATCCATTGAGTCATTTTGCATCATCCGCAATCAGCGCTCGCGTTGCATCGTCTGCTTGGACGATGAAGCCCAGCCATGACGCGCTAACGCCTTTGGGGTGGTTTTATCGGGGCATGTGCAAAGCGCGTTCAGCCATCAGGTTGCACTGAATCTCATTGCTTCCCGCGTAAATGGTGTCAGCGCGGCTGACCAGCCAGAGTTGCTGCATGGCTTGGCGAATGGGGTCTGGGGTGGCAATATCCCCCTCAGCGCCTAACACCTCCATGGCCAATTCGCCCAAAGAACGACGCCAGTTGGACCACGCGTATTTGCTGATGCTGGCCGCCCGAATATCAGCTTTTTCGCCAAAGGTGCGCAGTGCATGGCTTCGCAAAGTCTCTAGCCCCAAGGCCGCCTCAGCCAAGCGTTGGCGCAAACCAGGATCTTGGGCCGCTCCGTTTTGACGCGCCAATGTGAGCAAAAGATCCAACTCACGCCTGAAATGTGCCTGCTGACCCAGTGTCGAGACGCCTCGTTCGCAGCCCAACAAATACATGGCAACGGACCAACCTTGTCCAGGCGCACCTAAGTGCCATGTCCCCTCGGCTCGCGCGCCATCAAAAAACACTTCGTTGAATTCCGACTCCCCCGTGATCTGTCGAATCGGTCGCAAGCTCACCCCCGGCTGACGCAAGGGCACCAACAACAGCACCAAGCCCTTGTGCCGCACCGAGCCTGGCTCGCAACGCGCAAGCACAAAAATCCAGTCGGCCTCATGCGCCCAGGAGGTCCAGACTTTTTGCCCATCAATGACCCAGTCTCCCTGGACCGAATCCAGCCGTGCACGGGTTCGAACGGCGGCCAGATCAGAACCAGCGCCTGGCTCTGAGTACCCCTGCGCCCAATAAGTTTGACCCGCCAAAATCCCCGGTAAAAAGCGCGCCTGCAATTCGGGTGTGCCGTGAGCCATCAGGGTGGGGGCGAGCAAGGTTTCTCCGATGTGGCCCAGTCTTCCAGGACCCCCGCATCGCACATATTCCTCATGAAAGATCACTTGGTGCGCCAGCGGCAAATCTCGCCCACCATGCTGGCGGGGCCAACCCAGCCCCGTCCACCCGCCTGCGGCCAATTGTTGCTCCCAACGTTTGACCAAGCCGGCTGCATTGCCCGCGGCGCCCAAGGCGCCAGCATGCCTCAAAGGCTCAAACTCACCACGCAAGTGTTGCTGCATCCAATCACGCACACTGGCTCGAAAGTGACGTTCTTCGGTGGTTTCCAATAAGTTCATGCGGGCTCCTCTGGCGTGTCCAGCAATTGCCGCGCGACTTGCTCCAGCCACCACGACACAGCGCCCAAACGCTGGCTGGTGGCTTGCGCACGACGCAGGTAAAAATGCGGGTCAAATTCCCAGGTAAAACCCACGCCTCCATGCAACTGAATCGCCTCTCGCGAACAAAACAAAGCGGCCTGGGTGGCGCTGACTCGGGCTTGTGCCGCATAAAACAACAGGGCGGGCAAGTCGGGTTGTGTATCTGCCATACAGGCCGCGCCATAAACTGCCGAACGCGCGCTCTCCAAAGCCACCAACATCTGTGCACACCGATGCTTGACCGCCTGAAAACTAGCCAGCGGCTTGTCAAACTGGTGTCTTTGAAGGGTGTAGGCCAGTGTCAGGTCCAGGCATTGCTGGGCCACCCCCACCTGCTCCGCAGCCAAGGCGATGGCACCTTGACAGCGCACGCGACGCATCAATTCGTCCACGAGGGGGCCCCGCCCCACACACGCTGAGTCATCCAAGGTCAGCGCATGGGCTGTCACGCAAGCCACTCGGCGCGTGGCATCCAAGGTCTGCAAGGCTTGCACCTGTAAGCCCGGCGTATCGGCCGGCACCAGCCACAACAAGGATTCGCCCGATTCGGTTTGGGCGGGTAAAAGCATGGCATGCGCCATCGCCGCAGAGCCAACCCAAGGCCACTCGCCAGTCAGTGTCCACCGCGATGGATCGCCACCCAGCGGTTTGGCAAGCGGCTCAACATGAGGTCGAGCGTCGGAGGGGGCCCTGACCCCCGGGAGGCTGACTTCGGGCAAAGCCAAGGTCAAGATTGCTTGGCCGCTGGCCAAGCGCTCTAACCAAAGCCTAGCCATTGGGTGGTGAGCCACGCCATGCAAGGCATCGGCGGCCAACACAGCACTGTCAAAAAATGGCACACATGACAAACGGCGGCCCAATTGTTCCTGCAACAAAACGCGCTCTATTTGCCCCAGGCCCAGACCGCCCGTTGAATCGGGCACAGCAACACCGCACCAACCGAGTTCGGCCATTGCTTGCCAAAGCTTCAGGTCTAAGCCATCGGCCCCTTGACTGATGGCTCTGACAGACGGCATGGCGCTGGCTTTGGCCAAAAAAATCTCAGCACTGTCGGCGATGTGCTGCTGCTCTTCACTCAGAACCAATTCCATGCCACGCGCCCTTTCGCCTAAGGGATCGACAGCATCATCTGCGGCCTGCGATCGCTCCAAGGGGCCGCTTGCTCCAACTGCGCGGCCAAGGCCAGCAAAGTGGCTTCGCCACCAAATCGACCTGCAAACTGCGCCCCCACTGGCATGCCCTGCGCATTCCAGTGCAGAGGCACCGACATGGCTGGATGACCACTCATGTTGAACAGCGCGGTAAAAGGCGACGCCGTCATGACGACCTTGACAAAGTCTTCGTAAGGCTGATCAAGCGACATGGCGCCCAACAACGGGGCCGGTGCTGAGGTGACGGGAGACAAAATCAGATCGTAATCAGTCAAAAACAAATCCAAGGTGCGCGCCGCTTGGTCAAACACCAGCCTGGCTGTCAATGCTTGCTCAGCAGTGAAGTTGCGCGCCAATTGCAGACTTCGCCAGTTCAAGGGCTCAAACTCGTCTTCACGGGCTGGACGACCCAGCGCCTTTTCCCGCGCATTGACCGTGGTCAGCATGCCTACCGCGGTGGCCACCCCCATGCTGGCAAACATGTCGCCAATGGCCAGCTGAGGTGCTGCGATTTCGACGTGATGCCCCAGTGACTCACACCAACGAGCGGCAACTTGGGCAGCATCCAGACAAGTGGGGTGCACGGGTTCACCGAATGGGTTGTGCAGCATCAGGGCAATGCGCAGGCGCGGTGGGGGTTGCTCCAAGGCGGCCATGAGCTGAGCGACAGCAGGCCCTGTGCGACTCCCGAATTCGGGGCCTTGGGTCAGTTCCAGCAAAAGGGCCGTGTCACGCACGCTGCGACTGATCACGTTTTGCGCTGACAGGCCCAACCAGCCCTCGAGCATTTTGGGGCCCATGGGCACCAAGCCACGGCTGGGTTTGAGGCCAAACAAACCGCAGTGAGAGGCCGGTATGCGGATTGAGCCTCCGCCGTCGCTGGCATGCGCCACTGGCAAGATGCCAGCAGCCACAGCCGCTGCAGCACCGCCCGATGATCCACCCGCGCTCATGGCCTGATTCCAAGGATTGCGGGTCAGTCCGAACAAACGCGACTCGGTGGTGGCGGTCTGCCCGAATTCAGGGCTTGTGGTTTTGGCAAAAATATTCAAGCCCGCAGCTTGGTAGCGCTGGACCAGCGTCGAGTCGTGGTCTGCCACGGCGTCTTTGAAAAAGGCACAACCATGCGTTGTGACGGTTCCTTTCAAGGCAATCCCCAAATCCTTGAGTGCAAAAGGAACGCCCCAGAGCGATGCATGCTCGGTTTGCGTGGCACGCGCCGAAGCGCTGAGGCCAGACATTTTTTGGGCGGTGCGCAGCGCCATGTCATCGTGGCGCATGGCAATGGCGCCGATGTCGCTGCGAGCCGTGGCGCGCTCTTGGGCCGCAGTGAGTGCTTCCAGTGGTGTGATCTGCCCTGTGCGAATCAGGGCTGCCAACGCCATGGCATCTAGGCTCTCGTAGTGCGGCAAGGAAAGAGAGGGCATCTCAGCTGCCCCAGACCTTTTGTGCAGGCACAGCTTGCGACATCAACTGGGCCACGATGGGCCCCAGCTCTGCCGCCTCCCAGCGCGCTCCTTTGTCGACTGTGGCGTCGGTGCGCCAGCCGTCGCAAATGGAAATCCGACCACCTTGGCTTTCAAACACCTGACCCGTGACATGTGACGAATTCACACTGCCCAGCCAGACCACCAGCGGGGCTACGTTTTCTGGCGCCCAAGCATCAAAACTGCCATCTTGCGGCGCTTTGACCACATCGGGCATGGCGCTCTCAGTCATGGAGGTTCGGGCTGCAGGCGCAAGCGCATTGACAGTCACGCCATAGCGCGCCATTTCAGCGGCTTGCACCAGGGTGAGCGCAGCAATACCGCCCTTGGCGGCCGAATAGTTGGACTGCCCAATCGAGCCTTGCAAACCGGCTCCCGAACTGGTGTTGATGATGCGCGCGTCGATGGTGTTGCCTGCCTTGGCAGCGTCGCGCCAGCGGCGACCCAACACTTGAGCCAAGCAAAAATGGCCCTTCAGATGCACCCGCATGACTTGGTCCCAATCATCCTCCGTCAGGCTAATGAACATGCGGTCTCGCAAAATACCGGCGTTGTTCACCAGCACATGGACTTCCCCATAAGCCTCAAGCGCAGCATCCACAATGGATTGCGCCCCCGCCGTGGTCGTGATGTCGCCGTGGTTGGCAATCGCCTGCCCACCTGCAGCCACGACTTCGGCCACGACCGCCTGCGCGGCCTCTAGGCGGATATCGTTCACCACCACACGCGCGCCCTCAGCTGCAAATGCCAAGGCATACACGCGCCCCAAACCTGCGCCTGCGCCCGTGATGATGACAACTCTTTGATCGCAAATAGGCATGGGTTTAAAGTCTTTCAATGATGGTGACGTTGGCCTGTCCACCGCCTTCGCACATGGTTTGTAGACCGTAACGCCCGCCAGTGCGCTCGAGCTCGTGTAGCAAGGTGGTCATGAGCTTGACCCCCGAGGCACCTAGCGGGTGACCCAGCGCCAAGGCTCCCCCGTTCACATTGGTGCGCGCGTGCGGGTAACCGGTTTCCTTGAGCCAAGCCATGACCACCGAGGCAAACGCTTCGTTGATCTCCACCAAGTCAATCGCATCCAACTTCATGCCCGCTTTTTGAAGTGCGTGGGCGGTGGCTGCAATGGGTGCGGTCAGATGCCAAATCGGGTCATCGGCACGCACGCTGAGGTGGTGAATGCGGGCGCGTGGCTTGAGTTGATAGCGTTTGAGCGCTACTTCGGACACCACCAAGATGGCAGCGGCTGCATCGCAGGTCGAACTAGACACTGCGGCTGTTATTTTGGGATAGGTGGGGTCCACGGCTTGCAGGGTGGCCAATTTTTCTAGCGTGCTGGCGCGAGCTGTCTCGTCCATTTTGAAATCACCAAAGGGCAAAATTTCGCGATCAAAACGACCCTCTGCCATGGCATGCAAAGCCCGGTCATGGCTTTCTTTGGCAAACACCTCCATCGCCTCGCGGCTCAAACCCCAGTGATCAGCGATGCGTTGCGCGGCATAAAACTGATTGACTGGCGCCGATCCAAAACGATGTTGCCAACCCAAACTCTCAGCAAATGGTGTGCTAAAGCCCAGCGGCTGCCCTGCCAACATGGCGGAGCCAATGGGAATTCGGCTCATGGTTTGCACGCCCCCAGCCAGCACCACATCTTGCGTACCGCTCATGACGGCCTGCGCTGCAAAATGCACCGCTTGCTGGGAGGAACCACATTGCCGATCCACCGTGGTACCGGGCACATTCATGGGCAAGCCTGCGGCCAACCAAGAAGTGCGTGCAATGTCCCCCGCCAAGGCGCCAATCGTGTCCACACAACCAAAAATCACATCGTCGTATTCGTCTGCAGGGATGGCGTTGCGCTCGACAATGCCCCGAATCACATGCGCCCCTAAGTCAGCCCCGTGGACTGCAGCCAAGGAGCCGTTGCGTTTTCCTGTGGGCGAGCGCAAGGCATCGACAATAAAAGCTTCAGGCATAAGAATGGATAGGTCAGGGGTTGGTGACGAAAGTCGCGCCAGGGCCAAGCAAAGCGTCATCTGCCAACAAGGCGTGCGAGAGACGGTGCTTGTGAAAACCGCGGTCACCCCAAGCCGCGTCCAAGACCCAAGCCCGTTTCATGAACATCTGCAAATCGACCTCCCAGGTGTAGCCCATGGCACCATGGATCTGGATCGCCTTGCGGGCAGAAAACCAACCTGCGTCCGCGCAGGCGAGCTTGGCATGTGAGATGCGCACCGAACGCTGCGCTTCACTTTGGCTCATCGCACTGGCAGCTCGGTAGAGCACAGGCTTGGCAAATTCGATCTTGGTCACCACATCGGCCAATTGATGCTTCACGGCTTGGAAAGCGCCAATAGGCTTGCCAAACTGCTTGCGTTGCGCGGCATAGTCCACGGTCAAATCAAGCATGCGTTGCGCCAAACCCAGCAACTGGGCCGACGCGCAAAGGGCGCCTCGGTCCAACAGATCATCGGCCAACGCTTGACCTTGTGCGTCCTGCGCAATGAGCGTCTGTGGTGTGGGCGTCCACTCGACCGTGGCCAGACGGCGCGAGGAGTCAATGCTGGCGCACGGCGTGTGTTTGACTTGGTCCAGCGTGAGTGCATGCCACTGCGTGCCATGGGGTGTGGGGTGCGCCAACAAAAGTAAGTCTGCCAAGTGGGCATCGGCCACCCAAGGGTTGACCGGATGACCCAGCGCAATGCGTGCGCTGCCATCGGCGATTTGGGGCAGCCATGTGGCACGCAAGGCATGCGTGGGTGGCAACGCCGCCAGCAGTGCACAGGCCAAATAAGCAGTGTCAGCCAAGGAGTCAGGAATACCGAAATACCCCAACTCTTGATTCATCAGTGACCAGTCCATGTCGCCCAAGCCTAGGCCGCCCAAGGACTCAGGGACCGACATCGCCGTGAGGCCCTGCTCGGCTAACTTGGCGCGGAGTTCCGAAGAACGTCCTGCATCGGTTTGCCAAATTTCTCTCAGTTTTTCAGGTGCTGCTTCGACCATGAGGAAGCGACTGACCGAGTCGCGCAGAGCCTGCTGGTCTTCATTGAAAGTGAAATCCATGTTCAGCCTCGTTCAGTTTTTAGGCAGACCAAGCAAGCGCTCGGCAATGATGTTGCGCTGAATCTCGTTGCTACCAGCGTAAATGGGGCCCGCCTGCGCAAACAAAAAGCCCTCCAGCCAATCGTGTGTTTCTGGCGCATGGTGCAGCTCTGCACTCGGGCCCAAAATACGCATCGCCGTCTCGTGCATGTCCAGGTCCAGCTCTGACCAGAAAATCTTATTGGTGCTGGCCTCAGCGCCCACACGTCCGCCGCGTTGGATGCGTCCCACCGTGTGGTAGGAGGCCAAGTTGTAGGCTTCGGCTCCCATCCAAGCACGCATGACAGCCTCACGAATGGAAGGGTCTCGGTCAGCGCTGACTTGGTGTTTGCGATAGAGCTGCATCAATTTTTGAGCTGTGAGCTGATAGCGGGCCGGTGAGCGCAAAAGCAAGCCACGTTCAAAACCAGCAGTAGCCATGGCCACGTTCCAACCCTGGCCTTCTTCGCCGAGCAAGTTGCTGACTGGCACACGCACATCGTCAAAAAATATTTCGGCAAAGGCGGGCTTGCCGTTGAGCGCTTGGATGGGCCGAATCGTGAGGCCGGGCGCATCGAGTGGCACCAACACATAGCTCAAGCCATGGTGACGACTAGAACTCGGGTCGCTGCGAAACAAGCCAAAAAGCCAGTTAGCAAAAATAGCCCGCGTGGACCATGTTTTTTGGCCATTGATGACGTAATGATCACCGTCACGAATAGCTCGGCTGCTGATCGCAGCCATGTCCGAGCCGGCATTGGGCTCGCTCCAGCCTTGGGCCCACATGTCATCGCAACGCGCCATGCGCGGCAAAAATCGGGCTTTTTGCTCAGGCGTACCAAACTCCATCAAGGTGGGGCCGAGCAGCAAAATACCATTTTGGTTGATCCGAAAGGGGGCGTTTGCGATGGCATATTCTTCTTCGAAGATGAGCCATTCAGTCAAATCGCAACCGCGTCCGCCCAACTCTTTGGGCCAAGTCACGCTGCTCCAGCCCTGATCTGCCAAGAGGGCCTCCCACTGGCGGTGTTGCTCAAAACCTTCACGCGTTTCGTGACTGGCAAAGGTCTCATGCGGCACATGGGCTTGCAACCAGTCACGGACCTCGGCTCTGAATGCAGTTTGTGCAGGGGTGTATGTCAAATTCATCAGCGCTTCCTTGGCAATCAGAACTTCGCATCGCGTTTTTGCACAAACGCATTGCGGTTTTCGCCCGAATCGGGGCTCATATAAGCTTGGAGTGTGAAGCCTTGCTCCCAGCGGTATTTGTCTTCCAAATTACCGTCTTCAATGCCCGTCAAGGCCTCTTTGGCAATGCGAATCATGACTGGACTTTTGGCAGCAATCTTGGCCGCAATTTGCATTGCCGTGTCACGCAATTGCTCGCGCGGCACCACCCGCTCAATCGCGCCCAAACGGGCGGCTTCGGCGGCGCCAATCATCTCTCCTGTAAAAAACAGATAACGGGTTTTTTGCACCCCAAACATGCGTTGCAGGTGTGCTGCGCCGCCCATGGCGCCGCGGTCAACTTCGGGCAGACCAAAGCTTGCATCGTCGGCAGCAATCACAATGTCAGCGGCGCCGCAAATGCCAATGCCGCCGCCCAGAACAAAGCCATGCACAGCCACAATCACAGGCACTTTGTTCAAATGCACCGCTTTGAAAGTGGCGTAGTTGCCTGCATTCACATCGATGATGAGCTTGTCGTTGCTGGCCAGCTCTTTGATATCGACCCCCGCACAAAAACCGCGGCCTTCGGCGCGCACCACAATCACTCTGACATCGGGTTGCTCGCCATGCGCCTGAATTGCAACGGCGAGCGCGTTCCAGCCAGCCGCATTGAGTGCGTTCACTGGGGGCCGGTCGAGCACGATTTCTGCGATACCGTTGTCGTGCAGGTGGCAAGAAAATTGTTGGCTCATGTTTGCGATTCCTCAAGTGCCCACGGCGGCATTGAATTGATTGAGTTCGGCTTGTCGTTTGCTCGCCTGCCCCACGATGCCTGAGATCACGTCTTCGCAGGATTCCAGTCGATTGATCAAGGCCGCCACCTGACCCGAAGACATGACGCCTTCGACTGGGTTGCCATCGGTCATGGCGCGTTGCAACAACATGGGCGCATTGGCTGCCATCATGGTTTGCGCCGCACTGCCGGGGTCTTCGCGCAAACCTTGCCAAAGCACGCCGAGGGCGTGCTGAAAGGTCATGCCGGTTTGGGCCTTCCACGCCAGCGCCAAACCCACGGCAATCCGCAGGCGCTTGATGGGCGAGGCTTTTTCGAGCATGCTGAGGTATTCGTTGGGAATCATGCGCTGCGGCATGCCATCGACCAAGTAGGAGATCTGAATTTTTTCCGCATCCTTCGCATCCAAGTAGCGCTTGAGCGTGACTTCGGGTACGCCTGAATCACTGGTCATCAAAAAACGCGTGCCCATGGCGATGCCCTGCGCGCCATACGCCATGGCGGCTAAGAGGCCTCGCCCGTCGTAAAACCCACCCGCAGCTACCACGGGTACGTTCACCGCATCCACCACTTGGGGGATCAACACCGTCGAGGGCACCGAACCGGTGTGGCCACCCCCCTCTGCGCCCTGCACCGTGATGGCATTGGCCCCCATCTCGATGGCTTTTTGTGCATGCTTGAGCGCACCCACAGTGGGCATGCAGACAATGCCTGCGTCACGCAGTCGGCCAATGACTTTTTTGTCAGGCCCACGGCCATAACTGACTGCCCGCAACTTGTGCTCAATTGCCAAGTCCAGCAACTGGTGGGCGTTGGGCTGAAACATATGAAAGTTCAGCCCAAAGGGTTGGTCACCCGTCAATTCCTTGACTTTGATGATTTCAGCCTCTACCTGGTCTGCAGCAATCGTGGCGCCGGCCAGAAAACCAAAGCCACCCGCATTGGTGGTGGCTGCCACCAAAGATGAACCCGACACCCAGCCCATGGCCGTCTGGACGATGGGGTACTTGCACCCCAGCAAGTCACACAGTGGGGTTCGCAAAGCATGGGAGGTCGTCATGCCGAATTGTCCTTTTTGTTGGCTTGAACCATCGACTTGGCGTCGTGCCCACCCAGCGTCCCTGCACCCAAAATTTGGCTGTGCGCATGTGAAAAATGATGGTAGCCAAAGGCAACATCCATGGTGGCGCGCAAGCCTTGCAACTCTTCGGCGCGGTTGATCACGGTTTTGGTCAAGCTCAGGCCAAGACGGGGCTGCTTGGCAATGCGCGCGGCGATGTCGTAGGTCTGCGCTTGCAATTCGTCAAGCGGCACAACACGGTTGACCATGCCCATCATGTAGGCGCGATCGGCCTTCATGCGATCGCCCAAAAACAAAAATTCTTTGGCAATGCGCGGGTTGAGTTCATGCGCATGGGCAAAATACTCGACGCCCGGGATGCCCATACGAACCACAGGGTCCTGAAAAAACGCGTCATCGCTGGCAATGATCAGGTCACACACCCAAGCCAGCATCAACCCGCCCGCCACACATGCGCCTTGCACCATGGCAATGGTTGGCTTGGGAATGTCATGCCAGCGGCGGCACATGCCCAGATAGACCTCTTGTTCACGAACAAACAATTGCTCGGCGCCAGGCTTGTTGGTGTGGTCCCACCACAGGCTTTGTCTCTCAAAGGGCTTGTTGATATCGCGCCCTGGTGTGCCGATGTCGTGTCCCGCGCTGAAGTGCTTGCCCGCACCTCGCAACACGATCACTTTGACAGCATCGTCATCAACGGCTTGCTTGAATGCGGCATCCAGCGCATAGGTCATTTGCGAGTTTTGCGCATTGTTGAAGCTAGGGCGGTTCATCGTCACGGTGGCGATGCCATCGGCCACAGCGTACAAAACGGGCTCGGTGGTTTCGTAGACCGACTTGTCTTCTCGCTGAACGAAGTCGTTACCAGAGTCAGAGTGGTTCATAGTCAGGTCTCATCCCAATGCTGTCGCACGCAAGTTGTGAGGATCTAGTCTGGCCAACAGACTCAACTCAAGCTCTGTCGGGGCGGCTGTCTCAGGCACCTTCAAAGCCACATGCAATTCAAATCCAGTGGCCTCTTGCACCTGTTGGGCAGTCACGCCAGGGTGCAAAGAGCGCAACTGGATCTGATGCCCAGGACCCCCAAAATCAAGGACAGCCAGATTGGTCACAATCAAGCGCAGATCGATGTCATCCAGATGCCAGCCGCGCGCCACGCGGGCAGGGTTGTAGCCCGCAGAGGCCACCATGTCGACTTCGCCCGCCACAAACACCTTGGTGCTGTGGTTCGGCACAAAAAATGAGTTGGCATGGCTGATTGAATTACCAGGAAAACCGCGCACACCCAACATCATGGATTTTGGCTTGTGGTAGTCACTGCCAATCATCGAAATATTAGCCTGACCAAAGCGGTCCACTTGCGTAGGACCGACCATGGCGTGGCGTTTGCCACTCCAGACATTGTCAAAAATGCGGCTAAACCCCATCCAAGTTTCGCGCTTGGGTTGGTAGTTACCGCGCGGCCCAACTGGGACCGGCTCACGCACCAGCCATGCTTCTGAGTCGGTCATCATCAAATCGGGGTTGCTGCTGAGCATGCTCAGCGATGCTGCCAGACGGGGCACGATACCAATGCCAGTTGCCAGCACTTCACCATCATCTTTCCATGCTTGAGATGCGGCGCAGATGATTTGGTCTACCAGTGAAAAATCGTTCATGTCTGCCACCTTCAAAAGACGGGAAGCGGCAATTGGCGCACCGTCTCGATTCCGCCCACACGCGCGAGGTATTGCGACTCAGTGCAATGGACAAAGCGCTCGGCATAGGTTTGCCAACCACCCACCTCTTTGGCGCTGGCCACATAGTCTTTGAAGTGCTTCACATCAAAGCCATAAAGCGGCGCGCACGAACTCGGGTGTGCCCCTGCGGGCAAATGCACCACACCTGTGGTGTGGGCACGCTCCCAGTAAACATGGCGCGCTTCGTCCGCATTTTCAAAAAATTCGCTCTCCACCAATTCGTCGCAACTGACAAAACTTTTCTGCGCGGCACGCACAAACAATTCATCCATATAGAGGTCGGGGCCCTTGATCTGACAGACACCGCGCGAATCAGCCCGATCGACATGCACCAAAGCCACGTCGAGGGGCAATGCAGGCATGGCCACCCAGTCGCGTTGGTCGTAGGGCGATGCCACCAGCTTGAGGTCTGGGTTGCACACCAGCACATCGGTCCCCAATCCCACACGGGTAGGGATAAAGGGCACCCGCATGGCGGCCGCCTTCAGGCCCAGCAACATCATGCCTTCGTCAATTTCCATGACCTCGAGGGCTCCGCTTTGGCGGGCCTGTCGAAAGTAGGGCTCTAGCGGAATAAAGTCGAGAGAGACAAAAGCAAACACTAGTTTTTTAATCTTTCCCGCCGCGCACAACATGCCAACATCTGCGCCGCCATACGAAACCACCGTCAAGTCTTTGAGCGGACTGCGCAAAATTTCGCGGACCAGTGCCATGGGCTTGCGCCTTGGGCCCCAACCGCCAATGCCCACGGTCATGCCGTCTTGCAGGGTGGCCACGACATCGGCGGCAGTCATTTGTTTATTGGCCATATGCGCAGTTATGCCTTCTCATCCGTTGGGGCTTTTTGGCCAATACTGAAATCGTGCCCCCAAAGACTGACACGGGTAAATTCATGGGTGATGTGCTGCGACCAGTCGACCACCTCACCCCCGTAGCCATACTCAATATCAAAATTAGACGGGCTTTGCATGTAAAACGAGGTCACTTTGTCGTTGGTATGCTGACCCAATGTGGCAGTTTGTTTGACTTGATGGGCATACATTCGGTCCAGCGCACGGCCGACCTCTGGCATACCCTCGACTTCGACCATGACGTGCACACACCCACTGGGGACTGGAAACCCAGCCAAGGCCAAGCTGTGATGCCGCCCATTGTTGCAATGAAAAAAGTGAATGGGCAAACTGGGGCTATCCGGGGGGCCAGGTCGGAAATTAAAGATGTCTGAGAGGCCAAAACCCATCACCTGCGTCACAAAGTCAACCGTTTGCTCAAACACAGGTGCAGGCAGCACGGCGTGCCCCATGCCAATGTTGCCCGTCACAAAACCTGAAACACCGACTGGCGAGGCAAAGTGCACAAAATCTGAACGAAACCCCCAGACCAGCTCGTGACGGTTGCCTGATGGATCGCTGAAACCAGCCACTTGTTGCGCGCAACGGTGACGGCACAAATCGGCATTGCCCAAAACGACCTCGACGCCCGCCTGCTCAAGAACTGTCAGCGCATGCGCGAAATCAGCCTGGCAAGACACCTCCCAGCCAGACACGGCATAAGCATCACGTGCTCCCGCTTGAATGGCAAAACGGAATTGCCGCTCATCCATTCGCACATACAAACCGCCATCCGGCGACGCCGTGGTCATCATGCCCAGCACACCCTCGGCGTATTTTTTCCATCGGTCCAGATCTGTTGTTTCGGCCACGACATAGGCCAGTCCCGCGATTTTCATCATGATTTGTGCACCCAGCTTTTTAGAAATGAAACATCTGTTGGTCATTCTGATCAAACCAGCCACCCCAAGCATCGTCCGTAGAGACTAAACAATGGCCCAGGGGGACAGCTGCTTTAGCTGGAGACAGCAGGCGCGTTTTCGTAGCTGGTGTAGCCCAGCGCCCCCGGCGTGTAGAGGGTTTTACGGTCAAAACGGGTCAGGGGCTGACCCAGGCGAATTCGTTGGACCAAGTCTGGGTTGGCAATGAAGTGGCGGCCAAATGACAAAGCGGCACCCGGATGAGCCTGCAAGGCTGACTCAGCGTTGACGGGATCAAAGCCATCGTTCAAGATAAGACGCTGACCAAAATGAGTTTGCGCCAATGCAAAAGCGTCCAACTCAGGCATGGGAGCGCGCATCACATGCAGGTATGCCAAATCCAGCGTGGCGGCCTGGCGCATCAACTCGGCATGGGTCGACGCCGAATCTTCGTCGCGGGTGTCGTTGTACGTGTTGCCAGGATTCAAACGCAAACCCACCCTGGCAGCGCCAATCGCAGCGGCCATGTGGCGCAAACACTCGACAGCAAAGCGGGCCCGGTGGGCTGCCGATCCGCCGTACTCGTCGTTTCGCTGATTGGTCTCAGAGCTCAAAAATTGCATGGGCAAATAGCCGCTGGTGCCATGTAACTCGACGCCATCAAAACCGGCCTCGCGCGCATGAATGGCCGCTTGGGCGTGCTCTTGCACAATGGCTCGAACTTCTTGCGTGGTCAGTTCACGTGGGCAGTCATAAGCCTGCATACCGGCACGGTCGGTCATGACCTCCCCCGCCGCTTGCAAGGCGCTGGGTGCCACCGTTTCAACACCTGCGGGCTTGATGTAGTGACTGCCAATGCGTCCCCCGTGCATGATTTGCAACACGATCAAACCGCCTCGGGCATGGACCGCATCGGTGACAGCTTTCCATCCCGCGATCTGCGCTTTGGTCGCAATACCGGGTTGGCGGCAATAGGATTGTCCGACCGCACTGGGCCAAGTGCCCTCCGTCACGATCAAACCCGCTTCACTGCGCTGGGCGTAGTACTGCACCATCAACTCATTGGGCACACCATCGTGATCGGCACGGTTGCGGGTCATGGGGGCCATGACGATGCGGTTGGCCAGCCACAAATCGCCTAAAACCAAGGGTTCAAACAAGGGGTTCATCTCAGCGCACTCTCATTTTTGGCGACGGCGTGCCTCGGCGCATGGTGCGCAAAAACTGCTCCAGCGGGGCCGGGGCGGCCACCTCTGGCAATTGGTCCTTGTCTGGGCGTTTTGCCCAAAACTCATTCCAGCTCGGAAACAGGTCATGAAAACTGCCGTCATAGGGCTCGCGCCCCGGCCAACGCATTTTCATGTCGCCAATGGGTGGCTTGTTCAGATCGGTGGCATACCAGTAACAAGGCAATCGACGTCGGAAAAACCACTCACCCGCGATGCGCTCATAGTCGTCCCAGTAGAGCATCTGCATGATGACCCATTCGGCACCACACTCGTGTTCATTTTTGGAGTACACAAGACCTGTTGCATGCTGCGCATCGGCAAACTCGATCAGGTGCTGCCCCAGATGGTGTGAGGTGCCAGTGAATTGGTCGCGCAAGGTGTGGTCTTGCCAGGCTTTGAAATGCGCACGCCCGACTTTGTCTTTGCCAACGCGCACATCAGGCGCAAACAAGTTCACATGTGCATCCATGTCGCGCATGTCCAAGGACAGTGAATACTTGCCAGCCAGCTGACGAATCGACTCAATCGATTCCAGCCGGTCGATGCGCTCCTCAAGTGTGCAAGGCCAAGACATGACTTGCGCCTTCACAGCGCGGTGACCAACACGGCCGAACGCCCACCGTCTACGGGCAATGCCGCACCCGTGATGTAGCTTGCCTCGTCGCTGGCCAAAAACAAGATCGCATTGGCCAACTCTTCGGGTTGCCCCACACGTCCCATGGGTATGAGTTTTTCGGTTTGTTGTCGTGCCGCAGGGTCCGACAACATGCCCGCTGTCGCAGGCGTCTCGACCACAGCTGGAATCACCACATTGACCCGAATGCCGCTGAGCGCGCCCTCTGCAGCAGCGGCCCGAGAGAAGTTGATGATGGCGGCCTTGGCTGCAGAGTAACCCGCCATCCAAGAGGTGCCCAATAAACCACAAATAGACGAAAGATTGATGATGGAGCCGCCTCTGTCTTTCATCAGCTTCATGGCCGCGCGAGTGCCCCAAAACGTCCCATCGACCGAGGTGCTGAAATTGCTGTGCCAGTCGGCTGTACTGGTCGACTCTATCGCGCCCCAGCTATAGGCCATGGCGTTGTTGACCAGAATATCCAAGCGCCCGTGACGCTGAGCAGCGTCCTCGATGGCAGCCGTGAAAGCGGCTTCATCACTGACATCGACTTGTACCGCCTCAGCGCGGCCACCCGCCGCTTTGATTTGCGCCACCACGGCATTCAGTGGATCGAGGCGTCGACCGCAAATCACCACCACCGCACCCTCTTGGGCAAAACGAACAGCAGTGGCAGCACCAATGCCTGTCCCGCCACCCGTCACAAAGGCCACTTTGTCTTGAAGTCTAGCTTGCGTCATTCGATGAGTCCTTACAGAAAAGCGCTACCGCCGTTGACTGCCAAATTTTGTCCCGTCATAAAGCCGCTGTCGTCGCTGGCCAAAAACAAGGCAGCGCCAGCGATGTCTTCGGGCTCGGCCATACGGCCCATGGGCACGCCTTTGATGATGGCGTCTATCCACTCCTGCGGAATGCTCTGCATCATTGGGGTGTTGGTGGGGCCGGGCACCAGGGTGTTGACACGAATTCCTTGTGGCGCCAGCTCTTTGGCCATGCTGCGGGTCAAGCCCATCAGTGCGGCCTTGGAAGCGCAGTAATGCGCTGGGCCGTCACCCGAGGCGGCGGCCGTGCTGGCCACATGGATGATGGCACCGCGCGTGCCGACTTTTTGCATGGCTCGCACCACGGCACGTGCGCAATAAAAAGCCCCATTGAGGTTCACATTGATCACGCGTGCCCACGTTTCGTCAGGGATGTCGGCAAAAGCATCCACCGAGCCAACGCCAGCGTTGTTCACCAACACATCGACACGTCCAAAAAGCGCCACGACTTCATCGACCACCGCCGCCACAGCGGCACTCTCTCCCACGTTCAGACTTCGCGCAATGCTGCGCCCGCCAAGACCCGCCAGAGTTTCTTCGGCCGCAGCCAAGTTGAGGTCCAACGCCACCACCACGGCACCCTCCGCGGCAAAGCGACGTGCTATTGCTCGGCCCATGCCCTGTCCGGCACCGGTGACCAAAGCTACTTTGTCTTTGAGACGCATTGTTTATCTCCTTGATTCATCTGGCTCACAGCATAGGCAGACAACTGCACCCAACCATCGTCCAATGAGACTACTTGGCTGGTTGGCGGTGGCTTGTGAGCGGCCCTTGCAGATGCATGGCTGCATTTAAAACTGCGTCGGACGAGTGGCCGCATCGATGCCCCCGTCCACATAAAACTGTGCGCCGTGAACAAAGCTGGCCGCTGGACTCATGAGAAAAGCCACCACCGAAGCCACCTCGCTCGGCTCAGCCCGACGAGCCAATGGGGCAACAAAATTCTTGATAGCTTCGCTGAAGCGAGGGTCTTCTAAGCCCGCCTGCAGCAGGGGCGTTTCGGTTGCACCAGGCGCCAAGGTGTTCAGGCGCACACCCCGTTGTCCCCAAGCGACCGCGCGTTTGCGCACTGCCACCGTCAATGCATTTTTGGACCCTGCGTAGGCAAGATTGCCGCCCTGAGCTCCCGCTCCCATCACGATGGCACTGACCGTGGCTTCATCATGGGCCTCGCAGGCTGCGGCCAAGGGGTTTTTGTCCCAAGGCAGCATGGCCGATGCCACCGAGGAAATGACAACGGCCGCTGGATGGCTGCCTTTTTGGAGCGCGGGCAGCAAACCGTCCAACAACTCCACCGCTCCAAAATAATTGACCGAGGTCACCAAAGAGGCTGGTTGCGTCTGCCCGCCCAGCCCAGCGCACAACACCAAGCCATCTAACTTGCCGTGGCAGAGCACCAATGCTTGCGCGATGACGGCTTGTCGGCCCTCGGCTGTCGAGAGATCGCCCACGATGTCAGCTTGTCGCAGATCGACGCCGATGACGTGATGGCCTGCAGCCATGAGCGCTTGACGGGTGGCCGCACCGATGCCGGAGGCAGAGCCAGTTATTAAGGTGGTGGTCATGGTATTGATCCTTTGAATCACATCGGTTGAAATTGAAATGAACGCACTCAAAGTGCTGCAACCCACTCAGGCACTGCTGTAAACAAGTCAGCCTCTAGGCCGTAATCGGACACACTGAAAATTGGGGCCTCGGGGTCTTTGTTGATCGCAACAATCACCTTGGAATCCTTCATGCCCGCCAAGTGCTGAATCGCGCCGCTGATGCCGCAGGCAACATACAGTCCAGGCGCAACGATTTTGCCGGTCTGACCCACTTGCAAATCATTGGCCGCATAGCCAGCATCCACCGCCGCACGACTGGCGCCTATGGCTGCACCTAATTTAATGGCCAGCGGGGTCATGATCTCATTGAATTTCTCTGGCGAGCCCAGGGCCCGGCCTCCAGACACAATGATGTTGGCTGCGGTCAATTCGGGACGATCATTTTTGGCTATTTCACTGCCCAACAAACGGCTGTTGCCGCTGTCAGCCACTGCACTGGCCACACTCACCAAGGCATGACCGCCCGAGGGGGACACTGGATCAAAGGCGGTGGTGCGGACCGTCAGCACTTTGATGGCATCCAAACTTTGCACCGTGGCGATCGCGTTACCCGCATAAATCGGTCGCTCAAAGGTGTCGGCGGCTTGGATGCGGGTCACGTCAGAAACCTGCGCCACATCAAGCAAAGCCGCCACACGCGGTGCCGTGTTCTTGCCTGCCGCCGTGGCGGGGAAAAGAATGTGCGAATAAGCACTCGCCAGCGCATGCACTTGGGTGGCCAAGTTTTCGGCCAGCCCATCAGCCAGCGGGGGCCCATCCACATGAATCACCTGACTCAGGCCCGCCATGCTGGAGGCAGCCTGTGCAGCCTGACTGGCCGCATGTCCCATGACCAGCAAATGCACTTGCCCTTGCGTGTGTGCGCTGATTTGGGTAGCCGCCATGACGGTGTTGAGCGTGGCAGCTTGGATGGACTCGTGGTTGTGTTCAGCGATAACGAGGATGTTCATTGGGCAATTTCCAAAATAAGGGGTTCAGATGACCTTGGCTTCATTTCTGAGCTTGTCGAGCAAGGTCGCCACATCGGCCACCTTGATGCCCGCTCTGCGCTTGGGCGGCTCGCTGACATGCAGCGTCTTGAGGCGCGGCAAAACATCCACCCCCAAGGACTCCGGCGTGAGCGTGATGCAAGGCTTTTTCTTGGCCTTCATGATGTTGGGCAAGGTGACATAGCGGGGCTCGTTGAGCCGCAGGTCCGTGGTGACTATGGCAGGCAGTTTCAGGCTCAGCGTTTGGGAGCCGCCGTCCACCTCACGGGTCACAACGACATGGCCATCGGCCAGCTCGACCTGAGAGGCACATGTGGCCTGCGGCCAGCCCAGCAATGCCGCCAGCATTTGCCCCGTCTGGTTGCAATCGTCGTCAATGGCTTGCTTGCCCAAAATCACCAGTTGAACTTGCTCTTGATGCACCAAGGCCATGAGCAACTTGGCAACCGCCAAGGGTTGGAGCTCATGCTGGGTTTCCACCAAGATGCCCCTGTCAGCGCCAATCGCCATGGCGGTGCGCAGGGTCTCTTGGCACTGAGGGAGGCCACAACTGACGGCAATCACTTCAGAAGCAAGGCCTTTTTCTTTGATGCGCGTCGCCTCTTCCATGGCAATTTCATCAAATGGGTTCATGCTCATCTTGACATTTGCGATGTCAACACCCGAACCATCTGACTTGACACGCACTTTCACGTTGTAATCCACCACGCGCTTGACTGGGACCAAGATTTTCATGTTTGAGCTTCCTTGTGTGGCCTCATTTCACCGAACAGCACGGGAAATGAACTATGCAATGGACTTTGGCTCAAGTACGAACTTTGGTCAGCGTCCGAATGGACGATGTTGGCTGTGTTGGCTGTTTCACAATCACTCATGTTTTGACTGAGCCCTCCAAAGACCTTCATGCACAACCCTTACGCCCCCCTTCTCCAGCCAGGTCGCATTGGCCAATTGGACATTCGCAACCGCATCATCATGTCGCCTATGGGCTCTAATTTTGCTGAGACCGACGGCACCTGTGGCGAAAGAATTCAAGCCTATTACGAAGCCCGCGCCAAGGGGGGTGCCGGTTTGCTGACCATGGGCGTGTGTTCTGTGGCATTTCCAAATGGCACGGGCGAGCCCTATCAAGTGGGGGTGTCTCGCGACGATTTCATTCCCGGCCTCGCCCAAGTGGCAGCGCGCGTGCATCGCCATGGCGCCAAGATCGCCATGCAGTTGCAACATGGCGGTAAAACCGCGGCCCTCGATCGTGCCCAAGGCCGTGAACTGTGGGTTCCCTCCATTCCCAAAATGGTCAAAAACAACATGATGTCGGCCATCACCCGGGAAGAGTTGGCGACCTTCATCGGCATTGGCCCTCATCCGGTTCGAATCCGTGTGATGGACAAAGCCGATATCGCGGTGATGGTTGAATACTTTGCAGCCGCAGCGCTGCGCGCCAAGCAAGCGGGCTTTGATGCGGTCGAGCTGCATGGCGCCCACACCTACATCTTGGCTGGGTTTTTATCGGCCTATTCCAACCAACGCGACGACGAGTACGGCGGCCCCTTGGAGAACCGTGCCCGCTTGTTGCTGGAGACTTTGCGCGCCGTCAAGGCTCGCGTGGGCAGTGATTTTCCAGTCTGGATTCGTCTGGATGGTGAGGAGTTGCACACGCCCGCAGGCATCACACTGAACGATGCGATTGCCACTGCCAAAATGTGCGAGGCAGCGGGTGCCGATGCAATCAGTGTCTCAGCCTATGCCACGCTGACCAGTGGCGTGGTCTTTACCGAAGCGCCCATTCCTCAACAACCAGGTGCCTACATCTCCAATGCGGCAGCGATCAAAGCTGCCCTCTCCATCCCAGTCATCGCGGCCGGGCGAATTGAGGCTGAGGTGGCTGCGCAAGGCATTACCCAAGGTCAATTCGATTTTGTGGCGATGGCGCGCAAGATGCTTGCCGACCCAGAAATTCCAATCAAGCTGGCGCTTAACCGCCCTCAAGATATCCGGCCCTGCATTTATTGCTACGCCTGTGTGAGTGAAATTTTTGTCAACAAAAGGGTCAAGTGCGCCGTCAACGCACAGACAGGCCACGAGTTCGAACACCCCATCGAGGCGGCTGCCACGCCGCGGCATGTGCTGGTGGTCGGTGGCGGTCCAGCCGGCATGGAGGCCGCTCGGGTGGCGGCCTTGCGCGGCCACAAGGTCACCCTGATCGAGCGCACCGATCGGCTAGGAGGCACCCTGTTCTTTGCGGGTTTGGCGTATCCAGAAAACGGCAAACTGCTCGACTATCTGGTGGCGCAAATCAAGCAACTGCCCATCGATGTGCGACTCTCTACCGAGGCCTCACCCCAACTGATCCAGCAACTCAAACCGCAGGCCATCTTGATCGCAAGCGGCGCCCGCCGAGCTGCGCCTGAGATCCAAGGTGCCGAACAACGCCATGTCTGGAGCGGCGACGAACTGCGCCGGCTGATGACCGGGGACCGCGCCGACGAAGTCGCCAAAGCCAAACTGAACCTCGCTGAACGCGCCTTGTTCAAGGCGGGCGGCATGTTGCGCGTCACCGACAGCACCGAGGCGCTGCAAAGTCTGTCCAAACTCTGGATGCCTCTGGGCAAGCAAGTCGTCATCATTGGGGGCGGCCTGGTCGGACTGGAGCTGGCTGAATTTTTGTTGGCCCGTGGACGGCAGGTCACCGTGCTCGAACCCAGCGACAAAGCCGGACGCGAGCTGGCGATCGTGCGTCGTTGGCGCGTGCTGGATGTGGTCACCTCACATGGCCATTTGCACCTCCAGGCCAAAGTCAGCGAGATCACCAGCCAAGATGTGGTTTGGCAAGACGCCGAGGGCCTTGAGCAGCGAACCCATGCCGACTCGGTGGTGCTGGCCATTGGCGCGCAAGCCGACGACCAAGTATCACAGCTGCTAGCCGAATGCGGCGTGCCGATGCAGCGCATTGGCGATTGCGCGAGCGTCAACTACATTGAAGGCGCCATGCACGAGGGCCATCGCGCTGGGCGGGAAATCTAAGGCCCTGTGGTGAGCGCGATTTGGTTGGGTCGCAGACAGCCCAATGCCATCGCCACCAAGCTGTCCAAGAGCGCGGGAGACTCCAGCTGTGCAGGCAAGTCTTCAAGCATTGAGCGGATGACGCTGCGCAAGCCCTGACCAATCAAATAGGCAGCCAACTCAGGATGAGGCGTCGTGATTTCGGCCTTGTGCATGAGCAGCAAGGGCAGCCAAGTCGCCTCAATGAATTCAGCGGCAGTGCGGTAAGGACCGCGCCACATCCCCAAATGCAAGGCCGTGTGGTAGCGCAAATGAAAGGCTTGGTTCAGTTTAAACAGCCTCAGCTCGACTCGGATGATGTTGGCCAACACTTCGCGCAACAAGGCGTCGAGTGGCACACCAATCAGTCTTTCGCGCATCAACAACAAATGCTGAGATTCCTCGTCCAGCACCCGCTCGTACAACATGCCGACGATCGCGTCCTTGTTTGGAAAATATTGGTAGATGGAGCCCACCGCGGCCCCAGAAACTTCCGCAATGCGTGCCACCGTGAGGGCCTCTTCACCGCCCTCATCCAAGATACGAAGACAAGCCTGCGCCACCGCATCTACCAGAGCGAGTGAGCGCGATTGGTTGGGGCGCTTGCGCAGTGGGGGCAGCTCTCTTGGCGACTGAGCGCCGACCCACTCATGGGCTTGGGGATTCTTTTGCATGGAAATGCGAGTGTGCTGGGTTGGTTACTTTGGTTCAGTCAAATTATCTAATCAAATCATTGAGTTAGCACCCCTTGAGCCAAACAGAAAAAGCGACTATCACAGGCGCTTAGTCCTCCCTACACTTCAGTTTGCTGCCTCGTTGATGCCAGCCTTAGGTTTGAATTGACAACAAACCTAAGAAAGAAAATTTGAATGAAGCAAAGGAGATCGTGATGCCGAACCATTTCACTGTCCACCCACTGGGTCCCGCCATTGGTGCCGAGGTTCTTGGTCTGAACCTTGCCGATGGATTTTCCAATGAGACCCTCTCGCAAATCAATGTTGCACTTGTCAAACACGAAGCGCTGGTGCTGCATGTGCCTCATTTAACGCCTTCACAACACCTGTCCATTGCACAATTTTTTGGCACACCAGAAGTCCACACGTTCTATCCCAACTTGGGCGAGGGGTTTGAACAACTCACCATCATTGACTCCAAGCTAGGTGACCGCGCTGACATGTGGCACCACGATGAGAGCTTTTTACCCAGCCCTCCCATCGTCACGATGACTCAGGCGCAAATTTTGCCGCCTTGTGGCGGAGACACCTGTTGGATCAGCATGACCACGGCATATGACGCTTTGTCTGATCGGATGAAGCATTACCTGGATGGCCTGTCGGCGTGGCACGACATGAACGGCCCTATGACGGCCGCGCTGCGCCACAACGCAGTGACGCACGAGCGCTACCTCCAAGTCGTCAACATGTCTCGTCGACATCTGCATCCGATGGTCCGGGTTCACCCCGTGACTGGGCGCAAGGCCCTCTACATCAGTCCCACGTACACCACCCACATCGAAGGCCTGGAGCCCTCCGAAAGCGACGCCATCCTGGCGTTCTTGCACGCCCACTGCCAGCACATCCGATTTGTCTACCGGCATCGCTGGCAATTGGGCGATATGGTGATTTGGGACAACCGCAGCGTGATACATCACGCCATTCTTGACTACACCCCGCATCAACGACGCATGCATCGTGCATCGGTTTTTGCAAGTGACGCGCATCCCGCATGACGCTCACGAGGTCAGCACACACACGTGATGAAAGACAAACAATGAAAAATGATTTGAATCAAGAAATGCTGGCGAAATACGCGCCACGCCCCAGACGCCGTGCCTTGCTGCCGGAGCTCAATCCCAAGCAACAGCTGGCCATGCTCTGCCGCGTGCTGCACCGCGAGGGCTACAACGACCACCTTGCTGGACACATCACGGTACGTCAGGACGACGGGACGTACCTGGCCAACCCATGGGAGCTGACCTGGTCAGAGGTGACAGCCTCAGACATTTTGCGTCTTGACGACAAGTTCCAAGTGATCGAGGGCGATTGGAACATCACACCCGCCATCAATTTGCACAGAGATGTGCATCAGGCGCGGCACGACGTCGAAGTGGTGATTCACAACCACCCGACTTGGGGCTTGGTGTGGTCAGCGGTAGGACGTGTGCCACCGATCTATGACCAGACCTCGGCTCTGGTTGACACCGATCCAGTTCGCCACGACGAGTACCGAGGCACAGTGGAAGACGATGAACTGGGCCGAGCGGCTGCGAATTCGCTGGGCCAACACAAATGGGCGTTGCTGGCCAACCACGGGGTATTGGTTGTGGCCAACGGCATTCGTCAAGCCCACCTCAGAGCCATCACCCTCGAGTGGCGTTGCCGCATGGCATGGCGAGTTGAAATGCTGGGCGCAGGGCTGCCCCTGCCGGATGATGTGGTCAAGGCGACGGGGCAACGCACAGATACACACGGCTTTCCCTTTTTATGGGAAGCCATGGCACGCGAAGAAATCAGGCAAGACCCTTCGGTTTTAGATTAGCAAGAGCAGGGGGGTCATCCATCAGGCTCTGAATTCGACTTGCCGCCTCCAGCAAGTTGATCAAATTTTCTTCGTTCATTGGCTCAAAATGTTCGACGACCGATGGATGGACAAACAAATGACCACTTTCAGAGCGATAGATCCAACCTTTTTCAATCAACAACTCGACCTTACGACGAACGGTTTCTCTCGGTATGTCGGTTGCATCGGATATGGACAACGCATTACAAGGGCGAAGCACCTTGGCATGAGCGTCAATATCATCGAGTGCGATGGCGTCATTGCCCTTCGTTAAAAGCCAAGCGCCAACATTGTGCGTCGCAATTTCACCGAGCACCATAGCCATGACGATGTCGCCCTTGAAAACAGAATAGATCGAGCGCAATAAAGGCAATGTGAAGCCAGACATTGCAAATGACACCCTATGCCTCTCTAATTTAAGGCGCTCTAAATTCGATGGCGTTAGTTTGGTATTCATGTACCCATTTTGGGTGTCTTCACCACCACTGCTTTATCAACAAAGATTAAATTGCAAGCCTGTCTTTAAGCGCTTAACAAATTTTGATTGATTACACGCAATTTTCAAGCACGGCGCAAGAAGAAAAACATGAAACAGGAGATGAAAGATGAACACCCTAGAGCTCGACATCGTCAGCCCTTCGATTTATGCCAATCCTGCCTTGCTGCATGAACGATACGAGAGATATCGTACAGATGCGCCTGTGGCATGGATCAATCAGGAGCCCTATCGGCCTTTCTGGGCTTTGACCAGGCATGCCGATATCGTAGAAATCGAAAAGCAAAACACCTTGTTCATCAACGAACCTCGCCAAAATTTAGTTCCGCGAGAAGTTGAGGACAGGACCCTGGCTGCACTGGGAAAGAGAACAGCAGCAGTTCGAACCATGATCGACATGGATGAACCTGACCATCGAAAATATAGGAATGTTGCACAAAGCTGGTTTCTGGGTTCTGGTGTGACACGTTTTCATGGAAAGGTAGAGGAAATTTGTGCCGCATGGATTGAAAAAATGAAAGATTGCGGACCAGAGTGCGACTTCGCTAGTGACATAGCGAACTATGTTCCCCTCGCTGTCATCATGTGCATACTGGGATTGCCTGAGAAAGACATGCCTTTTGTGCTGAAAAGCACACAGCAACTCTTTGGCGCCAGTGACTCCGACATGAAAGACGAAAACGACGACTACGGTGTTACTGTGTTTCACAACCTCATGGATTATTTGGGACAGTTGGTTGCACAGAGGCGCCAAAATCCTACGGATGATTTAGCGAGTGTCATTGCTAATGGAATGGTCGACGGCGCGCCAATGGCAATGCTAGAAACCTTGTCCTACCTCCTCATTACAGCAACTGCGGGACATGAGACCACCTCTTCGGCGCTAGCTGGCGGGATGCTTGCATTCATGCAAAACCCTGAACAAATGAAAAAAATAGTTGCCCAGCCTGATCTGTGGGACAAAGGCGCAGATGAAATCGTCAGATGGGTGACGCCTCTGCGCCATATGATGCGCACAGCCACGCAAGACTATGTACTTCAAAGTCAAACCATTCGAGCTGGCGACAGCATTGGCCTGATGTACCTATCTGCCAATCGAGACCCTGCAGTTTTCACCAACCCATACGAATTTAACGTGGAGCGCCCAGCCTCGCGACATCTTGCATTTGGGATTGGCGCGCACTTTTGTTTAGGTCGATTGTTGGCATTGACCGAAATACGTACTTTTTTTAAAAAGCTGTTGCCCCAACTTGCGCTCATTGAGTTAGCTGGTGAACCTCAATTCGCACAAAGCAACTTCATAGGGACCCTGAAAAAGCTTCCGATCCGATATCGTTTCAGATGAGGCGTCACCCAATCTCATGCGGCTAAATAACTCTTTGATAGGGCCATCATGCATCGTAAATTATCCGTGTTAGCGATTTTTCTTTTGAGCATGACCACCTTCAGTCTGGCGCAAAGCAACCCAGATACACGACAAACTTATGTCGACTTTATGAAAGAGAAGCAAGCATTTCATTTGGGCACCTTGGCCTACTTATGGGGTTATCCCATGGTGGACATGACCAAGCAAATGCACAACGAAACGAACAAGATTGCAGCCAAGCAGCCAGTGCTTGCACCTATAAATCAGTTCTTTCGCAATGAAAATTTAATCACGCCTTCTACGGCAGGCGAACTGCGTGCACCCAACAACGACACCTTGTACTTGAGTGGCTGGTTTGACCTATCTCAAGAACCCATAGTCATCGATGTACCAGACACAATGGGTCGCTATTACACACTAGCCATCACTGATTTTTTTAATGAAGTGACGCATCTAGGAAGACGAACGACAGGCACGAAATCTCAATCATTTGCATTGTTAGGCCCCAATTGGAATGGCACTTTGCCGCCAGATGTTCAAGCCGTCAATTTAGCAACCAAAAGAGTTTGGATATTAGGTCGCATTGCTGTCAGTGGCATCGCAGACTTAACTGCTGCCAGAACGCTGCTGCGCAATTTCGATTCCACCCCCTTGTCGCAATGGAAGAACAAACAGCTCGCTGCTCAAAAGTCAGCGCCTAAGGAAGCTGCTGCATCAAGTCCGATGAGCACACTGGCTTTTTTTCAAATTCTGAACCAATGGTTACGTGACAATCATCCCAGAGCGGGAGAAGAGTCATTGGTCAGAATGTTTGATCAAATTGGGATTGGACCCCGCTCTATTTTTGATCCAAACAAATTAGATCCAGCAAGTCAAAAAGGCCTTGAGGCTGCCATTGCTGAAGGGCAAGCCCTGTTGAGAGCAAGCTCACAACAACCCATGCCCGATGTTCGAAATGGCTGGATCTTTCCGTTGGGCCTAGCAGACTATGGAGAAAACTACCTGATGCGTGCCGCCGTGGCCTTTGGTGGATACGCCAACAGGCCGCAAGAAACCGTCTATGCCGCTCGAACCGTGGACGACAGCGGGCAACTGATGACTGGAGAAAATCGATACAGAATTAAGTTTCCAAAAGGAAAGTTGCCACCTGTTGGCGCATTTTGGTCTATTACCGCCTATGACCTAAAAACCTTTCAATTGATCGAAAACACCATCCAGCGATATTCAATTGGCGATAGAACTGAGGGTTTGGTTTTTGAAGCAGATGGTTCCTTGCAAATTGATATCTCTCACGCAGCACCGCCATCAAAAGTCAACAATTGGTTACCCGTTGGCAACAATCCCTTCTCTTTGGTCGTTCGAATGTACGAACCGTCTTCAACCATTTTGAACGGTGATTACCACTTACCCAAACTTGAAAAGTTAAAGTGAGCTTTTCATAAGAATTCAGTTTTTTCAGTGCAATCGTCATCAAGGCATATCGAGCGCAGCGCCCATCAAGATTTGCTTTGAAGATGTAACAACCAAAGACGTGCCAACAAAGCTTCCGCTGTGTTGCCGTTCAGCATTTGAAAGACATCACGTGCTTGTTCTTTTTGCTCAGCCAAGTAGTGCGCATAGGCCAGCCTCAGGCGTGCGGCTTGTGGCTGACGCAAGCCGCCCTTTTCAATACCTTGTGCGATCAACGCCGCGCCGCGGGAGGCCTGACCACCCAAGGCCAGATTCAAGCCCATATTGACCGACGGATTGCCATCCTTGGCTTTTGCCAATTGGGCATCTAGCTGAGGCAGCAGTTTGTCGTCCTCTTGCTTCAATCGGCTGGCTTCAGCCAACAGGGCGTTGAACTTGATGCCCTCCTCAGGCCCGTCTGCTGTGGTGCTGAGTTTGGCCAACTCAAGCACTTTGCGCGCCTCAGACGGGTAGCCCGCACTGATGGCCAATTGGGCGTGTTCGATTGCATCGGCCATGGTCATCACAGCACCCGTGTGTTGCATCAGTCGGCGTAAATCGATGTCCAGATAAGCTGGAAAGTCCTTGCGTTGGGTGATCCGCAACAACAGTTCTGCCCACACTTGGGGCTTAGGGTAGTAGCGCACCAGCGTCTCGAGGGTGCTGACATAAGCAGGCATATTTTTCAGTTGGTGCAAAGCACTGGCCAGCAGACGAATATCGACCTCTTCGGGCACTCGACCAGCGGCCAGCTCTGCTGCAAGTCGCGGCTGAAGGATATCGACCGCTGGTTGGAACTGGCCTGAAAGATACAAGGCTTGGCCCTGCAGTTGACGAAATTGCTCTCGCTGCCCACCCAAGGTGAAATAGCGTTGTGCCCAGTGGGCGGCATCGGGGTAATTTTTGGCACGGTATTGAATCAGCACCAAATGTTCCATCAAGGCCAGCCGATCGACCAATGCACCGCGTTCGGTTTGAAGGGCTTTTTCAAGCGCCTTGCCCGCTGCTGCTGAATCACCTGCTGCCATGTGAACCACTGCGCGCAAGCGTTCGATGGTGAACACCTCAAGCGGGTTGGCCGTGGTCAGTGCATCGAGCGCAGAAAAACGGGCGAGCGCCTCGACGTGTTTGTTTTGTTTGTTCAGCTCTTGGGCTTGCTGCAGCGGCACGATGACCTCAGGGCGAATGGTCTCCTGCGCGTAGACAGGCGCAACGCCATTGGCAAACAGCAAACAGGCGGCCAAGGCTAGCCCAAGCCATGAGGGGTTTTTTGTCATGATGAAAGTAGGCAATGTCGCAAAAAATTAAAAGTTGGGTGCTTCTACGCCACCGTCAACACCCAAAATTTTTCCAGTGATCCACGCTGACGCGGGCGACACCAGAAAAAGCGCGGCAGCGGCAATGTCCTCGGGCTTGCCTAGGCGCCCCAATGGCGTGCTCGAGACCATGCGCTGCTTGCGTTCGGGGGTTAGAAATGGGGCCAAAGCGTCGGTCATGATCGTGCCAGGCTCGATCGCGTTGATGCGAATGGCAGGTCCAAAGTCTTGCGCCAAATTGCGCGTCATCTGATTCAGCGCAGCTTTGGCCGCCCCATATGCGCTGAAGTGTTTTTGCGCATAACGTGCCGCCACCGAAGAAATGTTGACCACGGCGCCGCCGCCAGCCTCACGCATGGATGGAGCGGTTTTTTGAATCATCAAGAAAGCAGGTGTGACGTTCCACGCCAGCACGGCACTTAACTCAGCCCCACTCATTTTGAGCGGGCTGTTGGGCCCGGCTCCACCCGCGTTGTTAATCAAAATGTTGATCTGGCCCAACTCGGCCAGCGTACGAGTGACCAATGTGTCGAGTTGAGATTCGTCACTGACATCGCACACCACAGTGATCGCCCTGCGGCCCAAGGCTCGAATGTCGTTGGCCACCGCATCCAGATCAGATGCGGTGCGGGCAGCCAGCGCCACATCTGCACCAGCTTGCGCAAGCGCCAATGCGCAAGCACGGCCAATGCCCTTGCCTGAGCCCGTCACGATGGCGACCTGACCGTGGAGAGAAAACAATGGAGCAATAGAGATCATGTTTGGAACGCGCTAATGAATGAATTCAGGAGGCTGCCATCGTCTGTGCCTTTTCAACCCTTGTAATGGCACAAATGGACTATGCCGCGCACGCACGACTGGTCTTAAGCTCACGGCTTGAATCTAAAAGGGCTTCAACATGCTGTCAAGATCGCGCCTGATTTTTTTTCTTAATCAACAGCTTATCCCAGGCTTGATCAATGGCCTGATCAACAGCGCTATCGCTTGGGCGATGTACCGCAACACTTTGGAGCTAGGGCTTTGGGATCGGGGTGCGTATGCGATCGACCTTCTCGCCACGGGTTTTCTTTTGCCCGCCATCAGTTGGTTGATCGTGCAACACTTGCTGCAACGACAGGCGTCAGCCGGCAAAGCGCCTTCGCTGACAGATCTATCCCGCCCCTGGTTATTGCGCTGGATGCGTTCAACCCGCTGGAAAGGCGCAGCCAGAATTGGCCTGATGGGTATGCTGCTCGTGGGGGGGTGCGTGGTGGGCGCTCTTGTCTTGGCGGGTAGCCCACCCTTGAAGGGCACCGATTACGCCGTGTTCAAAGGCTTGTTTGGCGCCTTGCTCAGCTTGGTGCTGCAACCAGTCATGGTATTTTCGGCACTTCAAGGCGGCCAGCCACAAGCGCTATTTAAGGCGTGATCGCGCCTCGTATCATGAGCGCAAAATTGTCACTGTAGGGTGGCAACATGCCCCATTCACGCCGCGGATCGTAGCTGCCCGCGCTGTACACGCTGCGGGCATGACTGAACTCAAGAAAGCCCTCATGCCCATGGTAGTGCCCCATGCCGGAAGCCCCCACGCCGCCAAAAGGCGCATCATGCAAGGCGGGGTGCATGGTGACGTCATTGATCGAGACGCCGCCAGACAAGGTGTGGTCAAGTACCCATGCCTGTTCAACCGCATCGCTGCCAAAATAGTAAAGCGCCAACGGCCTCTCGTCTGCATTCAACTCAGCCACCGCATCTGAAATCACTTGGTACGTGCGCAGCACCAAGGCTGGACCAAAAATTTCATGCCGCGAGATCTCACTCTCAGCAGGGGGATTGACAACGATGCGCAAAGGCATGCGTCGACTGCGCAAGCCTTCAGCATCGGGCAAATCTCCAGCCACCACAACCCGAGCACCACGCGCGTCGGCGTCGGCCACATAAGACTCCACGCGCGCAAAATGTTGGTCGTTGACCACAGGCACCACATCGGGGTTGACTGAGAGGCTTGGGAACAGCCCGCTGTAGAAGGTTTGCAAGGAATCGATGAATGCTTGGGCCTGCGATTCGTGCACCCAAACCACGTCTGGTGAAACACATAACTGACCGGAGTTGGCGCTTTTTCCGACGGCAATACGCTCCGCCGCGTTGACCATGTCGGCCCCGCTTCCAATCAAGACAGGGGATTTACCGCCCAACTCCAGAGTCACTGGCACCAGGTTTTCGGATGCAGCCTTCATGACCAGCTTGCCCACCCGGGTCGAGCCTGTAAAGACCAAGTGATTCCAAGCTTGGCAAGAGAACGCCATCGCCACATCAGGGCCGCCGGTGACGACTGCCAATTCATCGGGAGAGAAAAATTCGGCCACCGCCTGGCTCAATACCAAAGCGGTGCGCGGTGCGATTTCAGAAGGCTTGAGCACGGCTCGGTTGCCAGCGGCAAAGACACTGGCCAGCGGGGACAGCAAGGTAAACAAGGGCGCATTCCAAGTGCCAATGATGCCCACAACACCTTTGGGTTGGTATTTGACCCAGGCGGTGGCACCAAAGTTATCGAAGGGCGACACACTCGGGCGTGCCTGGTCAGGCATCCACGCAGCCAAATGATCGCGGGCATGCTTGAGCGAACCAATTGAGCCTGCGACATCGTTCATCATGGAAAAAACGCGAGGACGCCCTCCAAAATCATCGCCCATGGCTTCACACAGCGCATCGTTGTGCTTGACCAACAAGTCAATCACGCGTTGCAGTCGGTCGCAGCGGGTGGCAGCACTGACCGGACCCTCTCGGATAAAAGCGGCCTTTTGCGAGGCAAGCAGTTGGGCTAGGGACTGGGCATGGTGGGAATCGGACATGGTTTTTTCCTGTCAGTTGGCCTGTTTGATCAGCATATGGCCATGCTAGCGAGCTTCATTTCAGCTTGCTTAGTCTGAAAAGACGATGGCACGGGCGGGCCAGTTCGGTCAACATGAGCCATGAACTCTTTCAATGCCCCAAGCGTCACCTGGCGAACTCACCTGAGTCTGGCGCTGCTGGCGTTGGTCTATATTTTTTCGGTCATCGACCGCCAAGTCATTGCCATTTTGATGCAACCCATCAAAACCGAGTTTGGGGCGACCGACACCCAAATGGGTTTGCTGAGTGGGCTGGCTTTTGGTTTGTTTTATGCCGCGCTGGGCGTGCCCGTGGGCAAACTGGCCGACCGCTACAACCGCAGCCTTATCGTGGCGGTTTGCTGCTCTTTATGGAGCGTGGCCACCCTGGCCTGCGGACTGGCCAGCCAGTTTTGGCAGCTTTTTTTGGCACGCATGTCGGTGGCCATTGGCGAGGCAGGTGGCATGGCACCCTCTATCTCGCTGGTGTCTGACCTGTACCCTGCGCGTCAACGCTCCATGGTGATCAGCCTGTTCATGACGGGCCCCCACTTGGCGGTGGTGATCGGGCTGGCTTTGGGGGGGTGGATTGCACAGGAACACGGTTGGCGTGCCACCTTTATTTTCTTTGGGGCCCCAGGTATTGTGCTGGGTGTGTTGGTCTGGTTGCTGGTCAAGGAACCCCAGCGCGGTGCATTTGATCCCCCAGTTGACGCGGATTTGGCGCGCGCGAACGCAGCAAATTCTGCGCCTGAGGTCCAACCATCGTTGTGGCGTCAAATACGTCGTCTTTTGGGAATTTGTGCGTTCAGGCGGGTTTCTTTGGCTTGTGCCATGGCTGGGTTGGCGGGTTATGCCTATGGCGTTTGGACGCCAAGTTTTCTGGTGCGCACCCACGGCCTGAGCCTGGCCCATGCTGGATTGATGTTTGGTCTGGCCAGTGGCTTTGGCGCTTTGGCTGGGGGTTTGAGCAGTGGCTGGTTATGCGATCGGCTGGTCGCACGTGATGCCCGTTGGCAACTGGCTCTGCCGCTGATCGGGGTATTGGTGTCGATTCCATGCGCCATCGCATTTTTACTTTGGCCTGCCAGTGGTTTTTGGCAAATGGGGCCGTTGATGGTGCCCCATGCCATGTTGTTTGCCAGCGTCTTTGGATTTTTTGCCAGTTGGTGGCCCTCCTTGTCTTACAGCGCCATCAGCCACATGGTGAGCGCCGCCGAGCGAGGCGTGGCTGCGGCGTTGCTGAACTTCTTCATTACCCTTTTTGGCATCGGTTTTGGGCCATTGATCACCGGCATGCTGAGTGATTGGCTGACGCCCATGTTGGGCGTGCAGGCATTGCGCTGGTCATTGGTTGGCGTGATGTTGTTGATGATTCCAACCGCAATTTTGCTGGGCATGGCCATCAAGCCTTACAAAGACCAACTGCGTCAATTAGGCCGTCTGAGCACCAGTGCGCGAAGCTGAGACGCCAATGAGTGACGATGCAATGCCATCGGCTTTGTCCAACCCCGCCCCCGTGGTGTTGGTGACCGGTGCGAGCCGTGGCATCGGTGCTGCCACTGCATTGGCCTTTGGTCGCGCGGGATGGCGCGTGGCCATTGTGGCCCGCACACTCGCCAGTGAACACGCCATGCCGCACCAATTGCGCCACCCAGACGGGCAATTGCTGGCGGGTAGCCTTGCCTCCACAGCCTCCACCCTCAAGGCGTGCGGGGCCGAGGTCATGTCGCATGCGATGGACTTGATGTCAACCACCTCGATGGATACGGCCGTGGATGCCGTGCTAGAACATTTTGGACGCATTGATCTGCTGATCAACAACGCGGTCTACCAAGACCCCGAAGTCAATGCAATGCTTTTGTCCTTGGAAGACGACGCCTTGCAACGCAGCTTGATGGGCAATGTGGTGGCCCCTTTTCACTTGGTACGCAGGGTGCTGCCCCACATGCTCAAGCAAGGCGGTGGAAAAATCATCAATGTTTGCTCAGGTGCAGGCCAATACGACCCGCCCGCTGCCGCTAACGCGGGCGGCTGGGGATTTGCCTACGGCGCATCCAAAGCCAGTCTTGCAAGACTGGCCGGGTGCATCAACCGTGAGCATGGTGGAGAAGGGGTTTGTGCTTTCAGCGTCAACCCCGGCTTGGTCAGCACCGAAGCTGTGGCGGCCACATTGGGTCAAGAGGGTGAGCTGGCCCAACGCTTTGGGATCACGCCTGCAAGCGCTATTGCAGCCAGTCTGTTGTGGTTGGTCACCGACCCGCGCGGCGCAGCACTGCGCTTGAAACCCTCACTGATTGATCTCAAGGCCTTGGTTCACGAGCACGGGTTGGGCGCTCAGGGCCTGGGTATGGCAAGAGATCATTCGTCTTCTTGAACAAGGCCTGGCCAAGGCAGGCCGAATTTTTCGGCTCAGAAAATATCTCTCAAGCGCTCAGTATTTGCAAGCCGGATGGCTTTTGGCGTATTGGGCGGCCCAACGGTAATCGGCTTTACCCGCAGGGCTGCGCTGGACACGATCGGTCAAAAACACTTCTTTGGGTACTTTGTAACCAGACAAGCGCTCGCGACAGATGCGCTCGAATTCAGGGCCATCAAAGGCCTGCCCCGCAGCAAGCTCCACCACAGCCGCCACTTTTTGACCCCAGCGATCATCAGGCAAGCCAACGACCAACACGTCAGCAATGGCCGCATAGCGTCGAACTGCCTCTTCGACTTCTTCGGGAAAGACTTTTTCGCCGCCCGTGTTGATGCATTGAGAGCCACGCCCCAACACCACAATGTTGCCGTTTTCATCGATGCGGGCATAGTCGCCACTGAGCACCCAGAGCTGGCCCTCAACTGTCACAAAGACTTCGGCACTCTTTTGGCTGTCACCGTAATAAGCAATGGGTGTATGGCCGCACCGAGCCAAAATACCCAAGTCACCTGACTGAGTCAGGCGTTGCTTGGTATCGCTCAGCACCGCCAAATCGGGACGGGCCTTGAGCACCATGAAGCCGTCACCCTTGTCAGGCTTTTCGCCACTGCCTATGAGACCTGTCTCAGATGAGCCCATGCCGTTGGACAGTGCAATGTGAGGAAGCGCAGCCTTCAAACGCTGCTGCAGCTGCGCCGACAGCAAGGCTCCACCGTTACCCACCACTTTCAGCCGATCAAGCTTCCAGCGCGTTGGATGGGCTTCCAGTGCTTTGACCAAGGGCAAAGCCATGGCATCTCCCACCATGGAAATGATGTTGATCTGATCGCGTTCAATGATGTCCAAAATATGCTCGGCATCAAAATGGTGTTGGTCATTCACCACGACAGCATGGCCTGCGAGCAAACTGATGAGCGAGCCCCACATGGCAGCCCCATGCATCATGGGTGCGATGGCAAAAAAGCTCAGAGGCGGCGCGCTCACCACCAACTCGGCCAGGTCTTCGGGTCGATCGATAGGCGGGCGCTGAAAGTAAATGCCGCCCCCCCCTAATGCACCAAGGAAAAGCGACTTGTGGGGCCAGACCACGCCCTTAGGCATGCCCGTGGTGCCGCCGGTGCACAAAAGGTACAGATCGTTGTCACTGCGCGAGCAGTTTGGCAATTCAGCATGACCATCAGCCAGCAAACTCTCATAGTGATCAAACTCATGAGAAACAATGGCCTGTGAGCCACTGCCAACCTGAACTTTTAGGTGCAACTGCGGCAATTGACTTGTGATCTTCTCGACCTCAGCTGCCACACTCGCGTCAAAAAATAAAGCTTTCAGCTCAAGCGTACTTAACAAGTAGTGCAACTCATCAGCGACATAGCGGTAGTTGACATTGGCGGGGACCGCGCCGATCTTGCAGCACGCCAAAAAAGTCTCAAGGTATTCGGCTGAGTTGAAAAGCTCGATACCTACGTTGTTACCACGCACGATGCCGCGTGCTTGTAAGGCTGAGGCCAGTTGATTGGCGCGTTGATTGAGTTCTCGAAAGCTCAATCGCTGCTCGCCGCAAACGAAAGCCGTCCGATCTGGCACAGCCGAAGCCACTACTTCAAACAAATCGGCCAGGTTAAAAGTTCTTGTCATGAGTGACTTTCCTTGGGGCATATTGAGTAAATCACCATCAGATCGTCCAACAATCTGCCTCCCACTTCATCGTCCAAACGTAGTAACGGCCTGCCTGCGCTGAGGCTGATCGTCATTTGCAACAAATCGTCCAAATAGGGTATGCAAGCAAACGCGCATGCCCCCAAGATGTTTGCTTTGTAAATGCTTTTTGTTTGGAGACTATATGGCCACGTCCAAAGATTACCGTCTTGGCGAATACACCTTCCCTAGGGGGTGGTTCATGATCGCTGACTCAGAGGAACTCAACACCCACAAGCCCTTGGCGGTCCGCTTTTTTGGCAAAGACTTCGCTTTGTACCGCGGCCGTGCGAGCGGCAAAGTTGTGCTTTTGGACGCTTACTGTCCGCATATGAAAACGCATTTGGCAGCGCCAAACAACACCTCCTATGTGGTGATTGACGGAGGCGGCAGCAACGTGGATGGCGACGGCATTCGCTGTCCCTACCATGCTTGGCGATTTGGCCCTGACGGCAAATGTGACGATATTCCCTACCACAGCGGCCCCATTCCGGCTGCCGCCTGCGTCAAAAGTTGGACGGTGACAGAGAGTCTGGGTGCGGTCTGGGTGTGGCATGACCCCGAAGGTGGCGAGCCCGAGTGGGCGCACCCGAGCTTGCCGCAATGGGATGACGCCTCATGGGTGCGTGGCCATTGGGATCACTTGGGTCTATTGAACCAACACCCGCAAGAAGTCATCGACAACATTTGCGACTACGGCCATTTGGGGCCCATCCATGGCTCCACTGTGGACCGCTACGAAAACGAGTTCAAAGGACACACTGCCACGCAACGTCAATGCGGTGGCCACCGCACCCTGACCGCTGCCGATGGCTCGGGGGCTGTGTTGCATACCGACACGACCTACCACGGCCCAGGCGTTTTGATTTCTTATCTGACTGGCATGTTCGAGACGGTTTTGCTGATCATGCATACGCCCGTTGACGATGGCTCGATCAAAGTCTGGCACTCCCTGATTGTTAAATCCCCGAGCGCCAGTGCGGTCACAACCACCGCCGATTTGGTGGCCGCACGCCAATACCAAGAGTCGAGTCGTTTGGCTTTTGCGCAAGATTTCGAAGTCTGGATGAACAAAGGGCCTTGCTTGAATGGTTTGTTTATCCCCAGTGACGGTCCTTTTTTGAAAGTCCGAATTTGGTACAAACAGTTTTACAACCCGCGCGCCAAAAAGCATGAGTATTTGGAGCAATGCGAAGGGATCTATGTACCGCGTGGCGCGGTGGCCTACACCGCTCGCACGGATACGGTTGAGACGCAACCCTCCTGAATCAAAGGCTTCGCACCATGAACCCTGATACACCACCCCCCCGCGCAGCGGAGTCTGCATCTCACACCTCAGCCACAGGCTTTGCATCGGCACCCGGCGTTGCGCTGCTGTTGCTTACCCTGGCAGCCACAGTGCAATTTTTTGATCGGGCGCTGATGGTGGTGATTTTGGAGCCCCTGAAACAAGAATTTAGCCTGACTGATGCACAGCTAGGCTTCTTATCGGGACTGAGCTATGCGGCGGCCTTTGCGCTGGCAGGGATTCCATTTGGGTGGCTGGCTGACCGTGGCAACCGACGCAATTTATTGGTCGCTTTATTGGCGGCTTGGAGTGCCTTGGTCGCGCTGGCGGGGTCTGCCAACAGCTTCATGGCTTTGGTGTTGACTCGGGTGGGCATTGGCGCTGCAGATGCGGGGGGGCAGCCCTGCTCGGTGTCCATGATTTCTGACCTCTATCCCAGCCAAAGGCGTGCCACAGCGGTGGCCGTTTTCTTCCTCAGCGTGCCACTGGGCATGGCCTCGGGCTTCATGGTGGGGGCCTTGGTGGCGAGTGAGTTGGGATGGCGAATGGGGTTTTATTTGGCGGCCGTGCCCGGCGCAGTGCTGGCCTTGCTTTTGCTTTTTCTGGTGCGCGAACCCAAACGCGGCGCCAGCGACGGTGTCAGCACCACCGACGCGCCAACCCCAAGCTTGGGCGAGACCTTGCGCTTTATGCGCGGCCAGTCCTCACTGGTCTACCTCATGGCAGCATCTGTGCTGGTCACCGCATCTTCGTCAGCCATGATGTCGTGGATTGGCTCTTTGCTGGTTCGAAGCCATGGCCAGAGCTTGGAGAATGTCGGGCTCATTACAGGACTTTGCATGGGCGGTTTTGGTGCGCTGGGCACCTTGTTGTTTGGTTGGTTGTCCGACCGCCAAGGCCTGCTCGACATGCGCAACCAGCCTCGCATGATGGCGGCGGCGGCGGCCGTCATTGCCGCGAGCGGCGCAGCTGTGGCGCTGATGCCCACAGTGATGGGGGCAGCCGCATCGCTGGCACTTTTTGCGGCTTTGGTAGCGGGTCTGAACGGTCCCACCTATGCCCTGACGCAAAGTCTGGTTCAGCTGCGGATGCGGGGCACCTCTATGTCTACTTTGGTGGTGTTGCTCAACTTGGTGGGCGTGGGTGTGGGGCCGGCACTGGCGGGGGTGCTGAGTGATTATTTTGCCGCTTCATATGGCAGCGAGTCCGTGCGCTGGGCCATGGTTTGCGTGCTGGTTCTGAACCTGCCTGCCGTGATTTTGTTTGCACGGTCTGCACGCACCATCCAAGCTGATTTGGTGCGCGCGCAGGGCCACAGCCTGTCCCGCTGAATCGGCCAGAGGCCTGCCAAACGTCCCCTCAAGGTCGACGGTGCGTGACGTGGGTGGCCATCAAAACAGAGGCCTGCATGTCGCACAAATGGCCCATCGACTGAGTGAGTTGGGTTCGAAAATCAGTGGGCTTGGATGCCTCAGACAAGGTCTGGGCATCCTTGAACCACCATTCGACAATGGCATCAAAGTCGTAACCCGCAGGGCGTTCGGGCATGACTTCGTTCAAGACCACTCGGCCTGCTGGTGCCCAAGGGCTGAGATGGCAAGCCATGCCATCCAAAAAATCCGCCACTGCCATGGCAGGGCGACGTCGCATGAAGCCCACCCACACGGCGTCACCGAAAGGCCTGTCGGACAGCACCCTTTCGTGGGCAACCAGTGCGCAATCTCGCACATATCGGTCAAACACACGCAGCTCATCCGGACGCATGATGGCCAGGGTTTCAGGGTCGTTCCAGATATCAGCAGCCACACCCAGATCACGTAGCTTCAACAGGTTGACGCCATCAAAGTCAGTGCTGGCTCCGCTGGGAGGGTCGGTTGTGATTCGTGTGCACTGGGTCACGCCCAGCACTTTGTCTTGCACATTGCGGCATTGCCGCCCGAGTGCCGAATGCTCACGCCAGGCTTGGGCAAAGTCAGCCTCGGCCAATGCAGGATGACGCCGTGCCAAATAAATCATCTTCCATTGCACGGGGTTCGAATGGGGTCGAGTCGACCTTTCAGCGTGTGGGTTCATGATCCATCTCTGGTTTGAGCGGCCTTGTGGTATGCCTTGGGATAGGCCCGCATGGCATAGCCAAAAGCCATCACAGCTGGCAGCAGCATGGTGACCATCCCCAGCATGGCATATCGCAGGCTGTCATCTCCCACGCTGTCAATCAGCAAATCACTGAACCAGCCCGTCAAAATCGCGCCCAAGCCATTGCCCACGATGGCACCTGCCAACAACACCATGGCGTTCGCCGTGGCGCGGCGCTGGCTTGGCACAACCAAGCTCAAAGCGGCATAGGTTGGGGCCGCCCACCAAGGTAGAAAAAAAGAAAACACAAACATCAACACGACAGCAAGCCACAAAACGCCCGAGGGCAACAACAAATAGGACACGCCAGTCAACAGTGCCAAGCCCAAACCTGTCATGGGCACGCCCATTTGCCAACGCAAGTCGCGGTGCACCAGCCGATCGGCCAAAGCCCCTGCCACCAAACCGCCTGCCATCGACATCAAGGCCGCGCCTCCAGAAATCCAACCCGCTTGTTGCAAAGACATGCCCTGGTGGCGCACCATCAGGGCAATGTTCCATGTGCCAAACGAATAAGCAGACAGCAAGGCCAGCGCAGCCCCAAGAATCGTCCAGCGTGTAAATGGTTCAGCCCATACTGCCGCAACAGCCCCAGGCTGAGGCGCAGGGACGGACTGACCCAAGGGTTCGACGCCCATGCGAGAGGGCTCACGCACGGTCCAGCGCAACACGAATGCCAATAGCAGCGAGGCACAGCCAATCGAAGCCACGGTCACGCGCCAACCGTAGTGTTGCGCCAACCATGAACCCAGCACCAAAGCTAGCAAAGCACCAAAACTCGCACCTGCGCCCAACACGCTCATGGCGCGCGCCCGATGGGCCGCAGGATAAATATCGGCCAACATAGACATGGAAGCGGGCGTGCCACCCGCATCACTGATGGCTCCGCCGGCCCGACTGAACATGAGTGACAAGAAACCCACCGAGGCCCCGCTCAGCAAACCCAAAACACCCCCCAGGCCCCGACAAAATGCAATCAGACTGCGGCGATTGCGATGATCCGCCAAGCGCCCCAAAGGCACGCCGAGGACACCAAAGGTCAGGGCAAAGCCCAGCCCCGTGACCAAGCCGATTTGCAGGTCGGATAAACCAAATTCCAATTTGATGGGCTGAATCACCACCGACAAGATTTGCCGATCCATAAAAGCCAGTGCCGACAACAAGGTGAGAACGGCCAAGATGTACCCAGGCCTTGTAGGCGCAGGCAAGTGGTCAGTCTTCATGTGTCAGCCAAGCTTCATCGGTCACGCTGATCGGCTAACGGTTGCTCTAAGCTGTAGGGCTTGATGGCCCACAGAAAGTAACCCGTCCCAATGGCAAAGCAAAGCCCTGTGCTCGCAACCAAGGACCAGCGCAGCGCTTCATTGCCCAGCATCGGGGTCAGCACGTCGCTCAACACACCAATTGCGACGGGGCCGATGCCGCCGCCAAACATGATCAGCCCCAGATTAAACACAGCCAGCCCCGAGGCGCGTCGGTGCGGTGCAATCAAATCAGACATGGACGCATAGACAGGGGCCGCCCACCAGACGGCCGTGAACCCAAAAAGAAGATAAAAGCCTATGGCGTGTGGAATCAAAAATGTGCCCACTTGCCAACTTTGCCCCGCAGGCATCAGAAAAAAAGCGACGCCCAAGGGCAAGGCCAACAAACAGCCTAGCGCGGGCACACCCAAACGCCAGCGAATATCTCGCTTGGCCAGCCGGTCGCACAACCAGCCGCTGAACAACGAGCCCAAAGCCGCAGCAAAACCGCCCAGCAAGCCCATCACGATGCCAGCACCTTGCAAGGACATCCCATGTGATCGCACCAAATAGGCGGGCGTCCAGATGCCAATGCCATAGCCCGCAAAACCCATCAGAATGGCCCCCAGCGTGATGCGGGCAAATGAGGCAGAAGACCAAAGGTCGCGCACCATGCCAACGATGGGCTCGACTGGCGGGGGTTCGCTTCGGGTGGCGTCGCTCTGCCAATGGCCTCGACGCGGTTCAACACCCGAAAAGCGCAACAAAAACGCGGCCAACAAGCCCGGCAAAGCCATCCACAAAAAAGCCGAACGCCAGCCATAGTGCTGCGCAATCCAGCCACCTGTGGTTAGTCCCAAAAGAATGCCAAGCTGGGGGCCTAACAAGTAAACCCCCATCGCACGACCACGCTGTTGCGGCGGATAGTGGTCAGCAATCATTGAAATGGAAGGTGGCCCTCCACCTGCCTCACCCACAGCCACCCCCACGCGGGCCAGCGCCAGCGACCAATACCCCACCGCCATCCCGCAAACCGCCGTCATAGCGCTCCAAGCTGCGCAGCAATAAGCCACAAAGTTGCGTCGGTTGGTTCGGTCTGCAAAACGACCAAAGGGAATGGCCAAGGCACTGTAAAACAAGGCAAAGGTCAGCCCACTGAGTGCACCCATCGCCGTGTCCGAGACTTGAAACTCTTGTTTGATCGGCTCCATCAAGATGCCCATGATCTGCCGATCAATAAAGCTCATGGTGTAGACAAAAAGAAGCAACAACAAGGTGTAGTGGCTTCGCCATCCGTGTGCGGCTTGGTTCATGAGATTAATCCTGGTCGGTAGCTCGGGCCATGCATGGGTGCTGAGCAATTCACAGCATTTTGAAGGATGGGCAAGCAAGAGCATCGTCCAGTCAGACGATGGGATCACAGGACCAGCACTGGCGTAGACCTACCCTCGCTTATCGCGCCTTTCATCCGCATAAGCGTGCATTGCCCAAGCAAAAACACCAATTCCGATTGCAAAACAACTGCCAGTCACGACAGCAAGGGAGATACGCAAAGCTTCGTTGCCAAATTGGGGAATGAGCTGGTCACTCAACAAGCCCACACACAAAGGCCCGAACCCACCGCCAACCATGGTCAGACCCAAACTAAAGATAGACAACCCCGTGGCACGGCGGTGCGGTGCAATCAACTCGGACAACACGGCATAAACCGGGGCCATCCACCAAACCGAAGTCACCCCAAAGATCAAGTACAGACCGACTGCTGCTGGCATGGCCATGTCACCCACATGCCATGCATCGCCAGCTGGCATGAGGTAGAAGCCCAGCCCGCTCGGCAAAGACAACAAGCATCCCAACAGTGGCACGCCAATGCGCCAACGAGGGTCCCGCTTGGCCAAAGTGTCGCAAAGCCATCCGCCCAACAAAGCGCCCAAAGCGGCAGCGACTCCCCCCAGCAAACCCATCACGGCACCTGCGCCTTGCAAGCTCATGCCATGCGAACGCACCAAAAATGAGGGCGTCCAAATGCCAATCGCATAACCCGCAAATCCCATGCACAGGCCAGCTAAACCTATTCGCATAAAGACCTTGGATGACCACAAGCTGCGCACAATCTCCCCCAGTGATTCGGTCGTCCCACCGACGGGCGCCACCTCCTCATTCCACGCGCCTCTTGGCGGTTCAACTGCGGTGTAGCGCAACAACATGGCCGCCAAAACGCCTGGAACTGCCATCCATAAAAATGCTGCGCGCCAACCATGGTGCTGGGCGATCCAGCCACCTAAAGTAAGACCAAACAAAATACCCAGCTGCGGCCCTAACCAATACACCCCCAAAGCACGTCCCCGTCGCTCTGGAGGATAGTGATCGGCAATCATGGACAACGATGGGGCGGTGCCACCTGCCTCCCCCACAGCAACACCCACACGTGCCAAAGCCAGACTCCAATAGCCTGTCGCCATACCGCAGATGGCGGTCATGGCACTCCAAGCCATGCAGCAATAAGCCACAAAATTGCGCCTATTGGCGCGGTCTGCATAGCGAGCAAAAGGGATGGCCAATACGCTGTAAAAAAGAGCAAACGTCAAACCACTGAGCACGCCCATGGCGGTGTCTGAGACCCCAAACTCCTCCTTGATTGGCTGAATCAAAATACCCATGATCTGTCGATCAATAAAGCTCATGGTGTAGACAAACAGCAAGACCAACAGCGTGTAGTGACTTCGCCATCCAAAAGCAGCTTGGTTCATTGGTTAACCCTTTCAAACGGTCGTCAAGGCGCCTGCACCCAACCCGAACGCAGGCTTGGCACCTAGGACCGATGCGTCGCAGCGCTTGATCTGATTGGCACTGTGTCGCAAACTCGTCAACCTTAGTCTTCGATCGGATTGAGCAAAGTTTGGCCCAACACCAAGTCCGCACCCTTGTCGCCAATCACCACAGAAGTGGCGTTGGTGTTGCCGCAGATCACATTGGGCATGACGGAGGCGTCGATCACGCGAAGCCCTTGAATTCCACGCACTTTCAAATCGGGGGTCACAACGGCCATGGCGTCATCGACACGACCCATGCGACAAGTTCCCACTGGGTGGTAACCCGTTGTCAAGTGCGGCGCCAGCCAGTCTAGCCATTGGCTATCGGTTTGTACTTCAAACCCGGGGCGAATCTCGGATTGAATCAACTCGGCCAGGGCTGGCTTTGTCGCCATGTCGCGTAAAAAGCGCAGTGCCCACAACAGGGCGCGGCGATCGCGCTCATCGTCCAAGTAATTCATGCGTATCACAGGATGAACATTCACATCGGGTAAGCGCAAACGAACAGATCCTCTCGAAAATGGCCGCACTTGGTAGGGCGCCAAGGTGATGCCGTCAAAGCTGTCCGGCGTTGGAGGGCGGTCTTTGTTGATTTGTGCATCCGGGTCGCCGGTGACAGGAAGGCCAAAGACCTGAACATCGTTGTAGGGCAAACTTGGATCGGTTTTGAGATAGCCACCAAATTCAGCCGGCGGGCTGGTCATCGGTCCTTGACGCGTCAACAGATAGCGCAATACCGAGCTGACCAGTCCGAAACCCTGAAACCTTGCGTTCATGCTGGAGATGCCAGGACGCAAACGCCAAGACATGGGCACACAACAATGGTCTTGCAAGTTTGCCCCTACGCCAGGCAGGTCGGCCACAACAGCAATGCCTTGATCGCGCAGGTGTTGGGCAGGCCCCATGCCCGAGAGCATCAGGAGTTGCGGGGAATGAATGGCGCCAGCACAAAGCAAGACCTCGCAGCGGGCAGCGGCCCATTGAAGCGGCCCATCGCCAATGCGGTATTCAACCCCCGTTGCATGACCATTTTCTGTGGTGATGCGAAGCACCATGGCGCGGGTGATGATGTTGAGATTTCCCCGTTTCATGGCGGGCTCGATGGCATTGACCGCAATAGAAGAACGCTTGCCATCGCGCACATTGACCTGCAATGTGCCGACACCGCGAGCAGTCCCATCATTGAAATCGTCGACATGCTCCAGTCCCGCTTGTTGCGCAGCAAGAATCATGGCTTGCGTGATGGGGTGAACCGAGGGCAAATCGGCGACATGGAGAGGACCGCCTTGGCCATGGTATTTGTTGCGAATACGTTGCTGGTCTTCCGTGCGAACAAAGTAAGGCAGCAAATTGTTCCAGCCCCAACCATCGGCGCCCGCAGAGACCCAATCAGCATAATCATGGCGATGCCCACGGATATAAATCATGCCGTTGATCGATGAAGAACCGCCCAAAATCTTTCCGCGCGGCATCATCATTCGGCGACCACCGGCCCAGCGCTCGGGCTCGGTCATATGCCCCCATGAGTGTTTTTTACTGTAGGACAAAGCCCCCCAACCTGCGGGCATGCTGACCATCAAGTCGCGCTTGTGGCTGGCGCCTCCCTCCAACAACAAGACCTGATGCTGACCGCTTTCGGTCAGCCTGGCGGCCAACTGCCCTCCCGCAGAACCGGACCCAACAACGATGTAGTCGAATATTTGCTTGTGTGTCATGCCTTGCTCAATCCATTTTGAAGATTTCGGGCTGGGTTGCCATCAGGAACGTTTGACTGTGTTTTGCAACAACTGGAGCAGCTTGTTGCTGTAGGGCGGCAACAGACCAAGTTTGCGACGCGGATCCCACCAACCCGCGTGATAGACACCACGCAAGTGACTGAATTGTGCAAACCCTTCGGGCCCGTTGTAAACACCCATACCCGAGGCTCCTACGCCCCCAAAAGGAACATCATTGAGCCCTACATGCAGCATGACATCGTTGACGCAAACACCTCCCGACAACGTGTTGCCCAAGACATGCTCTTGTTCTTGACGATCACGCCCAAAATAGTAAAGCGCAAGCGGACGTTCATATGAGTTGATCTTGTCCAGTACTTCGTGGATGTCATCGTAGGTCACGACAACCATTGCTGGACCAAATATTTCCTCGCGTGCAATGCTGGTTTGCGCTGGAGGGTTGATCACCAAATGCAAGGGGCAGCGTCGGTCGGTTGCCAAAGCGTCCACTTGTCCTAAAGTTTCGATGCGCGCGCCTGCTAATCGGGCCTCTTCAATCTTGGCGTTCAAACGCTGTAAGTGCCTGTCGCTGACCACACTGGTGATGTCGGGATTACCGCTGACCGTGGGGAACATGGCTAACCACAGCGTACGAAATTTGCTGACAAATTCCTCTACGCGCTCACGCGGCAAATACACCGTGTCAGGCATGACGCAAATTTGCCCCCCATTTTGCGCACGGCCCATGGCTATTTTTTCAACCACCAGGTCAAGATCAGCAGAGCGCCCAACGATGGTTGGCGACTTGCCGCCCAACTCCAAGGTCAGGGGTACCAAATGCTCTGCGGCATCACGCATGATTTGGCGAGCCACCCCAGTGCTGCCCGTAAAAACCAAATGGTCAAAGGCTTGGCGGGTAAAAGATTGAGCCACATCCAGCCCGCCAGTCACCACTGAAAACTCCAATGGATCAAAGTACTGGGATACAGCTTCGACAAGCCACTCCGATGTACGGGGCGAGAGGTCGGAGGGCTTGGCCATGACGCGGTTGCCCGCAGCAAATACGCCAGCCAACGGGGCAAACACCATAAACAACGGACCGTTCCATGTTCCAGCAATGCCCACGACACCCTTAGGCTGGTAACGCAGCTCAGCACGGGCACCAAAAAGATTGAAAGGAAATAGCCCTGAGCGTCGCTGGGGCTTCATCCACTGATCCACGTGCTTGATGGCGTATTTGAGGGCTGCAATAGGCGCTTGCACATCCATCATGAGTGTGCTGACTGGATGGCGGGCGCCAAAGTCGTCACTGATCACTTCACAAATACGGCCACTGTTGTGTTTGAGTAATTCGACGCAACGAATCAACCTGTCCTTGCGCACAGCGGCCGACACAGGTCCTTCTGAGAGAAACGCCTGTCGCTGCAGTTGCAAATGTGCGGCTATCTGGTCTGCATGGGGGGAAGCAGGCAAGGCGCAAACTGTCATGAATGTCTCCTCTTTTTCATTGTGACGTCTAACAACTCTGCCACTTTCGTGATGCCGTGGTGGTTCATGTCTGGTTGACATTCTCTTGGCGGCAACAGGGATGCGCTCACCTAATTACCCAAAATGGGCAATCTTTGTCACGGGTTTTGAAGTTTGGAACGAAACTTGTGACGGAGGTCAGAGTTTCCCCATATCCTGTCAAGCAAGTTAATCAAGGAGAACCATACCCATGACTTTTTCTATTGCCCAGTGGTTTCGAAAAATTGCCACATTGCTTTTTCTAGCCAGCAGTGTGGTGTCTGCACAGACAGCGGACAGGCCCAATATTTTGATGATCATGGCCGACGACATTGGCCCCTCCAACGTGGGTATTTACTCACACGGCATGATGGTCCCGACACCCAATATAGATCGGCTGGCTAAAGAAGGCATGCTGTTTACTGATCACTATGCAGAGCCCTCTTGCACATCAGGGCGTGCAGCGTTCATAACGGGTCAGATGCCCATTCGAACCGGCTTGACAACTGTCGGACTGCCAGGGTCAAGCATCGGTCTTGATAAGCGTGACCCTACTTTGGCGGAGCTACTCAAAGAGCGCGGATACCGAACTGCCCATTTCGGCAAGAGTCATTTGGGTGACCGTGATGCACATCTGCCGCACAACCATGGATTTGATGAATTTTTTGGCAATTTATATCACCTGAATGCAGAGGAAGAGCCAGAGCAACGCGACTATCCAACAGCTGCTTTGACGAAATACAAGCCACGCGGCGTCATCCATGCCATCGCTGGGCAAACCCCGCGAGATCAAGGACCCTTGACCGTCAAGCGGATGGAAACAATCGATGACGAGGTGACAGCTCGGTCAATCAAGTTCATTGAATCTTCCGCTCAATCAAAGACACCTTTTTTTCTGTGGCACAACAGCTCGCGCATGCATGTTTGGACACATCTCAAGCCCGAGTCACGCTATCTGGCCTTGCCATATTCTTCTGAAGAGGACATCTATGGCAGCGGCATGATTGAGCTGGATAACCATGTTGGCCTGATACTGAAAAAGCTAGACGAGTTGGGTTTGACCAAAAACACCATCGTGATGTTCACCTCAGACAACGGACCGCAAGGTTTCACTTGGCCAGACGGTGGGACAACGCCATTTCGTGGAGGAAAATCATCGACGTGGGAAGGTGGCTACCGTGTTCCGATGTTGGCGCGTTGGCCTGCGGCCATACCAGCAGGTTCTGTCTCCAACGGTATCCAAACACATTACGACTTGTTCACCACACTAGCGTCAGCTGCAGGCGTCCCCAAAGTGGCAGACCAACTGAAAGCAAGCCATCAGGTCCTGATCGACGGAGTCGACAACATCGATCATTGGCGCGGTAAAAAGCCCTCGGCGCGCAACAGCTTTATCTACTACAACGAACGTGAGTTGGTCGGTGTTCGCATTGGCCCTTGGAAAGGTTTGCTCAAGGAGCGTGATGGATTTTTTGATCCACTTAAACAGAGCTTTGCTTTCTTTAACCTGCGCATGGACCCCTATGAGCAGCGCGGCGGACGTGAGTCGAACAAACTTGCTTTGCGCAAGGCCTGGATTGGGGGTCAGATTCAAGACTTGCTGACCGAGCACTTCATAAGCTTAAGAATGTACCCACCGCGCCAAATAGGTGGCAGTCTTCGACCCGACGATGCGACGCGCCAACCACCAAACAAAGCGCCTTGAGTCCACATATAAGCGTCTTCTAGTTGCAAAACCCAGACATGATGGAGGCCATATTGGCTTATCCAAACCTGATGGCCCCCCTTCAGCTTGGTTCGCTGCGTTTGAAAAACCGAGTCTTGATGGGCTCTATGCACACCGGACTCGAAGACCTGCCCGGAGGGTTCGAGCGTTTGGCTGCGTTTTATGCTGAGCGAGCGCGAGGGGGCGTGGCGCTGATCGTCACCGGTGGATTTGGTATCAACCCAAGCGCACTTGGGCTCACAGAGCGTGCAGAGTTTTCTACTTTACACACTCAGGCCCAAGCTCTGCAACACCAAGTAATCACCGCTGCCGTGCACCATGCAGGGGGGCTCATCGCCTTACAAATGCTGCATGTGGGTCGCTATGACTACGCCAGTGGCGGTGTTTCTGCGTCTGCCTTGCGCTCACCACTGTCACGGCATCTCTCGCATGCGCTGACTTGTGAAGAAATTGAGATCTTGATCGAGGACTATGTTCGTTGCGCACAACTGGCCCTTTTAGCGGGCTATGACGGTGTAGAAATCATGGGCTCTGAGGGCTATCTGATCAATCAGTTTTTGGCACCTCAAACCAATCAACGCAACGACCACTGGGGTGGCAGCGCTCAGGCGCGTCAGCGCTTTGCGCTGGCCATTGTGCAGCGTGTTCGTGAGGCCGTAGGCCCCGACTTTGTCATCATCTTTCGCATTTCACTGCTGGACTTTGTTGCGCATGGCAGCAATTGGGAAGAGACCGCCTCGTTAGCCCAGGCTTTACAAGCGGCTGGAGTTTCTTTGCTCAATACTGGCATCGGTTGGCATGAAGCGCGTATACCCACGATTGCAAGCTTGGTGCCTCGTGCCGCTTTCAGCTGGGCCACACGACGCCTACGCGAGGTGGTGACGGTGCCAGTGATTGCCAGCAACCGCATCAACATGCCTGATGAGGCAGAGGCACTTCTGGCTAGGGGTGATGCAGATATGGTGTCAATGGCGCGACCCTTTCTGGCCGATGCTGACTTTGTAACAAAGTCAGCACAGGGGCGGGCACAAGATATCAACACTTGCATTGCTTGTAATCAAGCTTGCCTTGACCAAGTCTTTGCCCAGCAAGCTGTGAGTTGCTTGGTAAACCCCCGCGCTTGCCGCGAAACAGAATGGCCAACAAGCAGCTTCGAACAAGCGCTTCGCCTAGCCGTGGTGGGTGCTGGCCCTGCTGGCCTCGCCTGCGCCACCGAAGCAGCAGCCCAAGGCCATGAGGTCACGCTGTTTGATGCAGCAGATCAAATCGGTGGACAGTTTGAACTGGCACGTCGCATTCCAGGCAAGGAGGAGTTTAGCGAGACGCTGCGTTATTACGCGCGTCTGATTGCGCAAAGAGGCATCAAACTGCATCTGGGTGTGCGAATCTCTCCTGCAGAACTCAGAGGCTTTGACCACGTTGTACTTGCCACTGGCGTCAAGCCTCGACAGCCCGAGATGGCGGGGTTAACACACCCCAAAGTCATGAGTTACGCGGACGCGATTCGACAACCCCATAGCGTCGGGCAACGGGTGGCCATTGTGGGAGCAGGTGGCATTGGTTTTGATGTGGCTGAACTACTCAGCGGGCCTTTGCGCCCAAGCCACGAAGATCCACTGGAAGCTTATCTGAATGAATGGGGCATTGATCGCAGCTTGTCAGGCCGTGGAGGACTGGCGGCATGCGCCAAAAAAAACACGCCGACCTTGTCGGGACGAGAGGTCTGGTTGTTGCAGCGTAGTCCCGGAAAATTGGGACACCGACTGCCACGCACCACAGGTTGGATAAGACGAGCGCTTTTGGACAGACGCGAGGTGCATTTGTTGGGCAGCGTGACGTATTTGGGTGTGGATGACCAAGGACTGCATGTGCAAGTCGAGGATCAACCGCGCTGCCTTGCTGTTGACCATGTGGTAGTTTGTGCCGGTCAAGAGTCTGACCGGCAACTGATGGCGCCGCTACAAGCCATGGGCATCGCCTTCAGTGTGATCGGTGGCGCTGATTCAGCAGCCGAGATCGATGCAAGGCGCGCCATTGAGCAAGGCATGCGCACCGCATTGGCGCTTTGAGTGCCTTGTCCATTTGCCGTCAGGTTCAGCGCTCTAACTCGTGAAAGGGCACGCCTTTGTCGGTGCGAGGTTCGGGAGCTAGGCCCAATACACGCTCACCAATGCTGTTTTTCACAATCTCGTCCGTGCCGCCTGCAATCCGCATTCCAGCAGATCCAAACCAAAGTCGCTCCACCAATGCAAAGCGTTCGCCCAACTCGCTGGCTGCCAAAACACCGCGTTCACCCAACAAATCCATCGCAAAATAACTGAACTTTTGTAGCGTTTGTGCGGCCACATTTTTGGCGCCACTCATCTCAGGGCCAGGTTGACGACCCTTACTCAGCGCGGTTAAACCACGGCATTGCAGCAACCAAAGGGCCTGGGCATTTAAATAAAAATCCGCAAGGAAACCACGCATACGACCATCGCGCAAAGCGCTTTGACCTAAAAAACGAGCCTCTCTCAGCAACTCAGCCAAGGTGCGCCAAAGCTCTGCAGGCATGACACCGGCAACAGACAAACGTTCGCTCATCAGGCCCGTCAGGGTGACCTTCCAGCCACCTCCTACTTGGCCGACCAACTGGCTATCGGGCACAAACACGTTTTCGAAAAAAACCTCGTTGAACTCTGACTCCCCACCCGCTTGACGAATCGGGCGCACCGTCACACCAGGGCTGCTGATTTGGATAAAGAAGGTGGACAAACCATCAAATTTGGGAAGTGCTGGATCAGTGCGGGCTAAAACCAAACCATATTCAGCAAATTGAGCCAACGAGGTCCAGACTTTTTGACCATTTAACAACCAACCCTGCCGTCCATCGCTACACCGCTGGGCACGTGTGCGAACCATGCCTAGGTCAGAGCCTGCACCGGGCTCACTCAGCAATTGGCACCATAAGTGCTGACCCGTGAGTGCGGGGGCGATGTGGGCTGAGCGCACTGCGTCGCTGGCGTGCGCCATCAACGAGGGGATGACCATGCCCAAGCTGACATTAAAGAAGCTGGTGGGTACGTTATAGCGCCCCTCTTCTTGCCGCCAAATTAACTCTTGCATCGGCGTGCCACCCCTACCCCCAAACGCCGAGGGCCAAGTGATGGCCCCAAAACCTGCAGCAGCCTTGCAAGCTTGCCAATCCCTTGCGGCTTGCATTCGTTCAGTCGGGCTGAGATCGGGACCAAAAAAATCATCGTTTCGCGCCTTCAACGTGGCATTGGCATCAAGCCATGTGCGGCACTCTTGACGGAAAGATGATTCCTCGGGCGAGTCATCAAAGTCCATGGATCCCGGCACCACAGGCCCCCGTTGGACGGGCAGGCTGGGGGTGTCCAACTTCGTCTCGAGCTCTGAAGCGACTGTCTCGCGCCACACGTGTACGTTGCCCAACAGCACGGCCAACTGGCGTGCTCGACGGTAGTGCAGGTGACAGTCCAACTCCCAGGTGTACCCCATGCCACCATGCACCTGAATATTTTCTTGTGCGGCCAAACTATAAGCCTCAGTGGCAGCTACGCGCGCGCTGGCGGCAGCAAGCGCGAGCTCGGGAGCGCCGCCTGAGCTGGCCGCATCGGCAGTCAAGGCCCAAGCCCCGTAATAACAATGAGCACGTGCCAATTGGTTTTGGGTGTAGATGTCAGCCAGCTTGTGCTTGATGCCTTGATAAGAGCCAATGGTTCGACCAAAAGCTTTGCGCTCTCGTGCGTAAGCCACTGCCATTTCAAGCGCTGCGTCTGCGCCTCCCAATTGCTCGAAGGCCAACAAGATAGCCGCCCGGTGACGAACGCGGCTGAGCAGGTTCATGGTGGCCGCACCAGGCGCCACAGCATCCAACGCTTGGGCATGAGCGGACAAAAAATCGAGGGCACAACAGGGTTTGGCCGGATCTATGGTTTTCAAGGGTCTACGGCGTACCTGATTCGTCAACTCGACCAGCACCAGGCAAGGCTGCCCCTGCAAGTTACGCGCCAACACCACGGCAAAAGCAGCACAACCGCCATCCAAAACCAGTGGTGCAGTGCCCGTCAAAAGCTCGCCATCGAAAACTGGCAGTGGGGTCTCGTCATGCTCTTGATCGTGCGGTGCAAACAAAGTGGCGATTGCGCCTTGAGCAACACGTGGTAGCCAGCGTTGCTGCTGAGCTTCAGAGGCCCCAAGCAAGATGGCTTGGCTGGCAAAGTAAAGCGTAGACGACAGCGGCACAGCAGCCAATTGACGACCGACTTCTTCGGCCACGACACATAACTCCATGGCACCCAAACCAATGCCGCCGCACGAGTCTGGCAACATCAACGTCGTCACACCCAGGCCACTCAATCCCTGCCATACGTCTGCAGCATGGGTAGCGCCTTCGTCGATGACACAGCGTGCAACCGAGACCGGGGACTCTTTGATGAGGTATTTGCGAACTTCGTTGCGAAGCAGGTTTTGATCGTCTGAAAAATCAAAGTTCATGGCAGTGCTTTCTAACGGGCTTATGCAGTCATTTTGCGGGCAGTGTGACCATAAAAAGTTTCACCTTTGGCGGCCATGTCGCGCAACAAGTTTGGTACACGCAGGTGCTCCCCAAACAGATCTGCCAAGCGGTCTGCCCCTGCAACAAAGGCCGCTATGCCAATCCCATCCATAAAACAAAACGGGCCACCCGTGTAGGCTGGGAAACCTACTCCCAAAACAGCACCGACATCGCCATCCGCAGGGGCCAGCAACACCCCCTCCTCCATGGCTCTCGCTGCCTCAATGGCTTGCACATACAAGATACGCTGGCGCAAGACGTGTGGGTCAGGTTGTTGTGCACACAAGGGATACAAGCCAGATAGACCTGACCACAAGCGCTTTCCAGTGGCATCGTAGTCATAAAAGCCTTTGCCCATTTTCTTGCCCAACCGGCCTTGCTCAAACAACTGTTTAAGCACGGGTACTGAGCGGCCAGGTTTGTAGGTATCAGGAAACTCACGCGCCTGGGCCTCACCCGCGTGCACCGACAACTCGATCGAGAGTTCATCTGTGATGGCAAGAGGTCCGACCGGCATGCCAGCATGACGGGCACAGTTTTCTATCAACGCGGGTGCGATGCCCTCTGCCAACATGCCAATCGAGTCATCGACAAATGCACCAATGAAACGACTGGTAAAGAAGCCGCGGCTGTCGTTGACCACGATAGGGGTTTTTTTAAGCTGCGCAATAAAATCCAGCGCCTGTGCCAAGGTGGCATCTGACGTCTGCTTGCCTCGAATGACCTCAACCAGCGGCATCCGGTCAGCGGGCGAAAAAAAGTGCAAACCGATGAATCGCTCAGGTCTTTGCGTCGCTTTGGCTAACAAACTGATGGGCAAGGCCGAGGTGTTGGTAGCGAGCACGCATTGCTCAGACAAAACAGCGTCCAGCCGTTTGACGACCTCTGCCTTGATGGATCGGTCTTCAAACACGGCTTCCACCACCATGTCGGCATCGCGCAACAACTCATAGTCTGTGGTTGGTGTGATGAGGGTCAAGATAGCGTCGGCCTTTGCCTGTGTGGATTGACCTTTTTCGATCAAACGCTTGAGCACCTTTTCGGCATAGCCCTTGCCCCGCTCAGCTGACGTTTGATCACGGTCAATCAACACAACTTCAATGCCTCGCTGTGCGGCGACCAAAGCGATGCCCCCGCCCATCATGCCTGCACCAATCATGCCTAATTTTCGACATTTGAACGCGGCAAAACCAGCGGGACGGTGCATGCCTTTTTCAGCCTTGGACTTGTTCACAAATAAGGTACGCACCATGGCACGCGAAACGGTGCCACGGGTCAACGAGGCCATGTACTTGCTTTCAATTCGAAGCGCTTTGTCCATGGGCAGTTGGGCGCCCTCGAACACGCAACTCTGAATGGCGAGCGGTGCGGGCAAGTTGTGATGCGTGGCGGCCTGTAGCAATGTGTTACCCACCACAAAGCTGGGGGTGACCCGCGCATCCAAAGGTCCCCCGCCTGGAATTTTGAAGCCTTTCACGTCCCATGGCTGCGTGGCAATTGGCATCTCCAATAGCCATTTTTTAGCGGCATCAAGCAATTCAGTGGGGGCTACCACCGCGTCAATCATGCCGACTTCTTTGGCTTTGGCAGCGCTGACATGTCGACCCTCCAGCAAATAAGGCGTGGCAGCCAAAATACCGATCAGGCGAACCAAGCGTTGCGTGCCACCCGCAGCGGGTAGCAAACCTATTTGGACTTCGGGCAAACCCAAGACCAAAGTGGGGGTGTCCGATGCGACACGGTAATGACATGCCAGACAAAGCTCAAACCCGCCCCCCATCGCGACCCCATTGATGGCAGCTGCAAATGGTTTGCCACATGTTTCCATTCGACGCACCAGCTTCGACAAGGAGGCGCATTTTTCCACCAAAACCTCGATCGAGTCACTCACCATGCTGTCTAGGTTTGCCTCCATGGCAAGCAGGTCGGCACCAGCGACGAAGCTGTCTTTGGCAGAGGTCAAAATGGCGCCTTTGACAGCTGGATCGGCGACCACGCGGTCAATTCCAATGGATAGGCTGCGCATGAAATCTGCGTCGATGACGTTCATCGTCTTGCCCGGGTAGTCCATGGTCAGGGTGGCGATGCCGTCCGAATCTACGTTGTAACGAATGATGTCTTGCATGTTGTTCTCTTTCGCGTTGCTTCAGTCGCGCTCAAACGCGCTCAATGATCATGGCCGAACCCATGCCGGCCGCCACACACACGGACACCAGTGCAGTTTGCTTATCTGTGCGTTCAAGCTCATCCAACACAGTCCCCAAAATCATGGCGCCTGTTGCACCCAAAGGGTGACCCATGGCAATGGCTCCTCCGTTCACATTGATTCGGTCATGGGGAATTGAAAGCTCCTCCATCATGCTCAGCACCACGGATGCAAAAGCTTCGTTCAGCTCCCAAAGATCAATGTCTGAAGGCTGCATACCAGCAATTGCCAAAGCTTTGCGCGCAGCTGGACCAGGACCATCGAGCATCAAAGTTGGCTCCGAACCAACTGCCGCGAAAGATACGATGCGGGCGCGAGGCTTCAACCCCAAACGCACGCCTGCTGCCGCATTACCGACCAACACAGCAGCGGCACCGTCCACGATGCCCGAACTGTTGCCGGCATGATGGATGTGCTGGATCTTTTCGACCTGTGGGTAGCGTTGCATTGCCACACTGTTGTAGCCATACTTTTCACCCATTTCAGTGAAAGCGGGTTTGAGTGCTGCTAGGCTTTCCTCACTTGTTTCTGGGCGAATAGTCTCGTCTCGCGACAGCAGGGTCAGGCCTAGGAAGTCCTGCACAGGAATGACAGATCGATCAAATCGACCCTCTGTCCAAGCTTGATGTGCACGGCGATGGCTCTCAACCGAATAGGCGTCAACATCGCTGCGACTGTGACCACGTAATGAGCCGAGCAAATCGGCAGAAATGCCTTGCATCACAAAATAAGTTTTGAAGGCCACTTGTGGGTCTTGTGCCCAAGCCCCGCCATCGGCACCCATCTGAACACGAGACATCATCTCGATGCCCCCACCGACCGCCAAATCGGCCTGGCCTGCCATGACCTTGGCTGCGGCAAAGGCCACAGCCTCCAGCCCAGACCCGCAGTAACGGTTAATTTGAAGGGCGGGTACTTTTTGATCAAAGTCAGCCTGCAACACGGCCATGCGTGCAATGTTGCCGCCCTGCTCACCCACCGGCACAACGCAACCCATGACGACATCATCGATGGCCGCTGTGTCCAGCCGATTGCGTTCGCGCAATGCCACCAAAGGCCGGCTGGCCAACCAAACCGGCGTCACTTCATGCAGACTCCCATCGGCTTTACCTTTACCCCTTGGGGTACGCACGTGATCGTATACAAACGTATGCATCTTGACTTTCCAATTGTGTGAGATCAACAGGTTGACTCAGTCACTCAACCACCAGTCGGTGAATGAGACTTCATCATTGCTAGCTGCTTAGTCTTGCCCAAGTGACCGCGATTTGCGCAAGGTATTACCCATTTTGGGCAATTCAATCGTCTTGAGAGTTGGCCGTATTGAGCAAGGATTGCAGTTTGGCGGCGAGCGCCAAAATCTCTTCGGTCGTTTCAGCATTGCGCTTGGCAAACCCAGCACTCACTCCCGAGCGCACCATCAGCCTTTTGTGTTCGTCCCTGTAAAGAAGACCTTTTTTGAGCAATTGACCCACCTTGCGCCGCACCGTTTCACGAGGTATGCCCGTGGCTTCACTGATGGAAAAGACGTTGCATGAGTTCATCAAATGACCGCGTCTAGCCATGTCGTCAAGCAATTTTTCGTGCACATGCTGTCCACCTTTACGAAAAAATTCAGAAACGTTGTGCAGCGAAATCTCTCCCAAGATGATCATTTGAACCATGTCACCGTCAAATTGGTGATAAAGCTTTCTCATCATTGGGACGGTAAAGCTAGCAATCAAATGCGATATTTGATAGGCATGCCGATCCATCAACAAGGCTTTATCGGGCGGGGTTTTGGACGTCATGACTTCAGCAAACCAGACTGCCACCATTGACCGCAAGCACTTGCCCGTTGACCCATTCTGCTTCTGCCGAGGCCAAGTAAGTGACTGCAGCACCTACATCTTGCGGGGAGCCTGCGCGTCGAACAGAGGCGGTCTTGCGCGCGATTTGTTCTGAACCTTCCCAGTTGTTCATGGTCCCCAATGACAAAGCGTTGGCTGTGACACCGTGTCTGCCAACCTCCCCAGATAAATTACGAATAAAGCCAATGGCCGCCGCCTTGGCCGCGCCATATGCGCAAAGCCCCATGCCTGTCGCGGTTCGAGAGGCATCTGAGTTGATGACCACAATTCGGCCCCAACTTCGCTCGATCATTTGCGGCAAGATGGCTTGACAAGCATGCATGAGCCCATGCAAGTTGAGTTGCAACCAAGCATCCCATTCGGCAGGTGCAGAGTCAAGAAACTGTGAGTATTTCCAGCCTTGAGCTGGTATGCCCGCATTGTGAACAAATACATCAATCGCAACATGCTGCGAAAGTATTTGACTGACCATAGAAAAAATCGCTTCTCTATTCGTCATATCTGCTGTGGCAAAGTAGCCTTGAAAACCAGAATCATTCAAAGATCGTGCAGCTTGCTCAGCACGCTCAGCATAAAAATCATTGATGATCACTTTTGCACCCTGGCGAGCCAAGGTTTGCGCGATACCCCACCCCATGCCCCGCCCAGCACCGCTGATCAAAACCACTTTTCCATCTAATCTGAACATTTTGAATCTCCCGCCGAATCTTTTCTTCACATCAGTTTGCCAGAGCAATACCTGAGCGGCATACTTCAAATAGAGGGGTTATTTTTTTGGACAAAGTGTCATGATATTGCCCAGCCCATTGACTGAACAACCCAATTTTTCTGCAGGCAAATACAAATGGAACCGAGCTCTTCAAACAAGGCGTCCGCAGGCCCGCTGCAGGGACTGAGGATTATTGAATTTTCAGGGATTGGTCCTGGTCCCTTTGCAGGCATGATGCTCGCAGACATGGGTGCTGACGTGATTGTGTTGGACCGCGCTGCCGATCAGCAAAGAGCGTCGCTCTACCCCCGAGCACCCATGAACCGTGGGAAGCGATCTGTGGCGCTTGATCTCAAGTGTGAGGCAGGTCGCGCACAGGCTTGGGCCCTGATCGAATCAGCCGATGCTTTGATCGAGGGGTTTAGACCAGGTGTCATGGAACGTCTTGGTTTTGGCCCCGAAGAAGTTGCCGCGCGCAACCCCAGACTGGTCTATGGCCGTGTGACGGGCTGGGGTCAAACAGGCCCTTTGGCACATGCTGCTGGACATGACATCAACTATGTCGCCCTGTCGGGCGTACTGTCCACGTCTTGTCGAGCTGGCCAAGCGCCGGCAATACCGCCGACGGTGGTTGGAGACATGGCAGGGGGCGCTATGTTTCTTGTGTTTGGTTTGGTTTGTGCATTATTTGAGGCCCAAAAGTCAGCTCAAGGCCAAGTGGTTGATGCCGCCATGATCGATGGTGTCACTGCGATGAGCGGGCTAATTCACCAGATGCGTGGAAACGGTTTTTGGCTCGACAAGCCTGAGCAAAACTTGTTTGCAAACAGCTCACCTTTTTACGAGGTTTTTGAGTGTGCAGACGGTTGTTACATCACGCTGGGCGCGATTGAGCCGCAGTTTTATGCCGAATTACTCAAACGTCTTGACCTCGATGACGTCTCCCCAGCAGATCAGTATGTTTGTAGCAACTGGCCCGCACTCAAAGAAAGGGTGGCGGCAAAAATCAAAACTCGTACACGCGCCCAATGGCAAACACTGCTCGAAGGTAGCGATGCCTGTTTTGGGGCGGTTTTAACGCTAGAAGAAGCCAGCCAACATCCACATAATTTAGCCCGAGGATTGTTTGTGGAGGTGAACGGCCAGCGCCAACCTGCGCCAGCACCAAGGCTTTCGAGAACACCGGCCCGATCTCCGACTCTGGGTGCCTTGTGCGGCGAACATACGGCAGAGATCTTGGCTGAACTGGCTGCCAAAAAAACTGATTGATTCCAGCCAAAATCGAGCCAAAGATAAAAGCCACTGACCGAAATCAGTGGCTTTTTCTCGACTGGTGGGCCCACCAGGACTTGAACCTGGGACCAAAGGATTATGCTTACTACTACAGCTTTCGCTGCCTGTTTCCAGTTTGTAGTCTGGACTGTCTCTTGTCTTTACGACCTACCCGTACAGTCTCTACACCTTCCTAATACGGCGACTAGGCTTGGCTCGGGATTACCACGCTGCAAGCAGCACAGGCTTCCCCGAATTTGAGTAGTTCTACATGCCAGCAGAGTGAACTTGCCCGCATGCAACCCAACGGCAAATGACCATGACATGTTTGTGTTTTAGGTCACCTGCGCTTTAAGTCCTCTGCTCTAACCAACTGAGCTATAGGCCCGAAAAACAAATTGTACTTTGCCTCCTGATTGTAATTGGGCGCAACAAGACGGCATTCAAGTATTGCTTGGTGAGGTCGAAACATTTGGGTAGGACGCTGATGTCAGCATCCAGTCATTTTGTGAATCACGCCCATGACCTTCGAAATCTTCAGCTCCTTGTCGAGCAACATCATTCGCTGGCCACGCCTTTGGGTCATGGCGGGAAGCCTTTGCTTGCTTGTCGCTTGTGGTGGCGGGGGTGGTGGCGGGGGTGAATCGTCGTCCACAGGCGCAGCACCCACCATTTCATTGGCACGATCTGGATCGGTGGATGCCATTTATTCTGGCAATGCGGCCCTCCTTTTGCCTAGCTTCAATTACGGCACAGGGGTGCTGAGCTGGAAGGATGCGCAGGGACAAACGCAAATCGTTGCGGCCACTTCAAATGTGCCCATTCAAGTCAACCCCACACAAACAACGGTCTACACCCTGACTGTGGGCTACCAAGATCCATCGACGGTTCGTCCACAGACATTAACCGTCAACACCACACAAACAGTCACGATCAAGGCCACAGAAAGCTTGGTGCCCACCTTTGATTTGGTCGCCAGCAGTAACTTGATCACCTTGGGCAACACGGTCACGCTCACGCCCACTTTTTCGTGGACAGCCGGCACCATCATCAGCAGCGTCATCAATTACGGCACGCAAAGTATTGCCGTGAACTCAGCCAAATCGGAAACACTCTCACCCACCACCAATACCACTTACACCCTGCGTCTTGAGTACCGCGACGAGCGCGTGATTCCCAATGTGGTGGCGGTGGTGGAGAAAGCTGTCATCGTCGATGTCACCACCAGCCCTGGCAACTTCACCACTGGCGGCGCTTTGGCGGCAGGACGCAGCGACCACACCATGGTGCAACTCCCCAGCAGCCCGCTCATATTGGTGGCTGGCGGCACAAGCAATGGAACCACCGTGCTCAAAACCTGCGAGCTGTACGACCCAATCACCAACACATGGCGTGCGACGGGCGAGATGAAAACAGCGCGTCGGGGCCACACAGCAACGGTGTTGAACAACGGAAAAATCTTGGTGACTGGTGGCAACGACGGCACCAATTCTTTGTCAACCGCTGAAACCTTCGACCCAAGCACCGGCGTGTGGACCAACACCATCGGCCCCATGGCTTTTACGCACCGCTACCACACAGCCACTTTGTTGAGCGATGGCAAGGTGTTGATTGCAGGAGGCACCGTCGGCCCGCTGGGTACAGCTGATGCAAAGTACACAGAGGTGTACAACCCGTCAACAGGCACATTTTTCGCAGGACCTTTGCTGCCAGAAGAGCGCCAAGGCCACACGGCCACGCTGCTGAGCAATGGGGATGTTTTGTTTGTCGGCAACAGCATTGGCAACGGCGCTTTGGCCAGAACCTTGACCTATGACGGAGCCACCTTCACCTGGGCGCATTTGGCCGCCTCGCCTTTGACCACGGGCAGTTTGGCCCAAGCGCGCTACAACCACTCGGCAGTGTTGTTGGCTTCGGGCAAGGTCTTGGTGACCGGCGGCTTTAGCTTGGACTCGCGCACAGCAGAAATCTACACCCCAAGCACCCGCACGTGGGCTACGGCCTACAGCATGAGCTCACCGCGGGCCTACCACACCAGCACCGCGCTTCGCAATGGTGATGTGGTGGTGATTGGTGGCTACAACGGAACCACCTCTTTGACCAGCATGGACTACTACGAGGCAGCATCCAACACCTGGTCTAGCAGCCCGCAAAGAACCCTGACAGTGGGGCGCGCCATGAACACCAGCCTGATGCTCAGCAATGGCAAGGTGCTTACTTTGGGAAGTTACTGCACGGTGCCATCGGGTGCGTGCACAACATTGACCAGCTCAGAAATTTGGGCTCCTTGATCAAGTTTGATGGCCCTGCGTCGATACCTCTTTACACAAGCTTCTTTCACGAATGGTGTTTTATGAAAAAAATTCTCACCCTTGCCGCTCTGGCTTCTTTGGCTCAAATCAGCTTGGCGCAACCTGTCAAGCCTACTTACGCCTATTTTGAAGGCGCAAATTTCAGCATGGGCGCTTCGCAAAATGCGACCAAAGCCGTTTCGGCAGCCAACACAACCAAAGCCAACACCAATGTGGGCTTGGCCAAAGTGAACTACACCTTTGCTTTGGCATACCCTGCCAAATTGGGGGTGAGCGCCACCTTTGATTTGAAAAACTCAAAAGTGGTGGCAGGTGAAGTGTTGGCAAAAAACTCTCCTACCGAAATCACGATAGAGCCAGGCGTTTTGTTGCTCAGCAACTCATTGCTCTACGCCAAGTTGGGCACCTACGCCAGCACCTACCAAAGCAGCGTAGGCACGCGTAAATTGAGTGGTAGCAGCTACGGCATTGGCATCAAGCACTATGTCTACGGCCAAAATTTCATCCAAGCCGAGTGGACACAGCGCGCCACTGACAGCGTGAATGCAGGCTTAGGTGGCGACAAGTTCAAGCAAAGCTCTGCTGCGGTGTTGGTGGGCTTTAACTTCTAAGCCCTTAGCGTTTGACGACCGCAAGGGATTTATCATCCCTTGCATGAAACTCTCTCCCAAAGCCCTCGGGCTTGGCGCGGCCTTGGTCACGGTGCTGATTTGGTCATCCTTCATTGTGGTGGCCCGCGCGTCGGCCTCACACAATTTGCTTCCCCTCGATATTGGTTTTCTGCGCATCGTTGGCGCGGGGTGCGTGTTGCTGCCTTGGGGCTGGTGGCTCATGCGGACGCAACGCCAACAGGGCAACACGAGTGATGCGCCTATTGGTTCTTTGATGGGCTTGTCCCCACTGCCCTTGCGCATCACCGCTTTGGCGGGGGTGTTTGGCAGCATGCTGTACGCCATATTCGCCTATTCTGGATTTTTCTTTGCGCCTGCCGCACACGCGTCGGTGCTGATGCCAGGCAGCTTGCCGTTGTGGACATCCCTGCTGGCTTTGGTGTTGTTGCATGACCCCATCACCCGAACACGCGCCATCGGCCTGGCCTGCATTGTGCTGGGTGACATCTTGGTGGGGGGTACTAGCCTGCTCAAAGCGTTCGATGGCGGTGAGGTTTGGAGAGGCGATGTGTTGTTCATGTGCGCCTCTTTTTGCTGGGCCTGCTACAGCGTGCTGGTGCGTCGCCACGCGCTGGATCCCGTGCGGGCCACCATTGCCATCACCGCGTTTTCTTGTGTGACTTTTGTACCTTTATATGCCTTGGCGGCTTATGCCAGCTGGGTGCCTACGCACCTTGGCACAGCGCCAGTCAGCGAAATGTTGTTCCAAGCCATTTACCAAGGTGTGGGCTCAGTGGTGATTTCGGGCATCACCTTCAACATCATGATTCGCCATTACGGCCCCGTTCGCTCCACCATGATCACCGCTTTGGTGCCGGGACTTTCCGCCTTTGGGGCCGTGGTGTTTTTGAATGAACCCATGAGCCTCAACCTGATGGCTGGGTTGGCACTGGTGACTTGCGGGATTTTGTTTGGCGTGCGACTACCCAAACCGTAAACCCATCACTTGTGACTGAGGGCGTTACTCACCAGTTTGGACGTGATGTCCACAATTTGAATCATGCGGTCATAAGCCATGCGCGTAGGGCCGATCACGCCCAGCGTGCCCACCACCAAGCCATCCACCGCATAAGGCGCGCTGACCACCGAGAGCTCTTCCATGGGCACAATTTTGCTTTCACCACCAATGTAGATACGCACGCCTTGTGCCTGCGCTGAGCTGTCGAGCAAACGCACCAACTGGGCTTTTTGCTCAAACAAATCAAAGGCGCGGCGCAGATTGCCCATGTCGCTAGAAAAATCGCTCACCGACAACAAATTGCGCTCGCCGCTGATCACCACGTCGTCTTGCACTTGCGTCAACGCCTCGGTGCTCACCTGCACAGCCGCTTGCATGAGTGTGGCGATTTCGCCACGCAAAGATTCCACCTCGGCGAGCAGCTTTTCCCGCACTTGCTCAATGGCCATGCCTGCAAAGTGGTGGTTCAAGTAATTGGAGGCCTCCACCAATTGCGCGGCGGTGTAGTCTGCCTCAGTGAACAGAACGCGGTTTTGCACATCCCCCTCGGGCGAGACGATGATGACCAACAAGCGACGGTCAGATAAACGCAAAAATTCAATGTGGCGAAACACCGAGCTGCGCTTGGGCGCAATCACCACCCCTACAAAATGAGACAAGTCCGACAGCAAAAGTGCCGCATTGGCAATCACCTTTTGCGGCTGATCCGGAGCCAAGGTGGCCATCTGAAACTGACTGCGATCAGCCGACAACATGGTGTCCACAAACAAGCGGTAGCCGAGGGCTGTGGGAATGCGCCCAGCCGAGGTATGGGGGCTGGCAATCAGGCCCAATTCTTCCAAGTCAGACATCACATTGCGGATGGTGGCGGGCGACAGCTCGATGCCCGTGGCACGCGACAACGTGCGCGAGCCGACGGGCTGCCCGTCGGCGATGTAGCGCTCTACCAGCGCTTTGAGCAATAACTTGGCGCGATCGTCTAGCATGGTCATCCTGTTGTCGAATTTTAGTGATGTAATTTGCCTATGAAATCCAAGTTTCGCCAGATTGCCTTGCTCGGTAAATACCACTTGAACGCGGGCTCAAGCATCAACCCATCATCTCGCCAAACCTTAGAGGGCATCGCTCAGTTGTTGCACACGCTGGGCTGCGATGTCATCCTAGAGCAAGACACGGCACAAGGGATAGGTTTAGGCGGCTATTCCGTGATGAGCACCGAAGAAATCGGCAAGTCGTGTGACTTGGCCATTGTGCTCGGTGGCGACGGCACCATGCTGGGCTATGCCCGCCAGCTAGCGCCGCATCAGGTACCGCTGATTGGCATCAACCAAGGTCGCTTGGGTTTTATTACCGACATCCCCCTGAGCGAGGTCAAGCACACGCTCACCGCCATGCTTGGCGGCGCTTACGAGGAAGACCACCGCGCTTTGATGCGTGCCAAGGTTTGGCGCGATGGCCATTGCGTGTTCAACGCCCTGGCCATGAACGATGTGGTGGTCAACCGTGGCGCGACCAGTGGCATGCTAGAAGTGCGCGTTGCCATTGATGGCCGCTTTGTAGCCAACCAACGTGCGGACGGCTTGATCATCGCCACGCCCACAGGCTGTACCGCCTATTCGCTGTCCGTGGGCGGGCCTTTGCTGCACCCGTCGCTGCCTGCTTGGGTGATGACACCGATTGCGCCTCACACCTTGTCCAACCGTCCCATCGTGCTGGCTGACACCGGCGAGGTGACGATTGACCTCGTGGCAGGTCGTGACGCCAGTGCCAACTTTGACATGCAGTCGCTGGCCTCACTGTTGATAGGTGACCGCATCACCGTCAAGCGCTCAAACTACCATGCCACCTTTTTGCACCCACGCGGCTGGAGTTATTACGACACCTTGCGTCAAAAACTGCATTGGAACGAGGGCGGGGCATGAGTTTGCGGCATATCGTGTTGCGCGATTTTGTCATCGTGCGCGAGCTCGATCTCAATTTGTCGAGCGGCTTTTCCGTGCTCACAGGTGAGACAGGGGCTGGTAAATCCATTTTGATTGATGCCTTGCAATTGGTGCTGGGCGCTCGGGCTGACAGCAGCGTGGTGCGCGAAGGCGCAGCGCGTGCCGAAATTTGTGCCGAGTTCGATACCAACCCTGACATATTGGCATGGCTGAGCGACGAAGGTTTTGCCGACCTTGCCACAGACGAACAGTTGCTGCTCAAACGAACCATGGACGCACAAGGCAAAAGCCGCGCTTGGATCAATGGCAGCCCTGCCACTGCCACTCAATTGCGCACCTTGGGCGACATGGTGCTGGATATCCACGGGCAACATGCATGGCAAAGCCTGACTCGGCCTGAGGCTGTGCGCGGCTTGCTAGACGCCTATGCAGGCTTGACGCTGCATGCACTGACCCAAACTTGGACGCAATGGCGTCAGGCCACTCAAGCGCTGCACGAAGCACGCACCTCACAAGCGACGCTACAAGAAGAGCGTGAACGCTTGCTGTGGCAAATCGCCGAAGTCGACAAACTCGGCCCAGCAAAAGACGAATGGGACGAGCTCAATAGCCAACACACCCGCCTCTCCAACGCGCAAACTTTGATGGACGCTGCGCAAGCGGCTATCCACGCGTTAGAAGACGATGACAACGGCGCGTTGCGCCTGTTGGCAAAAGCACAAAACGCGCTACAGGACCAAACCGATGTCGAGCCCGATTTCGCCGATTGGGTGGATGTGCTGGCCTCTAGCCTTGCTCAAGCAGGCGACGTGGCGCACTCGTTGAATGCTTATTTGGGCCACGCAGAACTCGACCCTGCTCGCTTACAAACCCTAGACGAGCGCATGTCGCTGTGGATGTCCTTGGCACGTCGCTTCAAGCGCACGCCTCAAGAGCTGCCTGCGCTGTACCTTGAGTGGAAAGACCGCCTGACCCAGCTCGATGCAGCCACCGACCTTGAAGCGTTGATCGCCACTGAAACCAAAGCTGCAGCGGCCTACCAGACCGAGGCCCGCAAAGTCTCTCAGGCTCGCACCCAAGCCGCGCCCAAGTTGGCCAAAGCCATCACCCAAGCCATGCAAGGCTTGGGCATGCAAGGCGGCCGCTTTGAGGTGCAACTCGACAAAACCGAGCAGGCATCAGCCAGCGGCCTAGAGAACACGACCTTCTTGGTGGCAGGCCACCCCGGCAGCACACCGCGACCGGTGGGCAAGGTGGCGTCTGGAGGCGAACTGTCGCGCATTGCCTTGGCCATTGCCGTGACCACCAGCGCGTTGGGGACGGCACAAACCCTCATCTTTGACGAGGTCGACTCAGGCGTGGGCGGCTCCGTCGCCGAAACCGTGGGCCGCTTGATGAAGCAACTGGGCCAGGACCGTCAAGTGTTGGCCGTGACCCACTTGCCGCAAGTCGCCGCCTGTGCAGACCACCACTTGTTAGTGATCAAACACAGCGACACGCAAGGCACCTCGAGTCAAGTCAATACGCTGAACGCCGAGGCACGGACCAATGAAATTGCACGCATGTTAGGCGGCGAAAAAGTGTCGCCCACGACACTCGCCCACGCGCGTGAAATGCTTCAAACCTTTGCAAAGACTGGCAAATCATGAAACAAGAACTGGTGCTGATCACTGGCATGTCGGGCTCAGGAAAGTCGGTGGCCTTGCACGCTTTAGAAGATGCAGGCTACTACTGCGTAGACAACTTGCCGCCCGAGTTGTTGCTGCCTTTTGTGCAGCTTGAGCTTCAGCAAAGCATCAGCCAAGTGGCCATCGCCATGGACGTGCGCAGTGCCAACTCGCTGCCGTTGGTGCCAGCGCAACTGGCGTATCTGCGCACCATGGATGTGGATGTGCGCATGCTTTTCCTAGACGCCACCACCGAGATCTTGGTGCACCGATTCTCAGAAACACGGCGCCGCCATCCGCTGTCTCGCCAAGACCCACAAGCCTTGGTGCAAGACCAACAACGTGACTTGGTCCAAGCCATTGAGCTTGAGCGAGAACTGCTGTCAGAGCTGCGCGAAGAGTCGCACATCATCGACACCAGCTTGTTGCGCAACAGCAAGTTGCAGAGCTACATCAAATCACTCATTTCGGCGCCTGCCTCGCAGCTGACCTTGATGTTTGAATCGTTTGCTTTCAAGCGCGGCATTCCGGTGCACGCCGACTATGTGTTTGACGTGCGTATGTTGCCCAACCCCCACTACGAACCTGCATTAAAGCCACTCACAGGCCGTGACGCGCCTGTGGCCAACTGGTTGGCCGAACACGATGCAGTGGCGAAGATGGCCAGCCAAATCACCGGGTTCATGAACACTTGGCTGCCCGACCTCAACCAAGACCACCGCAGCTATGTGACGGTCGCCATTGGTTGCACGGGCGGTCAACACCGTTCGGTGTATTTGGTGGAGTTGCTCTCCAAGCAATTCGCCACAGAGTGGGTCACGCTCAAGCGCCATCGCGAGCTAGATATCGCAACTTAAGGCGGCGGTGAAAACCTGTCTCAGCGGCGGGCGGGGTGTGCTTCACGCTAACCCGCTGAAATGTTCATCGTTCGAGCAACTTGCGGATGGGTGCTGGCAAGCCCAAGCTGGGCCAGTCGGTCTTTGTTGACCAACGTCCTTCGCCCATCAAAGTGCCGAGTTGCTCTGGGCTAGGCAAATTCAGCGCGACCGGATGGAGGTGTAAATCCTTGTGCGTGAGCACATGCTTGATGACGCCGCCCTCTTGCAATTGCGCATGGTGAGTGGTGGGTAAAGCCGCCAGCAGAGCGTCAAAGCTTTGAAACACTGGCAGGCAGTACAAACCGCCCCAGACCCCAATTGGCGGACGCTGCATCAGCCACACATCGCCTGCGCGTGTGACGGCTTGTAACAACCACAGTTGCTCAGACGTGCGTTTGAGTTTGCGTGTTTTCACAGGGTAGGTTTCGGGTTGGCCCTCAAGTTTTGCCACACATGTCTGGGCTAAGGGGCATACAACGCACTGCGGTTTTTTGGGTGTGCACACGGTGGCACCCAAATCCATCAGGCCTTGGGTGTAGGGCGGCATGGACTGTTTGACATCGTGCTGGGGCAGCAAGGTTTGAGCCATGGCCCACACTTTTTTTTCCACCTGAGCAAAAGCCAAGTCTTCTTTGAAACCCAAATAGCGCGTCAGCACCCGTTTGACGTTGCCATCCAAGATCGCAATGGGTTCGCCAAAGCACAATGAGGCCACTGCCGCTGCGGTGGATCGGCCAATGCCTGGCAGTGTTTGCAAGGCGTCAGCGCTGCGCGGAAACACGCCGCCGTGCAAAGACACCACGTCTTGCGCAGCGCGATGCATGTTGCGAGCTCGGCTGTAGTAACCCAAGCCACTCCACAAGCCCATCACCTCGTCTTGATGCGCGCTGGCCAAATCAGCAACCGTTGGAAAGCGGGCCATGAAACGCGCAAAGTAGGCGCGCACCGTAGTCACCTGGGTTTGTTGCAACATGATTTCAGACAACCAAACAACATAGGGGTCTTGGGTGTTTTGCCACGGCAGGTCGTGGCGGCCATGCTTTTTTTGCCAAGCCACGACGGTGTCGCCAAAGCTCTGATGTGCTGTCATGGTTTTTGGCAAGCCGGGCAAAAATAGGTGGAGCGCTGCCCCTGCTGAATGCGACGAATCACCGAGCCGCAGTCGCGGCAGGGCTGGCCCGCGCGGTCATACACATGGGCTTCGAGTTGAAAGTAGCCGGTTTTGCCGTCAGCAGCAGAGAAATCGCGCAAGGTGCTGCCGCCTTTTTTCACGGCGCGGGCCAAAACATCTATCACGGCTAGGCGCAGCTTCTCGGCGCGAGGGCGACTGATGCGTGCGGACCGCGTGGTGGGGCGAATGCCCGCCAGAAACAAGGCTTCAGACGCATAAATATTGCCCACACCCACCACCAGCTCGCCGCCCAACAGCACTTGCTTGATGGACGTTTGACGCTTGCGCAACCCCGCGTGAAAGGCCTCAAGCGCAAAAAAACCGTTCAAAGGCTCGACCCCCAAGTGACCCAACAACTTCACCGCCTGCGAACTGTGCTCGCTGGACGCAAACACCACAGCACCAAAGCGACGCGGGTCGTTGAGGCGCAGCAAGCCGTGACTGGTATCTAAATCGAAATGGTCATGGGTTTTTGGGGGACTGCGATCATCCCCGAACGACAGGCTACCCGACATACCCAAATGCCACAGCAGCAAACCGTGTTCCAAATCAACCAGCAAATACTTACCGCGTCGCCGCACGTCCCGCACCTGTTGGCCAATCAAGGACGAGGGCTCGCAACCCAAGGGCCAGCGCAGCGGCTTGCCAACACGCACCCCCTTCACACGGGCACCAACAATGCGGTCGACAAAGCTCAAACGGGTAACTTCAACTTCGGGTAATTCGGGCATGGAGAGCAAACAAAATTAGTCAACGATTATGATGCGGTTATGAAATTTCCCTTGTCCGCCGCACGCCTCTGGGCCTTGTGCATTGCGCTTAGCGCGGCTGCGTCTTGCGCGGTGTCTTTCTCAGCCAACGCCCAAGCCCGCGAAACCGACAAGGTAGAAAACTCAGCCATGTCAGGCGAGTTGCTTTATCAAATTTTGCTCGGCGAGATGAACCTTCGCCATGGCGAGCCTGCTGCAGGCTTTTCGCTCTTACTCGATGCAGCCAGAAAATCCAACGATGTTGGACTTTATGAGCGCGCCGTTGAAATCGCCCTCCAAGCTCGCTCGGGCGATGGCGCTTTGATGGCGGCGCGTGCTTGGTCACAAGCCTGGCCAAAAGACCGCAAGGCCAACAACCAAGTGTTGCAAATTTTGTTGGCCGTCAACCAAGTCGCCGAAAGCTTGGAGCCGCTTAAAAAAGACATCTCACTTGCGCCTGAATCCCAGCGCGACAGCGCCATCAACCTCATCCCCCGTCATTACGCCCGCGTCACCGACAAACAACGCGCCACCGCTGTGGTGCAGCAAGCGCTAGAGCCTTACCTCGCCAAAAACAACGCCACCAGCGCCGTGGCTTGGACCAGTTTGGGTCGCATGCGATTGGCCAGCGCCGACATAGCCGGTGCCATTGAAGCCGTCAAAAAAGGCCAAGCCGCCGATATCAAAGCCCAAGGCCCTTTGTTGCTCGCCTTGGAGTTGATGGGTAAAAAAATCCCGCAAACCGAACCCCTGGTGGAACAAGGCCTGCGCAAACAAAACAGCCCTGAAATGGCCATGAGCTATGTGCGCATTTTGATTGAGCTAGAGCGCTACAAGGACGCCACCGAACAACTGCAAGCCATCACGCGCAAAGACCCCAAGCTGGCCGACGCTTGGTTGGTGCTGGGCTCTTTGCAATTTGAGCAGGGTCAAGGCCAAGAAGCCGAAGCCTCTCTGGCTCGCTATGTCAATCTCGTCACCCAAGCTCCTACCGACACCAGCACACGCGGACTCAATCAAGCACAAACGCGCCGCGCTGCCTTGTTGGCACGCGAAGGCAAGATGGGACAGGCGCGTGAGTTGATTCAACAAATTCCAGCCAACAGCGCCGACGAGCAGCGCAGCCGTTTACTGGCCGAAGTGCAACTGTTGCGCGAGCACCGCCAATGGCAAGCTGCATTTGATTTGCTGGCCGCCAGCAACGCGGGCGACCTAGATTTACTTTACGAGCAAGCCATGCTCGCCGAAAAGCTCAACCAACTCGAGGTGATGGAAAAGCTGCTGCGTCAAATCATCGCTCAAAACCCCAGCTACTACAACGCCTACAACGCCTTGGGTTTTTCGCTGGCAGACCGCAACATGCGTTTGCCTGAAGCCAAACAACTCATCATCAAAGCCCTGACCTTTGCGCCAAATGACCCCTTCATCACCGACAGCTTGGGCTGGGTGGAGTTCCGTTTGGGCAACCTGAGCGCAGCGCTGAACTACCTGCAAAAAGCCTACAAGGACCGAGCAGATGCTGAGATTGCAGCCCACTTGGGTGAGGTGCTGTGGATGATGCAGCGCCAAGACGAAGCCATCCAAGTTTGGCGTGAAGGACTCCACCTAGCGCCCGCCAACGAGACCTTGCAGGAAACTCTGCAACGCCTCAAACCTGCACTCTAAAACATGCGCGCTGGTTGGCTTGCACTGCAGATGGGCGCCATGTTGATCGGCGCCTCCTTGGCTGGGTGTGCCACGCCCAGCCACATCACCCAGCCCTTGCGCAGCGCGCATGACAATCATGCGCAATGGCAGGGTCGCATCAGCGTGCAAGTGCAAGGACATACCCCTTCTTTGATGAGCGCTAGCTTTTCTTTGCGAGGCGACGCCCAAAACGGTGAGCTTGATTTGCATTCGCCACTGGGCACCACCCTGGGGGCGCTGCAATGGACGCCGCAGCGGGTACAACTCAGCGACGGCAGCAAGCACCAATTCTTCACATCGCTGGCCGATTTGACCGAGCAAGCCACAGGCGCAGCCCTGCCCGTGGAAGCGATTTTTGGTTGGCTGCAAGGTCGCGATGTCCAAGCCACGGGCTGGTTAGCCGACTTATCTGCTAGCGCACAAGGATCGATCACCGCACGCCGCATCAGCCCCCTTCCCGAAGTGACGCTGCGCATCAAACTCGACTTGTAAACCATGCGCTCGCTACACCACGTCTTCGCACCAGCCAAGCTCAACCTTTTTTTGCACATCACGGGTAGGCGTGACGATGGCTACCATTTGTTGCAATCGGTCTTCATGCTGATCGATTGGTGTGACACCTTGCACTTTGATGTACGCGAGGACGGCAAGATTCAACGCCAAGACCTGACTGTCTCACTTCCTGCAGATGATTTGGTCATGCGTGCCGCGCAGTCGCTTCAACGCGCAAGCGGCACCCACCTCGGCGCGCACATCGCGATTGAAAAACACATTCCTGCGCAAGCCGGCATGGGCGGCGGATCGTCCGATGCAGCCAGCACCTTGCTGGCCCTCAACCGCTTGTGGGGTTTGCATTGGCCGCTGTCTAGACTGTTGCCCTTGGGCTTGGAGTTGGGTGCCGATGTGCCTTTTTTTCTGAGTGGCCAAAATGCTTGGGTGCAAGGCATTGGCGAACAAATCACACCCATAGAACTTCCCGCTGCTCAATTTGCAGTGGTCAAACCCAATGCGGGATTGGAGACGGCCAAAATTTTTCGCGCGCCGCAACTAGAACGCGCAACAGAAACTGCTACAATGCCGCTCTTTGCTGCAAATCATTACGGTTTTGGCCGCAACGATTTGCAACCAGTCGCTCAAGCGTTGTGCCCAGAAATTGACCAAGTCCTCCAATGGCTAGGCTCTTATGGATTAAGCCCACGCATGACCGGTTCTGGCAGTGCAGTGTTTGCCAAGTTACCAGATGGTGTGCTGATTGGTTCAGCCCCACACAACTGGCAAATGCGGATATGCAGCAACATGGCAGCGCATCCTCAAGCGGGATGGGCAGCTAGCGAAAGTTAAGGGTTGATCGCTGCAAAGCGACTGACCTGTGTAGGGGATTCGCCAAGTTGGTTAAGGCACTGGATTTTGATTCCAGCATTCCGAGGTTCGAGTCCTCGATCCCCTGCCAAATGTTCAAAAGCACATCTGTGCACGGTTTGCAAGTGACGACTTACTGCGTCATTGGTCTTGAAGCGAAAGTCATACGTCATCATGTCGACCCACATCCCCGACTTCATGGTCTTTACTGGCAATGCCAACCCTACTTTGGCTGCCGAAATTGCAACCCACCTCGGCATCGAAGTCGGTGCTGCCAACGTCGGCCGCTTTTCTGACGGCGAAGTCACGGTGGAAATCAACCAAAACGTGCGCGCCCGAGACGTGTTTGTGGTGCAAAGCACTTGCGCCCCCACCAACGAAAGCTTGATGGAATTGCTGATCATGGTGGATGCTTTGAAGCGCGCCTCAGCAGAGCGCATCAGTGCAGTCATTCCCTACTTCGGCTACGCCCGTCAAGACCGTCGCCCGCGGTCAAGCCGTGTGCCTATCTCGGCCAAGTTGGTGGCCGACTTGCTACAAACCGCCGGCGTAGCTCGGGTGTTGACCATGGATTTGCACGCGGACCAAATTCAAGGATTCTTCGACATCCCTGTCGACAATATTTACGCATCGCCTGTGCTTTTAGGTGACTTGCGAACCAAGAATTACGAAGACCTGATTGTGGTGTCCCCCGATGTCGGTGGCGTGGTGCGCGCCCGCGCATTGGCCAAGCAACTCGGTTGCGATTTGGCCATCATCGACAAGCGCCGCCCCAAGGCCAATGTGTCAGAAGTGATGAACGTCATTGGCGATATCGAAGGCCGCAACTGCGTCATCATGGACGACATGATTGACACGGCTGGCACCTTGGTCAAAGCGGCTGAAGTTCTCAAAACACGTGGTGCCAAAAAAGTATATGCCTACTGCACACACCCTATTTTCTCTGGCCCTGCGATTGAGCGCATTGCCAAAGGCGATGCGCTCGACGAAGTGGTGGTGACCAACACCATTCCTTTGAGTGAAGCGGGTCGCGCCTGCAAAAAAATCCGCCAACTCACTGTGGCCCCGCTGATCGCCGAGACGATCCAGCGCATTGCCAAAGGTGAGTCGGTCATGAGTTTGTTCTCCGACCAAGACCAGCTGTTTTAAACAGCTGACGCAAGTCGTCGAGCATCACCCCGGGCTGCCTTCCTTGTGTTGTGCAGTCTATTTTTGAAACTGGAGCCACACTGGTCGCGGTGGGTTCTTACTGGAGTTAATTATGAAATTTGTCGCTTTTGAGCGCGCTAAGCAGGGAACGGGTGCGAGCCGCCGTCTGCGTATCACGGGTCGCACACCAGGCATCGTCTATGGTGGCACGGCTGATCCCATCTTGATTGAACTCGATCACAACGCGTTGTGGCATGCCTTGAAGAAAGAATCGTTCCACGCTTCTGTCTTGCAAATGGAATACAACGGCACAACTTCCGAAGTGTTGTTGCGCGACGTTCAATACCACCCGTTCAAACAACTTGTCTTGCACATCGACTTTCAGCGCATCGATGCCAACACCAAGATGAAGAAAAAAGTGCCTTTGCACTACTCTGGTGAAGAAAACTCCCCAGCGGTCAAAATTGATCAATGCTTGATCAACCACATTGCCACTGAATTGGAAATCTCTTGCATGCCCAAAGATTTGCCAGAGTTCATCGCTGTGGACTTGAGCAACTTGACCAAAGGCCACTCTTTGCACGCCAAAGACATCACCCTGCCCGAAGGCGTGACGGTTGTGGCGCCTGGCACCTCCAACCCCGTGTTGGTAGCCGTTGTCGCCACCAAGGCTGAGGCTCCTACAGCTCAAGAAGCTGCAGCCGCTGCTGGCGACAACAAAAAGAAAAAGTAATCCGCCTTGCGCGATTGCACTGAACGGCCCACTTCGGTGGGCCGTTTTGCTTTGGAATAATGCTGACATGATCAAGCTCCTCGTTGGCCTCGGTAACCCAGGCCCTGAATACGAAGCCACGCGGCACAACGCTGGCTTTTGGTGGATAGACACCGCTGCGCGCGACCTCAAGGTCCAGCTTCAGCCAGACCGCGCTTATCACGGCTTGCTGGCCCGCACCTCGGTCAAAGGCGAGAACGTGTGGCTGCTTGAACCGCAAACCTTCATGAACCTCTCAGGCAAGTCGGTGGGGGCGTTGGCGCGTTTCTTCAAAATTCAAGCGCAAGAAATTTTGGTGGTGCACGATGAGTTGGACATCACGCCTGGCGAAGCCAAACTCAAACTCGGTGGCAGTCACGCGGGCCACAATGGTTTGCGCGATATCCATGCACAACTTGGCACAGACCAATACTGGCGGTTGCGCATTGGCATTGGTCACCCGGGTGTGAAGTCAGAGGTTGCGAATTGGGTGCTGAAAAAACCAGCCTCCGATCAACGCAGCGCCATCGAAGACTGCATCACACGCACCAGCTTGGCTTTGCCGCATTTGCTGGCGGGCGACATGGTCAAAGCCACGCAAATGATTCACACCGCCAAGCCACCCCGGCCCAAACCACCTCGGCCGGCCACTCAGCCTGGCACAGACAAGACAGGGGTTGATGCTGATGTTGACAAATCACAAGACAAAGGGAGTGACGCGAACTAACACCCTCGTGGGTGCCACGCGCATTGGTGTGTGGCGACACGGCATGGGCTGCAGTTGCATTTCATGGCGTGCCATCACGTGCGCAGCACTTGCCCTGCTGATCAGCCATCACGCCAGGGCAGATACCGCCTACCGCTGCGGCGATTCTTACAGCCCCCATGCCCAATGTGCCAACGGACCCGCAGCACCCCTTGCACCGACGTCCGAGTTGCGCAATGCAGGGCAAGACAAAGCCAACGCCAGCAGTGACTTGCGCCAAGCACAAGCTTTAGAAAAACAAAGGTTGCTAGCCGAGCGCCAAGCGGCCGAAGCAGCACCCCTGAGGTTCAGCGCGCCCCTTGCACCCCCTGCCAGTGTCACCCACCAAGCCACCCAGCCGCAGCGCGGCAAGCGCAAAGGCAAGCGCGGCCAACAACCCAGCCCCTACTTCACCGCGGTAGACCCCAACGCAGCAGCCCAAAAGAAAAGCACCGCCAAAGCGGTGCCTGAGAAAGATTCATCGCGCCCATGACAGCGCAGCGCGTTGCCAAAGGCTGGCGACTAGGCGCTTTGCTGCAACAGCCGAAACTTCGCCAACAAAGCATCCCGCCCTTCCACCCGCTCAGGGTTCACAGGAATGCACGCCACGGGGCAGACCTGCACACATTGCGGCTCATCGAAGTGCCCGACGCACTCGGTGCATTTGTCGGGGTTGATTTCGTAAATCTCTGGCCCCAAGAAAATGGCTTCATTTGGGCACTCGGGCTCACACACATCGCAATTGATGCATTCATCGGTGATCATCAAGGCCATAAAAATCCGTCCGTGGGCTAAAACTTCAATTATCCCGCGCTTGCAATAACCGCTTTTGGCTATACACCGGCTGCTCAGGCAAATCAGCCAAATGCGTGGCATCGGCCCACGCTTGAATGTGCAACGCGCCGTCACGCCAAGTCACTTGGTTGATGCCTGCGTTGGGTATGTCGCACTCACGCGGGCCACTGAGAGACAAGGCCTGCGCCTGACGCCACACCATGTCAAGTACGCCGCCATGCGTGACCACCACCACATGCTGGCCTGCATATTGCGAAGCCAGCGTATGCAAGGTCGCCATCACACGCGCATGGAAGGCGCGCGTGGTTTCAGCCCCTTCCACTGCCACATCCGCATCAAAGTCCAACCAGCGCTGCCAAGCGACCGGATTTTGGGCTTGAATGTCTGGGCTGCGCAAACCCTCAAACATCCCGTAACCCTGCTCTCTCAAACCCGCATTCAAAATACAGTGGTGACCCAACACATTAGCCACAGGGTGTGCGGTTTGTTGGGCGCGCAGCAAATCGCTGCTGATGGTTTGGCTAGGCGTTCGGCCTTGTGCTTGCCAATCCTTCAAATGTTGGGCGATACGGGCTTTGAGACGCTGCGCTTGTTCTAGCCCCAAGTCGTTGAGTGGGACATCCCGCTGGCCTTGAAAACGCAGCTCACGGTTCCAAGCGGTTTCACCGTGACGGATCAGCAAAAAATCAGTCATGGCAAGTTCTAAGGAGCGAGTGAAGACAGCGCTGCTTTTTTGGCCAGCAAGCGTTTATAAACACCAGAGGACACCAAATTCTGCCCATCGTCGCCAGCTCCTAGCAGAGAGATTTCACGCACAAAGGTACTGGTGATGAATTGGTATTTGGCACTCGGCGTCAGAAAAACCGTTTCCACCTCTGGCATCAGTTCTCGGTTCATGCCTGCGAGTTGAAACTCGTAATCAAAGTCGGTCACGGTGCGCACGCCACGCACCATCACAGTGGCCTGATGCGTGCGCACAAAATCACGCGCCAAACCACTGAAGGGCACCACTTCAACTTGGGGGTGGGCCGACATCACCTCACGCGCCATGTCCATGCGCTCGTCCAAAGTGAACAAGGTTTTTTTGTGGTGTGCGGTGGCCACCGCCAAGATCACTTTGTCAAACATGGCCGCTGCACGCAGCACGATGTCTTCGTGGCCCAAGCTGATGGGGTCAAAAGTGCCGGGGTAGATGGCAACAACTTGCTTGGACATGGATGCTCCTGTGTATTTCGTTCTTCAAAAATCAAATTATGCAATTCGGCGCAACAGGTGCGCATGAACCGCACCAGCCTTGAGGTGGCGATGCAACACCAGGCCCATCGGCTCTAGCTGAGCGTCTGTCCAAGCGAGGGGGGCTTCGAGGTACACAAAGCCATCCGCCTTCACTGCCTTGCCAGCGGCTTGCAGCGCCGGCTCAAACAAGGCGCCGTCGAACGGGGGGTCAATAAAAATCAAGTCCACACTCCATGCGCTGAGTTGCCTCAAGCGCGCCACACCATCGGTGCGCAACACCTCCACTTGCGTGGCTTTGAGACGAGTCACTTGCAGGCTGAGCTGCGCGACCAAGGCAGGGTCTAGTTCGCACAACAGCACATGAGCCGCACCGCGTGACGCAGCCTCTAAGCCCAAGGCGCCCGTGCCAGCAAATGGGTCCACACAGCGCCAGCCCACCAACGACTGACCTAACCAGTTGAACAAGGTCTCGCGCACGCGATCAGGCGTGGGACGCAGACCAGGCTTCAAAGCCACGGGCAACTTGGTGCGGCGCCATTCACCGCCGATGATGCGTACCTCGCCAGCCCCTTTGTGACGTTTTTCCAAAACGGGTTTGGCTGAGCTTGCTCGATCAGGGGTAGGTGTGCGGCTTTTCATAGAATGGACTGATTCTAGAAACACCCACACATGTTTAGCCTCTTTAAGAAAAAAATCACTGATCAGACTGCAGCTCAGACTGGCCTCGATGCAGCCGCAACCCCCGAACGCGCGCGCGCCAGCTGGATGGCACGTCTTGGCCAGGGTCTGCGTCGAACCGGCCAAAGCATCAGCACCGTCTTCACGGGCACGAAGATAGATGACGGGCTGTATGAGGAGCTTGAAACTGCGCTGCTCATGGCGGATGCAGGCGTGCAGGCCACCGAGTATTTGCTGACCGATTTGAAAAAACGCGTCAAAGACACGGGCACAACAGATCCCTCTGCAGTCAAAGCCCTGCTGGCTGCGTCCATCGCACTGCTGCTCAAACCACTCGAAAAAACGCTCACCATCGGCGCACACAAACCCACCATCATCATGGTGGCAGGGGTAAACGGGGCAGGCAAAACCACCTCGATTGGCAAGCTCACCCGCCATCTCAGCGACAGCGGCGCATCGGTGCTGCTGGCAGCAGCCGACACATTTCGCGCTGCCGCCCGTGAACAGCTGGCCATTTGGGCCACACGAAACACGGTGGAAATCGTCAGTCAAGAAGGCGGCGACCCTGCGTCTGTGAGCTTTGATGCCGTCACCGCAGGCCGAGCCCGCGGCAAAGACGTGGTGCTGGTAGACACGGCAGGCCGTCTGCCCACGCAATTGCACTTGATGGAAGAGTTGCGAAAAATCAAGCGCGTGCTACAAAAAGCCGAGCCCACCGGCCCCCATGAGGTGCTTTTGGTGATTGACGGCAACACCGGGCAAAACGCCCTCGCCCAAGTGAAGGCATTTGACGAGGTATTGGGCTTGACTGGCCTCATCGTCACCAAGCTAGACGGCACCGCCAAAGGAGGCGTGCTGGCTGCCATTGCTTTGTGGGGCCAAAGCCGCGCTGCAGCTGGCGCTGCGACAGTGCCTGTGTATTTCATCGGCGTGGGCGAAGCCGTCGACGACCTAGAAACCTTCAACGCTCAAGAGTTTGCAGACGCCTTGCTGGGTTAAGGCCCCCAAACACCTTGTGAGCTGCCACGCCCGCTTGTGCTGCGCTGATGTGTATTTATCAAGGGTTAACCCGAAAATTTGACAGGGATTAGCACTCTTGACTCGGGAGTGCTAATATATGTTTTAGTTATCCGAAAGGACTAATTTCATGACCTCGCTGACGCATCAAACACTCGCCATCACCAACCCTTGGGCACCGGTTCCATCCTTAGGCAATTTGGATGCCTACATCACGGCTGCCAACCGTTTTCCCATGCTCACCCCCGAGCAAGAGCAAGAATTTGCACGTCTGCTGAGAAGCAACAATGACCTCGAAGCGGCTGGAAAACTGGTGCTTTCGCACTTGCGATTGGTGGTCTCAATCTCACGCCAATACTTGGGCTACGGTCTGCCTCACGCCGACTTGATTCAAGAGGGCAATATTGGTTTGATGAAAGCCGTCAAACGCTTCGACCCCGACCAAGGTGTGCGTTTGGTCAGCTATGCCATGCACTGGATCAAGGCCGAAATTCACGAATACATTTTGAAAAATTGGCGCATGGTCAAAGTGGCCACCACCAAAGCACAGCGCAAACTGTTTTTCAATCTTCGCTCCATGAAGCAAGGCTTCAAGTCAGACGCACGCGACGACACCCACCGCAACACCCTCAACCCCCAAGAGGTGAGCGCGGTGGCGACCAAGCTCAAGGTCAAGCCCGAAGAAGTGTTGGAGATGGAAATGCGCATGTCCGGCGGCGATGTGCTGCTAGACCCCACGCCCAACGAGGACAGCGACGAGGCCTTTGGCCCGATTGCCTATTTGACCGACACCAACCACGAGCCCACCGCCATGATGGCTGCGCATCAGCGCGATGTGCTGGCCTCGGACGGCATTGCTGCTGCACTGAACGTGCTCGACGCGCGCAGCCGCCGCATCGTAGAAGAGCGATGGCTCAAGGTGCAAGACAACGGCTCGGGCGGCTTGACACTGCACGACTTAGCCGACGAATACGGCGTGAGCGCCGAGCGCATTCGCCAAATCGAAGTGGCAGCCATGAAAAAGATGAAAGCAGCTTTGGCTGACTACGCATAAAGTGGCAAGGGCCGTTGACGCCGAACGTGTCAAAGCAGGGATGGCTGAGGCATCAAGGTGTGGTTTTCAACAAAGCACTGACGTCTTGCGCGAGTGCCTTCGCGCCCATGCCATAGCGCGTGTACAAACGCAAACGTCCTTGGGTATCGTAGACATAGCTACCCGCTGAGTGGTCCATCGAGTAGCTGCTAGGCGTCTTGCCCTCTACTTTTTTGTAATAAATCTTGTAATCCTTGGCCACAACAGCCAGTTGCTCTGGCGTGGGCGTGAAGGCCACAAAGCTGGGGTCAAAGTTGGTCATGTAGGCTTTAAGCAGCTCGGTGGTGTCGCGCGCAGGGTCAACCGTCACAAATACCCCTTGGAGCTTGTCACCGTCAGCGCCCAGCAGGCGTTTGATCTCGACCAATTCGGTCAGCGAGGTGGGGCACACATCAGGACACTGGGTAAAGCCAAAAAACACCACCACCACTTTGCCTTTGAAGTCTGACAAACTGCGTGTTTGGTTATTGTGATCAGTCAGGGTAAAGCCCTTGGCATAGTCTGCCCCCGTGATATCAATGCTGTTGAACTTGGTCTGTTCTGGGCTGCAAGCAACCAAAGCGAATGCCGCCAATACGGTCCAAAAAAAACGACGTGTCATCGCAATCACCACAAGTAATGATCCATCAACAGCGCTGCAAACAAGAGGCTGAGGTGAATCAAAGAAAAGCGAAAAGTTTTCCGCGCTAGCTCGTCCGAATAGTTGCGCCACAAGGCCCAGGCGTAGCCACAAAATCCGAGGCTCAAGATCACCGCACTCACCAAGTAAAACCATCCACTCATCCGGTAGATGAATGGCATCAAGCAAGCAGCAAACAAGACAAAGGTGTAGAGCAAAATTTGCAAACGCGTGAATTCATTGCCATGCGTCACAGGCAGCATGGGCAAGCCAGACTTACGGTAGTCCTCGACGCGGTACAAAGCCAAGGCCCAAAAATGAGGCGGCGTCCACAAGAAAATGATGAGAAACAATATCAAGGACTCAGGTCCCACCTCTCCCGTCATGGCAGCCCAACCCAACACCGGCGGCATCGCGCCCGAGGCGCCACCAATCACAATGTTTTGAGGCGTGAGCGGCTTCAAGATCACGGTGTAGATCACTGCATACCCCACAAATGTGGCAAAGGTCAGCCACATGGTGAGCGGGTTCACCCACACATACAAAATAGCAGACCCAATGGCGCACATCAAGGCCGAAAACAACAGCGTTTCGACATCACTCAATTCGCCTTTGGCTGTTGGCCTCCAAGACGTGCGCTTCATGCGTGAATCAATGCCTTTTTCGACCAAGCAGTTAAAGGCCGCGGCAGCGCCTGAAACAAACCAAATACCCAAGCAAGCCAACAACCCCAACTCCAACTCAGGCCCCGACGGCACACCAGGTACCGCCAGCACCATGCCAATCAACGCACAAAAAACGATGAGTTGAATCACGCGTGGCTTGGTCAGTGCATTGAATTGGCGCAAGCGTGTGAGAGGCAAGGAGGCAAGGCTCATAAAAAAGTTTTTCTGATCATCAATTCAACACCGTGCTGTGCGAGGCACGCGCGCCGGTCAACATCCACACCAACACCACCACCAAAGCCGCAGCGCCACCGGTGTGCATGACCGCTGAGATCAGTGGCCATTCCAGCAACACATTTGACAAGCCCGTGAACAACTGCAACACCAAGCATGCCAACAGCCAATTGGATGCAGGGATCATCGGGCGTACACGGCGCAATGCAAAACCTAACCAAGCCAAATACAGCATCACCACATAAGCCGCCAAGCGGTGAACATAGTGAATGGCCGTGAGCGACTCAAATACCAAGGGCTGGCCGTTGGCATCTACACCCAAATGGCGCCAAAACGTAAAGCCTTGTTCAAAGTTCATCAAGGGCCACCAACTGTTTTGGCACATCGGGAATGTGTTGCACGCCAGCACCGCGTAGTTGGTGCTGACCCAGCCACCCAACAACACTTGCACAGTCAACAACAAGAGTCCAAACAGGGTTGCTGCATACAACATGGGGCGAATCAAAATAGCTTGGCTGCGTTCGCTTGCCAAGCGCTGGCGCTGCACTTGCATCGTCAGCAAGGCGAGCAGCACCATGCCGCCCATCAAATGCAATGTGACGATGAGTGGGAACAACTTCATGGTGACCGTCAGCGCACCAAATGCACCTTGCACACACACCCACAGCAAAGTGAATGTGGGCCACAACAAGCTCACACTGGTATCGCCTCGCCAACGCCTTAGCCCAGCAAATGCAGCCAGCGTCAAGATCAAGCCACCCACCGCCATGGCCATGTAGCGGTGAATCATCTCAATCCAGGCTTTGGTATGCGTCACAGGGCCGTCGGGCATTTGCATTTGCTCGGCTGCAATGGCAGCCTGCGCACCCAATGGGCTGGCATGGCCGTAGCAACCCGGCCAGTCGGGGCAACCCAAGCCAGAATCGGTCAAACGTGTGAATGCGCCGAACAGCACCAAGTCAAAGGTAATGAACAATGTGACCAAGGTCAACACTTGTACACGTCTTGACATCGAGGCCTTGGGATTGCGCAACCACACCCAGCACAAGGGCAACATGGCCACAAGAGCGCCCATGATGAGCAGGTGAAGCGCAGGCGTGAGGTTAAGGAGCTTGTCAGTCATTGGGTAGTTATTAGATGGCGGACTTATCGACCCGGCTCGTCCCACGAGGCCGCTGCACGCAGCAAACGCTCCAGATCACGTTTGGTTTTCAAAGCACCTTCATTGCTGAGTTTGGCGGGAAAACGCATCATCCATTGACCATGCGGATCAACCAAATACAAATGGTCTTGCAATTGTTGTCCCTTCGCAGGCTGCAACCATTGCGCCAATGCGTCAACAGGCATGCGCAGCACAGTGGCTTCTTTCAAACCCGGCAAGATGCTGGTGGGCACGGGGGCCGCATCGCTGACCAGCCAAACCCACTCGGTACGCGCACGCTCTTTACCCAAGCCCATCAAAATTTGGCGCTGCAGGTACAACTGGTTTTGACATTCAGCTTGGCAGTCGCCGCCAGCCACACTGACCAACAACCACTGACCTTTGAGCTCAGGCAGTTGCAAAGCAACGCCAGACAAGCTTTGTACTGTGACGTCTGGCAAAGCGCGCATCGGCTCAATTAACTCGCCAAAGTTGCGACGCCCTTCAGGGCGCACCACGTAATAAGTGAAGTACGAAGCCACCACGGGCGCTGCACACACCAACAACACCAGCAACATACGCAAGCGCCCATTGCCGACGCGCTTGGCATCTGCCCGCACCACGTCGATGGGAGAAGGCAGGTCATACACCGTCATGCCAAGTGGCTGGTCTGTTTTAGTTCGGGAGGCGTCTTGCATGGCGGTAGGGTTGAATGAATTGGAACCAAATATAGAGAATCAACTGAAGCGCAGCGAGTGCAAACCATTGGAAGGCGTAAGCCAGGTTTTTCTCAACGCCCGCCGTGATGACCGGCCAGTCACGCTGCAAACCTTCGGAATTGGCATCTGTTTGCAATACCGTGGCCGCCAACGTACCGCCCACCTGCACTGCATACACACCGAGATCTAGATTTTGCCGAATATGGTTTACCTTTGGATCCGTGTTGTCAAAACCAGGGTCAGCCGTCAACGACATCAAGGGCGATGGTGGCGGCGCAATGCGGCCTTGGATCTGCACCACACCTGTAGGCGTTTGAATTTCTGGCAACAAGGTGCGGTCTAGCTGATGACGAGGCACCCAACCACGCTGCACCAAGACGCGTGTATTGGCATTGAGTTGCAAGGGCGTGATCACCCAAAAGCCAGCGCGTCCATTCATCGGGCGGTTATCTAGATACACCGTGTGCTGGGGCAGCCACTGACCTTGCAAACGCACACGTTGGTGCATGAGGTCAAAATTTGTAGGGTCATCCAACAGCGCCGAGGTGTTCAACACGCCCGCTTGCATTTGCACCACGATGGCAGCTTGGCGTTCTTCTTTTTGCGCAGCACGTGACAACTGCCAAAAACCCAAACGCACCGTCAACGCCACACCTATCACCATGGCCAATGTCACCCATGCAAACGCACGGGTGCGTGGGAGGGAGATAATCGTGCGCATGAAATACATTGTTGCAATTGCCTTTTTAGCCATTCTCGCCAGCTTGGGTTCTGCCTTGGTCTTCATGATGCGCAATGGGCGCGGTGGTCAAACCAAGTCAGGTCACATGGTCAAGGCCTTGGGGCTGAGGGTTGGCGTGTCGATTGTCTTGTTTATTTGTGTTCTGATTGGTTGGCACTTGGGCTACATCCAACCCACGGGCATTCAAGCAGGTCAATAACCCCAAACCCACCAAAGACAAAGGCCGCACTTGCGGCCTTTGTTGTGTCTGCGTGTGTCTTACAGCCAATACACCAAGATGTAGAGCCCCAACCACACCACGTCCACAAAGTGCCAGTACCAAGCCGCGCCTTCAAAGCCAAAGTGCTTGTCAGAAGTGAAGTGGCCTTTTTGCAGGCGCAAAGTGATGACCAAGAGCATCAACATGCCCAAGAACACGTGAAAGCCGTGAAAACCGGTGAGCATGTAGAAGGTTGAGCCATACACACCCGAGGTCATTTTGAGATTCAAGTCGCTGTAAGCATGCGCGTATTCGTAACCTTGCACAAACAAGAACACCACACCCAGGGCCACCGTGAGCCACATGAACTTGATGGTGGTGTCACGCTTGTTTTCGATCAAAGCATGGTGCGCGATGGTCAAGGTCACGCCTGATGTCAACAACAACGCGGTGTTGATCGTAGGCAACCAAAACGGCGTCATGACTTGGAAAGGCTCAATGATGCTGGCAGGTGAAGCCGTCATACCAGCCGCCATGCTGGGCCATACCGCCTTGAAGTCAGGCCACAACAAGGCGTTCTCTAAGTTACCCAGCTCGGGCACTGAGTGCGAACGCGCCCACCACAAAGCCGAGAAGAAGGCACCAAAGAACATGACTTCAGAAAAAATAAACCAGCTCATGCTCCAACGAAATGACAGGTCAATCTTGTGACCGTACAGACCACTTTCGCTCTCAGAAATGGCATCACCAAACCACTGGTACAACACCACGAGCCAAAATACCAAGCCAAAGAACAAGCTGTACTTGCCCCACTCGACACCATTGACCCACTGGCCCGCGCCAAGGATCACAAAAAACAAACCCAATGCTGCCAGCGCCGGGTGGCGTGACGCATGCGGTACGTAGTAGTAAGGCGTTGTGCCGTGTGCTGTGCTACTCATATCCATTCCTTCATTATTTATTTATTTAGCGACGACCAGATTGACGAAAACAATCAAACTGATGACAAACAAAAAAACTGCGACCAAACCCACCCCAAGCACATGCAAGGGGGTGATCTTGTCTATATCTTCTTGGAACTCGCTACTTTTGCGAATTCCTAAAAACGACCATGCCACCGCTTTGACAGAACGCATGAGAGACACCTTGGTACTCATGAACCCACTCCAGCTTTAGGTGCCACATCCAATGCAGCGGTAGGCGCTGCAGGTGTTTTAGAGCCCACTTCAAAGAAGGTGTAGGACAGTGTGATGGTGGTCACGTCTTTGGCTAACTTGGGGTCAATCACAAACACCACAGGCCACTGCTTTTTTTCGCCGGGAGCCAAAGTGTATTGGTTGAAACAAAAACATTCCAGCTTGTTGAAATGCGCTGCCGCTTGGCGTGGGGCATAACTAGGAATGGCTTGCGCAGACATGACGCGGTCTTGCACGTTTTCAAATTCGTACATGACCGTCATCATCTCGCCCGGGTGCACTTGCAAGGAGCTTTGTGCGGGCTTGAACTTCCAAGGACCACGCGCATTGGCGTCGAACTCGACCGTGATGGTGCGGCTGGCGTCAACTTGCGTGTTTTTGACTTTGGCACGGGCATTGCCTGAACCAGGAATTTCGCGCTCACCCAACGCCAAGATGTTGATGCCTGTGAGCTCGCAAATCGCCTTGTACATCGGCACCAAGGCATAACCAAATGCAAACATGCCAGCCGTCACCACGAGCAGCTTTTTGAACATCAACAGGTTACGACGTGGTGCAGCCATGGTGTCAGCGATTCAACAAAACAACCTTGGCAAAGAAACCAGCAAAGAACACCACTGCCACAGAGGCCAAGATCAGGCCCGTACGGAGGTTCTTTTTGCGTTGTTCGGGCGTGCTCATGATTAACCGATCACGCGGGTTGCCGTGACATCGAGCTTGGGTGGGTTCTCAAAGGTGTGGAAGGGTGCGGGTGATGGCACTTCCCACTCCAAACCTTCAGCAGCTTCCCAAGGCTTGGCGGCAGCTTTTTCACCTTGGCCGCGCATCGCTGGCAGCACCACGAAGAAGAAGAAGTACACCTGCGCAAAACCGAAGAAGAAAGCACCCACCGAAGCCAAGGCGTTGAAGTCGGCAAACTGCATGGGGTAGTCGGCGTAGCGACGGGGCATGCCAGCCAATCCCAAAAAGTGCATGGGGAAGAAAGTGACGTTGAACGAAATCAGTGTCCACCAAAAGTGGATTTGACCGCGTGTTTCGTTGTACATCACACCAGTCCACTTGGGGCACCAGTAATAAAAACCTGCAAACATGGCAAACAACGAACCCGCCACCAACACATAGTGGAAGTGAGCCACCACGTAATACGTGTCTTGCACTTGGGTGTCGATTGGGGCCATTGACAAGATCAAGCCTGTGAAACCACCCATGGTGAACACAAAGATAAAGCCCACTGCAAACAACATGGGCGTCTCAAATGTCATTGAGCCTTTCCACATGGTCGCAATCCAGTTGAACACCTTGACGCCAGTGGGCACCGAGATGAGCATGGTGGCATACATGAAGAACAGTTGACCCGTCACTGGCATGCCCGTGGCATACATGTGGTGCGCCCAGACGATGAACGACAAAATCGCAATCGATGAAGTGGCATACACCATGGAGGCGTAACCAAACAATTTCTTACGCGCAAACGCAGGCACGATGTGGCTGATGATGCCGAAGGCCGGCAAGATCATGATGTAGACCTCGGGGTGACCGAAGAACCAGAAAATATGCTGGTACATCACTGGATCACCACCGCCAGCGGGGTTGAAGAAGGTGGTGCCAAAGTGACGGTCTGTCAATGTCATGGTGATCGCGCCAGCCAACACAGGCATCACGGCAATCAGCAAATAAGCGGTGATCAACCAAGTCCAAACGAACATGGGCATCTTCATCAAGGTCATGCCAGGTGCGCGCATGTTGAGCACGGTGACCACAATGTTGATCGAGCCCATGATGGACGATGCGCCCAAGATGTGCAGCGCAAAAATACCCGCATCCATCGACGGGCCCATTTGCAGGCTCAGCGGCGCATAAAGCGTCCAGCCAGCAGCAGGAGCGCCGCCTGGCATAAAGAACGAACCAGCCAACATAGCAGCAGCAGGGATCATCAGCCAAAAGCTGAAGTTGTTCATGCGGGCAAAAGCCATGTCAGACGCGCCAATTTGCAGCGGGATCATCCAGTTGGCAAAGCCCACGAAGGCCGGCATGATGGCGCCAAACACCATGATCAAGCCGTGCATGGTGGTGAGTTGGTTGAACAACTCAGGATTGACCAGTTGCAAGCCAGGCTGAAACAGCTCGGCGCGAATCAGCAGCGCCAAGACGCCGCCAATGATCAACATGGTGAAGGCAAACAACAGGTACAAAGTACCGATGTCTTTGTGATTGGTGGCATACACCCAGCGGCGCCAGCCGTGAGGGGCACCGTGGTGGTCATCGTGGTCGTGACTGTGGGAATCGAGGACTGCGCTCATAATGTGTTCCTTCTAAACGCTAGCTTTAACGGGCGGCCTTGACATCGGCAGGCTGAACCAGCTGGCCGGTCTTGTTAGACCAATTGTTTTTGGTGTAAGTGATCACGGAAGCGATGTCAGTATCACTGAGTTGCTTCCAAGCTGGCATAGAGCCATTGCCTTGCCCCTTCAAGAGCACCATGATTTGTTTGCTTGCGTCTGCATCCAACACCACGGCTGCACCATCCAAGGCCTTGATGGGCCCTGAGCCCTTACCAGTCGCTTGGTGGCAGGCAGAACAGTTGGCGGCGTAGACCTTTTCGCCGCGCTTGGACAAGTCAGCCAGCTCCCAAACCTTGGAGGGATCGTCTTGCTTGGCGGCCATTTTCTTTTGTTCGCCGTCCACCCATGCGCTGTAATCCGCAGCGCTGAGCACCTTCACATGAATAGGCATGTAAGCGTGCTCTTTACCGCAGAGTTCTTGACACTGACCGTAGTAATCGCCCACTGTTTCAGCGCGGAACCAAGTGTCGCGAACAAAACCGGGGATGGCATCTTGCTTCACACCCAGTGAAGGCACTGCAAATGCGTGAATCACGTCATTGGCCGTGGTGATGATGCGAACTTTTTGATTGACGGGAACCACCAAGGGGTTGTCCACTTTCAACAAATAGTTGTCGATATCGACACCTTTGGCGCCGTTGTTTGACATTTCACGGTGCTCATTGTCCAAAGTCGAAATGAAGGCAATGCCCTCGCCTTGGCCTTTGATGTAGTCGTAGCCCCACTTCCACTGGTAACCCGTGGCTTTGATGGTGAGGTCGGCGTTGGATGTGTCTTTTTGGGCCACCACCGCTTTGGTAGCTGGGAGGGCCATCAAAATCACAATGATGAAAGGAATAACGGTCCAAGCAATTTCAACATTGACCGACTCGTGAAAACTGGCCGACTTGTGACCCACAGACTTGCGGTGCTTCCAAATGGAATAGAACATCACACCGAAAACCGCCACGAAAATCACCGTGCAAATGATGAGCATGAACCAATGCAACCAACCCTGCTCAATCGCAATTTTGCTTGCACCCGGTTGCAGGTTCAGTTGTCGAACGCCAGGCCCACCTGGTAAATCGTTCACTGCCCAAGCAGCCGTACTCGCCCAAGCGGCAAGGAACAACACACCTGAAGTCAACTTTTGGAAAAGATTGTTCTTCTTCAATTTGATCGCCTCAATATTCATCTTTAGGACTACAAATCCGCCAAACACTGATTTAATTAAAAGTGTTTTTTATGTGATTTGCGCTACAAGTTTGTTCAAAAATCATACAGACTGGGCACCAAGGGATTGCCCTAGTAGGGTTTTCATCTCTTGCAGTGACACTGTACTATGGTTTTGAAGCTTTATCCTTGGAAAGGGCTTTAAAGCATGGCCATAAATCACTTCCACCGTCAAGGTGAGTCGCCCATCCTTGTCGGGTTTGGCCAAAGCCAGTAAGGCCGTTTTTAACTGCGCCAACCACCGCTTACCCCGCAAACCTGCAAAACGCTCGGCATGCAAATTGCGCCCCATCAGTCGACATTCAGCCAATAAGGCTTCGACATTGGCGTAAGTCAATGTCATGCGCTCCATATCCATGACTGGCTCGGCAAATCCGGCTTGCACGAGCATGTCACCCCAATCATGCATATCCGTGAAGGCATGGGTGGCAGGCGGCCAACCTTGACTCTGATACACCTGCGTCAATTCACGCAAAGTGTCTGGTCCGAGGCAGGAAAACATCAAAAAACCATCCACAGCCAGCAAACTGTGCCACTTTTGCAACAAGGCCTGAGGCTCGTAGCAGGTGTGCAAGGCCATGTTGGCCCAGACCATGTCCGCACGCTCTGGCAAGGCTTTGCCAAACATCAACGCATCGGGCTTGAGCCATCTTTTCCACCAAGGCGATTGCAGGGCTTGACGCGCCAAACTTTCTCTTGCGCCTGAAGTCTCCACGACGCAGCACTGCGCTTGTGGGTAACGGGCACGAAGTTTGGCATGGGTTTGCAAACCGCCGCTCACAGGTGCCCAATCCACCCAAGACTTGGGCTGCAAACGGATCCACTGCAAACGATCTTCCATGCGTTGCCCAATTTCCTCGTGCAACCAAGGTGACTGCTGATGCGGCCAAGCCGCCCAACGGTGGCAAGCCGCAGGGTCCAAGGAGGGGGGGCGATCAGTGCTTGAAGTGGATGACATGTTCAGCATTATCGATACCGCGCCCTTCGCAAACATTGCACATCGCTTCAACCCAAATTGGCGCAATGTCTTTCCAATCCTTGCATGTTGCGCTGGCCCAGTCTTTGTCATATCTGCCGCCGCTGGCCCAGCCAGCCTTTGTGCACACCGTGCGTGGAGCGTTTTGCACAGCCCACCCTGCGCTGCCCGACCTGCGCCCTCACGCAAAACCATGCTCCCCACACCACCCACCACCCACTGAGCGTCCATTGCCAAAATTGCGCTGAGCATCCCAGTCCGCTAGACGGCTGCGTTGCCGCGGTGAGCTACACCTTTCCTTGGTCCGATTGCATTGCCCGCTTCAAGTTCCAAGCCGACCCTGGTCTGGCCCGCACCTTGGCCAACGTGATGCGCCACGCGCCATGGATTGAACCCGCGTTAGACGCAGCCCAGCTCGTCGTTCCCATGCCCCTCACACCCACCCGCCTGCGCGAACGCGGGTTTAACCAAGCCCTCGAGTTGGCCCGCCACTTGGCGCCGCTCAAAACCCATGCCCACACCCTGCTGCGCCGTGGTGGCAATGCCCATCAAGTGGGTGCCTCACGGCAAGAGCGGCTCGACCATGTGCGTGATGCGTTTTGGGTTGCACCCGACCGTGTGACGGCTGTGCGCGGTCAGCACATCTTGCTGGTTGACGATGTCATGACCACCGGCGCCTCTTTGTATGAAGCGGCCCGGGCCTTGCGTGCAGCAGGCGCGGCGCGCATCACAGGAATGGTGCTGGCCCGAGCGGAGACGCGCGATGCGGGACAATGAACCCATGTTTCACATCGTCCTCGTCCACCCCGAAATTCCGCCCAACACAGGAAACGTCATCCGCTTGGCGGCCAACACCGGTTGCACCTTGCATTTGGTAGAGCCCTTGGGCTTCTCGATGGAGGACAAACACATGCGCCGTGCTGGCTTGGACTACCACGAGTACGCGCCCGTGCTGCGCCATGCTGACTGGGCCTCCTTTTTGAACGAAGCCAAGCCCGACCCAACCCGCCTATTTGCCATGACCACCAAAGGCTCCAGCACAGCACACGACAGCAATTTTCAGCCTGGCGATTGGTTTGTGTTTGGATCTGAGACCAGCGGTTTGCCCGCAGACATTCGCGAAAGCTTTCCCCCCACACAGCGCTTGCGACTCCCCATGCGGGCTGATCAACGCAGCTTGAACTTATCAAACTCGGTAGCCGTCATCACCTATGAAGCTTGGCGACAAAACGGCTTTGCTGGCAAAGCCTAAAAGACCATTGAAGCAAGCCAAGGCTTATAGCCCCCGACAGCCAAACATATAGCCCTAGGTTTTAAGCCCTCGCCTACACTAGAGGGCTTGATTTATATCGTTTTACTTTCCTCATGAGCGCTTTCCTCGACGAAGAAGTGCTGTCCGTCCACCACTGGACCGACCGCCTGTTTAGCTTCACCACCACCCGCGACACCTCGCTGCGTTTCTCAAACGGCCACTTCACCATGATTGGCTTGCGCGGCGACAACGGTAAACCTTTGCTGCGTGCCTACAGCATCGTCAGCGCCAACTACGAAGAACACTTGGAGTTTTTGAGCATCAAGGTGCAAGACGGCCCCCTCACCTCTCGGCTACAACACATCCAAGTGGGCGACAAAATCGTGGTCGGCAAAAAGCCCACCGGAACTTTGCTGATCGATTATTTGCTGCCCGCCAAAAACCTCTACCTCATTGGCACGGGCACGGGCTTGGCGCCCTTCCTCAGCATCGTGCGTGACCCCGAAACCTACGAGCGTTTTGACAAAGTCATCTTGGTGCACGGCGTGCGCGAAATCAAAGAGCTGGCCTACCACGACTACCTGAGTACAGAGCTACCCAAGCACGAGTTCTTGGGCGAGATGGTCAGCGCCCAAATGCTGTACTACCCCACCGTCACCCGCGAGGCCTACAAAAACCAAGGCCGCGTGACCGACTTGCTCACTTCAAACAAGCTCACCCAAGATTTGGGCTTGCCCAACATCGACCCCACCAACGACCGCATCATGATTTGCGGCAGCCCTGAATTAAACAAAGACATGCGTGCCTTGCTGGAAGCGCGCGGCTTCAAAGAAGGCTCCACCACCACCCCGGGCGACTTTGTGGTGGAACGTGCCTTCGTTGAGCAGTAACCCCAAAGCCGCTGATGTTTGAACCCAGCCAAGCCGACGTCAGGCGCTTCTTCTGCTCGGTCTACGCCAAATGGCGCAACGCGCAGCCCATGGATGCACTAGAAACTTTGGCCAGTCAATGGGTGGCTGAACATCCCGAGTACCACGCCGACTTCTCTGATGTGGATGCCGCGCTTGAACGCATGTACGAGGTGAAAGACGGCAAGACCAACCCCTTCTTGCATTTGTCCATGCACCTGTCGGTGAGCGAGCAATGCTCAATCGACCAACCTCGCGGCATTCGCCAAGCGGTGGAACTGCTCACCGCTAGGCGCGACTCGTTGCATGATGCGCACCACGAAACCATGGACGCGCTAGGCCAAATGATTTGGGAAAGCCAGCGCAGCGGCCGTCCTCCCGATGGCCACGCTTACATCGACGCGGTACAACGGCGAGCCACACAAGACTGAGACCCAAGGCGCATTAAGATCTCCAATAACTTCAACAATAAACAAGCCATGCTTTCAACTTAATGCAAGCTGCCATATGACCCCGTGAAAGACGACAACGTCAGCGCTTGGTTTTGCCTCATGGCACACATGGCATTCCTGCCGATGCGCAAAAAAAGCCCGCATTCGCGGGCTTTTTTTTGATGTCAACCAAGTTTTATCGGAACTTGCTTTGCGGGACGATCTTCAAATCGCCTTGTTGAGCAGCCATGTAGTTGGCCAATTCTTTGAGCTCGGCTGTGGTGTATTGTTTGGCAATACCGCCCATGACGCCGTTGTTACGGCCCCAAGTGGCATTGCCCTCCACCTTGTAGGACTTCAAAGCCACGTACAAGTAATCGGCATGTTGACCTGCAATTTTGGGGTAGCTGGGGTCGATGGGCTTGGCAAAGTTTTCACCATGGCATGACGCGCAAGCGCCTTTGGCCAGCAAGGGTGCCACCTTGGCATTGGGCTCAGTGGCTTTGACGGGCAAGACAGCGCCTTCTACCTTGCCGTGGTTGGCGTAGTAAGCAGAGATGTCGGCCATGTCTTGGTCCGTCAGGCTAGTGGCAATGCCGCGCATGGTGGGGTGCTTGCGTTCGCCTTTTTTGTAGGCGTTCAACACAGTGGTGATGTACTTTTCGCTTTGGCCTGAGATTTTGGGAACTTTGTAGACTTCAGGGAAACTGGCTTGGTAGCCCGCAATGCCGTGACAACCGATGCACATGGCAATTTTGGTGGCGCCTGCGTTAGCATCGCCCTTGACGTCTTGCGCACAGGCCAAAGAAGTCACAGCAGATACAGTGAGAGCAAACGCGATCGAGACAAACTTGTTCATTGAGAAACCACAATCCCTAGAGGTTGATATTGGTCAAATAATAGACGGAAAATACATGAAATTTACAGGCACAGACAACTACGTTGCGACCCAAGATTTGATGTTGGCGGTCAATGCCGCCATTGCACTGAAGCGTCCCTTGTTGGTCAAAGGTGAGCCAGGCACGGGAAAGACAATGTTAGCAGAAGAGGTGGCTCGGGCCTTGGGTTTACCCTTGCTGCAGTGGCATATTAAATCCAGCACCAAGGCACAGCAAGGTTTGTACGAGTACGACGCCGTCAGTCGTTTGCGTGACAGCCAAATGGCCGATGCCCAAAGCAGCGAACGGGTCAAGGACATCAACAACTACATCCTCAAAGGGGTGTTGTGGCAGGCTTTCACGGCCGATGAGCCGGTGGCGTTGCTGATTGATGAAATTGACAAGGCTGACATTGAGTTTCCCAACGACTTGCTGCGCGAGCTCGACCGCATGGAGTTTTATTGCTACGAGACGCGCCAGCTCATTCAAGCCAAAAACCGCCCCTTGGTGTTCATCACTTCCAATAATGAGAAAGAGCTACCTGACGCGTTTTTGCGCCGCTGCTTTTTTCACTACATCAAGTTTCCAGATGCCGACACCATGCGCCACATCGTGCAGGTGCACTTTCCCACCCTCAAGCCAGATTTGCTGAGCGTGGCGATGAAAACCTTTTTTGACATTCGCAACTTGCCGGGCCTCAAGAAAAAGCCCTCCACCAGCGAGCTGATTGACTGGCTCAAGCTCTTGGTGGCGGAAGACATCCCGCTTGAGGCGCTGCAAACCGCAGACGACAAAGTGGCCATTCCGCCCCTGGTGGGCGCATTGCTGAAAAACGAGCAAGACACCACCTTGTTTGAAAAACTGGTGTTCATGCAAAGCCGCAACCGATGAAAGAACGAACGATGTTGGCATCTTTGATTGAAGGCCTCACCGACGCCGTGGGCTTTGTGGTGGGCGCCCTGCTGGGCTACGGCTTGGGCGTGACCTTGGGTTTGGATTTGTTTGCCGAAGGGTACGGCACGGGCAGCATCATTGCCATTGTGTTGGTGGGCATTGGGGGCGGCATGGGCTTGCAAGCCGCCCGCTACTTTCGTGCGCCCAAGGCTGACGCCGAATAGGGCCTAGACATGCTGATCGACTTCTTCTACACCCTGCGCGCGGCCAAGCTGCCGGTGTCGGTGAAGGAGTACCTCACCCTGCTTGAAGCACTGCAGGCCCAAGTGGTGGGGCCCGCCAGCGATGCGTGCAGCATGGACGACTTTTATTTTTTAAGCCGCCTCATCCTCGTCAAAGACGAAAAGCACTACGACAAGTTTGACCGCGCATTTGGTGCGTACTTCAAAGGCGTGGCGTTGATGACCGACTTCACCAAGGATGTTCCCCTGGATTGGCTAGAGAAAATTCTGCAAAAAGAACTCAGCCCTGAGCAAAAAGCCGCCCTTGAAAAAATGGGCTGGGACGAGTTGATGGAGACGCTCAAAAAACGCCTTGAAGAACAAAAAGAGCGCCATGAGGGTGGCAGCAAATGGATAGGCACAGGTGGCACATCGCCATTTGGCAATGGGGGCTACAACCCGCAAGGCATTCGCATCGGCGGCAAGGGCGGCAACAAAAGTGCTGTGAAAGTGTGGGACCAGCGCAGCTACCGCGACTATGACGACACCCAAGAGTTGGGCACGCGCAATATCAAAGTGGCGCTGCGACGCTTGCGTCGATTTGCACGCGAGGGATCTGCCGAAGAGCTGGACCTAGATGGCACCATCCACAAAACAGCCGCTAACGCAGGGTTCTTAGACATTTTGATGCGCCCCGAGCGCCACAACAACGTGAAGGTGTTGCTGCTCATGGACGTGGGCGGCACGATGGACGACCACATTGCACGCGTAGAAGAGTTGTTCAGCGCAGCCAAGTCCGAGTTCAAGCACTTGGAGTTTTATTATTTTCACAACTGCGTATATGACTTCATGTGGCGCAACAACAAACGTCGCTACACCGAGAAGTTTGAAACCTGGGACATCATTCGCAAGTACAACAAAGACTACAAGCTCATTTTTATTGGCGACGCCACCATGAGCCCGTATGAAATTGTGCAACCAGGCGGCAGCGTGGAGTACAACAACGATGAAGCCGGTGCAGAGTGGCTGCAACGCTTGCTGCATGCGTTTCCAAAACATGCATGGATCAACCCCGAGCCGCAAGGTGTGTGGGAATATCGACAAAGCATCAGCATGATTCAACAAATCGTCAGCCAACGCATGTACCCGCTGACCCTCAGAGGCCTGGAAGAGGCCATGCGGGGGCTGAGCAAGTAGCCCCGTAAAATACCCACTGGCTGCCGCCGTAGTTCAATGGATAGAACGACTCCCTCCTAAGCGATAGACTACCGGTTTCATTTTTTGTAAGTTGTTGATTTTCAAGGATTTTTATCCTTAATTTTCCAGATAAACCCCCTATTTTTTCGATCCTTCGTGTCCCAAATTTGTCCCACGAGATCTGGAGCAACTCAAAAGACACAAACAGCGCACACGCGTAGCGGATACACAGACTGAGGTTAAAAACCTCTCAAAAAATGGCGACCTGTTAAGATTCACAGTCACCTCCTTGTAGTTCAATGGATAGAACGGAAACCTCCTTTCAATGGGCAGTCACAGGCGAAAGCAGTGGCTGAATGGAGTCAAATTCGGTGAACCCTCTGGTCCAAGTGACTGTGGCAACGCCGAGCCAAGCCAAGAGAAATCTTGGAAGGTGTAGAGACTAGACGGCTCCTGCCTACCGGCGCACAAGCGCCCATGGCAAAGGCATAGTCCAGACCACAAACGATAAATCGGTGACGAAAGTCATAGTGGGATGAAGTTTCAGATACAGGTTCGATTCCTGTCAAGGAGACCAATTAACGCAGGTGGAGTCCACACCTATGGAGCAAACAAGCAACCTGGTTGCCTATTTAAGAACCCGCTCTGGTGGCAAAGAAGTTCTGACCCCAAAGCAGCTTGAACCCATCTTGGGCATCAGCGTCAAGCAGCAAAGCCTCCTGCGCAAAGAGAACAAGCTCGGTTTTCCATACCTGACTATTGGCGGGAAGATCCTTTACAGCATTCACGCTGTGGCTGAAATGCTGACAAGACCCACGCAAACTGCGCCTACCACACCAGAAACGGCGAAGAACGAAAAACCTTCTGCCAGCAAATCAAAAGCAGTGGACAAGTGGCGTTCAAGTTTGAAAGTGCCATCTTCCCAGCCAATCAACATGAGTCAGGCTCTACTGCGCGCCTTCGTCCTGAACAACATACAGACTGAAATTTCAGCCCTCACCTCCCTCACCTTTGAACTTCAAGCGCTTCAACGTGCTGCAGAGTTGAGTGCAGACTTGGAGAAACGGCGACAGCACACCGCAACTGAAAAGAAACCCCGAGTGAAAATTTGACTGCGCCGTAAGCCCAAAAAACGAAGGGCAAGCCTGCGAGAATGGGGGTTATTGAAAACAACCATTTGGAACCCACTGGCGCCAAGTCGTGCAACACAGGTTA
>NZ_DAIRSK010000002.1:136330-183700 GCF_036804465.1 Limnohabitans sp.
CAGGCGTCTTGTGTTGAGGTCTTCCAGCTTGAGTGACGTCATCTCAACGGCAAGGCGCCGAAGAAGTCTCTTCTTCTTCTCGGACACCCCCCCGTCAGCAATGTAGTCTTCAAAAATGACTGGGAGAGTTTTCTGCAACTGTTTGCGCTGCTGAACCGGCTTGCCCTCATTGATGTCGTTCTCAACCGATGTAGCCCACGCAACCGCATCGGATTTTTTGACGAATGTCTTGGATCGGTTGACACCGTTCAATCTGACCTTTGCTTGCCAAGAAGTCTGTCCCGTTCTACCTATGCGCTTGAGGAAGGCTGCCATTGTCTACTCCGTGTCCCAAATTTGTCCCACAGGGTCATTTATAGCGTACTTTTTCAAATTTTCTCATTTAAAGACAACGACTTAGAATAATAAAATCTAACCCCTCCTAAGGTGTAGATACAGGTTCGATTCCTGTCGGAGGCACCAGCTTTCAGTGGGCCTCGAGTTCTTGCGCATCAATGAGTCCCTGCCTCACCAAAGCGGACAGGCTTTGCTCCATGGTTTGCATTCCCACCGCACGTCCCGTTTGAATCGCTGAATACAACTGCGCCACTTTGCCTTCGCGGATCAAGTTGCGCACAGCAGGTGTGGCCACCATCACCTCAAAGGCGGCCACACGGCCCGCACCTTCTAGACGTTTGCACAGCAGTTGCGAAATCACGGCGATCAGCGATTCAGACAACTGGCTTCGCACCATATTTTTTTCCTCTGCGGGAAACACATCCACCATGCGGTCCATGGTTTTAGCGGCGCTGGATGTGTGCAAGGTGGCCAGCACCAAATGACCTGTTTCAGCTGCAGTGATGGCCAACCGCATGGTTTCAAGGTCGCGCAGTTCACCCACCAAAATGACATCGGGGTCTTCGCGCAGCGCAGATCGCAGGGCGCTGGCAAAACTCAAGGTGTGTGTACCCAACTCGCGCTGTTGAATCAAGCATCGCTTGGGTGTGTGCACAAACTCAATCGGGTCTTCGATTGTCACGATGTGTTTGGGTTGGGTTTGATTGATCTCATTCACCAAGGCGGCCAAGGTAGTGGACTTGCCCGATCCCGTCGGTCCCGTGACCAACACCAAGCCGCGTGAACGTTGCGCCAGTTCATTCAAAAGCGCGGGTGCTTGAAGCGATTTCAAACTAGGGATAAGGTGGGGAATAACTCGAAACACCGCCGACACACCCCTTGCTTGGTGAAACACATTCACACGAAAGCGGGCGAGGTTAGGCACCTCAATGGAAAAATCACATTCAAGGTGTGATTTAAAAAATGACTGCTGCGTCGATGACATCATGCTCATTAACGCCTCATGCGCCTGGTCGTGAGTAAAAACAACATCTAACAACGGTTGCAAGCAGCCATCAATCCTCAAACACACAGGTGTGCCTGAGGAGAGATGCAGGTCCGATGCGCCTTGAGCGATGCATTGTGTCAATAAATTTTGCAGTGTCATGTGCCTGTTTCTATGCTGAAACAGTTCTAGATGTGTAACTAAACAGAATTCATTTTTGAAGCCTATCTTGCAGAACCCGCCATCTCAGGGAATTTCCTAGGCATTCTTTGTCAAAAGCACGGCAACAAGCCAAAAATTACTGAGCAAAACTGGCACAATTTGCGCGTTATTGACAAGGAACTGACTCATGAACAAAACTGAATTGATCGAAGCCGTAGCTGCCCACACAGACTTGACAAAGGCCGATGCTGGTCGCGCTGTCAATGCCATCATTGATGTCATCACACACGCTGTTGCGAAAAAAGACGACGTGCAATTGATCGGCTTCGGCACTTTCAAAGCTGCTGCGCGCGCTGCACGCACTGGCAAAAACCCACGCACTGGCGAAGCCTTGAAAATCGCTGCAGCTGTGGTGCCTCGCTTCACTGCTGGTGCTGCCTTCAAAGCTGCTGTGAACACCAAGAAGAAGTAATTCTTCGCGTTCACGCACAAAAGCGGCATCGGGTTACCGAGCCGCTTTTTTTACGTCTGATTCAAATTGGAAAACACGATGTTCACACACATTTTTTTAGGCGCTCAAGATCTTGAGGCCTCACGCAAGTTTTATGACGCAGCACTCGGCGCCTTGGGCCACGCACCCGGCACGGATGCAGGCAACCGCTATGTGTATCGCACAGCCACAGGCACCTTTGGCATCAGCTCTCCCATCAACGGTGCAGCCGCCAGTTTTGGCAACGGCAGCACCTTTGGTTTTGCCGCCAAATCTGAGGCCGAAGTGAACGCCTTTCATGCAGCCGGCATTGCCAACGGCGGCGTGACCTGCGAGGACCCGCCGGGTTTGCGCACCAACCCAGCCTTTAGCTACTACATCGCTTATTTGCGCGACCCATCTGGCAACAAGATTTGCGCCATGTATAGGCCCGCAAAATGACTGAACGATTCACACAAATCACCTACGAGCAACTCGCTCCCGACGTTCGTCCGCTAGCAGATGACATTCTCAAAGTGTCCAGTGCCGCGCTTGGCGGCCCCTACAACGCTTTGCTGCGCAGTCCCGACATGGCGCGTCGCTGCTTTGACTTTCTGGACTACCTGCGCTTCAAAACATCGGTGAGCAAGCGGCTCAATGAATTTGCCATCCTGATTCAAGCCCGCATTGCCAACGCCCAATACGAATGGTGGGCACACGACCCTATTGCCCAGCGTGCTGGCTTGTCCACGGACATCATCGAACAACTGCGTCAATGCAAACGCCCTGAAGGCATGCAAGCTGACGAGGCCTTGGTGTATGACTTTTGCATCCAACTCAGCCTCAATCACCGTGTGCCAGATGCGCTCTGGCAAAAAGCGGTGGCCGACATGGGCGAACAAGCGGTGGTTGATCTCACCGTGCTGTCGGGCACCTATGTGATGGTGTCGATGCTGCTCAATGCCACGCAAGTGGGCATACCCAACGGCGGCGCTGAACCTCTTGAGGTGTTGTCACCGCTCGACATTCGCCAACGCTTACTGGCCTAACTTTGCTTCACACCTCAGGAGAATCCCTTGATTTCACGCCGTCACATCGCCTTGGCTACCAGCTTGCTGTTGGCCTCATTCAGTAGCTTTGCGCAAAACAACACGGTACGTTTGGTGGTGCCTTTTTCAACAGGCGGGCCCACTGACATTGCGGCCCGCGTGATTGCGCCTTTGTTGTCAGAGGCCATGGGCAAGACAGTCATTGTCGACAACCGCGTGGGCGCGACAGGCGCAATTGGCGCAGAGTTTGTGGCACGCGCACCCGCAGACGGCAACACCATTTTGTTTGGCACCAGCAGCATCATGGCGGCCAATCCCGCGCTCGTGCAAAAGTTGCCCTACGACCCTGTGCGTGACTTTGCAGCGGTCAGCACGGTCGCCACGATTGAAAACATCTTAGTGGTCCACCCTTCTGTGCCAGCCAACAACGTGCAAGAGTTGGTGCGCTACGCCAAAGAAAATCCAGGCAAATTGTTTTATGGCTCATCTGGCATCGGCAGCACCTACCACTTGGGCTCCGAAATGTTTGCCAACATGACCAAAACGCAGCTGGGCCATGCGCCCTACAAAGGCCAAGGTCCTGCCGCACAAGACTTGTTGGCTGGACATATTCAAATCATGTTTGATGCCTTCAACTCGGCCGTGCCCAACATCAAAGCAGGACGCGTGAAAGCGCTGGGCATTGCCAGCGCCAAACGCCATCCAGAGCTGCCCGACCTGCCCACCATCAGCGAACAAGGCGTGCCCGGCTACGCCACCACGATTTGGCTGGCCTTCTTCTTACCAGCCAAAACACCCACCGCCATCGTCGACAAAATGAACCAAGACCTGCGCACGATCTTGCAACGTCCCGATGTGAAAGAGCGTTTCAACAAGCTAGGCATGCAAGCCGCCAACTCCAGCACAGCTGAGCTCGATACCTTGTTGAGACAAGAACTCGTGCAGTGGGCCAAGGTGGTGAAAGACGGCAACATCAAGCCCGAGTGAGCTCAAGCGGTGGAGGCTTTTTGTCGCGCTAGCCACAGCAAGCCAGCACCGGTGATCAGCACGGGTACCAACGAGCCCCAGTTGAGCCACGTCCAGCCTTGAGTGGTCACCAACGCACCCGAAGCAAATGAGGTGAACGCCATCGTTGCAAAAACGCAAAAGTTGATGGCGGCTTGCGCGCGGTTTTTTTCTTGAGGGGTATAGGCTTGCATGGACAGCGTGGTGCTGCCTGTGAACAAGAAATTCCAGCCGACACCCAGCATGAAGAGTGCAAACAAGAACTGGTGCAAATCCACACCAGACAAAGCCACCGCAATACAGCCAATATTGAGCAGTACACCCACACCCATGATGGTCAGCACGCCAAAACGTTGGATGAGGTGGCCCGTGAAAAAACCAGGTGCAAACATGCCAATGACATGCCACTGCAACACCCAAGCTGTGTCTTCAAATGGGAACCCACACACTTGCATGGCCAGTGGCGTGGCAGCCATGAGCAGGTTCATCACGCCATAGCCCAAGGCTGCTGACATGGCGGCAATCACAAACACAGGTTGTCGCATGATCTGGCTCATGGGGCGACCCCCGGTGTCATTTACTTTGACCACAGTCGCCGCAGGAAATTCGATGAAATGCATCACCCCCATCGACAACACAGCCACTCCCATCAAAGCCACATAGGCTCCTGCAAACGGCATACCCAACAAGCTCTTGGTTTGAATGGCCAAGTTGGGGCCAATCACAGCGCCAATCAAACCACCCGCCATCACCAAAGAAACCGCCTTTTCACGGTAGTCGGGCTTGCACAACTCAGCCGCTGCAAACCGATACAACTGACCATTGGCGCTGTAGTAGCCCGCCACCAAAGTGGCCGTGACCAACAACCAAAAAGACTGTGAAAGCACAGCAAACGCACCCAAGGCTGCCGACAAAAAAGCCACCAACAGCCCCAACTGAAAGGAGCCCTTGCGCCCAAAACGCTCTTGCGATTTCGCCACCCAACCCGTACTCAACGCACCACCCACCACATAGCCCATCACGGGCAAGGTAGCCATCCAACTCTCTGGCGCCAAACTCAAACCGACCAAACCGTTGATCGCAATGAAGGTGATGTTGTTGGTCAGGAACAGTCCCTGCGCAATGGACAGCAATACGAGATGGATATTCATGCGTCCATGTTGCCATGGTTCACTGCAGTGGCCCTGAAAAATTAGAGGCTGTTCAAAGGAATTTTCAAATAATGGGTGCCATTCGCTTCGGCAGGCGGCAAGTTACCCGCACGGATATTGATTTGCACTGAGGGCAGGATCAGCGCGGGCATTTCTAGGGTGGCATCGCGTTGCTTTCGCATACGCACAAAGTCAGACTCACTCACGCCGTGATGCACGTGAATATTCTTTGTGCGCTGCTCTGCAACCGTTGATTCAAATGCAACAGCGCGATCTGTAGGCGGATAGTCGTGACACATGAACAAGCGGGTGTCATCTGGCAAGCTCAGAAGTTTTTGCACAGAAGCGTAAAGAGATTGGGCATTGCCACCAGGAAAGTCGCAACGCGCTGTGCCCACATCTGGCATGAACAAGGTGTCGCCCACAAACACGGCATCGCCAAACTGGTAAGCCACGCAGGCCGGTGTGTGTCCAGGCACATCCATGATGTGGCCGACGCCTTCATCAAGCGCAATCGATTGATTGGCGCTCAGCAACACATCAAACTGTGAGCCGTCGGTTTTGAACTCATCCTCAAGGTTGAAGACCTGCTTGAACACTTGCTGCACTTGCGCGATGTGGGCGCCAATGCCAATTTGGCCGCCCAGTTTTTCTTTCAAATAAGGTGCTGCAGTCAGGTGGTCCGCATGGGCGTGGGTTTCGAGTATCCACTTCACACGCAAATTGTGTTGATGCACATAGTGCACGACCTTGTCGGCTGATGCATGGCTGGTGCGACCTGATTTGGTATCGAAATCGAGCACTGAATCAATGATGGCGCAAGCACCGCCTGGTTTTTCGTACACCACATAAGTCACAGTCCACGTGGCGGGATCAAAGATGCCGTGCACCAAAGGTTTGAATGTGGTTTGGTTCATATTTTTCAATCTGTTAGATTACAATCTACTTTTTAATATACTATATATATCGACTATATGTAAAAAATCAACGATGAAAAGTAAAGAAATTGACCTCATCGATATGCACCAAGCCGCAGAGCAAGCCTGCAGGCTGATGAAAGTGCTTTCCAATGTGGACCGTCTGATGCTTTTGTGTCAGCTGTCACAAGGCGAGAAGTGCGTGGGCGAACTTGAAAGCCTGCTAGGGATTGTCCAGCCCACCCTCTCCCAGCAGCTCACCGTGCTGCGTCATGAAGAACTGGTCGTCACTCGCCGCGAGGGCAAAAACATTTATTACCAAATCAGCAGTTCCGAAGCTTTGGCGGTGATGCAGGTTTTGTACAAAACGTATTGCAAGGTCTAGAGAAAAACACATGAATAGGAGAAAAACATGACGATCGATTGGACACATTTCACACCTGGCACGTCGTTGGCAGGAGGCGTTTTGCTGGGCGTGGCTTCGGCCCTGTTTGTTTTATTGAATGGTCGCATTTTGGGCATCAGCGGCATTTTGGGTGGTTTACTTCCTGCCAAGGTCGGCGATGGCGCGTGGCGTGTGACGTTTTTGCTGGGCCTGCTTGTATCGCCTCTGGTGATGAAGGTCCTGGCGCCTGCCGATTTTTTGCATGCGCCGCGCATCGATGCCAGCATGGCGATGGTGGTCGTCGCAGGTCTGCTGGTAGGCGTGGGCACACGCTATGGATCAGGCTGCACCAGCGGTCATGGTGTGTGCGGCTTATCACGACTTTCCCCTCGCTCCATGGCTGCCACTGGCTTGTTCATGGCGGCTGGATTTGCCACCGTGTTTGTGCTCAAGCACATCCTCTGAGGAGCCATCATGCATCGCATCAGTGAATTTGTTGTCGGCCTGTTATTTGGTTTGGGGCTCATGCTCTCGGGCATGACCGATCCAAGCAAGGTCCTTGGCTTTCTTGACCTCTTTGGCGCGTGGGACCCCTCGTTGATGCTGGTCATGGGGGGCGCAATTGCGGTTGGCTTCTTTGCGTTTGCAGTAGCCCAAAAACGCACCACTAATTTTTTAGGTGGGGCTTTGCACTTGCCCACTTCCAGCCAAATCGACCAACGTTTGGTATTGGGCAGTTTGGTGTTTGGCGCAGGTTGGGGCTTGGCTGGTTTTTGCCCAGGGCCCGCATTGGTCAGCATGGCGGCTGGTCAGGACAAAGCCCTTGTTTTTGTAGTAGCGATGGTTTTTGGGATGATTGCCTATGAAGCTGCTCAGCGCTTCGTTCATTCACCCAAACAACCCAGAGATACAAAATGAACCACGACCCGATCACAGACAGCCATGCCCTGCTCAACAGCACCGACGCCTCACTCACGCCTACGCGTCGTTTAGCCTTGCAAACAGCATTGGGAATGGGCTACGCCGCTGCCGCCATGCCGTTGGTGGCGCAAACAGCGGTTCAAACCTCGTCAGAAGGTTTGACCACGGGGCGTGTTGAGATAGATGTCAGTGGCTTCAAAGTTCCCGCCTACCGCTCAGCCCCTGCGGGCAAAAGCAACCTGCCCGTGGTGCTGGTGATTTCTGAAATTTTTGGCGTGCATGAGTACATCGCTGACGTCACGCGACGGCTTGCCAAAGAAGGCTACTTGGCCATCGCTCCTGAAATGTTTGTACGCCAAGGCGACCCCAGCCAATACAAAGAGATTGCCAAGCTACAAGCAGAAATCATCACCAAAGTGCCAGACGCGCAAGTGATGGCTGACCTCGATGCCACCGTCAAGTGGGCCGCTCAAAACGGTGGCAATACCAACAAACTGGCGATCACAGGCTTTTGCTGGGGCGGTCGCATCACTTGGCTTTACGCCGAGCACAACCCCAAGGTCAAAGCTGGCGTGGCTTGGTATGGTCGCCTAGAAGGTCAATCCAATGCCATCACGCCGAAACACCCTATCGAATTGGCCGCTTCCTTGAAAGCCCCCGTGCTGGGCTTGTACGGCGGCGCAGACACAGGCATCCCGGTGACGTCGGTGAACAACATGAAAGAAGCCTTGGCGCAAGCGGCCTCCAAGGGCAACTCAGCGGCCAAGGCCAGTGAGTTTGTGTTGTACCCAGACGCACCCCACGCCTTCCATGCCGACTACCGCGCGAGCTTCCGTGCCGCGCCTGCGGCTGATGGCTGGAGCCGCGCTGTGGCTTGGCTCAAGCAATACGTTTAATCGAACAAGGCTTAAGCCACAAACACCCGCGCTTTGCGCGGTGTGAGCACCAAGGTGTCGCCCTCTGTAAATCCCTGCTCGTAGAACTGCGAAGCAGGGATTTGCGCTTCAATGATCTGCTGATCTGAGGGGCCATCGCCCTCAGCCGCCATCAGCTCTAGGCGCGCAATGGGCCCCACCACAATGGCTCGGCTCAACTGAGCCACGATACCGCCCTCGTTATCCTTGCCAGCGTTGTAGCGACGCACATCCAAATCGTGCGGGCGCACATAGGCAAAGGCTTTGGCGTCTTGCGCGGCGTGGTGCTCGGGACTGGCGACACGCACGGTCTGGTCTTCAACGCCAATGTGCATTTCGCCTTCGTGGGCACGGCCATGGAACAAGTTCACATCGCCTAAAAAGCCATACACAAACGGACTGGCGGGGTGTTCCCACACCTGTTGCGGGCTGCCCACTTGTTCGACATTGCCCTTGTTCATGACCACCACGCGGTCGGCCACTTCGAGGGCTTCTTCTTGGTCATGCGTGACAAAGATGGTGGTCACGTTCAAGTCGTCATGCAAGCGGCGCAACCAGCGGCGTAGCTCTTTGCGCACCTTGGCGTCCAAGGCGCCAAAGGGCTCATCGAGCAACAAGACTTTGGGCTCTACCGCCAGAGCACGTGCCAAAGCAATGCGTTGACGTTGGCCGCCTGAGAGCTGTGAGGGATAACGATCAGCCAACCAATCGAGCTGCACCAAGCTCAACAAGTCGTGCACCTTTTGTTTGATTTGTGATTCGCTGGGGCGCTCGTTGCGCGGCTTCACGCGCAAGCCAAAGGCGACGTTTTCAAACACGGTCATGTGACGGAACAAGGCGTAGTGTTGGAACACAAAACCCACTTGGCGCTCGCGCACATGCACATGGGTGGTGTCTTCACCGCTGAACAAAATAGTGCCCGCATCGGCGTGCTCTAAACCCGCAATGATGCGCAGCAAGGTGGTTTTGCCACAACCCGATGGGCCCAACAAGGCGATCAACTCGCCAGAATGGATGTCAAGGCTCACATCACCCAGCGCTTGGAAGTCGCCAAACTGTTTGTGGATGTTTCTGATTTCGATGCTCATGATTCGGTACTCGTATTCTTAAATTTCGCGCATGCGGTACGCCGTTAGGCTTGTGGCCGCTCCGGTGGCAAATCAGCCGTGGCTTTGAGTTCACGCGCATGACGCCACTCCACCACAGACTTGATGACCAAGGTCGCCACCGCCAACAAAGCCAACAGCGAGGCCACGGCAAACGCCGCCACCGATTGGTATTCGTTGTACAAAATTTCCACATGCAAAGGCATGGTGTTGGTTTGTCCGCGAATATGGCCCGACACCACCGACACCGCACCAAACTCACCCATGGCGCGTGCATTGCACAAGATGACGCCGTAAATCAAACCCCACTTGATATTGGGCAACGTGACATACCAAAAAGTTTGCCAGCCTGTGGCACCCAACACGATGGCTGCTTGCTCCTCGTCATTGCCCTGTGCTTGCATGAGTGGAATCAACTCACGCGCGATGAACGGAAACGTGACAAACACTGTGGCCAACACAATGCCAGGCACTGCAAAAATGATCTTGATGTCGTGCGCTTGCAGCCACGGACCAAACCAGCCCTGGGCGCCAAACATCAGCACATAAATCAAACCCGCCACCACGGGCGAGACCGAAAACGGCAAGTCCACCAGCGTGGTCAAAAACGCTTTGCCAGTGAACTCATATTTGGCAATCGCCCATGCAGCCGCCACACCAAACACCAAGTTCAAGGGCACGGCAATGAGTGCGGTGATCAAGGTCAGACGAATGGCCGACCAAGCATCGGGTTCTTGCAAAGCCAGCCAATACGCATCCCAGCCCTTGCGCAAAGCTTCGGTGAACACCGCTGCCAAGGGCAAGACCAAGAAGAAAAACATAAACGTCAGTGCCACCCCAATCAGGCTGTAGCGCACCCATGCGGACTCTGTGGTGGTCGTTCTCATACAGAGGCTCCACTGTGTCGGCGTTGCCATGCTTGCAGGGCATTGATGACCAACAACAAAATAAACGAGATGACCAACATCACCACCGCCACCGCTGTGGCACCGGCGTAGTCGTATTGCTCCAACTTGCCAATGATGATGAGCGGCGTGATTTCAGACACCATGGGCATGTTGCCCGCAATGAAAATGACCGAGCCATATTCACCAATCGCACGCGCAAACGCCATCGCAAAACCTGTCAGCAACGCGGGTGCGATGCTAGGAAAAATGACCCGCGTGAAAGTTTGCCAACGCGTAGCCCCCAAACACGTGGCTGCTTCTTCGAGTTCTTTCTCGGCGTCTTCCAACACCGGTTGCACCGTGCGCACCACAAAGGGCAAGCCAATGAAGATCAGCGCAATCACCACGCCGTTTGGGTTGAAAGCGAGTTGAATGCCCATGGGCTCCAAGTACTGACCAATCCAACCGTTGCCCGCCAACAAAGCGGTGAGAGAAATACCCGCCACGGCAGTGGGCAACGCAAAAGGCAAGTCCACCAACGCATCGACCACCTTTTTGCCAAAGAACTCGTAGCGCACGAGCACCCAAGCCACAAGCAAACCAAACACCACATTAACCAAGGCGGCAATCAGCGATGCACCAAATGTGAGTCGATAAGACGCCATCACGCGCGGCCCCGTGACGGCTGCCCAAAACTGGTCCCAAGTGAGCGTGAAGGTTTTGAACACCAAAGCGGAGAGTGGGATCAACACAATCAAGCTGAGGTAAGTGAGCGTGAAACCCAGCGTGATGTTGAAGCCTGGAAGCACGCGCGCAGCCTTTCGGCTGCGCGTCAGAGAAAACAATGCCATGAAAAATTACTTCACCGTGTACATCTTGTCGAACTGGCCGCCATCATTGAAATGGACTTTTTGCGCTTCGCTGAGTGAGCCGAAATACTCACTCACAGGTACCAACTGAATGGGCTTGAAGGTCGACGCGTATTTCTTTAGCAAAGCGGGTGAGCGCGGACGCAAGGCGTGCTTGGCGGCAATCTCTTGTGCTTCGTCAGAGTACAAATAGTTCAAATAGGCCGTGGCCAATTCGCCTGTGCCCTTTTTGTTCACAGTGCGCTCCACCACCGCCACAGGGTTCTCAGCGATGATGCTGACGGATGGATGCACGGCATCGACCTTGCCAGCACCAAACTCACGGTCAACAGACAACACCTCTGATTCAAACGTCACCAACACATCGCCAATGTTGCGTTGCAAAAAGATAGTGGTGGCATCGCGGCCACCTTTGGCGAGCACTGGCACGTTCTTAAACAACTTGGCCACAAACTCTGCAGCTTGCGCATCAGTTTGTCCTTTTTTACGCGCATAGGTCCAAGCGGCCAAATAAGCCATGCGGCCGTTGCCACCGGTTTTTGGATTGACGATGATGACCTGCACACCAGGCTTGATCAGATCGTCCCAATCTTTGATGCCCTTGGGGTTGCCATTGCGGGTGAGGAACAACATGGTCGAGGTGGTGGGCGACGCGTTGTTGGGAAACTTCTTGGCCCAGTCTTTGGCCACCACGCCGTTGCCAGCCAAGAACTCGATGTCGGTGGTGGTGTTCATGCTGACCACGTCGGCGTCTAAGCCGTCGTTGACTGCACGCGCTTGGGCGCTAGAGCCACCGTGGGCTTGGTCCACCTTGATGTCTTTGCCCGTGGTCTTTTTGTAGTGGGCCACAAAGGCGGCGTTGTAGTCTTTGTAAAACTCGCGGGCCACGTCATACGATGCGTTGAGCAAAGTTTGTGCACAAGCCAACGAACTGACAGCCAAGAGCGCAGCGGCCAAACTGGTGTGTAGAAATTTTTTCATACCGTGTGAAGTTCCAAATCTTTAGAAATGACCGCGATTGTGGTTTGCATCACTGCCATATCAAACAACTGTTTTTTTGTTTGTACATAACAAATCAATCTATAGAAAAACATCTCACTTCTTGAGGTAAATCTGGTCAAACAGGGCGCCATCGGCAAAGTGGTCTTTGGCGACTTTCTCCCAGCTGCCAAAAGCGCTCTCTAGTGTGAACAAGTTGAGCTTGGGCAGCTGCTTCACATACTTGGCTTGCGCTTTGACAGAGATAGGGCGGTAAAAGTTTTTGCCCGCAATGTCTTGGCCTTCTTCGGTGTAGAGGTAGTTCAGGTAAGCCTCGGCCACTTTGCGTGTGCCTTTGCGCTCGACGTTTTTATCGACCACCGTGACAGGTGGCTCAGCCAAGATGCTGATGGAGGGGTAGACGATGTCCACTTTGTTGCCGAATTCTTTTTCCAGCAAATGCGCTTCGTTTTCCCAAGAGATGAACACATCGCCTTGGTTGCGTTGTGCAAACGTGACCGATGAGCCGCGTGCGCCCGTGTCGAGCACTGGCACGTTCTCGTAGAGTTTTTTCACAAACTCTTTGGCCTTGCTGTCATCCCCTTTTGGACCGCCGTATTTGCGTTTGGCAAATTCCCAAGCCGCCAAATAGTTCCACCGAGCGCCGCCCGATGTTTTGGGGTTGGGCGTGATCACGCTGATCCCAGGTTTGACCAAATCGTCCCAGTCTTTGATGCCTTTGGGATTGCCTTGGCGCACCACCAACACGATGGTGGAGGTGTAAGGCGACGCGTTGTGGGGCAAACGCTTTTGCCAGTCTTGTGGAATCAGGCCACCGTTTTTAACCAGCGCATCGATGTCACCCGCCAAGGCCAAGGTGACCACATCGGCGTCGATGCCATCAATGACTGAGCGGGCTTGTTTGCCAGAGCCACCATGCGACTGTTTGATGGTCACGTCTTGACCCGTTTGCGCTTTCCAGTGCTTGGCAAAGGCGGCGTTGAACTCGGTGTAGAGCTCACGGGTGGGGTCGTACGACACGTTGAGCAAGGTGACGGGCGCGGGTTGCGCGGCGGCCAAACCACTCGCACCCAGCAAAGCAGTGACCCAAAGTGTTTTGAGAAAGTGTTTGCGTTGAATCATTTTGGTTCCCTTTGAATCCAGCAATAGTTGCGGAGCTGGATTCTTAGCGCGACAGCGCCAAAAGGGAACGACAGAGTTATTGGTTGTTCATAACCAAATCATCTAAGTCACTTCAAATTGAACCGACGGTTGCCTCGTCGCTGCGGCTCTCGCCACGACTGTCTTTCCATTGAATGGCCACCTTATCGCCCGCCTTGGTGCCTTTGAGGGTGAATTGCCAAAACGGATTTTTAGACACCGCGGTGCCCCACTCTGCCGTCATCACCGATTTGCCATTGAGCAAAACCGTCACGTCTTGGATGTGCCATGCAGGGATGACTTTGCCAGCGCTATCTTTGCGCTGGCCAGACTCCATTTCGTGGCTCATCAACACACGCACTGTGGCGTTGTTGCCGGCGGGAACGATGCGCATACGCGTTGCTTCAGACATAGGTGTTCCTTTCGTTACTCACCGCAGCCACCCAAGGTGACCTTGATGTCACGCTTGGCGAAATAGGCTTTGCCGTCTTGCGTCACAGCCACAGCAAAGACATCGGACGATTGGCTCATCTTGATGCGCAAAGAAAATTGGCTGTCGACCACAGGGCTGGTTTGAAAGTTGGCCACCAGGGCTGCGGGATTCTTTTCAACCAAGAGCAGCACGCGCTTGACGTTGGGCAGCGTGGTGCCAAAGCTCAACAACACACTGGCCCCGTTGTCTGCAATTTCGGGACCGTTCAGGGTCACATCCGCGCTGGCCAAGGGGGCTGACGCGCCCAGGGCTTTGAGCGCTGCGGCCACCGATTTGGCTTCAAAGGCAGCTTTGTCATAGGCAATGGCTTTGAACGGCACCAGGCCTGCTGTGCCCAGCAGCGTGGCCACTGCCCAGCTGTGTTGGAGGGTTTGACGTCGGTTCAACATAGGGGTTTTCGGGATAAAAGCGTATTTTGCCCTAGCAAATCCGTTTAGACTCAATGGCTGTTTTTTTCAATTTTTAGATGGGCTGGAGTTCACCATGACACAACGCTTCTCTGTGCGACACCGCTTGGCCTGGTTGGCCGCCATGTCTGCCTGTTTCGCTTCAAGTGCCTACGCACAAACTACAGCCGATGCGCTGCACCAACGCGCCACCGCTGCCACCTGCGCCAACTGCCACGGCACAGAAGGTCGCGCCGTTCAAGGCTCAGCCATTCCCTCGTTGGCTGGCATGCCCAAAGACTACATGGTCTTGCAAATGAAAGCGTTCAAAGAAGGCACGCGCCCAGCCACGGTGATGCATCAGCTCACCAAAGGTTATACCGATGCGCAAATCGACAGCATCGCCACTTATTACGCCAGCCTCAAACGCTAAAAGGATCCCCTCATGCAACGTCGCAGTTTTGTTCAAGCCTCTTTGGCAATCGGTTCTTTAAGCGCTTTGGGTTCATTGGCGGGTTGCGCCTCGACAGGGCGCATTCCTGACAAAGCGCGTGTGATCGTGGTGGGGGGTGGTTATGGCGGTGCGACAGCCGCCAAATACATCCGCATGTTGTCCAATTACCAAATCGATGTCACGCTGGTTGAACCCAATTCAGCCTTTGTGTCATGCCCCATGTCCAACTTGGTGATTGGCGGCAGCAAGACCATGGCCGATATCACCACGCCCTACGACAAGCTTGCAGGCAACCACGGCGTGAACGTGGTGCGCGACTATGTGGCCAGCATCGATGCTGTCAAGAAAACCGTCACCTTGGCCAGCGGCCCCAGCATTCGCTACGACAAGTTGGTGCTCTCTCCAGGCATCGACATGATGCTCAACAGCGTGGAAGGCTTGCAAGCCGCCAATGCATCTGGGCAAATCTTGCACGCATGGAAAGCAGGCGCCGAGACCTTGGCGTTGCGCAAGCAGCTCGAAGCCATGGACGATGGTGGCGTGTTTGCCATCACCATTCCCGAAGCGCCCTACCGCTGCCCGCCCGGCCCTTACGAGCGTGCCAGCCAAGTGGCGCATTACTTCAAGCAACACAAGCCCAAGTCCAAGGTGCTGATCTTGGATGCCAACCCAGATGTCACTTCCAAAGGCCCGTTGTTCAAGAAGTATTGGGCTGACAATTACAAAGGCATGTTGGAATACCGCGGCCAACACAAAACTGTGGCCGTGGATGCCAAAGCCAAGACGCTCAAGTTTGAAGTGCAAGGCGATGTGAAGGCCGATGTGATCAACATCTTGCCCACCATGCGTGCAGGCACGATTGCGATTCAAAGCGGTTTGGCCAATGCCAACGCACGCTGGTGCGGTGTGAACTACCAAACCTTTGAATCCACGCAAGCCAAAGATGTGCACGTGATTGGCGACTCGATTTTGTTGGCCCCCGCCATGCCCAAGTCGGGTCACATGGCCAACTCGCACGGCAAGGTCACTGCAGCGGCCATCGTGGCGCAGTTGTCAGATTTGCCCGTCAACCCAGACCCCTTGCTCACCAACACCTGCTACAGCTTTGTGAACGACAAGCTGGTGGTGCACGTGGCCTCGGTGCATCAATACGATGCCAAAGACAAGACCTTCAAAACCGTGCCAGGTTCGGGTGGTGTGTCCACCGCACCCAACGAACTAGAAGGTGTTTACGCTTGGAACTGGGCGCAAAACATTTGGGCTGACAGCTTGCTTTAAGTCCGTAACGCAGCCACCGTCGATTGCAGCTCTAGCGCCCACTCTCGGCGGTTGCGTCCATCGGCTGTTTGCTTGTCGCCGTAGCGCACTTGCGCCAGCAAAGGCGGCGCGCACAGCGTGCGCCAAAGTGACCCAATCAAGGTGTCATCATCGCGATAGCACGGGGCTAGGCTGACTTGATGGGTGCGCGCATCGATGAACTGCAAGGCAATGGGCTGGATGGGCGCATTCACCGAAATCGCGGCTTGCAACAAGTTGGCATGAAACGGCAGCAACGTGATGCCGTCGCCCGTGCCGCCTTCGGGGAACACCGCCAGCACATGGCCTTGTTGCAAAGCCTCAGCCATTTGATGCACCACGCGCAAGGCATCGCGGTTGGAAGATCGCTCAATGTAGAGCGATCCACCGCCCGTGGTGAGCGTGCCAAGCAAAGGCCAGCCACGAATTTCAGCCTTGGCCACAAAGCGGCAATGGCAAGCGGCATGCATGACCAAAATATCGAGCCAAGAAATGTGGTTGGCCGCCATCAGCACAGGCCCCGTTGCGGGGTGGCCCTTGACACGAACCTCAATGCCAATCACCGCCAACATGCCGCGCGCCCACACCTCCACATAACGGGCTTGCTGATCGTCGCTGTAGTTAGGAAATTGGGTACGAATATCCCAATACGCCACCAAGATGCAGCCAATGACGCGCACAAATTTGACAAGGGCCAACAGGTGCTTCATCACGTCCCCCTGAAGGCAATGCGGCCCGCCACCAAGGTGGCTTTGACGCGTGCGGGCATGACCATGCCCGTCATGTCAAACGCAAACGGGGTGTGTTTGCCTTGGCTGTGCAAGGCATCGGGAGTGACCTGCCATTCCACGGCTGGGTCAAATACCACCACGTCGGCGACGCCGCCCACGTGTAACTGACCCAAACTCTCACTCTGGCCCTGCACTGGGCCCAACACTTTGGCCGGTTGCGCCGTCAGCACGTCAAGGGCACGCAGCACGCTCACTTTGCTTTCTTGCGCCCACTTGAGCGAAAGGCTGAGTAACAGCTCCACACCGGTTGCCCCCGACTCGGCCTCGGCAAACGGCAGAGCCTTGCCATCGATGTCGATGGGCGTATGGTCTGACACCAACGCGTCCAGCGTGCCATCGGCCAAAGCGGCGCGCAGGGCATCGCGGTCGCGCTGTTGGCGCAACACTGGCGTGACGCGTGCACGGCTGTCAAAGTAGCCAATGTCATGGTCACTCAGGTGGAGCGAATTGATGCTCACGTCCGCAGTCAAGCGTAAGCCTTCATGCTTGGCAGCACGCACCAGCGCCACGCCTTCAGCACTTGAGATGCGGCACAGGTGCACGCGGGCTTTGGTGGTGCGCATCAACGCGAAGATGGTGTGCAGTGCAATGGTCTCTGCTGCCACTGGCACGCTGCCCAAACCCAAACGGGTGGCCAGCGGCCCGCTGGCGGCCACGCCACGCCCCAAGTGAAGCTCTTGCGGACGCAGCCACACGGTGTAGCCAAAGGTCGATGCATATTGCAAAGCGCGTTGGAGCACTTGGGTGTTTTCCAGTGGCACCTCGGCTTGGCTAAAGCCCACACAACCTGCATCCGTGAGGTCTGACATTTCGGTCAGCACTTCGCCCTTCAAGCCGCGGGTGAGAGCGCCCAATGGGAACACGCGCGCGCGGTGCAGTTTTTCGGCACGGAACTTGAGCATCTCGATCAAACCTGGCTCGTCCAACACAGGGTCGGTATCAGGTGGGCAGACGAGGCTGGTGACGCCGCCCGCTACAGCGGCCATGAGCTCAGAAGCCAGCATGCCTTCATGTTCGTAGCCAGGTTCGCGCAAGCGCACTTGTAAGTCCACCAAGCCGGGGGCGACGATACAGTCTTTGGCCTCTATCGTGTGTTCGGCTTTGAAATCGGCGGGCAAGCTTTCGCCACGCTTGGCAATGGCAAGAATGTGGCCATGCGCCACCGCGATATCCGCGATGTGGTCAAAGCCAGAGGCTGGGTCGATGACGCGGCCGTTTTGAATCAAGATATTCATGCTTCATTCCCCGCCACGATCGACATCACAGCCATGCGCACTGCAATGCCAAACGTCACCTGAGACAAGATGACACTTTGTGGCCCATCGACCACAGCAGAGTCAATCTCCACCCCTCGGTTGATAGGGCCAGGGTGCATCACGATGGCGTCGGGTTTGGCCAGTAGCAACTTGTCTGGCGTGAGGCCAAACGATTTGAAATATTCTTGGCTCGAGGGCAACAACGCGCCGCTCATGCGTTCGTTTTGCAAGCGCAATGTGATCACCACATCGCAACCCTTGATGCCCTCTTCCAAGTTGTTGAACACCTTCACACCCATGGCCGACAAATCGCTGGGCACCAAGGTCTTGGGGCCCACCACGCGCACTTCGGCGCAGCCCAGTGTGGTGAGTGCGTGGATGTCCGAGCGCGCCACACGCGAGTGCAACACGTCACCCACGATGGCCACGGTGAGGTTGGTGAAATCACCTTTGTAATGACGGATGGTGTACATGTCCAGCAAACCTTGGGTGGGGTGAGCGTGGCGGCCGTCACCCGCGTTGATCACGTGCACATGCGGTGCCACGTGTTCGGCGATCAGGTAAGGCGCACCCGACTCGCTGTGGCGCACCACAAAAATATCAGCCGCCATGGCACTCAGGTTGGCAATCGTGTCGAGCAACGACTCGCCCTTGGCCGCCGATGAACGCGCGATGTCGAGGTTGAACACATCCGCCGACAAACGCGTGGCGGCAATCTCAAACGTGGTGCGCGTACGCGTGCTGTTTTCGAAGAACAGATTGAACACGCTCTTGCCCCGCAAGAGCGGCACTTTTTTGACTTCGCGGTCATTGACAGACACAAAATTGGCCGCAGTGTCCAAGATATGCGTCAAGATGTTGCGCGACAAACCTTCGGTGGAGAGCAGGTGAATCAGCTCGCCATTTTTGTTGAGTTGTGGGTTGCGTTTGTAGAGCATGTCAGGCCTTTACTCGCTCTCGACTGAAAAATTGAATTGCCCGTTTTCGTCTTTGGTCAACGCAAGCGATTGGGTGGCAGGCAAGGCCACACGGGCCGCGGCAAATTGAGCCTCAATCGGCAGTTCGCGGCCACCGCGGTCCACCAGCACGGCCAACTGCACATGAGCAGGACGTCCGTAGTCAAACAATTCATTGAGCACCGCGCGGATGGTGCGGCCGGTGTAGAGCACATCGTCCAGCACGATGAGGTGCGCGCCGTTGACTTCAAACGGCAGCTTGGTTTGGCCGCCATCCGCCAAGCCGCGCTGCGCAAAGTCGTCTCGGTGCATGGCTGACGAAATGCTGCCTGCCTCGCCCTCCAGGCCCAAGTCTTTTTGCAACCGTGTCGCCAACCAAGCGCCGCCAGAGGTGATGCCCACCAAGCGTGTGGAAGGCGTGAGCATGCTGCGCACGCCTTTCAAGAGCTCGGTGTACAAGCTCTCTGCGTCCAGCATGAGGTTTCCGTGGATACTCATAAGTTCTCTCGAAAAAATTGATTCAGGATGATGCATGCCGATGCCGCATCTGCATCCTTGGCGCCTTGGGATTGGGCTTCGGTAGTGCTGTAGCGCTCGTCCACTTCAAACACAGTCAATTTGAAACGTCCGTGCAACTGACGCGCAAATTTTTTGGCCTTGGCGGTGTTGTCGTGCGCTGCACCATCGGGGTGATACGGCACGCCCACCACCAGTGCGTCGGGTTGCCAGTCGGCGATACGCTGCGCGATGATGGGCCAGCGAGCTTCGCCCTCGGCGTTGACTGTTGCCTGCGGTTGTGCTTCATGCAACAAGCGGCTGCCATAGGCCACGCCTGTGCGTTTGACGCCAAAGTCAAACGCTAAGAATGATTGAAAGTGGTCGGGCACTGCAAGTTTGGCCGCGGACACCAAGGGCGCAGCTTGCGCGCTCATGAGTGCCCCACTTCACTGGACAGCATCCACGATTCCAGGCCCAACAACTTCATCGCACTTTCGTAGCGTTGCTCGACCGGAGTGTCAAAAATCACCGCCATGTCTGCGCCCACCGTCAGCCAACTGTTTTCGGCCAGCTCGGACTCCAGTTGGCCTTCACCCCAAGCCGAGTAGCCCAGCGAAATCAACACACGTTTGGGTCCTGCCCCCATGGACAGCGCTTCGAGCACATCTTTGGAGGTGGTCATCTCTAAGCCACCGGGAATGCTCATGGTGGAGGCGTAGACCGATTCTTTGTCGCTCACAGCGAGGAGAGCTGACGCCTCTTGGGCCAACTCTGCAGGTGCTTGGGCTTCTATCAGTGATTGTTGAACAGGGGTTTGGCCCAAGGACTCGGCCTCATGGTTCCATAATGCGTCGTGCAACACAAAGCCGCGCTCGGTGTGGACGGGGCCACCTTTCAAAACGCAGGCATTCATCAGGTCTTGGCGATGCAGAGGCAAATCGACTTTTTCGAACAAACCCTTCATGGACAGTTCACCGGGTTTGTTGATCACCAATCCCATCGCGCCGCGTTCGCTGTGCTCACACACATAGACCACACTTTTGGCAAACGTCTCATCCTCCAAACCGGGCATGGCAATCAAAAAATGATGCGTCAGGTTGATGGAGGCAGAATCAGCAGTCATGCAGCAATTTTAAAGGGTGAACATGCCAAAGCTCACACATCATTCGCCCCATGTGCCCAAAGGGCTGATGTGGTTTCGCCGGGACCTGCGCGCTTTTGACAACGCAGCGCTGTTTCACGCGCTCAAAAGCTGCACACAGGTGCACTGCGTGTTTGTGTTCGACAAGGCCATTTTGGACAGCCTGCCTCGGCTAGACCGCCGTGTGGAGTTCATCCGAGAATCCTTGGTAGCACTAGACGCCGAGCTGCACGCCGTGGCTGGCCAAGCGGGTGCAGGCCTGATTGTGCGCCACGCCTTGGCCGCCCACGAAGTGCCACGCCTGGCCCATGAACTGGGCGTGCAAGAGGTGTTTGCCAACCATGATGACGAGCCTGACGCCTTGGCTCGCGACGCCCAGGTGCGGGGCGGCTTAGCCAACTTTGGTATTGGTTTTCAAACCTTCAAAGACCACGTGGTATTTGAGCGCAGCGAGGTGCTGACCCAAATGGGCAAGCCCTACGGCGTGTTCACCCCTTACAAAAACGCATGGCTCAACAAAGTGAACGGCTACTTTTTAAAGTCTTACCCGGTGGGCAAATACATCAAGGCTCTGGCTGCGCGACCCCCAGCTTACCAACTGCCCGTGCCAAGCTTGGCGGATATTGGCTTTGCGTCCACCAATCTCAGCAGCTTGCATGTGCCAACAGGCAGCCCGGGCGGCTTGGCTTTGTTTGAAGATTTCTTCGATCGCATGGACCGTTACGACGAAACCCGCAACTTCCCCGCCGTCAAAGGCCCCAGCTATTTGAGCGTGCACTTGCGCTTTGGCACGGTGTCGATTCGCCAATTGGCATCCACCGCGCTCAAGCGCATGCGGGTGGGCTCGGCAGGCGCAGAGGTGTGGCTGTCAGAGCTGATTTGGCGTGATTTTTATCATCAAATCTTGCACCACCACCCGCGCGTGGTGACAGGTGCCTTCAAGCCCGAGTACAACGACATCAAATGGGAGCAAAACAAGCACGCCAAAGAATTATTCGCAGCGTGGTGCGAGGGCCGCACGGGCTATCCGCTGGTAGACGCTGCGATGGCGCAAATCAACCAAACCGGCTATATGCACAACCGACTGCGCATGGTGGTGGCAAGCTTTTTGACCAAAGACCTTGGCATCGACTGGCGCTGGGGCGAGCGCTACTTTGCGCAACACCTCAACGACTTTGACCTCGCCGCCAACAATGGCGGCTGGCAATGGGCCAGCTCCAGCGGCTGTGATGCGCAGCCCTACTTTCGCATCTTCAACCCCACCAACCAAAGTGAAAAATTTGACCCCGAAGGCAAGTTCATCCGACGCTATGTGCCCGCATTGGCCAAGCTCAGCAACAAAGCCATTCACGCGCCGTGGTTGGCCAAACCTATAGAACTCGAAGCGGCAGGATTGGCGTTGGGGCGCGATTACCCCAAACCCATCGTGGACCACGCCGAGGCGCGCTCGCGCACATTGGAGCGCTACGCAGTGGTCAAAAAAAGTCAATGACACAACTCGGCCATTTGGCCCAACAAGCCTCGGGCGCAGTCATCTGACTTAGCCCAAGCTCATCAGCGCTTATTTGGCTCTGAGTGCGGCCAATACTTGTGGCTGGGCCTCGCGCACACTGCCCACGGCAAAATGCTGCAACAGACGACCGACCTCTTGGGCGCCGCTGAGGCTGGTTTTGATGTCCTCGGCCACACGCTTGGCGCGCAAGCGGGCGAGTTGCAGCGCCAAAGCATCGGCCACTTGTTGAACGGCAGTGAGTTGCACATCGTCAGCCAGTTGGGCCATGCTTTGCACATCCAGCTGGGCTTCGATGGGCAGGTCTGACTCAGGCGACTCGGACCAATCATTGAGGATGCTCACCAAACGCTGCGAAATCACATCGGCTTGCTCTAAAAATAGCAGATGGTTGATGGTTTGCAGCGTCTCGTCGACCGGCTTGTCGATCTGCTTGAGCTGCTCTCGCAGCTGCAACCCGCTTAACACCTGAGAGGCCGCACTTGCCTCGGACTCTTGAAAACTGCGATTGGGGGCCAAACGCAGGCCTTCAAAAAAATGGGTGGCCAGCGACCAAAAAGTGCGCCAAGCTGCCAAGGTCTCAGCGTCTAGCTGTCGCTGACACAACAGCTCTAGCTCGCGTGCTGCTTGCAGATTCAAGGCAGGTCGCTGTCGCAGCAAGGCCAGCACATGGCTTTCAAACTGCGCGCGAACTTGCATGGCCTTTAAATCTGCACCATTTCAAAGTCTTCTTTGCGCGCTGCACACTCTGGACATGTCCAATTCATGGGGACATCGGCCCAAGCAGTGCCGGGGGCAATGCCGTGTTCTGGCGCGCCGGCCTCTTCGTCATAAATCCATCCACAAATCAGACACATCCAGGTATTTGCCACAGTATTTCTTTCATCAACGCATAGAATGATTTGCATTGTATCGACCCACTTATGGCGCTAGAAAATACCCCCCTCCCCACCGAAATTGCCCTGTCTGACGAAACCAGCGGAGCGCCTCCTTGTATTTTGGTTTTCAATGCCAACGACCCCAGCGGGGCGGGTGGCTTGTCTGCTGACATCTTGGCTGCGGCCTCCGTGGGTGCACATGCCCTGCCTGTGGTGACTGGCACCTACATGCGCGACACGGCTGAAATTTTTGACCACATCGCCTTTGATGACGATGCAGTGGCCGAGCAAGCACGCAGCGTGCTGGAAGATGTGGGGGTGCAAATCATCAAAGTTGGGTTTTGCGGCAGCCCCGATAACCTGAGTGTGATTGCCGAAATCAGCACCGACTATGCCGATGTGCCCGTGGTGGCTTACATGCCCAACCTCTCGTGGTGGGAAGACGAAAAGATTGACGATTACTTAGACGCCTTTCGCGAGCTGATCTTGCCCCAAACCACCGTGTTGGTGGGCAACCACAACACCTTGTGGCGCTGGCTATTGCCAGATTGGAGTAACGAGAAAAGCCCCAGTCCACGTGACATTGCGCGCGCTGCCGCCGAAGTGGGCGTGCCCTATGTGTTGGTGACGGGCATCAACCACCCCGACCAACACATTGAAAACGCCTTGGCGACTGCCCACACGGTGATCATGAGCGAACGTTTTGAGCGCTTTGATGCCTTGTTTTCGGGTGCGGGCGATACGCTGAGCATCACATTGGCTGCCGTGCTGGCCGCCGGCACCGACCTCGAGTTAGCCTCCCGCGAAGCGCTGAACTACCTCGACCAAAGCCTCAACAGTGGATTCAGACCAGGCATGGGCCACGTGCTGCCCGACCGCATGTTTTGGGCCGAAGAGGATGCTGAAGGCGAGGAAGGTGATGCCGCCGACGGCCTGCCCGCCACCGCGGAAGACTTCTCGCTACCCCGTCACGAAACCAAACATTAATTCCCAAACTCCATGACCGATCTGAACCAAACCCTGTTTGACCGCGCTGCCCAAGTCATCCCCGGTGGCGTGAACTCCCCCGTGCGCGCGTTTCGCGCGGTAGGCGGTACGCCTCGCTTTGTTCAACGTGCGCAAGGCGCTTACTTTTGGGATGCCAATGGCCAACAGTACATTGACTACATCGGCTCTTGGGGTCCCATGATTTTGGGCCACGGTCATCCGGTGGTGTTGGAGGCTGTCCAAAAAGCGGCCCTGGATGGTTTTTCGTTTGGCGCCCCCACTGAGCGCGAAATTGAACTCGCTGAAGAAATTTTGAAGCACGTGCCGTCCATGGACATGGTGCGCTTGGTCAGCTCTGGCACCGAGGCTGGCATGAGCGCCTTGCGTTTGGCACGGGGCGCAACGGGGCGTAGCAAGTTCATCAAGTTTGAAGGCTGCTACCACGGCCATGCCGATGCGTTGTTGGTCAAAGCGGGTTCTGGCCTCGCCACCTTTGGCAACCCGACCAGCGCGGGTGTGCCGCCCGAAGTGGTGCGCGACACCTTGGTGCTGGAATACAACAACATCGAGCAACTGGAGCAAGCCTTCGCGCTTCACGGCAAAGAACTGGCCTGTGTGATGATCGAACCGATTGCAGGCAACATGAATTTTGTGCGTGCCAGCGTTCCCTTCATGAAACGCTGCCGTGAGCTGTGCACTGAGCATGGCGCTTTGTTTGTGTTTGACGAAGTGATGACGGGTTTTCGCGTGGCTCTGGGCAGCGCGCAAAGCGTGTATGCCAAACTCATTCCAGGCTTCAAGCCAGATGTCACCGTGCTGGGCAAGGTCATTGGCGGCGGCATGCCACTGGCCGCATTTGGTGGCCCGCGCGCCATCATGCAGCAACTCGCACCCACAGGCCCTGTGTACCAAGCCGGCACCTTGAGCGGCAACCCTGTGGCCACAGCCTGTGGCCTGGCCACCTTGCGAGAAATTGCCAAACCTGGCTTCTACGAAACACTGGGAGCGCGCACGCAAAGCTTGGTGGATGGCCTGACGGCTGCAGCCGCCCAAGCGGGCGTGGCGTTTAGCGGCGACTGCCAAGGCGGCATGTTTGGTTTCTTTTTGTTGCCCGAGTTGCCTAGCAACTACGCCAAAGTCATGACCAGCGACAGCCCCAAGTTCAACCAACTCTTTCACGGCTTGCTCGACCGTGGCGTCTACATCGCCCCTGCGTTGTATGAAGCAGGATTTGTCAGCGCTGCACACACGGACGCTGACATTGCGCAGACCGTGGCGGTAGCCGCAGAGGTATTTGCGCAGCTATGAAAAAACTCATCCTTGCCCTAGCCACTGCGGCCGTGTTGCCGGCGGCGCAAGCCCTTGATTTGGCACGCACATGGGTCAACCCAGGCTTTTACTCCTTGCATTTTGAGCGTGACAAAAACCTCAACAACGTCAACACAGGTCTAGGCATTGAGGTGCCCCTGAGCAACACCTACGCGTTCACCGCAGGTGTGTTTGAAAACAGCAACCGCGCGACCTCCCACTATGTGGGCCTGTATGTCATGCCTTTTGAGATCGGGTCGTTCAAAGCAGGTGCGGTGGTGGGCGGATTCAACGGCTACCCCAACGCCAATCAAGGCGGCTGGTTTCCGGCACTCATCCCTGTCATCGCTATAGAGGGACAACAATTGGGAATGAATGTGAGCTTCGTGCCCACCGTGCAAAACCAATTACACGGCGCGATCAGCTTCCAACTCAAATACCGCTTTAAGCCTTGATTGCATTTTTAGACTCTCGTCCTGACACGGCGTATTTCCCCAAAGGACACCCATGAAAAAAACATTCCAACTTAAAGCTGAAGGCAAACACCCTGAGCGCTTGCTTGAGGCCATCAAACACGACATCCGCAAATACCTCAAACGCGAACGCCGCCGGGACGTGCCTGATGGCGCTGACTTTTGGGACTTCGACTGCAAATTTGGCTTGACCGAAGAAACCGCTGAAGTGGTGCACATGGCCAACGTCATCACCTGCATTGACAACGCTGTGGCCAACCAAGCCACGCAGTTTTATTTAGAGCTACTGGCTAAGCCTGGCGTGCGCACCAAGCGACCAGCGGGTGAAGCAAAGGAACACCAAGAACGTCACGCATTTGATGGCTTTGACGACTTGGACGATTGATCGCTTCAAGACTCAGCATGCGCTCGCGCTGCAGCGGCCGCTCTTAACTTGTCCTTTTTGCTCGGGCGTGCACCTTTGATGCCGCCTGTTCCGTCGTTCAGCGCTGACACAGGCGGCGGAACTTCGGTGGGCTCAAAGCCTTCCAGCACTTCGACAGGCAGTTGCATTTGGGCACGTGTTTGAATCAACAGCCAATGCGCCTGCGAAGCCGCCGTGACAAAACTGAGCGCCTCGCCATGAGCGCCAGCACGGCCAGTGCGTCCAATGCGATGCGTGTAATCGGTGGCTGAGCGCGGCAAGTCGTAGTTAACCACCACGGGCAGCTGCGCGATGTCAATGCCACGCGCCGCCAAGTCGGTAGTGACCACCACCTCCCAGCGATCTTCTTTGAATTCGGCCAGCACATCTTGACGAGCACCTTGGCTCATCTCGCCATGAAACGCGGTGGCAAAAATACCCGCTTTGTACAGCTTATTGGCCACATGCTCACACGCATAACGCGTGGCGACGAACACCAACACGCGCTTCCACGCATGGGTTTTGATAAGGTGGCGCAGCAAAGCCGTGCGGCTTTTTTCGTCTACCTGGATGGCACGTTGCGCAATGTCGGGCGCGTGCGCTTCGGTGTGGGCGATGGTGATGCGCTCGGGGTTGTGCAGCAGCGCTTGTGCAAGGCTTTGCACCGCTGGCTCGAAGGTGGCGCTGAACAACAAGTTTTGTCGCTGAGCGGGCAACAGCGCCAAGATGCGTTGCAGTTCTTCGGAAAAGCCGAGGTCGAGCAAACGGTCGGCTTCGTCGAGCACGAGGTGCTGCACATGGCCGAGGTTCAAGGCCTTGTGATCGACGATGTCGAGCAAGCGTCCGGGTGTGGCTACCACCACATCAGCGCCACTGCGCAGGCTCATCATTTGGGGGTTGATCGACACGCCGCCGAACAAGGTGCCTACTTTGATGGACTGCGCCAAAGGCCGCGCCAAATCGCGCAGCACGTCGCTCACCTGTGCGGCTAGCTCGCGCGTGGGCACGAGCACCAGCACTTGGGTGCTGCGCTTGGTTTTGGTATTTCGTGAATTTGCGGCTTCGTCTCGCGAAGCAGCTGTGGCCATGAGCAGCTGCAACATGGGCAGCACGTAGGCGGCTGTTTTGCCGGAGCCCGTTTGGGCTTGGGCCAATACATCGCGGCCATTGAGCACGGGGCCAATGGCTTGCGCCTGCACGGGCGTGGGAAGCGTAAAGCCGGCTTGGGCGGCAGAGATTTGCAGTTCAGCATTGAGACCGAGTTGCGCGAAGCTCAGGACAGATTGCGCCGCATCGAGCGACGCGAGGGTGTTGTCAATGTTCAATGTGGGCAATCAATGACGGAAGTGCCGCACACCCGTGAACACCATCGCCACGCCACGCTCGTCGGCAGCAGCTATGACTTCTTGGTCGCGCATGGAGCCGCCAGGCTGGACCACGCAGGTCGCGCCTGCATCCACCACCACGTCGAGGCCGTCGCGAAAGGGGAAGAACGCATCGCTGGCCACCACGGTGTGTTGCAGGCTCAGCTTGGCGGCTTCGGCCTTGATGCTGGCGATGCGGGCCGAGTCGAGGCGGCTCATTTGGCCTGCGCCCACACCCATGGTCATGCCGTTTTTGCAGAACACGATCGCGTTGGACTTGACGAACTTGGCCACTTTCCAAGCGAACAACAAGTCATGCAATTGTTCAGGGGTGGGTTGTTTGACGGTGACGATCTTCAAGTCAGCCAAAGCCAACTCGTGGTTGTCGGCGCTTTGCAGCAAGAGGCCTGAGCCCACGCGCTTGGTTTCAAGCGCATTGCGCACGTCGCCGTAGTGGGCGGGCAAAGCGATTTTCATCAAGCGCACATTCACTTTGCTCTTGAACACGTCCAGCGCTTCGGCGCTGAAGTCAGGGGCCATCAATACTTCGACGAATTGTTTGCTGACCGCTTCAGCGGCCGCTTTGTCCACGGGACGGTTGAAGGCAATGATGCCGCCAAACGCGCTGGTGGGGTCGGTTTGAAAAGCCTTGCTGTAGGCCTCGAGTGGGTTTGCGCCCACGGCCACGCCGCAGGGGTTGGCGTGTTTGACGATGACGCAGGCTGCAGCCTGTGAAGGGTCGCCGTTGGCGCCCGTGTCAAAGCTCTTGACACATTCCCACGCCGCATCGGCATCGGCAATGTTGTTGTAGCTGAGTTCTTTGCCTTGCAGTTGCACGCCTGTGGCGAGCGAGCCCACCGCTGGAGCCAAGTCGCGGTACCAAGCGGCTTGCTGGTGGCTGTTTTCGCCATAACGCAGGTCTTGCACTTTCACATACTCCGCGTTGAACTGGCCGCTGAATTGGGCAAGCTCGGGCACGTAGGTTTCGCTCAACTTGTCAGTTTCAAAGTTCACGCTGGATAGGTAGTTGCTGATCGCACCGTCGTATTGGCTGATGCGGTTGAACGCGGCCACAGACAAAGCAAAGCGCAGTTTGTCACTGAGTTTTCCGCTGGCTTTGAGTTCAGCCATCACGTCCGCGTATTGGCTGGCGTCGGTCACGATGCCCACGTCTTTCCAGTTCTTGGCGGCAGAGCGCACCATCGCTGGGCCGCCGATGTCGATGTTCTCGATCGCATCGGCCAGGGTGCAGCCGGGCTTGGCCACAGTGGCTTCAAAGGGGTAGAGGTTGACGATGAGCAAGTCAATCGTGTCAATGTTGTGCGCCTTCAAAGCGGCCATGTGCTCTGGCGTATCACGGCGTGCCAACAAGCCGCCGTGCACTTTGGGGTGCAGGGTTTTCACACGGCCATCAAGCATTTCAGGAAAGTTCGTGACTTCTGCCACCTCAGTCACAGGCAGGCCTTGTTCGGCCAAGAGTTTGGCTGTACCGCCTGTGGAGATGAGGCCCACGCCCAAGGCGTGGAGTTCACGCGCGAGTTCGACGATGCCGGTTTTGTCAGCGACGGAAATGAGTGCTTTCATGCTTTTCTTTGTAAGAGTCTTATTTGATGAGTTTGTGATCGAGAAGTTTTTTGCGCAGCGTGTTGCGGTTCAGTCCCAGCCATTCGGCGGCGCGCGACTGGTTGTGGTCGGCGTGCTGCATCACCACTTCAAGCAGCGGTTTTTCAACCACACGCACCATCATGTCGTGCATGTTGTCGGGCTCAGTGCCCTTGAGGTCACGGAAATAGGCATCGAGGCTGGCACGCACCACCTCTTCAATGTGTTTTTTACTCATGCAAAGCTAAAGGTTCAACTGATAAAACTGATTGAGGCAAGCGCTCATGCGCCTGCGCGAGGTCATCAAAGAAGGCCGCCACGGCGCGGTGTTGAGACGCGCTGTCTTCCAGGGCATTCATGTGTTGGCGAAACGCCCCACCGCCTGGCAAGCTGCGGATATACCAAGCAATGTGTTTGCGAGCGCTGCGCACGCCGGTGCGCTCGCCGTACAGGGCGTAGTGATCGTCGAGGTGCGCCAGCAACAAGCGGCTGACCTCCTCCACCAAAGGCTGGGCCAAGTGTTCGCCCGTGGCCAAGTAGTGCGCGATTTCGCGGAATATCCAAGGACGACCTTGGGCGGCGCGGCCAATCATCACGGCATCTGCGCCGGTAAGCTTTAAAACTTGTTTGGCCTTCTCGGGCGAATCAATGTCGCCATTGGCCACCACGGGCACGCGCACCGATTGCTTGACCGCGGTGATGGTGTCGTACTCGGCCAAGCCTTTGTAGCCTTGTTCGCGGGTGCGGCCGTGCACGGTGATCATTTGCACGCCTGCGGCCTCGGCGGCGCGGGCCAAGGTCACGGCATTTTTGTGTTGGTCGCACCAACCCGTGCGCATCTTCAAGGTGACGGGCACACCGTGAGGCTGAGCCGCATCGACCACCGCCTGCACGATGGACATGGCCAGCGGCTCGTCTTGCATCAAGGCCGAGCCCGCCCATTTGTTGCACACCTTCTTGGCGGGGCAACCCATGTTGATGTCGATGATTTGCGCACCGCGCTCGATGTTGTAGACCGCGGCCTCGGCCATCATGGCCGCATCGGTGCCCGCAATTTGCACGGCGATGGGGCCGATCTCACCCGTGTGGTCGGCGCGGCGGGAAGTTTTGAGGCTGGTCCACAAGTCTTTGCGCGAGGTGACCATCTCGCTCACCGCATAGCCCGCACCCAATTGCTTGCACAACATGCGAAATGGTCGGTCGGTCACGCCAGCCATCGGCGCGACAAACAGGTTGTTTGCCAAGGTGTAAGGGCCGATGTGCATGGGGTGAGAGATGGCAAGCGCTTAAAAAGGAGGCACCATTGTACCTGCTTAAATTTTCAGCAGTTGCAGATTGAATGACCATTTCGTCAGCGTTTTCCAAGCTTGACAAGCCCAGTCACTACACTTGGACCATGGAAATTTGGATGCAATCTATGCTGGCCGCCTTGGCCCTGCCCCAATACGGTCTGAGCACCGTGTTTGTGGTGTCGTTCATCTCGGCCACCTTGTTGCCCATGGGCTCAGAGCCCGTGGTGTTTGGTTTGGTCAAACTCAACCCCGAGTTGTTCTGGCCCGCGATTTTGGTGGCCACGGTGGGCAACACAGGTGGTGGCGCGCTCAGTTGGTGGATGGGTCACGGCGCGCACAAGGTCAGCGACAAATTGCGCCAGACAGAAACCAATCAAGACGCGCGTGCCCTGCGCTGGCTCGAAGCGTTTGGACCCAAAGCATGCTTGATGGCCTGGCTACCGGTGGTAGGCGATCCGCTGTGCGCCGTGGCGGGTTGGCTGCGCCTGCCCTTTTGGCCCTGCGTGGCCTACATGGCGGTGGGTAAGTTTGCGCGGTATGTGCTGATGACGGCGGCCTTGCTTTGGGTGTTTCCGCAGCATTGGGGGATGGGTTAATCAAACCTCAGCCAACCGCTCAACCGTATCTGGATATTTCTCGACAAGACGAATGAGCAAAGAAAAAAAAGCCGCTCACTGAGCGGTTTTTTTTCGCTGCAAAGCAGTGACTTAAGACGAGAACAAGAAGTTCATCACGTCGCCGTCTTTCACCACGTATTCCTTGCCTTCCGCGCGCATCTTGCCTGCGTCTTTGGCGCCTTGTTCGCCTTTGAAGGCGATGAAGTCGTCAAACGCGATGGTCTGGGCGCGGATGTAGCCCTTTTCAAAATCGGTGTGAATCACACCAGCCGCTTGTGGGCCGGTGTCGCCCACGTGGATGGTCCATGCGCGCACTTCTTTGACGCCGGCAGTGAAGTAGGTTTGCAGGCCCAAAAGTGTGTAGGCTGAACGAATCAAACGGTTCAGGCCTGGCTCGTCTTGGCCGAGTTCTTTCAAGAACTCCAAGCGGTCGGCGTCTTCCATTTCGGACAACTCGGCTTCGATCTTGGCGCAGATGGCGACCACGGGCGCGTTTTGCGCTTTTGCAAATTCTTTGAGGCGATCGAGGAAGGGGTTGTTCTCAAAGCCGTCTTCAGAAACGTTGGCCACAAACATGGCGGGTTTGGCGGTGATGAAGAAGAACTGCTTGAGTTCGACCAACTCTTCTTTGCTGAAGTCGATGGTGCGCACGGGTTTGGTGTCATTGAGCGCGGTTTGGCATTTCTCCAAAATCGCCATTTGTTTGACGGCTTCTTTGTCGCCAGAGCGGGCAATTTTGCTCACGCGGTGGAGGGCTTTTTCCACGGCGGCTAAGTCGGCCAAGCACAACTCGGTCTGGATGACTTCGATGTCGGCAATCGGGTCTACTTTGTTGGCCACGTGGATGACGTTGTCGTCTTCAAAGCAACGCACCACATTGACGATGGCGTCGGTTTCGCGGATGTGGGCCAAAAACTTGTTGCCCAAGCCTTCGCCCGTGCTGGCACCCGCCACCAAACCTGCGATGTCCACAAACTCCACAATGGCAGGCACGATGCGCTCGGGCGTGATGATCTGGGCCAACTGTTGCAAGCGCGGGTCAGGCACTTCGACCACGCCGGTGTTGGGCTCAATCGTGCAAAAGGGGTAATTCTCAGCCGCGATGCCCGCTTTGGTGAGGGCGTTGAACAGGGTGGATTTGCCAACGTTGGGCAAACCCACGATGCCGCATTTCAAACTCATAAAAATATCCTTATAACTGCCTCAGATTGTAATGACGCAGCTCTGCCGTTTTAAAACGCCCAATCAGCGCTGACGCGTTGGCCCACACACAGCACTTGGCCAATACCCGCCACAGGCAAACAATTCATGCCAAACGTCAGCGCGCCGTCGACTCTTGGGTCTTGACGATAAGCCAGCAACGTGTCGCTCACCGCAGGGTGGCTTTGGGCCGAGTCGGGGTCGATGTTGGGAATAGGGCACCGCGGACAGGGTTTGACAGGTTTGAGTTGGGCAGGCTCACCTTCTGTGTGGAAGGTGAGTGTTTCAATGCGGTCTTCGTCATGCGCGTTCAAAGGATGCGACTGAGCGTCTTGACCCAACACCACGTTTGCTCGAAAACGTCGCATGTCCACGGCCGCTTCGCCCTTGGCTTGCAAACGGGTGTTGAGTTCGTCCAACGACGCGGTGCTGGCCACCAGCAACGGAAAACCATCACTGAATTGGTTGAGCGATGGCAAACCTTGCGTCCAATGGGCACTGCTAGAGCGGGGGTGGTTTTCGTCAAAACGCACCAAACGCAATGGGCCAAAGCTTTGACCCAAAAACTCGGTCAGCCAAGCGCTGGCGGCCTCTCCCATGTCGAAAGCGGGCACTTGGTCGTACCAGATGCGGACTTGCATGGCGTGAGCCTGTGGGGTGGCTGGCTTGTTTGGCCGTTCAATCGAGTTGCGTCCCTGAGCCGTCCAAGGCAAATGCAACGCCGCCATGCCCGTGGCGTGCAACACCAACTCGGACACGCTTGCGCCTGCGTGCAGCAACTCAGGCTGAACCAGCGCCATGCGCGGCAGTTCACGTTGGGTCAGCATGTCGCCCTGCGCATCCACCACCATCCACGCACGGTCATGGGCCAAACCCGTGGCTGTGAGCAAGGCTTGCTGCACCGAGATACCCGCGCACGACTTGATGGGAAACACCCACAAGGCGGCAATGCTTGCTTGGAACTCTGCACAGGCATGCAGGGGCAGCGCAGCCACTTGGGCTTGTGAAGTAGAGGGCTGAAAACTGGAGGTCATGCTGCATTGTGCCGCCCTCCTACAATCAACTTCATGGTTCAAAAACTAGACGTTTGTATTCGTGGCGATGGCATGGTGGGGCGCACCTTGGCGCTGCTGCTTGCTCGACAAAAACTGCGCGTGGGCTTGGTCAGCGCCACCCCGCAAACTGTGCAGGACGTTAGGGCTTACTCACTCAATAGTACTTCTCGCAGCCTGCTGTCTGAATTACGCTGCTGGCCCGATGGCTTGCATGCCACGCCCGTCCAGCACATGCGCGTGTGGGGCGACAAGGGTGGCTTTACCCACTTTGAAAGCCCTACCCCCGAGGGGCTGACTTGGATTGTGGACGTTCCCGTGCTCGAAGCCCAATTGGCCGATGCCGTGCGTTACCAAGCAGAAATCACCCCCCTCTGCGCCCCCGAAGCCGCCGCCTTGACGGTGGTGTGCGAAGGCCGCACCAGCGCCACCCGCGCAGAGCTGGGTGTGAACTTTGAAGTGCTGCCCTATCAGCAAAACGCCGTGGCCGCCCGGGTGCGTTGCAGTTCGCCGCACCGCCAGCAAGCGCTGCAGTGGTTTCACCGCGGCACCCACGGCTTAGAAATTTTGGCGCTGCTGCCCTTGGGCGGCGCGCAGGGCAACACAGCCAGCGTGGTGTGGTCACTGCCCCCGGAACGCGCCCACCACATGCTGGCTTTGAGTGCCGAAGCATTTGGTGCCGCACTTGAACAAGCAAGCCACGGCGTGCTCGGCCAAATCGAGCTGACCAGCGAACGCGCCATATGGCCGCTGCAACTGGCATGCGCCGACCGCTGGACGGGTAACTTTGCCGATGGCAGCGCTTGGGCGCTGGCCGGCGATGCGGCCCACACCATCCACCCCCTCGCAGGTTTAGGCCTGAACCTGGGTTTGGCAGATGTGTCCGAACTGGCCCATGTGCTGAAAGCTCGTGAGGCCAAAGACTACTGGCGCAGCGTGGGAGACCGTTACTTTTTGCGACGCTACGAGCGCGCGCGCAAATCCGACATGGCGCCCGTGTGGCTGGCCTGCGATGGCTTGCAACGCCTGTTCGCCCACCCCAACACAGGGGTGCAAGCGGTGCGTAACTGGGGCATGAATCGTTTTAACCAACTTGCACCCCTCAAGGCTTGGACCATGCAACAGGCCATGCGCTAAGCAACCGTTGAGGACGCGCTGACCCACCGCGGCACAACTTTTAAACACACCCATTTTTTGAAGCTCAAGCCCATGCAACACACCTTTCGCTCACTCGCCGCCGCCGCACTGATGGCCCTCAGCTTTTGCACTGCCTTGGCCCAAGGCCATGAAGCCACAATCCGCAAAAACCTGAGCGAGCGCATTCCGCAAATTCCAAAGATTGAAGAAATCACGCCCACCCCCTTGGCTGGAATTTACGAGCTACGCCTGAGCACCAACGAGATTTACTACAGCGACGCCGCCGGCAACTTTTTGATTCAAGGCAATTTGATTGACACCAAAAGCAAGCGCAACCTGACCGAAGAGCGCGAGGCCAAACTGAGCGCGATTGATTTCAACACCTTGCCCCTCAAAGACGCCTTCACCTTAGTCAACGGCAATGGCAAACGCAAACTCGCGGTGTTTGAAGACCCCAACTGCGGTTACTGCAAACGCTTCGAACGCGACTTGGCCAAGGTCGAGAACGTGACGGTCTATGTGTTCTTGTTGCCCGTGCTTGGCCCCAATTCGGTTGAAAAATCCCGCAATGTCTGGTGTGCCAAAGACCCAGCCGCCACATGGGTCAACCTGATGCAAAAAGACATGCCGGCTCCTACCGCACAATGCAACACCGCTGCCATTGACCGCAACCTTGAGTTCGCCCGCAAATACAAAATCACTGGCACACCCACTTTGGTGGCGCAAGACGGCACGCGCGTGCCAGGGGCGATTGACAGCGCCAAAATTGAACGCCTCTTGGCCGACGCCAGCAAATAACCCATCAGAAACGAGTCCGCCATGGTTCACTCCCCCATCACGCCAGACAGCAATGCTGGCAAGTTGATTGAGCGCTTAGGCTACACAGGCCTCATCCCCTTTGTGGTGCTGGCCTTTTTCATGTGGATCGTCACACCTGAAGCGCATCCGCTGGTGGCCATGGCACTCAGCGCTTATGGCGCCACGATCGCGGCGTTTTTGGGTGGCATCCATTGGGGCATTGGGTTGCGTCACAACGCACCGCAGCGCAAGCTGCACATGGTGTGGGGCGTGATTCCATCGTTGGTAGCTTGGATAGCTGTCATCATGCCCGCCTTCGCTGGCTTACCTTTGCTGGCTTTGCTGCTGTTGGCCTGTTATTTGGTGGACCGCAAAACATGGCCCGAAGCGGGCCTGCGCGATTGGATGACCATGCGCTTTCGCTTGACCGTGGTGTCCACCTTGGCTTGCTTGTTGGGCGCTGCAGCCACTTAACGCCATGCACTACCGCATCGAAGCCGCCGACCTGCACGCCCACTTGTATGGCGTGACACTCACCATCGCGCAACCCGCCGCAAAACAACGCGTGTCGTTGCCAGTGTGGATTGCGGGCAGCTACATGGTGCGCGAGTTTGCCAAGCAAATCACCGGCATCAGCGCGCGCCAAGGCTCGCGTGCCGTGTCTGTGCAACAGCACGACAAAGCCTCTTGGGCGGTGGACTGCGAAGCTGGCACGCCTCTGACCCTCAACTACCAAGTGCATGCGCACGATGACTCGGTGCGCACAGCCTGGTTGACCACACAGCGCGGCTTTTTCAACGGCACAAGTTTGTGTTTGCAAGTCGAGGGGCAAACCGATGTGCCGCATCATTTAGAGCTGGTCGCGACATCGTTCAACGCGCACGACAAAGCCACCGATCACACACACACACCCTGGCAAGTGGCCACTGGCCTGACCCCCGTCAAAACCGACCGCCATGGCTTTGGCACCTATGTGGCCGCTGACTACGACGAGTTGGTGGACTGCCCCGTGGAGATGGGTACTTTTTGGAGCGGCAGCTTTCAAGCCTGCGGCATCGAACACCGCTTTGTGGTGGCCGGTGCCACGCCCGCGTTTGACGGCGACCGCTTGCTGCGGGACAGCCAAAAAATTTGCGAAACCGCCATCCGCTTTTGGCACGGCCATTCAAAGTCCAACAACAAACGCGCGGCCACACCGCACAAGCGCTATGTGTTCATGCTCAACGCAGTGGCCGAAGGCTATGGCGGCCTAGAGCACCGCAACTCCACCGCGCTGATTTGCAACCGAGCTGACCTACCGCGTCTCAGCGACAGCAGCATCGGCACTGCCAAAGATTCCAAGTCACACGAAGCCAAACCAAGCGACGGCTACATCACGCTGCTGGGCCTCATCAGCCATGAGTATTTCCACACCTGGAATGTCAAGCGTTTGCGTCCTGCCGAGTTTTCGCGCTACGACTACACCCAAGAAAACTACACCCAGATGTTGTGGTTCTTTGAGGGCTTCACCAGCTACTACGACGACTTGCTGCTGCGCCGCGCAGGGCTGATTGACGATGCGCAGTACCTGAAGCTGCTCAACAAAAGCATCAACCAAGTCTTGCAAACGCCAGGGCGCGAGGTGCACAGCGTGGCGCAGTCGAGCTTTGAGGCCTGGACCAAGTACTACCGCCAAGACGCCAACAGCCCCAACCTCACGGTGAGTTACTACACCAAAGGCGCGCTGGTGGCTTTGTGCCTGGACTTGTCGCTGCGTCAGCACGGCGTCAAAAACCACAGTGTCTCGCTAGACGATGTGATGCGCGCCCTATGGGCGCGCTGTTGCACGGGCAAACACGATGGCACGATGACCCAAGCCGATGTGCAGGCTGTTCTAAAAGAACTCACTGGCCGTTCATGGGCGCCAGAGCTCAAAGCCTGGGTGCATGGCACGCGCGAGCTGCCGCTCGAAAAACTGCTGGCCTCGCACGGTGTGGGTGTGCAACACGACCCCGCCCAATTGGCACAACGTTTGGGCTTGCGTGTGGTACAAGAACACGCCGTGCTGATCAAAACCGTGCTCAATGGCAGCGTGGCACACAAGGCTGGCTTTGCCCCAGGCGATGAGTGGCTGGGAGTAGAAGTCACTGGCAAAGCAAACACACCCAACACCACCGCTTGGCGCATCAAAAAGCTAGACGACTTGTTGCTCTACGCAGGCACGGCCAAAAAGGTAGGGGTCCTGGTGAGCCGTGACCACCAACTGCGCCATCTCACGCTTGCATTGCCTGACGCCAAAGCCAACAGCACTTGGCGGCTCGTGTTGCACAACCCCCAACTTGTCCAGCCATGGCTCAGCCCCTAGTTGCGCCCCACCCCTCACTGCTTTAACCCCCATCCACACCTTCTTGGAGAGCCACGCCATGCACTACGAATTCATCACCGTCCACACCGAAGCCGACCAAGTGGGCATCATCACCCTCAACCGTCCCAAGCAGCTCAACGCGCTGAACGCACCACTGATGGTCGAGTTAGGCCAAGCACTGAAAGCTTTTGATGCCAACGAAACCATTGGCTGCATGGTCATCACGGGCAGCGAAAAAGCCTTTGCCGCAGGCGCTGACATTGGTGCCATGGCCACCTACAGCTTTGCCGATGTTTACAAAAACGACTACATCACCCGGGACTGGGAAACCATCCGCAGCATCCGCAAGCCCGTCATTGCCGCCGTCAGCGGCTTTGCCTTGGGAGGCGGTTGCGAGCTCGCCATGATGTGCGACTTCATCATTGCGGCTGACAACGCCAAGTTTGGCCAACCCGAAATCAAACTCGGCGTCATTCCTGGCGCGGGCGGCACACAACGTTTGCCACGCGCCGTGGGCAAATCCAAAGCCATGGACTTGGCTTTGACGGGCCGCATGATGGACGCGGCGGAAGCCGAGCGCTCAGGCTTGGTCAGCCGCGTGGTACCGCTGGACAAGCTGATGGAAGAAACCTTGGGTGCGGCCCTGATGATTTGCGGCTACTCGCAAATCGCTGCGATGGCTGCCAAAGAGTCGGTCAACCGCGCCTTTGAAAGCGGCTTGGCCGACGGCGTCATGTTTGAGCGCCGCTTGTTCCACGCCTTGTTTGCCACGGCAGATCAAAAAGAAGGCATGGACGCATTTGTCAACAAACGTGCTGCCGCTTTTAAGCACCAATAAGCCTTGGTCTCCAACACCCACAAAATGCACACAGCTTGTGGACCATTGATCGCTCGCTACCATGCAGCCATTCCAATCAGAAAGTGCCCATGGAACTCTTGACCGACCCACAAGCATGGATTGCCTTTGCCACCCTCACCGCACTCGAGTTGGTGCTGGGCATTGACAACATCATCTTCATCTCCATCCTGGTAGACAAATTACCGCCTGACAAACGTGAATTTGCACGTCGCCTTGGCTTGTTCATGGCCATGTTCATGCGCATTGGTTTGTTGTTGCTGTTGTCGGTCATCATGGGTTTGGTTCAGCCTTTGTTCACGGTGCTCGAGCAAGACATTTCTGGTCGCGACTTGATTTTGATTTTGGGTGGCCTGTTCTTGGTGTGGAAAAGCACGGCTGAAATTCACCAGTCCCTCGAAGGCGAAGAATGGCACAGTGGCTCAGCTGCTGGCAACACCATGATGTCTATCATTTTGCAAATCATGGTGATTGATTTGGTGTTCTCACTCGACTCCATCATCACCGCGGTGGGCATGGTGGATGACGTCAACATCATGATTGCAGCCGTCATCACCTCGGTCGCTCTGATGATGGTGTTTGCCACCAGCATTGGCCGCTTTGTGTCTAACCACCCGTCTATCAAAATGCTGGCCCTTACCTTCTTGGTGGTCGTGGGCGTGGTGCTGATGGCTGAGGGCTTGGGTCATCACATCCCCAAGGGATACATCTACTTTGCCATGGCGTTTTCGCTGGGCGTTGAAATGCTCAACATCCGCTTTCGTAAGCGCGCCAAGAACGTGGTGCATCTGCACCAGCAGCAGCCCTGAAGCAGGTATACACCCCGCCCATGTATTGAAAATATAATGTCGGGGATGCAAACGCAAGAGAAAATCAATCTTCACCTCCATGCAGCTTTGGTGCTTGTATGTTCGCTGGCGTACTACTTCGCCTTTCATCTCAACATGTATTGGTTTGAATGGTTCGAGTTTTCGCATGGCACCAATTGGATATTCATCCCCAGCGGCTTGCGACTGTTGTTGGTGCTTGTGTTGCCATTGGCAGGGACTTTGGGCATCGCAGCAGCGTCACTGGCAATCAACTACTCTTTTACGAACGATGCACATGTCTACAACATCGTGACATCCCTGATCTCGGCGGGTGCACCCTTCCTGTCGCGCCACATCGCGGTTCATTTTCTTCAACTCAACCCTCAGCTCAACGGGTTGAGGTCTGTCGGGTTCTTCAAACTTTCTGTGCTGTTTGCCGTCATCAACGCCACCCTGCATCAAATTTGGTTTGCTTGGGTTGACCTCACACAAAACTGGCTACAAAGCGCCTTGGTCATGGGAGTGGGTGACTGGACGGGCACCGTGCTGGTATTGACATTTGCCAGTGTGGTGATCAAGGGCTACAAGCTCATGCACAGCACACACGCCCGTTGACCTGACGGCCAAGTGGCAACAATGTCATTGAATCAGCGCAAGCCGACCCCTAAAATTTGATTTGTAATGACCCAGACATACAGGCCCCTCAACAAAATACGCAAGCCCAAGGTATGGCTGCGCCATGAAAAACAACTCAGCAACCCCGAGTACAAAAAGTACTTGTACGAAAAATACAAAGTCACCTTCTCTATGAGTGATTTGCAGTTCACCTTCAATGGACAACAGTTTTCAACCACTGTTCAGTTGATGCATTTGCTGCACCGCTACGAAAGCACTGAATTCAAACTCACTTGGTATGTGCTGGCCGTGTTTTTGTGTTTGCTGGGTTTGGTGTCTTACGGCGTCTTCATGATCGATGAGTACTTGCAAACATTTCGCTAATTTTTCATTCATCGATGCACCCAAGAGTTTCCATCCCGCTGCTCGCCTTGGTCATTTGCGGTGTCTTCGCGACGCACATTCAGATTGAGCCAACAGAAAATGGCAATTTGCTGGCCATCGACGGCCGCAAGGTGGATTTATTGGGGCATGTCAACAACCAATGGGTTGCGCTCACACGAAGCTGTCAAAACGTGACCATGCTGGGCGTTGACGAGGCGCTGTTGCGCCAAGCTCAAAGCACCATCCAAAACTACAGCCCCCCCAACTCCCAATCTGCACAAATTGCCAGTGCATGGTCAAGTGGTGCTTGGCTCTTGGTTGAAGTGGAATTTGACGATCTGTTGCCTGCGGTGGTGACACTCACCCAAGCGAATGGTGCGCTCTCAGTGGTCCCCAATGCCATTTGGAGTGGCTACACACAGCCTTGGGTGGCAGCGCCCTTTATTCGCGACTACCTGTCACGGCAAGCACCAGAGATGCCATCTGATTTAGTCAAGTGCTTCACGCCTCGGTCCAAGAGTTTTACGCAAAACGTTCTATCCCCAGGGTAGGGCCTCCAGTGGGCTGGTGCATTTTGAGAAATCAAGCGACCGAGTCAAGGTCATTTGATTGATGAGACACCCAGTTCTTAGCCATGGATCAAAATAATCTACCTTGAGAGATTGCCTTGCGCGATCATCTCTGTGACCTGAATAAGAACGACATGCCCAAACAACTGGCCAACGCCAATGAATGCCAACGCCACTGAGCCGCCTCATCTAGAGGCAGACCCCCAACCCCCTCTCGCGCTTGTGATTGGCAGCGGTTTTGGTGGATTGGCGGCAGCCGTTCGCCTCTGCGCCAAAGGTTGGCGGGTGCAGGTGCTCGAGAAGTTGCATGAGCCTGGCGGCCGTGCCCGCGTGATGCGTGTCGACGGCCACACCTTTGACGCTGGCCCGACGATCGTCACCGCACCGCTCTTGCTTGAGGAGTTGTGGCGTCTGGCTGGGCGCCATATGGCCGATGACGTCACGCTTCGTTTACTCGACCCTTTTTACCGAATCCAATTCGACGACGGGGACCACTTCGATTACAGCGGTGACCCCGAGCGCATGCGTGCGGAGGTGCTGCGCATCGATCCCACGGCTGGGCCAGGATACGCCGCATTCTTGGCTGAGGCTGACCTTTGTTTAGATCTGTGCTTTGACACCTTGAGTTGCCAATCCTTTGACAACATGGGTGATCTTTTCAAAGCGGTGCCCGCGATTGTTCGCATGAAAGGCTGGCGAAGCCTGCATGCCATGGTCGCCACGCACCTTCAACATCCCAAATTGCGCCAAGCCTTGAGTCTGCAGTCGCTGTTGATTGGTGGCAATCCGTTTTCAGTGACCTGTGTGTACTCCCTCATCAATGCGCTAGAGAGACGTTTTGGCGTGCACTGGACGATGGGCGGCACGGGGATGTTGGTGAAGGGCTTGGTGGATGTGATCCAAGGCATGGGCGGCCGTCTGCGCATGGGCGCTGAAGTGCGCAGCATCCATGTCAGCGATGGACGCGCTTGTGGCGTCTCGTTGACCAGCGGGGAAACAATTGCAGCCGATATCGTGGTCTGCAATGGCGATGCGGCTTGGACCTACAAAAACCTGATCGAAGCCAAACACCGCAAGGTCTGGACCAACGCCAAAGTGGAGAAGGGCAAGTATTCGATGAGCCTTTTCGTCTGGTACTTTGGCACCAACAAACGTTTTGATGACGTACCGCACCACATGATGATGATGGGCCCGCGTTATGAAGGCTTGCTGCAAGACATCTTCAAGCACCACCATCTGTCTAAAGATTTCAACCTCTACTTGCATCGCCCAACAGCCACGGACCCTGCCATGGCGCCGCCAGGTTGCGACACTTTTTATGTTTTGGCGCCTGTCCCCAACCTCCAAAGTGGCACCGATTGGGCCAGTCATGCGGAGCCTTACCGCGCTGCCATTGCCAAAGCGCTAGAAGCCACTGTGCTGCCCAATTTAAGCCAGCACCTGACGGTCTCGTTCATGACCCATCCGCAAGACTTTCAAGACCATCTGCTGTCCTACCAAGGCGCAGCCTTTGGGCTGGAGCCGCTGATGACGCAAAGCGCTTGGTTTAGACCGCACAACCGGAGCGAAGACATTCAAAACCTGTTCATGGTGGGTGCCAGCACCCATCCTGGCGCTGGCATACCGGGTGTGCTGATGTCGGCAAAAGCGCTGGACACCGTGCTACCCGAGGCGACTACTTTTAAGCGGTCCTTGTGATGCACAGCAGCCATCTTTTGTGGATACAAACAAGTGCAGTGGCGCAGCGGCTGCTACTAGAACAATGGCGGCAACAGCGCGGCCTGATTTTTTGGGCTGTGTTTCCCTCGACGATGATGCTGCTGTTTGGTTTGGTCTATGCGCACAACGACAGCATGCGTGCTGGTTTGGATGCGGCGGCAGCAGGTATTTTGGTAGGTGCCGCGCTGTTTTTCAGTTGCTTGGGTGGCACCGTCGCGGTGATCGCCTCTGAACGCGAGAGAGGCACGCTGCCCCGTTTGCTCACCACACCTCTGCTGCCCGCTGCCTACTTTTTGGGCGTGGTCATGGCTCAGCTGTTGCTGGCTTTGATGCAAGTGGTCATGCTCTACAGCATTGCCCTGCTCATCGGTGTTCAATACCATGGCAGCCTTTTATTGGGCGGCGTGGTGTTGCTGCTCTGCGTCTTTTCCTACGTGGGCATGGGATTTTTTCTAGGTGCACGCTTTGCGAGACGCAGCGAAGAAGTGGTGGTGGCCTTGTCGGCGATAGGTGTGCCGCTGTTGGTGCTTGGCGGCACTTTTTTCCCACTCGAGATCATGCCAGTGGGCATGCAAGCCGTGGCCCAAATCAACCCCATGCTGCACATGAACCAAGCCTTCAAAGGGGTGGCAGCCTACGGCATGGGGTGGCATGAATTGCGCTTTGAGTTGACGTTTTTGTTGGTGTTTTGTGGCCTATCTCTGGCTTTGGGCATGCAGTCTTATCGGCATCTGCTGGGTGTGGACAAACACAAATGACAACGGTTCTCCACATCGATGATCTTCACAAGTGGTATGGCAGCCAGCATGTCTTGAATGGGTTCCATCTGCGGGTAGAGCCAGGCGAGGTGGTGGGTCTGCTTGGGCCCAATGGGTGCGGCAAATCGACGGTTCTCAACATCGTTGGCAAGCTTGTGTCCTACGACCATGGACAGGTGCGCTTGATGGGTAAGCCGTTGATGGAACTGGGTTATCGCGCGCGCGGCATGGTTGGCGTGTGTTCGCAGCACTGCGCTCTGTATCCTGATTTGCTGCCCGCTGAAAACCTGCACTTTTTTGCCCGCGTGTACGGCTTGTCTGACAAGCAACGCACACAACGGGTGGCAGAGTTGATGCACAGCTTTGAACTGGACAACTACGCACACACCCGCGTGGGCAAGCTGTCGGGCGGCTGGCAACAGCGGCTTCACTTGGCCGTTGCCTTGATCCACCGACCCCAGCTGCTATTGCTGGACGAGCCCACCGCAGCTGTTGACTTACAAGCGCGCATGGATCTTTGGCGTCTGATCGAGGGCTTGCGTGACAGCGGCACAACCATCTTGCTCACCAGTCATCATCTTGCGGAGGCCCAGCGACTGTGCAGCCGAGTGGCCATGATGCGCTGCGGCCAAGTGGTGGCCGAGGGCAGCGTGCCGCAATTGTTAGCCCGCATCCCTGGCCAAGCAGTGGCCATGGTGCAGTCGACTGACAGCGCTGCCCTGACGCAACGGGCTCTGAGCTTAGGTTGGACCGTTCGCCAACACGCGGATCAAATACGTCTTTTGCTGCCTCACGATTTGAGCTTGCGAGAGATTGTTGACGCGCTAGACGGGACACAGGTCAGCGCCGTGCGTGTGCAACCCGTCACCCTAGAAGATGCCTACCTTGAGCTTGTCGGTCACACTCCGATAACAGCCTCCAGCCAAACTGAACACACCATCACACCACCATGAGAGACAAAATTCCTCTGTTCCCCCTGTCGCATGGCTTGTTTCCAGATGGCATGCTGTCGCTGCAAATTTTCGAAGTTCGCTACCTTGACTTGATCAAACGTTGCCACCAACAAGGCCTTGCGTTTGGTGTGATCGGGTTAAAAAAAGGCAGCGAGGTGCAAGTGCCAGGTGAGGTGCCTTTGCTGCACGCCTTCGGCTGTGTTGCACACATCCGAGACTTTCAGCAGCTTCAACCCAACTTGTTTCTGGTGACGTGCCAAGGTGGGCCGCGCTTTGAGTTGCATGACACACAAGCCGGGCCATTGGGCGTCTGGCAAGGTGACATCACCTACCTTGCGAACGACCCAGAAGTTGAATTACCAACGGCACTGCAAAAAAATGCGGATCGATTAGGTCAAGTGATCGCGCGTGCACAGCAGCAGGGGCAAATCCAACACCTGCCCATTTTTCAACCCTATCTGTTGGACCAATGTGGCTGGGTGGCTAACCGCTTTGCAGAAGCCATGGCCATCGATACCGAACAGAAACAAGCGCTCTTGCGCGAACTGGACCCCTTGAAAAGACTGCAAGACGTGGATTGGCTGCTGTCAAATGCCAACTTAGATTAGACGCAATCGCTCTGAAATTTTTCGCGCCAGCTGAGGCCGCAAATTAGCGTGCACAAACTTTCCGAAATAGGTGTTTTGACTGCCCTGCCTCAGTTCAACGATTTCGTTCAGATGGCTCACAGTGTCGACTCGGGTCAGCGACTTGACCAATTGCACCTGGTGGGTTTTAAACCCAACTTTTCTCTCTAAGGTGATGACGTTGCCGTCCACGGTTAATTTTTCATAATCATTGGCATGGATGGCATTGTAAAAATAAGCCATCACCAGTGCTGCAATCTCTACCAAGCAAAAGGGCAACACCAACGATGCCCCCATCCAATAAAAACCAAAACCAATCAGCAAAGAAACAACACCCAGGCCCATAAAAATAAATGCCAAGTGCGACGGTGCCATTGAAATATTTCTCTTCAGGTGCCAGACCCAGCCAGTGCCATCCAACTTGCCTGAAATACGGTCTGATAAATGAACGTTGCTCGTATCCATGGATCGAATCAGTTGACGAGGGGGGAAGTGACTTGGTTTGCGCAATGCGCAAGCCAACGAATACGGCGGCAATAGGCCACAAAGCGACTCGCGCGGCGCTGCAACCACCTCAGCCATGTTGCGCCTGCGCCTCGCCATTGCACCACCCGCGAGGGCAAGTGATGAATCAAAAACAACAGCACGGTGTAGAGCATCAGTTTGCCCATGAACACCATGCCCGCTATAGCCAAAGGCGCCACCCCGCCCAAAGCCAGTAAAGCAATGGAGGCGCGTGGTGCGTCTGGAAAAACAGACACAAACACCAGTCCGACCGGCCCCCAGGTTCGCACCCAATGCAAGGCTTGTGGGCCTTGGTCGCCCAGAAGGTTCAAGCCCAACCACTCACCCGATGGGCTCCACGTCCCCAAAACCAAAGCCAAGAAAGAAGCACTCAAGGCACTCGCCGCTGCAAACGACAGCACGACAACTTTGCCTTGTTGCGGCTGAAGAATGCACAAAACCACCACAAACATTTCAGCGGGCAAAACCGGCAAGAACCCATCCAAAACTGAAAACAAGGCCAAGAAAAAAATGGTTAGCTGCTGTGTGCCATGGCGCAAAAGCACAGTTTGGCACTGCTTGAAAAAGCGCTGCACCAAGCCCATCAATCCACAACAGCTTGGCTTGGGCCCGAAGCCTGGTCATCCACACGGGTGGTGTCATTGGACTGTGGGAAACACATCTTTTCCCCATCCCACGTTTGGCCGCACCAACACTGTCCGTCTTCGTTGATGATGCAAGTCCCGGTTCCGCAGCATCTTGGGTCTTCAGTCATTGGGTTCTCCGCAAAAGGTTCAATCAGCAATTGGCTCGGCGGTGATTTGCCACCGAACGGTCTTCAAATTTCATCTCAGGGCTTCTCAAAGCACGGTGTTTGGTCACTCGGCCTTTCATGCGCATGCGCCACAAACGGAAAGAGCTGGCATTGAGTTCGTGGCGCATGAGTTGAATGACCTCAGATTCTGACAGCCCCACACGCTCATGAATCGTTTCAAAGGTCGTCCTGTCCTCCCAGGCCATTTGAATCACGGCCGAGACATCACCTGGAGAAAGAAGTGCAAGCCGTTGAGAAAATTTAACTGACATGGCTGATTTAAGGATGAACAGACATGTTGGCGCAAATCTGGCTCATGTCAATCACCCGAGTGGGCAAGGTCACTTTGCTGTAGACGATTTGCGATTTACTCCCAAATGAAATGGATGCGTTTTTGGGCGCTGTGATTTCGGTGTGATCGAGGTACACATTCAAAAGACTCAGTCGATCCACCGTCACGCGCACGTCAATCCAATCCAAGATCGACTGCAAATGCGCCAGACTTTCTAAGTCGTGCGTCCACTGCCACGCCTGCCCGCGCGGCACACGGCGACCATGGCCTTCTTTGTTGTGGAGCATGTAAGAAAATCTCATCACCCAAGATTTTGAGAGATTTCTCTATCAAAAGTTAAATTATCTGTGGTGATTCTGATTTTTCGACAATTTAGCTACTCAATAACTACTCAAAACAGGCGCTGAATGACAAATTAAATTCAATGTGGTCACACTTTTTGACAAACACCGCTAGCGCCAAAATTAAGACCCTGAATCAGTATTGTGTTGCCGGAATTCACAGGGATTAATAAAAACTCTGTATTTCCTCCCAGTTCAGGCGTCACCACTACGCCCTTTTTTGCACCAGGCATTTGTGGAAAATCAGTCAGCGTTATCGCCCTGTTGGATATGGCCTCAACTCTGTAAGTCACAGTATCTGAATTTCGATTAAAGGTGCCTTGGTTGACCACGATATAAGCTTTGTTGTTGGTCAAATCAAGTTGTACAGATGCATTCAATCCCTCAGTGTCAATGGTTCCGCCCGTTTGACGCATCGCCACTTCATAGGGATTGGCTACATTAAAAATCCCAGCGCAAACACCAGAAAAGGCTGAAGTTGTGGACTGCGCTAGTGTTTTAGGTGCTATGAATATTGCAGCCCCTAACACTGACGCTGCAAAAATGACACCGATCATTCGGAAACTTAAATTGCGCATATTCATCCTTTACTTATTGAG
>NZ_DAIRSK010000003.1:0-166501 GCF_036804465.1 Limnohabitans sp.
AGCCACGCATAAAACCGATGCGTTGATTATCTTGGTATCTGCCAAGGACAAGCCCGCCAAAAGTGTTTTGGCACAACTTATTTCTGAGGCACGCAAAAGCGGCGATTTAGATGAATCGCCCGCCAAACTGTTAGACGTGTGGCGCCCCCAAGGCGTGAGCGCGCCTCGCTTGGTGTTGGTCTCAAGCGGTGACGGCAGCGCCCGCATGGTGCGTCAGGCCGTGTCTGCGGCTGTGGCCACGCTCAAAGCCGTTAACCCAGCGCACATCACGCTGTGTTTGACGCAGGCCAGTGAACATCGGCTGCAAGCCGCCGCTCAAGCCCTGGCCGATACCAGTTATGTCTACACAGCCACCAAGCCATCGGCCAAAGCATCCGGTTTGAAACGTGTCACCTTGGCATTGCCAACGGCGGAGATGACCAAAGCCGCCAAACACGCATTTGACTTCGCCCGTGCCCAAGTGGCGGGGGTGGCTGTGGCCAAAGAGTGGGGCAATCGACCTGCCAACCACGCCACGCCCACGCATTTGGCCGAGGTGGCCAAAGCTTTGGGTAAGAAGGCCGGTATCCACTGCCAAGTGCTGGGACCCAAAGACATTGACAAGCTCGGCATGGGCTCTTTCGCCGCGGTGGCGCGCGGATCGGTGGAGCCTTTGCGCTTCATCGTGTTGCAGTACACGGGTGCTGCCAAAACTGTCGCGCCCACTGTGTTGGTCGGCAAGGGCATTACTTTTGACACGGGCGGTATCTCACTCAAGCCTGGCGCGGCTATGGACGAGATGAAGTTTGACATGTGTGGCGCAGCGAGCGTGTTGGGTACCTTTGAGGCGCTGGCGCAGTTGAAGCCAGCCATCAACGTGGTGGGGCTGATTCCCACTTGCGAAAACATGCCCGACGGCACTGCCTTGAAGCCCGGTGATGTGATCACCAGCATGAGCGGCCAAACCATTGAGGTGCTCAACACCGATGCCGAAGGCCGTCTGATTTTGTGTGACGCCTTGACCTACGCCACACGTTTCAAGCCTCGTGCGGTCATTGACATTGCCACATTGACGGGTGCTTGCGTGATTTCTTTGGGTCATGTGCGCAGTGGTTTGTTCTCGCCCTCAGATGAATTAGCCCATGCCTTGTTGGCTGCTGGCGAGGCTGCGCTGGATCCTTGCTGGCGCTTGCCGCTGGACGATGAGTACGCCGAAGGCCTGAAGTCGAACTTTGCCGATGTGGCCAACGTGGCAGGGCGCGATGGGGGCGCCATCACCGCTGCCAAGTTCTTACAAAGGTTTGCCAAAGACTACCCTTGGGCTCACTTAGACATCGCTGGCTCGGCTTGGAAGAGTGGCGCTGCCAAAGGCGCGACGGGTCGTCCTGTGGGCTTGTTGCTGCACTATTTATTGGGCACGACCTCGGCCAAATGACCGAAATCGCTTTTCACTTCAACGCACCCGACAAACTGCACTACGCCTGCCGTTTGCTGCGCAAGGCCTTGGCCAGCGATGCGCGGGTGGTGGTGACGGGTGATCCCGCCTCGTTGCAAGCATTAGACACCCTGCTGTGGACTTTTTCCCCCTTTGAGTTTGTGGCGCATTGCCGCGCGGGCAGCCCGGCTGAGCAACTCATGGCTTCGCCAGTGGTGTTGGCCGCGCGCATTGATGGCGGGCCTGAGCTGCCCCACCATCAGGTGCTGTTGAATTTGGGGCATGAGGTCGCAGCGGGCTACGAGCGTTTTGAGCGCACCATCGAAGTGGTCACGCTGGATGACGAGGACCGTCTGCACGCGCGCCAACGCTGGAAGCACTATGCCGATCGCGGGTATTCCATCACCCGTCATGATTTAAAGTTGAAGGACACTTCTGCCTGATTTTTTTGTGGCTATCTTTTTTTAACTTCTAGGAGTTTTTGCATGCACCTCTCATTCAAATTGACGGCCGTGGCAACTTTGGTCACCATCAGCAACCTCGCCCTAGCGCAAGAACTTGTGGTGAAGATTGGCCATGTGGGCCCAGTCAGTGGCGCCATCGCGCACTTGGGCAAAGACAACGAATGGGGCGCCCGTTTGGCCATTGAAGAGCTCAACGCCAAAGGCGTCAGCATCAACGGCAAAAAGGTCAAGCTCGAATTGCTCACCGAAGACGACGCGGCTGACCCTAAGCAAGGCACGGCTGCCGCGCAAAAATTGGTTGACGCCAAAGTCAGCGGTGTGATTGGCCACTTGAACTCAGGCACCACCATTCCCGCCTCCAAAATTTACAGCGATGCCGGAATTCCGCAAATTTCGCCTTCATCCACCAACCCCAAGTACACCCGCCAAGGCTACAAAACCGCTTTCCGCGTCGTGGCGGATGACGTGCACTTGGGTGGCACCTTGGGACGCTACGCGGTGAAAGATCTCAAAGGCAAGGCCATTGCAGTGATTGATGACCGCACGGCCTATGGTCAAGGCGTGGCTGAAGAGTTTGAAAAAGCGGTCAAGGCGGCAGGCGGTAATTTGGTAGCGCATGAGTTCACCACCGACAAAGCCACCGACTTCATGCCCATCTTGACCACGCTCAAAGGCAAGAAGCCCGACATCATCTTCTTTGGCGGGATGGATGCGGTGGGCGGCCCGATGATGAAGCAAATGAAATCGCTGGGCATCAAAGCCAAATTCATGGGGGGTGACGGCATTTGAACCAACGAGATGATCAAGCTCGCGGGTGATGCCATGGCCGATGGCCAAGTGGTGTGTGCAGAAGCTGGTGGCGTTGACGGTGCCTTGAAAAAGGGGATGGACGACTTTGGTGTGAAGTTCAAAAAACGCTTCAACGACGACGTGAAGCTGTATGCACCCTATGTGTATGACGCGGTGTTTGTGATGGTGGACGCCATGCAACGCGCCAAGTCCAGCGAGCCCGACAAGTACTTGCCAGAACTGGCCAAGACCAATGGTTTCAAAGGTGTGACTGGCATGATTTCATTCGATGCCAAGGGTGACATCAAGAATGGTGCGCTCACCCTCTACACATTCAAGGCCGGTAAGCGCGATCAAATTGCTGTTGTAAGATAATTATTTTTAATTAATATCAATATTTTTTAAAACCACCTGCGGGTGGTTTTTTTATTTTTTTCTTCGTTTAAATCAATAAAAATCAAGCACTTATGATTTTATTTTTGATTTGATTCTTTTTTATTTGTATTTTGTGTCCACCAAATGAAAGTCTGATGCGTTGATTTCTGACTCAGTTATTTGGAGCCTCAATTGGATAAATCAGTTGTTCAGATCGAATCACCTAATGTTGCCGTCGAGCGTCGTTTCAAAATCGTGTCTAACGAAAACACCGGCATCAAAGCAACCTTTGATCGTCTGCGTGCTCAATTGGCCCAGGAAGCCGAGCAGCGAAGCCGTCCGGCATCGCGTATGTACTCAGGATTTCGCGCTGTCAAAGCGTGAGCCAACGCATTGTTAAAAAAAGGCGTCTTTCAGGCGCCCTTTTTATTTGAATTCTAAATAGCTAAATTTATTCCTAAATCATCGATGAATAAGCCGCACCCGCTTATAGACTGAATGACTTGAATTACAGATAATCCCGCGGTTACACCTTCGCACGGGGTTATTTTGATACCTAATTTCACCAAGTTTTTCTCGACCGATATTGCCATTGATTTAGGCACGGCCAACACCCTGATCTATACAAAAGAACACGGCATCGTTGTCAACGAGCCTTCCGTGGTGGTTATCAAAAAAGACGGCAAGATGTATGGCAAAACCTCCGTTTTGGCAGTGGGCAATGAAGCCAAAGCCATGATGGGTCGGGTGCCAGCGGGGATTGAATGCATTCGGCCCATGAAGGACGGTGTGATTGCCGATTTCACCGTGACCGAAGTCATGCTCAAGCACTTTATCAAGTTGGCGCATCCGAACATGTTGTTCAAACCAAGCCCACGTATTGTGATTTGCGTGCCGTGCGGCTCCACACAGGTTGAGCGGCGCGCAATTCGCGAATCTGCCTTGGGTGCTGGCGCCTCAGAGGTGTACCTGATTGAAGAGCCCATGGCTGCTGCGATTGGCTCGGGCCTGCCCGTGACAGAGCCATGTGGCTCCATGGTGGTGGACATTGGCGGCGGCACCACCGAGGTGGGGATTGTGTCGCTGGGGGGAATGGTTTACAAAAACAGCGCCCGCGTGGGTGGCGACAAGTTTGACGAAGCCATCGTCAATTACATACGCCGCAACTTTGGCATGCTGATTGGCGAGCAAACGGCAGAGCGTATCAAGAAAGAAATTGCCACGGCTTTCCCCACTGGCGAAGTCATGGAGATGGAAATCACGGGGCGCAACCTCAGCCAAGGCATTCCACAAAGCTTCACCATCAGTTCCACCGAAATTTTGGAAGCCTTGACCGACACGCTCAACAACTTGGTGTCCACTGTCAAGATGGCCTTGGAGCGCACACCGCCCGAGTTGAGCTCTGACATTGCTGAGCGCGGCGTCATGTTGACTGGCGGTGGTGCTTTGTTGCGCGATTTGGATCGTTTGATTTCTGAAGAAACCGGCTTGCCTGTGCTGATTGCCGAAGACCCGCTGACCTGTGTGGCACGCGGCTGCGGCATGGCGTTGGATCAGCTGCACAGCGTGAACGGCATCTTTACCCCCGATTGATTGTCGCCAACCGCCTAGGCTGAGGTGCCAGCGACTTTTCTTTAAGCCAGCTCGGCAATCAACTCAATTTCCACACAAGCCCCCAAAGGCAGCTGCGCCACGCCAAATGCGCTGCGCGCGTGTGCGCCCTTGTCGCCAAACACTTGGGCAAACAGCTCACTACAACCGTTGGTGACCAAATGGTGGTCGGTGAAGTCGGAGCTTGAGTTGACCAAGCTCATCACTTTGACGATGCGCTTGACTTGGTTCAAGTCGCCCACGGCAGCTTGCAGCGTGCCCAACAAATCCACAGCCACGGCGCGAGCCGCCAAAGCGCCTTCAGCCGTTTGCATGGTTTTGCCTAATTGGCCTGTCCACACGTTGCCATTAACTTTTGCAATGTGGCCACTCAAAAACACCAAGTTGCCTGTTTGCACAAAAGGCACATAAGCAGCAGCGGGCGCAGCCACGGGGGGGAGGGTGATGTTCAGCGCTTGGAGTTGGTCGTAAACGTTCATATGGATGCCTTGTTTTGAATAGTTTTGAGGTGAAGTTGTGCCGTGCGGCACCGATACCCAAGCAGAAGTCTAGCAAGACACTCAGCATGATGTGTGCGCCCAAGCGATGCGCTGATCAGAGCGCATGTTGACTCAAGTTTTGCGCGGCTGCGTCGATTCCCTCAGCAAGTCAAACTACCTTTGTTGCCCCTCATGTGTTCACGTCATTTTTCTGTTGTGGCTTTCGTGCTTGCCAGCTTGCTGGCTTGGGCTGCGCCTGCTTCGGCCCAGTGGAGCGAGCTGGTGAAGGACGATGACATCACGTATTACTTTGACAAAGAAGCTGTCATGCCCGTGCATGTGTCCCGTTATGCCTGGGTGTTGACTGATTTGCCCAAAGGCGACAAAACGCCCAGTGGGGAAAATTACAAGTCGATGATGTTGCGCGTGCGCATGTACTGCAAGAACGACACGGTGGTGCGCCTGTCGGTGAGTTATTTTGACAAGCAAATGGGCAAGGGAAAAGAAGTGGCCTCAGACGATGTGGCTGAGTTTCGCCCGCGGGAGTACCCGATTCGCCCAAATACCTACATGGCTGCTTTGAAAAAAGAAATATGTGGGCCTCGGGGAGCTGCAGGCTAATCCCTCCAAAGATGGGTGAAGCCTTTGAACTTGTGAGTGGCCATAGCGCCTGAGTTGCATGGTTGGGCCGAACATGCGGCCATGTTTTCTCTCATCACACCGGGGGCGTTGGGCTGGATTGCGGGCACGGCCTTGCAGTTACAGCAGCCTCAGCTTTGGGCTGTTGAAGGCTATTGGGCATTGACTGCTGCTGCGGTCTGTCTGGCGAGTTGGCAGCTGTCGCGCTGTTGGAATCCTGATGGGCTCGCCGATGTTTGGCAAACCGCTGCTTGGTTTGCGCTGTCTTGCAGCCTCGCTTTTGCACTTGCGGGCGCAAGAGGCAGCCACTATTTGCAAACTGCTTTGAACCCTGCGCTTGAAGGCCGCACCCTTCAGGTGGTGGGCATCGTGGCCAATTTGCCGCAGCGGGGCGAGGACAGTGCGCGGTTTCGCTTGGAGGTGGAGTCGGCTCGGGAGCTGGACGGCACGCAGGTGGCGCTGCCACCGCAAGTGCTGCTGGGCTGGTATGGCAACCGGCTCTATGCCCCGGGTGGGCATAGCAGCCCTGAAGGCAGGCTTCGCTCACCCCCAGCTGAGTTGCAGCCAGGTGACCGTTGGCAAATGGCTGTGCGCCTCAAAGCGCCGCATGGCCACATCAATCCGCACGGATTTGACTATGAACTGTGGCTATGGGAGCAGGGCTTGCAGGCCACGGGTTATGTGCGCACCAGTGCCAAAGACGTATCGCCCCAATGGCTGGGGCACACATGGGCGCATCCTGTGGAGCGCTTACGTCAGCGGGTGCGCAGCGCCGTTGATGGGCAAGTGTCCGACCGCGCGGTAGCGGGCATTGTGGCAGCCTTGTTGGTGGGCGACCAAGCGTCGATTGATCGTGCGGATTGGGATGTGTTTCGCGCCACGGGTGTGGCGCATCTCATGGCGATATCAGGACTCCACATCACGGGCCTTGCTTGGCTGGCAGCACTTGGCGTGGGCTGGCTCTGGCGCAGGAGCGATGTGTGGTCGCCTCATCGGCCTTGGAGCTTGTGGCTGCCTGCGCCTGTTGCTGCGAGTGTGTGTGCGGCACTGGTGGCACTTGCGTATGAGGTGTTCACAGGCTGGGGTGTGCCAGCGCAGCGCACGGTGTGGATGTTGGGTGTGGTCACGCTGTTGCGCTGCTACGGCCTTCGCTGGCCCTTGATGCAAGTGTGGTTGACCGTGTGTGCGGTGGTGCTGGTGCTGGACCCTTGGGCGTTGATGCAAGCTGGATTTTGGCTGAGCTTTGTGGCGGTGGGGGTGCTGTTTGCCTCGGGTGTGCAAGAGCCTGCAAGCTCTCTTTGGGCCGCCATGCGACGCATGTGGCGCGAACAATGGCTGATGAGTGTGTGCTTGGCGCCGCTGAGTTTGCTGCTGTTTCACCAAGTGTCTGTGGTTGGTTTGTTTGCCAATTTGCTGGCTGTGCCGTGGGTCACTTTGGTGGTCACCCCGCTGTGTATGTTGGGGCTGTTGTTGCCAATCGCGTGGAGCTTGGCGGGTGAGGCGCTCCACTTGTTGGTGTGGGGGCTGAAAGCCTGTGCGGGATTGTCATGGGCACAATGGTCAGCCCCTGCTGCGCCCTTGTGGGCTGGGGCTGCTGCGTTGGTGGGTATGGGCACATGGGCCATGCGTGTGTCTGTGTGGTTACGTTGTTTTGGCGTCGCTTTGGTGCTGCCCCTGCTCAGCTGGCAAACGCAGCGTCCCGCGCACGGCACGTTTGAACTGGTGGCTGCCGATATGGGCCAAGGCCATGCGGTTTTGCTGCGCACCGCCAACCACAGCCTGCTCTACGACACGGGTCCGCGCTATTCGGCTGAGACCGATGCAGGCCAACGCGTGCTTGTGCCGCTGCTGCGCGCATCGGGTGAACAGCTAGACCGTATCGTTATCAGCCACCAAGACAGCGACCACAGCGGGGGCGCTCCTGCGGTGATGGCCATGCAGCCGCAAGCGGATGTATTGACTTCCATCCCCGCACAACACCCGCTGCAACAACTGCGCAGCATGCAGCGTTGCGAGCGCGGCCAATCGTGGATGTGGGATGGTGTGCGCTTGGAGGTTTTGCACCCGAGTGCGGCTGACTACGAGCGCACACCCAAACCCAATGCGCTGAGTTGCGTGTTGCGCGTCAGCGCTGGCCATGCGTCTGCGCTGTTGGCAGGTGACATCGAAGCTGCGCAAGAACACAGTCTCTTGCAAAGCGGCCAAACACTGCAAGCCGATTGGCTGCTGGTGCCCCATCACGGCAGCGCCACATCATCCACGCAAGCCTTTTTAGAAGCGGTACAGCCCTCGGTTGCGATTGTGCAAGCGGGCTACCGCAATCGCTTTGGTCATCCTAGGCCGGATGTGTTGAGGCGTTACAGCGATTTAGGCGTTCAAGTGATACAGACGCCTCGTTGTGGTGCGTCGACTTGGCGTAGCGAGCAGCCCAAATTCGTGCAATGTGAGCGAACTCAAAACCCACGTTACTGGCAGCACAACTTGTGAAGGCCGTCCCTGGCAGGGAGAAGGTTGGGGCAGTTGCGCAACCCAGGCCTTATCCGCCGCGACGCATCATGTCAAAGAACTCGACGTTGGACTTGGTGGCCTTCATGCTCTTCAACACCATTTCCATGGACTCGATCTCATCCATGTTGTACATAAACTGGCGCAAGATGCGGGTCTTTTGCAAAATCTCTGGGGGCAGCAACAGCTCTTCGCGGCGTGTGCCACTGCGGTTGAGTTGAATGGCGGGGAACACGCGCTTTTCGTACAAGCGGCGGTCAAGGTGAATTTCGCAGTTACCCGTGCCTTTGAATTCCTCAAAAATCACTTCGTCCATGCGGCTACCCGTGTCCACCAGGGCGGTGGCGATGATGGTGAGTGAGCCACCTTCTTCCACTTTTCGGGCGGCACCAAAAAAGCGTTTGGGACGCTGCAAAGCGTTGGAATCCACACCGCCTGACAACACTTTGCCGGATGAAGGCACCACGTTGTTGTAAGCACGGGCGAGGCGGGTGATGGAGTCAAGCAAGATGACCACATCTTTTTTCAGTTCCACCAAACGTTTGGCGCGCTCGATCACCATTTCAGCCACGTGGACGTGACGGGCGGCAGGTTCGTCAAAGGTGGAGGCAATTACTTCGGCTTTGACCGAGCGTTGCATTTCTGTCACTTCTTCGGGACGCTCGTCCACCAGCAACACCATCATGTGGGCGTCAGGATAGTTGGCCGCAATCGCGTGGGCGATGTGCTGCATCATCACCGTCTTGCCGCTCTTGGGTGGCGCCACGACCAAGGCACGTTGGCCTTTGCCGATGGGCGCAATGATGTCGATGATGCGGCCAGTGATGTTTTCTTCGCCCTTGATCTCGCGCTCGAGTTTCATCTGTTCGCGTGGGAACAGAGGGGTCAAGTTCTCAAACATGACCTTGTGTTTGTTGTTCTCAGGCAGGTCGTCGTTGACCTTGTCGAGCTTGGTCAGGGCAAAGTAGCGCTCGCCGTCTTTGGGAATGCGTACTTCGCCTTCAATCATGTCGCCGGTGTGCAGGTTGAAGCGGCGCACCTGGCTGGGGCTGATGTAGATGTCGTCTGTCGAGGCGGTGTAACTGGTGTCAGGACTGCGCAAAAAGCCAAAGCCGTCAGGCAAGATCTCGAGCACGCCATCGGCAAACACTTGTTCGCCAGCGCGTGCACGCTTTTTGATGATGGCAAACATCAGCTCTTGCTTGCGCATGCGGCCTGTGTTTTCGATTTCGAGTTCTTCGGCTTGTTTCAGCACTTCAGACACGTGCAGTGCCTTGAGTTCGTTCAGATGCATCTTGGGACTCCAATGGGGGAGTTCGTTAAAAAAATAGGGGGGAGGTCGCAGCGAGGTGAGAAATACCTCTAGACCGGAATTAAAGCCCTGAAGGGGGATCCAAGCGGCCGGGTAAGGCCCCAAGGGAAATTCAAACCAGATTATGGCAGGAAAAAAGCCTGCAGATCAAAGAATCTGCAGGCTTTTTGGATGGGAAGTGAGTTGGACTTCAGGCCAATTGCTGGTCGATGAAGGCGGTCAATTGGGCTTTGCTCATCGCGCCCACTTTGGTGGCGGCCAGTTGTCCGCTTTTAAACACCATCAGGGTGGGGATGCCACGGATGCCCAATTTGCCTGGGATGTCACGGTTTTCGTCCACATTCATCTTGGCGATTTGCAGCTTGCCTTCATAGGCCGTGGCCACCTCGTCCAAAATAGGTGCAATCATTTTGCAAGGACCGCACCATTCGGCCCAATAGTCCACTAATACGGGTTTGTCGGCTTGGAGCACGTCGGCTTCAAAGCTGCTGTCGGTGATGTGTTTGATCAAATCGCTGGCCATGGTTTTAGTTCCTCTTTTAGTTGGCGATAGAGCTACAGTTGGGGCATTGTGGCAGAAACCAAGTATCCCCATGAAAACTCTCACCATCGATGTTGTGTCAGATGTCGTCTGTCCTTGGTGCTACATCGGCAAACGACGTTTAGAGCGCGCTTTGGCACTTTTAGCAGTTCAGTACCCCGATGTGGACCCTCAAGTGAGGTGGCACACCTTCCAACTCAACCCCGACATCCCTCCCGAAGGTATGTCGCGCGCGGATTATGTATTTGGTAAATTTGGCGCGGGTGGCGTTGCCAAATACGAACACATTGCCTCGGTAGGCAAAGAGGTGGGCATTGTCTTTGCCTTTGACAAAATCATCCGTCAACCCAACACCGTCGTGGCGCACAGCCTGATTGCCGTGTCTGAGCCTGGCTTGGCGCAAGACGCCATGGTGGAGGCTTTGTTCAACGCGTATTTTTTAGAAGGTCGCGATCTGACAGAAGCATCCGTGCTGATGGATATTGCCGTCTCCGCTGGAATGGACCGCAAAGACGCTGAAGCGCATTTGCAAAACTCAGAACTGCACAGCCAAACCATTGACAGTGACAAAGCCGCCCGTGAGATGGGCATCTCTGGCGTGCCGTTTTTCATCTTCAACCGACAAGTGGGACTGTCTGGGGCGCATGAAGGTGAAACTTTGTTGCAAGGCATGGTGGAGGCCATGAGCGCGGCCGCCGAGGACTGACCCTTTTTTCGGAGCTCACAAATGTCTGATTCCTCATCTAATATGGTTCGCGCCTTGGTCTTGCGTGAGCTTGAAGCCGGCAAGCGTGACGATGGTTTGTGGTTGCAAGCCATGTCTGAAGCCAAGATGGACAAGGTCAAAGCGCAAGTGTTGTATGTGGCGCTGCGCACGCAAGCTTTGCAAGGCGATGTGAAGAACTTGTTGATCAAGCAAATTCGCGGCGCTGTGGCCAAAGACAGCGGCATTGCTGGGGTGCATCTCAACAATGCAGGCTTGGCTGATTACTTAAAAGCCAAAACTACTTCTTCAAAGCATAGGTAGGCCGTAAATTAGGCGGCATCAGCAGCACGGGTTGTCGTTTTTTGGGTTTGACCTGTGTTTGTTGGATCGACTCAAACAAAGTGGTTTGTGCTGAAGGCACAGGCAATATGTACGCCTCGTAATTTTTGATGCGCGTGCCTGCAGCCTTGCGCTGTACCAGTTGCGAGGTCATCATGTGCACATACGCATCTTTGGCGGTGTCGGACATGGCATCCCATTCTTCGCGAAATGTTTTGATGTGGGCTCGCAAGAATTGGCTCAACACATGATCCTCAACCTCATGCTGTATGGTTTCAAATGCTTTGGCGATGAAGGGCTCTATGGCATCTGGCTCAAGGGGCGTTGCAGGCGTCGTCGGCGCGGCTGGGGCTGGGGCTGTTTGCGCTTCGCTAGCAGGCAAGGTTTCAGCGGGCACAGCAATATCCTCTGGCACCGCATGGGTGCTGGTTGGGTCTTGCGTTGCTTGTGATGTTTCTTCAGCCATACCTCGTTATCGGTTTGGGCGGGGCATTTCTTGAGAGGGTCAAGAAAAATAGTGGGAATCGAATGAGCTTCTAAAATTATAAAAACTATTCGATTGTTAGCGTTCCCGCACGACCAGCGCCGTTGTGAGCCTGTACCCAGTGCCATGAATGGTTTTAATTTCAAAGGCTTGTTCTTTAAAATTAAAAAGCTTTGTTCGCAATCGACTAATCAATACTTCCAGACGCACTTTGTCGAAGGCCGACTGACTGGTTTCGCCGCCTAACTTATCGATGAGGTCTTCGTAGGTGCAGTGACTCAATGATTGAGCCAATGTTTTGAGAGCCACAGTCTCTTTAGGCGTCAGACTCAAGACGTCTGACTCCGGTGAAGTCAGGTACATGCTCTTCAAATGCAGCGACCAACACGACGGTTCTTTTTTTGCAGTTGAGCCTGACCTCTCGCTGCGTCGGAGTAAATTACGAATGACAGCCAATATTTCTTCTGGGCGTGTAGGTTTTGTGAGATACACATCCGCACCCGCTTGATAACCCTCGGTGCGATCGCTTCCCATGACGCGTGCCGTCAACATGACGATGCCAATGTTTGGGTAAACATCCCTCAACCACTTGCACAGGCTGATGCCGTCTTCGCTGGGTAAATTCAAGTCGAGCATCACGATATTTGGCGTATACACAGCCAACAAAGAGCGCATATGTTCACCATCGAAAGCGCACCGTGTGGCGTAACCCCCAGACTCGAGGACGAGTGCTAACTCATCGCTCACGCGCAGGTTGTCCTCGACCAATAAAACAGAGGGCAGAGGAGCTGCTTCTTGCAATGGCAGCGCCTCATGAGAAGGAGGGTCTTGTGTATTCATGCGGGTATGGAAAATTCAAAACGAACACAAGAGCCATCTATTCTTAAATGAATATGGCTGCCCAAAGCATGTGCCATGGATTGCGCAAGCCACAACCCAAGCCCTGCGCCAGATTGCTGTTTGGCTGATTCCGATCTGTAGTAGCGTTCAAAAACGCGTATCGCATCAGGCTTTGTCTCGTCTGTGACTTCGTTTGAAACGCTCAAGCAGAGTTCACTCTTGAATGTGTTGTGCTTGTATTCAAGTTTCAACTCGACAAGGCTTTCAGCCACTGAATACTTCAAAGCGTTTGTAAGTAAGTTATTCAATATGGACTTGATGTAGTAAATATCAGAGCGCAACATCAAGTCATCATCAGTGCCGCGCACGATGGAATAAATTCGCTCACTTGGGTGCGACGCTTTGACAATGCACACCAAATCACCTAAAGGGAATTTTTCAATGACCAGTGGGATGTAGCCCTGCTCGTATTTGTCTATTTCAGCGCAGCGCTCAATGATGGTGTCGATTTCTTGGAGCGAGTGACCTATGGAGTTCACTCTGTGGATGGAGGGATCTTCTTCATGGAGGCGGTCGCGAATGCTGCCAAGTGCCATTTGGCTGGCCATGAGCGGATTTTTTAGTTCGTGCGTCAGCATGGCTGTGAATTTCTTTTGCAAATCTAATCTTGAGGATTCGCTCTCTAAATTGGTTTTGGTCTGGTTGAGTTCTGATTTAAGTGATGAAATTCTTTCGCTTCTGAGCTTTTCAAAAGACCACGCAGCGAGGGACAACAGCATCAAAGACAGCAAGGGTCGCAGCAGAAATAATAAATCTGCTTGGTTTAAATCATCGCCTTTGAATGCATCAATGATTGGTTTGTAAAAATTTCCAGCACTTGGAAGTGGAAGTATTGCAATGACGACTAAAAAAAAGAAGATCAATTTTTCAGATTTTTTTTCAAGGAGGTGCCGCGATTGAATGGCTTGTAAAACTAACAAGACCACGCATATCCAAGCACTGTTAATTCTTGCAATTTCTAGCGCTGTAATTGCTTTATTTGCGTCAAAGAATGAGCCAATAAAAATCAAACCAAAGATCAAGAAAAATATGGATGAAGCTTTGATCCATCGGCCACCATTGAAAAGATTGTTGGCGAGCATCAGCCAGACTGCAAAGAAACTAAAAATAGATCCCGTCAAGGCTATAGGGAACATTTCTGTTGCATGATCAATACGCCAATCAGAAAACAGACTCAATAATTCTGATGTTGATAAGCAAGCGATGGCTATGCATATAAAAAAGGAAAAAAGCGCCAAGCTAAAGAAATTAAATCCAATGACAAATCGAGCTAGGGTCAGTAGGGCCGCCACTGAAAGAATCGTAACGATGCAGACAATGTATGCCTCTGATCTTCTTTGCAGCAAGTTAATGTTTTCTTTTAGATCAACGATGGGGAGAATTCTGGCATCGAGAGAAGAGATGACACGAACATAAATATCTTGTTCCAATGCCGTTGAGCCAAAAGGAATCGGTGCTGTCAAGTTGCTTAACTTATAGGATTGCATGTCCCATCCGCTGGCATTTTTTGTTGAGGGTAAATAAACTGCGACCTCTGTGACCAAGGCAGGTAGTATTTTTAAATAGAGATCTTGCTCCGTCGAATTCTTGATCTCTGGTGTGAAACGAAGCCAAACAACACTCTGCGAAAAAGGGAACTTTTGCGATGCGTCAAAAGGCATGAAGGTGGACTGGGTCACCTCTTCCAAATTCTTATTTCGCGTGGCATCAACCATCACCTCTAAATTGCCCCATGGCGAATGGGCGCTCTGTGCAGCGTTGGTTTGTACAGGGGCGCACAGCAGCCATGCTGTCGTGACGGCGCTACAGATGATTTTGCTCAAATTCCACTGGTTCATGGTCGGTGATCTTACGTAACTGAATTTCAATTCCTTACATTTATTTGCAAGCTCACCGCTAGACGCGTTGATATAAACGCGGTTAATTTGGACTTTGGTGTGCTCTGTATGACATTTTTTTCGCGCTATTTCATGTGGAAGGTGTTTTACGCTTTTGCTTTTGTCATCGCTGGCTGTTTGCTACCGGTGTCGCAAAGCTTGGCACAAACATCGCCTGATGCTGGTTCTTTGCAACAGCTGATCAATCGAGAAAAACAATTCAACACACCCAAAGATGTATTTGTTCCTGCTGCTCCCAAGCCAATACAGCGAAAGAATCTGGGTGGGCCAAAGCTGACGGTGAAGCAATTTATTTTTGTCGGAAACACAATTTATCCATCAGCAACCATTGCTGCGGTGACAGACAGCTTTCTTCATCGTTCGATTGATTTTTCAGAATTAGAGTTGGCATCGGTTGCTGTCGCAGATTTTTATAGGGCTGCTGGCTATGTCGTCAGAACCAGCCTGCCACCTCAAGATATTCAAAATGGGTTGGTCACCATCGAAATCGTTGAAGCCAATTTTGGAAAAGTGCAAGTCGATGGTGCGGCGTCTAAATTGGTCGATTCAAAACGCATTCTTGAGACGATTGACAACTTCCAAAAGTCCGGTGAAAAACTCAATTCCAAATCGATTGAAAGAGCTTTGGCTTTGGTTTCAGATTTGGCTGGCGTTCAAATACAAGGCCGCTACGCTGAGGGCGGTTTGAATGGTCAAACAGACCTGGTCGTTTCTTTGCAAGATGCACCGAGGATGAAGGTGGATGTTTCTGCGGATAACTCAGGTGCGAGGTCAACTGGAAAAAATCGCATCGCTGCCAATTGGATGCTCAATAGTCCATGGGGCATAGGGGATCAGATGTCTATCAACCTACTTGCCACCGAGGGCAGTGAGTACATCCGACTTGCACAAGCTGCGCCAGTCGGTTATTCAGGTTGGCGTGTGGGTCTCAACACATCTCATTTGAAATACAAATTAATTTCTCAGGACTACAACGCCTTACAGGCAAAAGGTACAGCGCAGTCCTATGGTGTTGATGCGCTCTATCCCTTCCTACGAACACGGCAGTCCAACCTAAATGGTCAGTTAGCGGTTGATCGCAAACACTACATCAACCAAACGCAATCAACCACAGCCTCTGATTACCAAAGCCGCTTGGTTAATTTAGGCATCAACGGCAGCTTTGCTGACGCGTTTTTGGGCGGTGGCAAAACCTCGCTGGGTCTGACAACCACCAAAGGCTTCATCGATCTGAGTCAATCAGCAACGCAATCGTCAGATGCCGCCACGACGAAAACTGCGGGCAACTTCAATAAGCTCAAGTATGCGTTTGCAAGAGACCAAGAGCTAGGCCGCGTGTTCTCTCTTTACGCTTCTGTGAACGGTCAAAGTGCAAATAAAAACTTGGATTCTTCAGAGAAGTTTTATCTGGGTGGTATGTACGGTGTTCGTGCCTATCCCACCAGTGAAGCGGGCGGTTCAGAGGGGCAACTTGCCAATCTTGAACTGCGTAGTCGATGGGGTGCGTCCAGCACACTCACTGGTTTTTATGACTATGGCCGTGTGACCATCAACACCCATAACGATTATTCAGGCGCCCCTTCTTTGAATCAATATGCCCTCAAAGGCTACGGCTTGGCTTATGGCTTCATCGCATCTCCCGCCATCAGCCTCAAAGTGACTCTGGCTAGGCGGATTGGAAACAACCCCAACCCCACGCCCTTGGGTCTTGACCAAGATGGCACCTTGGTCAAAACCCGTGTTTGGTTTAACGCAAACGTGGCTTTTTAAGAATCCCATCGCTGCGCGGGTATGAACAATTGCTTTAAAGTCATTTGGAATGCAGCAACAGCCACGTTTGTGGCTGTGCCTGAAACCGCCAAAGGCCAAGGTGCCCAAGCCGTTGGTGGCGCACCTTCTGCGGGCGACTTCATTCAAAAGACGGTGACGCATTTCTTCATCAAGCCGCTTGTGGCTGCGCTGATTTGTATGGGTTTTTGTTTCGCAACCTATGCCGCACCCGCAGCACCGAACCTCACAGCGCCGCTAGCCACCCAACTGCCCACTGGCGCACGTGTGTCCTCTGGCACAGCCAGCGTGTCACAGTCGGGCGCTGCGATGACAGTCAAGCAAGACACGGCGAGTGCCGTTGTCAACTGGCAGACCTTCAATCTGGGCGCTCAAGCGTCCGTCAACTTTGAGCAACCCACGTCTCAAAGCGTGACCTTGAATCGTGTGCTTGACAGCAACCCGAGTCAGATCTTTGGCAAGATCAATGCCAATGGCGCTGTGTTTTTGCAAAATCCAAATGGGGTTTATTTCGCACCTGGCTCGAGCGTGGATGTTGGCGCTTTGGTCGCGACTACCCATCGCATCAGCGATGCTGACTTCATGTCGGGGAACTACAACTTCAGCCGAACGGGTTCCACTGGAAAAATTCTCAACCAAGGTTTGTTGACCTCCAAGCTCGGCGGCTACATCGCGCTATTGGCACCTGAAGTTCAAAACCATGGGGTGGTGGTTGCCAAAGGTGGCACCATTGTGTTGGCGGCTGGTGAAACGTTTCAGTTGCAGTTTGAGGCAAACCATGCACTCACCCATGTTTTGGTGTCTCCCTCAACCATCGCTGCCTATGTAGAAAACGGCAATGCCGTTTTAGCGCCGGGTGGCTTGGTGATTTTGTCGGCTCAAGCGGCCAACGCCATCCAAGGGGGGGTGGTCAAAAACACGGGTTCAATTCAGGCCGATGGATTGGTCAATGATGGTGGTGTGATTCGTTTGGTGGCGAGCGATCGCATCTCCAACACAGGCACCATCAGCGCAGATGCTTTGCCAGGTGGCACAGGCAGCGGTGGACAAATCTTGGTCATTGCTGACTTGAGCAATGCCAACAGCGTGGCTGACATCGATGGCACGCTGAGCGCCAAAGGGGGCGACCTAGGCGGCAACGGCGGATTCATCGAGACATCGGGCTCGCATGTGCAGATGGCAGAAACCACCCGCATTGCCACAAATGCGCCAAAGGGAACGGGCGGCAGTTGGCTCATCGACCCGACTGATTTTTCAGTGGGCGGCACAGGCAGTGATATATCGGGCGCCACCTTGGGTGCCAACCTCAACACCAGCAGCGTCACTATTTTGAGCAGCAGTGGTGGCACAGGCACGAGTGGCAATATCAACATCAACGATGCCGTGAGTTGGTCTTCGGCCAACAAACTCACGCTGTCGGCGGCCAACAACATCAACATCCTCAATGCCATCCATGTGCCAACGGGTGGCTCTGTGGCCTTAGTGTATGGCACCAGTGTGGCCACTGGCGACTACAACTTTGGCAGCTTCAGTGCCAACAACACGCAGTTCACGGGATCCATCAACTTTGCAGGTACGGGGGCGGGCTTGTTCACCACCCAGTTGGGTGGGAACGCGGTAGACAGTTACACCGTGATCACGAATCCCAGTACTTACGTTGCGGGCAGCAACCCCACAGGAGGTATCGCCCTCTCTAATGGTAAGTACGCGCTGGGCCAAAACTACAACTTTGACCGGTCGTTCACCGCGTCGCCCATCACGGGCACTTTCACCGGCAAGTTTGCAGGTTTGGGCCACACGGTGGGCAACTTGACGGGCACAGGTGCGATTGGCTTGTTCAACAACTCATCGGGTTTGATTCGCGATGTGGGTGTCAACATTTCTACCAGCAACGCGGCCAAGGGCACGGGTGGATTGGTCAACACCCATTCGGGGGTGATCAAAAACAGTTTTGCCAATGCCTATATTTATTCGGTCACCAACAGCTCTGGTTCGCTCTTGAATGAAACCATGGGTGGCTTGGTGGCTACCAACACGGGCTTGATCACCAACAGCTTTTCTACAGGTGCTGTTTCTGGAACGAACTTTATTGGCGGACTCATTGGTAACAATGGTTCAAGCAACAGCGCCAGTCCCAGCAACATCTTGAACAGCTTTTCAAAAGCCAGTGTCACAGGCACAGGCAGTAATGTGGGTGGCTTGATTGGGCAAAACACCACCACGGGCACCGGTGCTTCATCGACAGTAACCAACAGTTTTGCCACGGGCGATGTGTCGGCAACGGGCGCGAACGCTGGCGGTGGCTTGATTGGTTTTAACTTTGCCAGTGCAGCCAGCAGCACGGTAGCGGTGACAGACAGTTATGCCACGGGCAACCTCACTGGTGCAATGACCAATGGCGGCAACAATTACTGGTTTGGAGGTTTGATTGGCTCCAACCGGGTTGATGGTATTGGCGCCAATGCCAGTGTCACAGGTAGTCATGCCAGCGGCAATGTAACCCTCGCGTCATCTTGGGTGGGGGGATTGATTGGCTTCAACCAAGTCAATGCAGCCAATGGTGTGGCCAATGTGTCCAGCAGTTACGCCACAGGTACCGTCTGGAACAACCCCGCTTCGCTGTCCAAAGGCACTGGTGGCTTGTTAGGGTTGAACCGCAGTGGTAGTGCCGGCAGCAGCTCAACCGTGACTGACAGTTATGCCACTGGTGCAGTGTCTGCAGGACTAGAGTGGGCAGGGGGGTTGATTGGCTACAACTCTGCAACGGCCAGTGGCGTTAATCATTCTGTTTCAAACAGCTATGCCACCGGCGCAGTCAGTGGGTCGACCAATGTGGGCGGGTTGATTGGCCAGAATCAAGCTCTCAACTCGGCAAGTACCAACATAAACGCAAGCTATGCAACTGGCAGCGTGTCTGGCACCCAGGGCTCTGTCGGTGGCTTGGTGGGCACCAACACCGTCGATACCGCGTCCAGTGCAAGTTCGAACATCACCAACAGTTACGCCAGCGGCAATATCACTGCGGCAGGGGGCAGTGTGGGCGGCTTGATAGGCAGCAACACATCTGCCAACTCTTCAAACTCTGCTTACATCTCGAACAGTTATGCCTCAGGCAATGTGTCTTCTGTAGGTGATTCTGTGGGTGGCTTGGTGGGCAACAATTTGGGCAATGGCGACTCACGCATTGTGCAAAGCTATGCCACCGGCAGTGTGCAGTCCACCTCGGCCACAGGCACCAACGTCGGTGGTTTGGTGGGACTCAACACGCCAAGTTCAACCAACAGCAATGTCAGCATCAGCCAAAGCTATGCCACTGGCGCAGTCACTGCGCCCAAAACGGCCGGAGGTTTGGTTGGGGTCATTGGGTCGGGGGCTGGAGCGGCGAACATCGACCAAAGCTATGCCACGGGAAATGTCCAACAGACGGCAACGAGCAGCTTGGCGGGCGGCTTGGTGGGTCAGGTTCAATTGCCAAATGTTAACGGCTATACCCAAATCAGCAACAGTTTTGCCACGGGTAACGTCACGGGCGCAACCAGCAGCAATCTGGGGGGATTGGTGGGTAACTTTGCTGCAGCAGCCAGGGGCGGTATTCAAAACACCTACGCCTTGGGCACGGTGAGTGGCAGCACCAATATGGGTGGCTTGATTGGCTCGCTGAGTACAGGCAGTTCTTTGCAAAACAACTACTGGAACAGTACCAACAACGCAGGCTTGCACACCGCGAATGGCAGCGTCGCTGGAAAGACATCGGCCACCGCAGGCATTGCCAGCCTGTCCACCACACAGATGCAAACGCTTTCAAACTTCAGCGGTTGGGACACTACATCCGTGTGGCAGTCACTGGAATACTTCAACAACCAGCTTCCGTTTTTAAGACAGAACAATACCCTGGCCAGCATTTCTTTGGTGACGGGTTCCAACAGGTATGGCGACACGCCTACGCTGAGTTATGCCATCACCAACTCATTCGGTAGCGCCATCACCAGCCCCACCGCCACGGGTACACCCGTGTGGACCTTGTCACAGAATGGCAGCGTCATTGGCAACCAAAGCATCTCCAGCACCACCAACGCCGGCACCTACAGCCTGACCTACAACAGCGGCATCAACTTGGGCAACTACACCATCATGAGTGGCAGCCCAACCAATTGGACCGTGACCAAAGCGCCTTTGGGTTTGTCTGTCACGGGCACTTACAGCGGCACCACCGCCATCACGCCCACGTCTTACAGCGTGACCGGTTTGAAAAACAACGAAACCATGGTGCCCACAGCGGTCACCGTCAGCAATGCGAATGTGGCCACCGCCAACAAGTACGTGACGGCCATCACCTCCAATACCGGCAACGCCAACTTCAGCAATTACGACGTGGCCTCATTTTTCAACGCCACTCCTAACACCACCACCACCAACACAGCAACCCTCAACCCTATTGCTTTGTCGGTGTCGGCCGTGGCCAGCTTGTCCGGCAACCCCTACAAAGGCAGCGCCTACACAGGCACCTACACCAGCAGCGCCATGGTGGCCGCAGACGCCAACCTGATCAGCGTCACGGGCGTCGCAACGGGTACTGATGCGGGCACCTACACGTCCAACTTGGCGGTATCCCTCTCAGGCTCAGCACAGACCAACTACAGCACACCCGCGGTGACCAATGCCAACTTGGTCATCTCGCCCAAACCCATCGCCATCACCAACACCGCGTTGACAACCGCCTACGACGCTGTGACGACCTACGCTGCATTGGCAGGGCAAATCAATTACTCAAACACCCCTTTGGTGGGAAATGACGCGATGGCGGGCGTGACGCAGACAGCCAACCAAACAGGCATCGCACAAGCAGGCGGCTACACCGTCACACCCAGTGGGGCCAGCATCACGAGTGGTAACCCCAGCAACTACCAGTTCAGCTATGTCAGCTCGAACAACACGGTGACCCCCATAGCGCTCACGGTGGCCAACACGTCAGTGGCGTCCAAGGTGTATGACGGAACACTCACTGCCACTGTCACCAATGGCACTTTGCAGGGTGTACTTGCCCCAGATACTTTGAATGTGGGGCTGAGCCAAGCGGGTAATTTTGCAAATGCCAATGTAGGCGCAAACAAGGGCGTCACCCTCGCCGATGTATTGAGTGGTTCTGCAGCGTCTAACTACACCTTGACGCAACCCACCGGATTGACTGCAGCGATCACAGCCAAGACTTTGGACATTACTGGACAGCTTGCTTCACATAAAGTTTATGACGCGACGACAGCAGCCACTCTCACGGGCGGCACTTTGACAGGTGTGGTGGGTCATGACGCTGTCAGTTTGGTTCAGGCGGGAAGTTTTGCCAGTGCCAATGTCGCAAGCAATATCCCCGTCACTGCGACGAATTCATTGACTGGCTTGGGGGCTAGCAACTACCAAATCAATCAGCCCACCCATCTGATTGCGAACATCACGCCCGCCATACTGACCGTCGAAGGCTTGGCCGCTTCGTCCAAGGTTTACGACGGAACAACCACAGCAAGTCTCTCAGGCATCGCCGTGGCAAGGCCACTGGGCGGTGGGCAAGTGACCATCAATGGCAGCCCTGAGGGTGCGTTTGCAGACAAACATGTCGGCAACAACAAGTACATTGACGTCACAGGTTTTACCTTGACGGGTGCAGATGCAAGCAATTACCTCGTGACGGGCCTGCATGGCGTGTATGGCAATATCACGCCAGCCCCTTTGTCTGTCTCAGGTTTGTCGGCCGTGAATAAAGTCTACGATGCCACAACTGCTGCATCCTTCACTGGTGCAACATTTTCAGGTTTGATCCAAGGCGATCGTGTTTGGGCCAATACAGGTGTTTTTAATTCCAAAAATGTGGGTACCAATCAATCCGTGACAGCCTTGGTCACGGGTTCAGACGCGGGCAATTATGTGGTGACGGGGTTGACGGGTTACACCGCCGACATCACCCCTGCCCAGCTTTCTGTCAGCGGTCAAGTGGCCGCAAACAAGGTGTATGACGCCACAACATCGGCCGCACTCAGCGGCGGTGTGTTGAATGGTGTGTTGGCAGGGGAGACTGTGACCTTGAATCAATCGGGCAGCTTTGTTGACAAGCATGCAGGCGTTGCCAAACCAATTGTGGCAAGCAACACCTTGGCTGGCATGGACGCCGCCAATTACCTCGTCACCCAACCTGTCAATCTCACTGCAGACATCACACCTGCCCAGCTCACGGTGAGTGGGCAAGCTGCGGCGAACAAAGTCTACGATGCCACCACAGCTGCGGCACTGAGCAATGGTGTGTTGAATGGTGTGCTCGTTGGGGATTCTGTGACGCTGAGTCAAACGGGCAGCTTCGTTGACAAGCATGCAGGCGCTGTCAAGTCGATCTTGGCAAGCAACACCTTGGCTGGCAGTGACGCCGCCAATTACCTCGTCACGCAACCTGTCAATCTCACTGCAGACATCACACCTGCCCAGCTCACGGTGAGTGGGCAAGCTGCGGCGAACAAAGCCTACGACGCCACCACAGCTGCCACACTGAGCCATGGTGTGTTGAATGGCGTGCTCGTTGGGGATTCTGTGACGCTGAGCCAAACGGGCAGCTTCACGGATAAAAATGTAGGCACTGCCAAGTCGGTCTTGGCAAGCAACACCGTGGCTGGCAGTGACGCCGCCAATTACCTCGTCACGCAACCTGTCAATCTCACAGCAGACATCATCCCTGCCCAGCTCTCTGTCAGCGGTCAAGTGGCCGCAAACAAGGTGTATGACGCCACAACATCGGCCGCACTCAGCGGCGGTGTGTTGAATGGTGTGTTGGCAGGGGAGACTGTGACCTTGAATCAATCGGGCAGCTTTGTTGACAAGCATGCAGGCGTTGCCAAACCAATTGTGGCAAGCAACACCTTGGCTGGCATGGACGCCGCCAATTACCTCGTCACCCAACCTGTCAATCTCACTGCAGACATCACACCTGCCACCTTGGCTGTTTCTGGCTTGGTGGCCACGCATAAGACTTACGACGCCACGACAAGTGCGGTTGTCACTGGCTTGCCTTTGGTGACAGCTTTAGCCAACGACGTGGTGACGTTGAACGGTTCTGCTGTGGGAATTTTTAACAACAAAAACGTTGGCGTTGGTAAGTCGGTGAGGTTGGCTGGACTCACCATCCACCCAGGTTCAGCAGACGGCGGCAACTACATCATGCCAACAGACATTGGCCTGACTGCCGACATCACGAAAAGAGACGTGTCCGTCGCTGGCACAACTGTGCTCAGCAAGGTCTATGACACCACAACCACAGCCACACGTTCTGGCGGTGTGTTGGTGGGTGTTCAAGCAGATGACGTTTTGTTGCTGACAGAGTCAGGTAGTTTCAGTGACAAACATGCGGCTGTTGGTAAAACAGTGACTGCCAATGACAGCATTTTTGGACCGAGCGCCACCAACTACAACTTGTTGCAACCCACAGGCTTGACTGGAACGATCACACGAGCACCCTTATCTGTCACGGGATTGGCGGTGAGCGACAAGCGCTACGACGGAACTACCAACGCCACAGTGACAGGGGCTGCATTCGTCCAACCCCTAGGCGCAGACCGTGTCGCAGTGAGTGGTTTACCCCTCGCACAGTTTGCAACGAAGAATGCGGGACGCCACATTCCCGTTGCCTTTTCAAACATGACCTTATCAGGCCCTGATGCAGACAATTACACGGCGACAGGTCTTGCAGGCATGGCGGCGACGATTGGTCCTGCGCCTTTGACTGCGAGTGCCCAGGCGTTCACCAAAGTTTATGACGCAAGCCCCAGTGCAACACCATCATTGACGATCACCTCAGGACTGATTGGCCAAGAAACTGTGGTGGTGACGGGTGCAGGCGCGCTGAACAGCAAAAATGTGTCTGATGCCAACTCGTTGACGGTGAGTTCCGTGGTTTTATCAGACGGCACCCATGGAGGACTGGCCAGTAATTACGTCCTTGCGGCAGGACAAACTGCGCCCGCGCGTGTGACACCCGCTGTGCTGACCGCCTCTGGTATAGCGGCAGCTGGGTCGATTTATGGTTCGCAAATCACACCTGGGGGTGCTGTCATCGCTGGCGTCATTGGCGCTGACGTGGTCACAGCGGTCGTTGGGCTAGAGAACGACTCACGCAGTTCAAGCAACCATGTGAAGGCAGGGGCCTACAAGCAAACAGTGACAAATTTAAGTGGCCAAGATGCAAGCAATTACGCATGGACGCCATTCACCACACCCGTCGCTAACTATGTGGTCACGCCTTTGGTGTTGAGTGGATCAATTGCTTCTGCCAGTACCAATGCTGGGGCATTGTTCAGCCCAGGTGTTGCAACGTTGAACAATGTGATTGCAGGCGACTCTTTGTCAGCCACTGATGTTGTGGTTGTCATTCCTGGCGCAGCAGTTGGGAATAAGACGGGCAACATGGTCGGCACCTTTGTGGGTAGTCAAAAAATCGCTGCCTTATCTGGTGTGGACGCTGCCAATTACGACCATTCAAAAGTGGTGGGTGACTATTCTGTGAAAACTGGTTTTTCAAGCGGTACTGTCTATCCGCGAGAAATGACGGCTTCATTCGCCAAAACAAGTTCATTGACGCAAACACCATCTGAATTGGCTCTTCCTGTGCAGGCCAACAAGCAGATCAATTCGCCAGTCATTCCTTCGCAAGCGCTTGAAATAGCGCCTGCCATTAAAAATGAACCACGAGCGCTTGAATCCAAACTGGCATTGTCTGTGCCTGATGCGCGCAAAACAATGGCGGCCTTCGTTGCCAACAAAAACACAGCGACCATTGCACAGCCAGCATCATTGAATAAGTTAACTCAACCATCCTTCCTGCCTTCGTACAGTTCCAGTTTTTTACCGGAAACAAACAGTGTCGATGGCATGTCGGGTATATACAAAGGGGAGTCGGGTGAAAGTTTGATGTCAACGCAGGGTGAAAGTCAAGACGATGGGATGGCACCTCTGTACGCTTCAATTCGAGAGCTTTTGGCCAATCCGACAACATACCAAGTGATAGGTGCCGCATCCTCCATTGTGATCATGGTGAAAACCTTGGTCACACCCGCCATGACCACCGTTTTAAACAGCGCGCCTGCTCAAGCGCCTGATCGGGCCCCTGTGAGAGCACCCACACAGTCTTCGTCTTTCATCAATCAGGCCTCAAACACCCGATTTACCCGTCGCGCGTAGTGGCTGCGTCATCGTTCAATTCCTAGCTTGGGATGGACGGAGGCTGCATAAGCCACCATGATGAGTGCGTGGATTTGTGCAAGTGTTTTCTCTGCATTGGCAAAAGAAATCTTTTGTTTTTTCTCGACGTAGCCATCACTGTCAATGTATGCACTTGGCCCTGAGTAGGTGATCAAGTTCACTTTGAATGCCATATCTGCTGGGTCTATATCCCTTGGCAGCTCAAGCCCGCCATGGATACAAACTTTCACGCGATTGAGCAGCTGGATGTCTTTGAATTGATGAAAAATTTCAGTCTGAGAGAAGACTGAATGGCCTCCCAATTTTTGATGCAAATTCAACTCAGATGGACCAAGATAGTCGGCCAGCTGCTTGCCTTTGGCAGGCACGAGTCGCTCCAGCACACGCAAGCCAATTCGCTGCGTTGACGTCAGCTTGAGTACCTGATGGACAATGGAAAATCCTTCTAAAAACAGAGTTAAGAATGATTCGATGTCCCTGAAGTTACTTGTCTTGAAGGTGAGGCATTGCGCATTCAGGATGAAATGACTGGTTTTGTTTTTATTTGAAAACATGTACGCGTTATGCGTTTGCGGAACGAGTACTTGTCCATGGTCGATCTGTTCCACGTTGATGGTTTGACTCTTGATCATGGTTGAGTCAGGGTGGTGCGCCACTCTGAACGCCGCCTGAATCGTTTGGATGTGTTGTGCGATGTGGGTGACTTGATCAAACCTGATCTCGGCGATCGTGAGGTAATTGCTAGAGTTTCTTAACTTGGTCATCGCAATATCTTACGAATTCAAGCGTTCAAAGCTTGCATTTGCTTGCAAGTTGCACATCAAAAAAAAACCGTTGTCCATGGATGGGACAACGGTTTGTGGGTCAATTAACTGAAAGTTGGAACCATGCTGGTGTTGACGGTGACAGTCTTACCCACCGACGCGGTGTAGGTCTTGGAGCGTACGTTGTCGACAAACACGTATTCGCCTTTGACGTTGGTCGCTGTGACCGTCATCAACAAATAGCCGCGTCGTTTGGTTTCCACGTAGTTGACGTCATCAATCAGACCTGCCCGTGATGCATTCGCGCCGCCTGCTAGTGCACTGCCATCTATGTAGGGGGCTAAATCTGCCAAGCCCGCGCTCTCGTAACCAGGAGCAGTCACAGAAGTTGTTGCAAACTCCACACCCACTTTGGTGGCACCGTTGAGCGTGCGCAAGTCGTTGAACCATGCGTTGTGTGAGTCGCCCGAAAGCGTGACAAACTTTTTGCCTGTGGCTCGGATAGTTTGCAACAAGGTTTCACGGTAAATGGGGTAGCCATCCCACGAATCCATGTTGATTGGCACTTTAGGAACCGCAGCAGCGGCTGTTGGATTGGTGGCTTTGAGGGTCAAGTAGCTCATCATGGCCGTTTGAAAGGCCGCAGGGCTCACTGCAAAGGCAGCCACCACAGTGGCGGGGTACCAGAGCTTGGCCATGATGTCTTGGTTGCCCATGATTTGCCAGGTGGTGGTGGCCGCAGCGATGTTGCCAGTCAACCAGGTGAATTGGGTGTCGCTCATCATCTTATTGGCGGCATCAGGATAGACGCCACCCACGGGTGTCAAACCTGCGGTGTAGTCAGCCCATGCATAGGGTTGAATGGTGGGCTCCAAGGGGTCGCCGTACCAGCCATAAACTTGCTTGGTGCGGCCTTCAATGCGTGTGTCCACCATGTGCAAAGAAAACAAAGTACCAAAGTCAAATTTGCGATAAATCTTGAACAAATCATTGACGTCAGGCGTGCGGATGGGCATCCACTCGTGATAGACCTTTGCCGCTGTGGCCTTGCGTGTGGCCCAGTCGCCCTGCGTCGCCGTGTTGTGATTTTGAGCGCCTGTTGCATAGGCGTTGTTGGTAAATTCATGGTCATCCCAGACCGTGATCCAAGGCATCTTGGCGTGCAGGGCTTGCAGATTTGGATCGGAGCGATACAGGGCGTAACGCGTTCTGTAATCGGTCAAGCTCACGATATCGTTTGTCGGAGACACCACACGACCCAGCGAGACGGCCGTGCCAGCAGGGGTGGTGGTGGCATCTGTGTTGCCAAACTTGGCAGGGTCAGAGCCATATTCATAGATGTAGTCGCCCAAATGCACCGCGAATTCAGCGCCTGAGCTCAAGGCACTTTCGTACACGTTGAAGAATCCTGCCGAGTACAAGGTGCAAGAGAAAACCGCAAATTTGACCGAGGTGACGGTCAACGCAGGCAAGGTTCTTGTCGTGCCAACAAGTGAGGCAGCGCCTGTTTCGTCGGTGAATTTGTAATAGTAGGTTGTGCCAGCGGTCAGCCCTGTGGCATCTACCTTGGCTGTGTTGCCTGCGGCAATTGAAGCCATCACAGTGCCTGATTTGACGATGTTGGTGAACCCATTGTCTGTCGCCACCTGCCAAGTTAAATTGACGTCGCTTTCTAAGTTAGGCCGTTTGGCATGCGTCCACAACATGACGCGATCTGCCAAGGGGTCGCCACTGGCGACACCGTAGAGGAATTGAGCCGGCGTGAGAGGTCCATTTGAATCTCCACAGGCAACCAGTGCAGCGGAGCTGCTGACTGCTGCCAATGTGGCCGATTTGGTGAGGAAATGACGACGTGATGTTTGAGTCATGGCTTGCCTTTAAAAAGAACCATTGGTTCATTTTTTTGTGACAAGCAAGTGAACTCAAAACCTTTTTTTGGTCCCAATAAAATCAGGCGCAAGAGCGGCTCAAGTCATGAAGAACACAAAGCTAATGACATCGTATTCAAAAAAATAGGTGACGGGCCCGACCCCCAGCACTGGCTCCACAGTTAGGGCTGCTCGGTTCCCCGCCTGACCCGGTTGGCCGCTTCACCATGTGGGGAGGCCCGTCGTTTTCCTATTAGGTGCTACATCGAGGTGACACAAGATGTACGTTCATTCTAGGTGTTACTCAATAAGGAAGTAGTGTTATCCGAGCCATCAAGTTGCAGACATCTTGACTTTTGGTCTTTGTTTCCCAGATTTCGTGTCCCACCCACTCCGTCAAAACGAAAAGCCATTGTTAGTCGTTGATTTGCAATGGTTTTTCGTTTTATCTTCTAGCGCTTTCACGCCTAGCACCTTTCATTTTTAAGCAGGTTCAAGGCTGAATGATCTCGTATTCCCATCAGCATATCCACAATTCACAACCCAGTGCAAACGCTCTTATTCAGTTTTTTACTACATGATGTGGAGAACCGCCCACTTCGATTCGATTCGTCAATGCTCAGACAGTTCACCGGTACTGAGCATTTATATCGCCTGAATCGTCGGTGCCAAGTATCTTTGCTATTGAAGAGGTTTAATTACTTTATAGGAAAGGCCTGAATTTCCAGCCTTCAACACCTCAAACCTTGCGCCTTTGAATCCAATAATTGGATCATCATTAATGTCATACTTCAATTCTTGGCTGAATGCGGGACGGGCAAAATCGTTTTTAAACTCACGATATAACAACGTTATAGCTTTAGAACTACCGCCCGCATAAACTAACTCTCTTTTAAAACTATCTATTGAAATTTCATCTATTTCTGTAATTGAATAATCTCTGTCTAGTTTTACATCCATCGGTTCGCACGTTACGGCAACTGTGCCATTAATTGCACATATATGCGTTGATTCGCTCGGGTTATTCGGAATGAAGAAACCAGAAAAACTACTTGATGCACCCTTGATTTGATCTTTTTGAGTTGCGTAAATAGAACCATTAATTACTTTTCCATATAAAGGGACAGTAGCGGAAGAAAAATCAACTTCATAGCTAAAAAATAATAATTTCACTTGCCCATTGATTTTGGTTTTGAAGTTCACAGCAGGTTTTTTCGTAACGAATACCTTTGCAACAATACTCTCACCCACCTCAATTTGAACAGGTATACCGACATCAGGTAGGTCAATAGCTTTAGAGGTCGGTTTAAAAATTTCAATAGCCCCCTTGGGTTCTTGAGCCAGAGCTCTCGCAGAAACACCAAAAAAAATGACTAATAAGAATAAATATATTGATTTAAATTTCACTTTTGTATTCCTATTGAATTGGTTTCTCATTGACAGATTGCTCATTCTTAAGGCTCTAAGACCCTCGTGAATTTGAGCTGATTTTTATCAATTAAGTTTAACTAATGTTATCAGTATTCGAGAAAATCTCGAGCTTGTTCAAACGACTAGCTACTCACACCGCACATTCACTAGGGTATAAAAACAAAATCATGGTCGTATTCATTCATTGATAGGGGGGAGGGAAAGGGTCTTCTCACGGTAGATACACCGAGTTGGGGAGGTAGTTGCCTGAGGGTGTATCTAGCGTGGGTTAATGGCCCTTTTTAGGGATGTAGGACGTGCTCAAAACTGAGCAGGTTAGATAACAACGTCAACAGCTTTGGCGAGTACCTTCTGGAGGGAACCAAAAGGGATGCCGGTCATGCTTGCTACCTTCCGGTAGCTCACACCCTGCTTCTTCAACCTCATAGCCTGTGTGATCTGCTCAATTGCGACTGAGCTGACCTTGATGGGGCAGGTGCTGGAAGACCAAGGGGTCAGGTTCTCTGGTCGTGTTGGTGGGGCTGCGGTGGCTGACATCTTGTTCAGAAATGTCAGCAGCTCCTCACCTCGGAGTTGACGTGGGGTGTGTTCCACCTTGATCAATCCAGACTCTGCGAAGCGGGAGATCTTGTTCAGGTCCTTGAAGGTGCTCAAGACTCCGACGCCTAAGAACTCACTCTCGTTTTCATTAAGGGTGAACCGTGGGTTCTGTATCAGGTATGCCAGATCAGCGACCTCACGCAAGGTAAGTTTCTGTCGGGTGTTCAACACTGCTTGGCTTTCACCTGCGTGATTGAGAATGTGTAAATTCATGGTCATGTTTATGACTTTCTGATTGATAGCTGGGTTTGGGGAAGCTGAAAGGGAGCCTTCAGGATTAACTACTGACGTAGAAATTCCTGAAGGGTTTCACTTAAGTTAGGGGAGCGACAAAGCTAGTAGTGGGTGTAAAGGTTCTCTTTGGGGGCTTATGGAATGTGAGACCAAAGGCTGTGGCTTTAAGGGATGGTTCTGGAGAAGGGGATGAACAGGATCATCTTTGAGGATTGATCTTGTTGGTATCTGCTCCAAGGGTGGAACCGTTAGATGGGCTTAAGGCACTCTTGAGGTTGGAAATTAGAAATAACCTGTTGCACCTCCTTATAGTGAGCCTTTAAGGGATCAGAACGGAACATCTTCAGGTTGCAGGTTCATAGGCACTTGATGCCCGATCCACTCACCTTCGTGCTTCCGGTATGACTTCTCAAGGGATGCTGTTGTTGCCTTGCGGTATCGGAAGTGAGGCTTGGGGGAGTAGACGAACACTGAGCCAACAAAGCCCTTGCCCTGTGATCTAGTCTTAGTGACCAAGATGCCTGCATTGAGCAACTGAGCTTGAATGGTTCGTATTGTTTTGTCAGTGCCAAGCTGTTCACTTCGTTGAGAAATCAGGCATTCACCGCCATCAGCATCAGCATCAGCAAACTTCCCAAGGATGGCTCCAAGTGTCGAGACATAACCAACACTCATGCGCCGAGCTTTAAGGGTCTCTTTGGCAAACTCACGGAGCAGCATCTGTTTCTCACTGTCTTGCTCTATGAAGTCACGGCGGGTTCTCTGTGGAAGTGTGGCAACGAAGGCAGCATCTACTTCAGGTGTCCACAGTGGGTTGGGTGTTGGACCGTACTTGGCTCTGACTGCTTCAGGGGAGAGTCTGAAGGTCATGAGAGCTTCACTTCGTATACGTTCTTTCGATCTGTGTATCGGGTAGCCATTCGCTCCAAGACTTCCATCTCAGAGGCTCTTGTCTCAGCGCTGAACTGGAATGACTCGCCCTGAGACCGTGTGAGAGCTTGTATTGGGGTGTTTCCAGTCTGCTCCTCAAACAGCTTGAGAGCTCGTTCACAGCAAGCTCTTGTGTCAGCTGATCGAGGTATCCCGTTCAGCCAGCGGCCATAGACCTCCCGAAGATAGATCGGTTTCTTTTTAGGGAGAGTAGTTGTGGCTAAAACTTGCTGAGGTGCTACATGCTGGCTTGTGTAATTACCAAGAATTTCAGCTCTTTTGACCGTGCCTTTGATGACTGCTGCTTTGTAGCTGCAAGGCCCCAACGTATGCACCAACCTACCGTTGGTATGAAGGGTTTTGAGAGGGTGATCCTTGGGCAGCAAGATGCGGATGTAGAAGGAGCCACCGCGTTGGAATAAGCCAGTAAGTTGAGCCATTGATGATGTCCACGTAAGGGTTACGTGTCACATCAAGGTGCTACAAAATGAGTGTCTAAATGCCCCGTGCTCTGGGAGGCCGCACAAACACTCAGATTGTTCTAAATAGGTGACGGGCCCGACCCCCAGCACTGGCTCCACAGTTAGGGCTGCTCGGTTCCCCGCCTGACCCGGTTGGCCGCTTCACCATGTGGGGAGGCCCGTCGCTGACTATTGTAGGTCACATAGAATGGCGCGCTTATGTCTTACCTCGTCCTTGCCCGCAAATATCGCCCCAAAACCTTCACTGAGATGGTGGGTCAAGAGCACGTGGTGCAGGCGCTGACCAATGCGCTGACGACCCAACGTTTGCACCACGCGTATTTGTTCACTGGCACACGCGGCGTGGGTAAAACCACGGTCTCGCGCGTGTTGGCTAAATCGCTCAATTGCCAAGGCGTGGACGGCACAGGCGGCATCACCGCCAACCCTTGCGGTGTATGCCAAGCCTGTACCGACATTGATGCAGGCCGCTTTGTGGACTACACCGAGCTCGATGCTGCTTCCAACCGCGGCGTGGACGAAGTGCAAAGCTTGCTCGAGCAAGCTGTCTACAAGCCCGTGCAAGGCCGCTTCAAGGTCTTCATGATCGATGAGGTGCACATGCTCACCAACACCGCATTCAACGCGATGTTGAAGACCTTGGAAGAGCCGCCCGAATATCTCAAATTTGTGCTGGCCACCACCGATCCACAAAAAGTGCCTGTGACCGTGTTGTCACGTTGCTTGCAGTTCAACCTGCGTCCCATGGCGCCTGAGACCGTGCTGGAGCATTTGGGCCATGTACTGGGCCAAGAAAACATTGACTCTGAGCCACAAGCCTTGCGCTTGTTAGCCCGTGCCGCGCGCGGCTCTATGCGTGACGCGCTGAGTTTGACGGACCAAGCGATTGCCTACGGGGGAGGGCAATTGCAAGAAGCTGCCGTGCGCCAAATGTTGGGCAGTGCTGATCGTTCGCATGTATGGCGTTTGATCGAGGCCTTGGCGCATGGCGACGGTCATTCGGTGGTGCAAACCTCTGAAGCCTTGCGCGTGCATGGCCTGAGCGCAGCCGCCACGCTAGAAGACATGTCGATGGTGTTGCAACGCATGGCGGTGTTGCAAGCTGTGCCCGACATGGGCGAGGGCGATGCGGCTGACCCCGAAGCCGCCGAGACGGCTCGCTTGGCTGCTTTGATGCCGCCAGATGAGACCCAATTGCTCTACAGCATCAGCCTGCATGGCCGCCAAGAGCTGGGGCTCGCACCCGACGAATACGCAGCGCTCACCATGGTGCTGCTGCGTTTGTTGGCATTTAAGAAGCCCTCAGGTTTGGTTGCGTCTTTGGCTTTGGCTGAAAAAAAAAGTCTAATTAATCCGCCACCTCAGGTCCCAGTGGCTGTGTCCATGCCGCTGGCGATGCCCGTTGAGTCCGTGCAAGCCTTGCCCGTGCGCGAGATGCGGCCGCGCGATGTGGCGCCTTGGGAAGACAACCCCAGCGACAACCCCGAGGGTGGCGACAGCCCAAATTTTGACCACGATTCAGACGCCGCTGTGGTGGCCGTGCCGGTGCGCCAGCAAGCCGAGCCCAGTGCCGCGCTGGAGTTGCAAAATCCCAGCGCCGATCAGTCGCTGCGCTTGACCACGCCCGAGGGCGAGTTTTGGCACAAATTGGTGATGGACATGGCCGCTGCTGAGGCCATCAACGCTTTGGTGCGTGAATTGGGGCTGCAGTCGCAACTGGTGGCGCGTGACACGGACACATGGATGCTTCGCGTCGAGCGTGAGTCGCTCAACAGCTCCACCAGCCGTGAGCGTTTGGAAAAAGCGCTTGATGCAGCAGGCTACCCTGTGCGGCTGTTGGTGGAAGTTGGGCGCGTGCAAGACAGCCCTGCCAAACGCAATGCTGCCGCTGTTGCGCAACGCCAAGCGGGGGCCGAAGCCATCATCCTCAACGATGCATATGTTCAAAGTTTGATTCGTGACTATGGCGCCAAAATCGTGCCAGGTAGCATCAAGCCGCTGTAAGTAAGACTGTTTTTTTATTTGTTTGTTAAAGGGAAACACCATGTTCAACAAAGGACAACTCTCGGGCCTCATGAAGCAAGCCCAAGCCATGCAAGAAAACCTGAAAAAAGCTCAAGATGAATTGGCCTTTGTTGAAGTCACGGGTGAGTCTGGTTCTGGCTTGGTAAAAGTGTTGATGAGCTGCAAGCACGATGTCAAACGCATCACCATTGACCCAAGCCTGTTGGCCGATGACAAAGACATGCTGGAAGACTTGGTGGCTGCCGCCTTCAACGACGCAGTTCGCAAAGCCGCTGAGACCAGTGAATCCAAGATGAGCAAGCTCACCGCTGGCTTGCCACCGGGCCTGAAGCTGCCGTTCTAAATGAGCGACACGTCTGTGCTGGAAGGTCTGATTCAGGCCCTGCGCCGTTTGCCAGGCGTGGGGGTGAAATCAGCCTCGCGCATGGCGTACCACTTGCTGCAGCATGACCGCGAAGGGGCTGAGATGATTTCTCAGGCCCTGCACCAAGCAGCTGCGCAGGTGAAACATTGCGAGCGCTGCCACACCTTCACCACGCAGGGGGTGTGCGACACCTGCTTGGACGAGGGGCGCGACATCACCCGTTTGTGTGTGGTCGAGACGCCTGCCGATCAATCGGCCATCGAGCGCACAGCCGCCTACAAGGGACAGTACTTTGTGTTGATGGGGCGCATCAGCCCCTTGGATGGTTTTGGCCCCAAAGACATTGGGCTGCAAAAGCTCATCGAGCGTGCCAGCGATGGCGTGGTGAAAGAGGTCATCTTGGCCACCAACTTCACTGCCGAGGGCGAAGCCACTGCACATGTGCTGGGTGAGGCGCTCAAGAAGCGCGGCGTGCAAGTCACCCGCCTAGCCCGTGGCGTGCCTGTGGGCAGCGAGCTGGAGTATGTGGATTTGGGCACGATTGCACACGCTTTGGTGGACCGACGCGACGCGTAAAAAGACCCAAGGCGCACAGCCTTGGGTTTTGTGCAGTTTTACTTTTTGGCGACTTGCGTTTTGCCAGTGGGCTTGCTGGCTTTGGCTGAGGCTGAGGCTGAGGCTGAGGCTGTCTTGGTGCCCTTGGTTTTCTTTCCACCTTTGGCAGCTGCTTTGCGCTTGGCCACGGCTTCGGGCGACAGGTCGAGTTTGCCGTTGTCAGCCACTTGGGCCGTCACGTCACCGAGCATGCCTGCACTTCGGGGGACCAGCAGGGCAGAACCCGCTTTGATGACCATGCGCGGCGGGATGTTGTTGAGGGCGCGAAAGTCCGCTTCACTCATGTTCACGCGCTTGGCGGCATCGGTCACTTTCATGGTGGTGGGTGCAATCCATGCAGTCCAGCTCGCCATTCGACTCAAGGTGGAGGCTTCGTAGTTGCGCTGGAATACTTCGGCGTTGTCCCAAGGCAGCAAAATTTGCGGCGAGCCTGCGGCCAGCAACACCGGACGGTGGGCAGAGGGGTTGAGGGCTTTGAAGTCTTGTTCAGAAATATCCGCTAGCTTGGCCACCACGCTCACATCCATGTCGCGAGGCAGGGGAACGCTTTGAAAGTAAGGGTGGTTGGGAATGTTGGGCAGCACCACACTGAACTGGGGCGGGTTGCCCACGATGTTTTTCATGGCCTGGAGTTTGGGCACATACATGCGCGTCTCCATGGGCATGGTCAGGTCCGTGTAGCCAGTGGGTAAGCCCGCGCGTTTGTTGCGCGCAATGGCTTTGCCCACGTTGCCTTCACCCCAGTTGTAGGCGGCCAAGGCCAAATGCCAATCACCAAACATTTTGTGCAGCCGCTCAAGATAGTCCAACGCGGCACGGGTGGATGCTTGCACATCGCGGCGGTCGTCACGGAAAGCGTTTTGTTTCAAATCAAAGCTCTTGCCAGTGGCAGGCATGAACTGCCACATGCCGCTGGCCCGAGCGCTGGACACTGCTTGCGGGTTGAAGGCGCTCTCAATGAAGGGCAGCAAGGCCAGTTCGGTGGGCATCTTGCGGGTTTCAATTTCTTCAACGATGTGATAGAGGTATTTGTTCGAGCGCTCCGTCATGCGGCTCAAATAGTCGGGCTTGGCGGCGTACCACTGGGTCCGGTCGTTGACCAATTGGGTCTCCAAGTCAGGCATTTGATAGCCCTTGCGGATGCGCTCCCACAGGTCTTTGGGCAGGCTCAGGGTCACGACGTTGTCGCGTTTGGCGCTGCCTTGGGTGATGGGGCTCAGATCTGCTGGCGTTACAGGGCTGGAACTGGAACTGGGACCCTGACCGTGGCCGGGATCGGGGCTGACTTGTACCGACTCTGGTGTGGCAGTTGTCAAATTGGCGCACCCGCTCAGCAATGCAAGGCTGAGGCTGAATCCAGTCAATAGAAATCTCATCTGAAATCGTTCTTCCATTCACGAAGGGCGGCAAACACAGCCACATCGTCTGTTTGTTCGAGTGTTGACAGTCCGGCGTGTTGGGCCACGGCGTGTCGCACACGGGTAAGTCGAGCCCGTAAAAACGGGTTGATTAGCAACTCGGTACCCATTTGGGCGGGCAAAGTGGGCTTGCCTTCGGCTCTGAGCTGCTGGCACTGCGCCATGTAGCTTTGCAAATCGGTGTTGTAAGGTTCTACGGCCAGGGCAAATCTCAAGTTGGAAAGAGTGTACTCGTGGGCGCAGCACACTTGGGTGTTGGCTGGAAGGGCTGCAAGTCCATCCAGCGAGCTCAGCATTTGCGCAGGCGTTCCCTCAAAAATGCGCCCACACCCTCCGGAAAACAAGGTGTCGCCACAAAACAGCACGGGGTTGGGTTGGGCATGGGGTAGAAAGTAAGCCACATGGCCAGCGGTGTGGCCGGGCACGTCCAGCACTTGCACGCTTTGGCCGAGCAGATCCCATGAATCGCCATGCATGACGGGCGTGAAGGGCGCAGGCACTTCCTCCCGTGCGGGGCCAAACACGTGGGCACCTGTGGCGAGGTGCAGTTCGCGCACGCCGCCCACATGGTCGGCATGGTGGTGGGTCACTAGAATGGCAGCCAATGTCAGACCTTGATCGGCCAGCGCCTGCAACACAGGCGCAGCATCACCGGGGTCGACCACCACGGCCAGTTGGTCTTGTTGCCACAACCACAGGTAGTTGTCAGAGAACGCGGGCAGTGCAATCAGCTTCATGTCATCCATACCTTTAAAAAACGATAGTTTGCCTGACTGGCTGGCGTCCCCCGCTGGCCAGTATTTGTGCGCGTGGGAGCAAAGCTATTTGGACCTTGCGGTGGCCGATGTGTTTGGTTTTCATGCGCTGCAGTTGGGATTTCCCGCGTTGGATGCTTTGCAAGCCAACCGCATGCCGCACCGCTGGCTGGCCTGTGATGTCCAGCCCGAGCCTTGGCCCGCGGGCCGCGAGGTGCTGCTGAGCAACTACGAGGCCTTGCCTTTTCCCGATGCCAGTCTGGACTTGCTGGTGTTGCCCCACACCCTCGAGCTGAGCTATGACCCCCATGCCACTTTGCGTGAGGTGCAGCGCGTGCTGGTGCCCGAGGGGCGCTTGGTGATATGCGGCTTCAACCCTAACAGCTTGTGGGGTGTGAGTAAGAGTTGCAAACGTAGCTTTTCGCAGGTGGGCGACTTCATTGGTCAGGGCCGCTTGCGCGATTGGCTTCAGTTGCTGAGCTTTGAGGTGGAGTCCACCAGTTTTGGTTGCTACCGCCCAGACGTTAAAACTCAAGTTTGGCTCAAGCGGCTGGACTGGATGGACCAAGCAGGCGTGAGGTGGTGGCCCATTTTGGGTTCGGTTTACGGCATGGTGGCAGTCAAGCGTGTGCAAGGCATGCGCCTGATGTCTCCTGCATGGAAAAAACCGGTGCCGCGGGCAGCGGCGGTGGCAACCACGGCTTCCAATACGGCAAACCACAGCGCGTCAAAAGGTATGGAATGAACACGGTTGAGATTTACACAGACGGCGCTTGCAAAGGCAATCCAGGCCCAGGCGGTTGGGGTGCCTTGCTGCGTTCGCCTTCGGGTCAAGAAAAAGAGTTGTTTGGCGGCGAGCTTGACACCACCAACAACCGCATGGAGTTGATGGCTGTGATTGAGGCACTGCGTGCCCTCAAACGCCCTTGCCAAGTGGCTTTGTATTTGGACAGCGAATATGTGCGCAAAGGCATCACCGAGTGGATCCATGGCTGGAAAGCCCGAAACTGGCGTACCGCGGCCAAGCAGCCTGTGAAGAACGCCGACCTGTGGCAACAACTCGATGCGCTCACGCACCAAGGCGACCACGACATCGCGTGGCACTGGGTCAAAGGCCATGCGGGTCACGTGGACAATGAGCGGGCCGATGCTTTAGCCAATCGGGGTGTTGAATTGGTCTTGTCCGCTAGGTGACACATCGCCAAGAACGCTGGTAATTTTTGTGTTCCCAGGGTAGCTCGCTGGTACATTGCTGTTCTGGATTAAACGCAACTCAAAAGAATCTCACACATGGCCACCAAAAAGATGTATTCCGTTGTGGCAGTTGTCGGCATTGTGGCTGCCTCAGCTTTGGCTTGGTGGTTGCAAAATCCAAAAACAATTGCAGCGCCAACGCCCTCGGGTCCGCGTCCAGCGGGTGTGGAAATTAGCCAAGTCAAAAAGCAAACCTTGCGTGACGACGCTGAGGCTGTGGGTACTTTGCGATCTTCGCAAAACGTGATGCTGCGCCCTGAAGTGGCGGGCCGTGTGTTGTCCTTGGGTTTTGCCGATGGCGCGCGCGTCCGCGCTGGCCAAGTATTGGTGCAAATGGACGACACCTTGCAACGCGCCGAGGTACAACAATCATTGGCCCAAATGTCAATTGCTCGCGCCAATCACAAACGCAACCAAGAGTTGGTGGCGCAAAATTTCATTGCGCAACGCTCGTTGGACGAAAGTGCCGCGGCTTTGCAGGTGGCTGATGCACAGCTGGGTTTGTCTTGTGCACGCCTAGAGCGCATGCGCTTGATTGCCCCCTTCAATGGCGTGGTGGGTATTCGCAGCGTCAACCTAGGCGACTATGTCAAGGACGGCACTGACCTGATCAACCTCGAAAACATTGGCAGCCTCTATGTGGACTACAGATTGCCCGAGCGCTACCAAGTCAAGGTCAAGCCGGGTCAACCCATCGAGGTCAAGCTCGATGCCTTCCCAGGGCGCTTGTTCAAGGCCACCATTGAAGCGGTAGATCCTCTGATTGACGTCAATGGCCGCTCCATCGGTGTGCGTGCCGTGCTGGCCAACACCGCAGGCGAGCCTGTCGTTGCAGCCGGTGCCAAAGCCGCCGGTGCTGCAGCCTCAGCCTCAGCACCAGCACCAGCACCAGCACCAGCACCAGCACCAAAACCAGCATCCCCAGTCAAGCCTGCAGCGGCAGCCCCCAGCGCTCAAAAACCCGAACCTGTCGGCCGAGGCGCGGCTTTGCCTTCCCCACAAAGTTTGGGCTGCCCGCCCAACACCTTTGACCGCACGCGCACCAGCGCGGGGGGTGAACAAAGCGGTCCTTTGCGCCCAGGCATGTTTGCGCGCGTCACAGCCGTGTTTACCGTCAAGCCCAATGCCTTGGTGGTCCCCGAAGAGGCCATCGTGCCGCAGGGCGGCAAACAGTTTGTCATCAAGGCCATTTCGCCCAGTGAGTTGCCTGCACCTGCAGCCAGCGCGTCTAGTAACGCTGCCAGCGCGCCGGTTGTGCCGCCAGACACCAAATTTGTGTCGCAACGGGTCGAGGTGAAGCTGGGCATGCGTCGTGGCGGTCAGGTCGAAATCACGGATGGCTTGGCAGAGGGTGACACCATCGTGGTGGCAGGCCAGCAACGCCTGCAAAAAGACGGCTCGCCTTTGCGTGTGGTCGAGATCGGACGTGGTGCCGCCAATGCCGCTGCATCTGGTGCATCTGCTGCGGCATCTGGCGCGGTATCTGCTGCGGCAACTGGAGCCGCTCCCGCTGGTCCTGTTCTTTCACCCGCGTCCGCAGCCAGCCGCTAAACCACACAGCAAAGAGCTCCTATGCAGTTGCCTGAGATATCCATTCGCCGTCCGGTGTTTGCCACCGTGCTGTCCTTGCTCATTGTGTTGGTGGGTGTGGTGTCCTTCACCCGCTTGAACGTGCGCGAGTACCCCAAGATTGACAACCCAGTCGTGACGGTGGAGACCAAGTACACGGGCGCCTCCAGTGCGGTGGTGGAATCACAAGTCACCAAGGTGCTGGAAGACTCTTTGTCTGGCATTGAGGGCGTGGACGTCATCACCTCCATCAGCCGCCAAGAGCAAAGTCAAATCACCGTCAACTTTGTGTTGTCTCGAGATGCTGACTCTGCCGCTGCCGACGTGCGCGACAAAGTCAGTCGCGTGCGCCAGCGTTTGCCCCAAGGCATTGACGAGCCGGTGATTGCCAAGGTCGAGGCCGATGCCTTTCCCGTGATTTGGCTGTCATTCAGCTCTGACACTTTGAACGCGCTGCAGCTCACAGACTATGCCAACCGCATTGCCAAGCCCATGTTGCAAACCGCACCTGGCGCGTCTGATGTGCGTATTTTTGGTGAGCGCAAATACGCGATGCGCATTTGGCTAGACCCCGACCGCTTGGCGGCTTATAAGTTCACCACCCAAGATGTGGAAGATGCGCTGCGCCGCTCTAACGTGGAAGTGCCTGCGGGGCGGATTGAAAGCAAGTTGCGCGAATTCAACGTCAGCACGTCGACTGATTTGCAAACACCGCAAGAATTTCGCAATGTCGTGGTCAAGTCGGTCAATGGCATACAAGTGCGCATTGGCGATGTGGCGCGGGTCGAGCAAGGCCCGCAAGCTGAGCGCACCGCGACGCGATTCAATGGCAAAGATGCAATCACCCTGGGTGTGATTCGCAACGCCACCGCCAATCCGCTGGATCTGAGCGCTGCGGTGCGCACCATGATTCCGAAAATCAAAGAAAACTTGCCACAAGGTGTGGAGGTTGAAGTTGCCAACGACAACTCGATCTTCATCGAAGAATCCATCAAGGCGGTTTATCAGACCATTGTCGAAGCAGCCATCTTGGTGGCCTTGGTGATCTTTGTGTTCTTGCGCACGCTGCGTGCGTCGATCATTCCGCTTGTGACCATTCCTGTGTGCTTGATTGGTACGTTTGCTTTGATGGCCATTTTTGGCTTTACCGTCAACACGCTCACCATGCTGGCTTTGGTGTTGGCGATTGGCTTGGTGGTAGACGACGCGATTGTGGTGCTCGAGAACATTTACCGCCATATTGAAGAGGGCATGTCGCCGTTTCATGCGGCCATCAAAGGCGCCAAAGAAGTTGGCTTTGTGGTTGTGGCGATGACCATGACCTTGGCTGCGGTTTACGCACCTTTGGCTTTTACGCCCGGTCGCACGGGCAAGTTGTTCACTGAATTTGCCTTGGCTTTGGCCGGCTCGGTGGTGGTGTCGGGTTTTGTGGCCTTGACGCTCACACCCATGATGTGCTCCCTTTTGCTCAAGCACAACCCCACTCCCAGCTGGTTTGATCGCACCATGGAGCATCAGCTGCAACGCCTGTCCAATGCCTATGGTCGCTTGCTGCGATGGACGCTGGCACCTGGCCTGGTTTTTGGCCGCTCGATTTCGCGTCGGTGGTGGGTGGTCGCAGTGATGATCTTGGCGGGTGTTGGCACTTGGACTTTGCTCAAATCCACCAAAAGCGAGCTGGCTCCTTTGGAAGACCGTGGTGTGATTTTGGCTGTGGTCAACGGACCTGATGGCGCCACCATGGGCTACACCACGCGCTACACCATCGACATTGAAAAAATGGGTGAAAAGTACACCGAATTCGACCGTATTTTTTCTGTCGTCGGCAATCCCACCGTGGCCCAAGCCAACGTGTTTTTCCGCACCAGACCATGGGAGGATCGCTCCAAAAGCACCTTGGACATTGCACGCGAAATGACGCCTATGGTGTCTGGATTGCCAGGTGTGACTTCGTTTCCCATCACCCCCCCGTCCTTGGGGCAACCGTTTCGTGAACGACCTTTGAACTTTGTCATCTTGACGTCTGACAGTTACCAAAACTTGGCCCAAGTAGTGCGTGGTTTTCAAGAAGAAATGGCCAAGAACCCAGGCATCGTGAGTGTGGACACCGACCTGCGTTTGAACAAACCCGAAATCAGCATGGAAGTGGACCGCGAGCGCGCCGCTGACATGGGCGTGCCAGTGGACCAAATTGCCCGCGCGGTAGAAACCATGATGGGCGGTCGGCAAGTCACGCGCTACAAGCGCGAGGGCGACCAGTACGATGTGATTGTGCAAACCGCAAACACAGGTCGCGACACCCCAGATGATATTGAGCGCGTTTTTGTGCGAGGCAAGGGCGACGCCATGATTCCCTTGTCGGCTTTGGTCAAGATCAAGGAGGTGGTCGTGCCGCGCGAGTTGAATCACTTTAGCCAGCGCCGCAGTGCCTCGATCACCGCCAACTTGGCCCCTACGTACTCACTGGGCGAGGCCATTACTTTCATGAACGACACAGCACAAAAGGTGCTCAAGCCGGGTTATTCCACCGATCTGAACGGCACATCGCGTGAGTTTGTGAAATCGGCCGGTTCTTTGGTGATTGTGTTTGCGTTGGCGCTGTTGTTTATCTTTTTGGTGCTGGCGGCACAGTTTGAAAGCTTCATTGATCCATTGGTCATCATGTTGTCGGTGCCGCTCTCGATGGTGGGCGCTTTGCTGGCTTTGCAGCTCAGTGGCGGCACGCTGAACGTGTTCAGCCAAATTGGTTTGATCACGTTGGTGGGCTTGATCACCAAACACGGTATTTTGATTGTGGAATTTGCCAACCAGCTGCGCGAAGAAGGCGTGGAGTTGTTTGAGGCGGTCACCAAGTCAGCCACCTTGCGTTTGCGTCCGATTTTGATGACCACGGGCGCGATGGTGCTGGGTGCGATTCCGCTGGCGTTGGCCAGTGGTGCGGGTGCAGAAAGCCGCAAGCAAATTGGCTGGGTCATTGTGGGCGGGATGAGCTTGGGTACCTTGCTGACCATCTTTGTGGTGCCCACCATGTACACCTTGCTGGCCCGCAAGTCTGTGCCAGGGGCAATCACCATTCGCCATGAGGATGCGGACTTAGGCGCTTGACGCCTACCTTCTAGTTCACGCTTGACGCCTACCCGCTAATCCGCGCTTGACTAGATAGCGCCCTCAAACATCATCACATCCACCTCATCACCCACGGCGACATGGCCTTGCGCGTGATGCAGCACGATCAGGCCGTTGCCTTGCACCATTGAGCTCAGCACGCCTGAACCTTGGTTGCCGGTGGTGCGCACTTGCAGCGTGCCGTCCGCTGCACTGCTGACAAAGCCACGTTGGTATTCGGTGCGGCCTGCTTTTTTACGCAGAGGTTCTAAACACCTCGCGCGCACCATCGGTGCAGGCTGTGCGGTGCTGCCCATCATGCGCAAGAGCGCAGGGCGCACAAAAGCGAGGAAGGTCACCATCACCGCCACGGGGTTGCCGGGCAAACCAAACAACACCGACTTGCCAATGCGGCCCACTGCCATGGGGCGGCCCGGACGCATGGCGATTTTCCAAAACGCCACGTCGCCGAGCTTTTTCATCATGGCTTTGGTGAAGTCGGCTTCACCCACACTCACCCCACCGCTGGTGATGATGGCATCGGCCTCAAGGGCCGCTTTGGCAAACGCAGCTTCGAGCTGCGCAGGTTCGTCACGCACCACGCCCATGTCCATCACTTCACAGCCCATGCGCGTGAGCAACCCAAACACGGTGTAGCGGTTGCTGTCGTAAACCGCGCCTTCGCGGGGAGCGTCGCCCAAGCTCAATACTTCGTCGCCAGTGGAGAAATAGGCCACGCGCAAGCGCCGGTGCACCCGCACATCGGGCAGGCCCAAGCTGGCAACCAAGCCCAGTGCTGCGGGTGTGAGGTGTTGGCCTGCTTTGAGGGCCGCTTGGCCTTGCATCAGGTCTTCACCCATCATGCGGCGGTTGTCGCCCGCTTTCAAAATATTGGGCGGTATGGTGATGGTGGTCACATCCTGTGCGCTGGCGAGTTGGCAGAACTCTTGGGGCACCACGGTGTCTAAGTTGTCGGGCAGGATGGCGCCGGTCATGATCTTGAGGCATTCGCCCACATTGACCTTGCCAGGCCAAGCTTTGCCGGCGAGCGCCGTGCCCACCACGCGCAGGCTGAGGGCTTGGTCGACTTTCAGCTGAGCTGCATCGAAGGCAAATCCATCCATGGCTGAGTTGTTGTGCGCGGGCACATGGATGGGTGAATCCACGTCTTGCGCCAACACGCGACCCAAGGCGTCAAACAAGTACACGTCTTGCGATTCGTGGGCAGAGACGGGCTGCACCAACTCAGCCAAAAATGCGTTGACTTGGTCCACGCTCAAGGCTTGTGGGTCATAGCCTTGCAGGGCGGCGGCAATCTCATCTAAGCTTTTCATGGTGCGGCGTTTTCAAGGGCTTGCAGCTCGCTCAAGGTGTTGACGTTGGCAAAGGCCAGCGGGTCGTCGCCAGGGGCGTCAAAGGGCACGGCGACAGTTTTGTGTTGAGCGGTCCAGGCATCAATTTTGCGGCCACCGGCATGTGTGAACTTGACCAAGCTCTCAGAGAGTTCGATCTTCATCAAGCAAAACACGGGCTGCGTACGCAGCTGAGTTTGGCCATGTTCATCGGTTTCGGGCGCTGCTGCCATGGCAATGTCGGCGTCTTCGCTGACCAAAGCTGCAGCGAGGCGCTGAGCCAAATCGAGTGGCAAGCGCGGTGTGTCGCAAGGCACGGTCAGGATGTAGGGGGTTTCAGCGCGTTCCAAGCCGGCCAAAAAGCCGGATAAGGGACCTGCAAAGTCGGCTGAGGCGTCGGGCCAAACCGAGGCGCCAAACGACTCATAGGCCGAGAGGTTGCGGTTGGCATTGACCATCACGCTTTCGACTTGGGGTCCAAGGCGCATGAGTGCATGCAGGGCGAGAGGGATGCCGTTGAAGTTTTGCAAGCCTTTGTCGACGCCGCCCATGCGGCTGCCGCGGCCGCCTGCCAAGATGAGGCCGGTGATGTCTTGAGGCGCGATGGTGTGTGTCATGTGTTTGGTTGCTGTGTGGGTGTGTTGCGGTTTAGCCGCCGATGTAGCTCATCTCCACCCGACGTGCCGATGGCGCGCCGTCGGCTGGCATAGAGGCCCTGAGCTCAGAGTAGCGGTCATCGCGGCCCTGCCAAATGTGGCCGATGGCCGAGGCAATGTCTGCATCGCTGGCTTGTGCGCCACGCATGAGGCTGCGCAAGTCGTAACCTTTCGTGGCAAACAAGCACAGATAGAGCTTGCCTTCGGTAGACAGGCGAGCGCGGTTGCAGTCTTGGCAGAAAGCTTGCGTCACGCTGCTGATGACGCCCACTTCGCCCAAGGCGGGGTCAAACAGCCCAGCAGCATTGGCATAGCCCCAGCGCTGGGCAGTTTCGCCCAGTGAGCTGGCCTCAAGCGCCACGAGTGGAAATTCTTGTTGAATGCGTTGAATCACCTGCGCAGAAGGCAGCACGTCATCCATGCACCAGCCATTGGTGGCGCCTACGTCCATGTATTCGATGAAGCGCAGGGTGATGCCACTGCCCCTGAAGTGGCGGGCCATGGGCAAAATTTGGTCAACGTTGGTGCGCCGCTTGACCACCATGTTGACTTTGAGGCCAGAGAACAGTCCATTGGCGTCCAGCCCCAAGCCCGCTTCTTTGGCAGCGGCAATGCCGTCGAGCACATCGGCGACAGGAAAGTCCACATCGTTCATTTCGCGAAACACGGCGTCATCTAGGCCATCTAAGCTCACGGTCACGCGGTTGAGCCCGGCTGATTGAAGTGACTGAGCTTTGCGGGCTAACAGCGAGCCGTTGGTGGTGAGGGTGAGGTCGAGTGGCGTGCCGTCGGGTGTTTGGATGTTGGCCAATTGCTCCACCAAGATTTCAAGGTTCTTGCGCAGCAGCGGCTCGCCGCCGGTGAGGCGAATTTTGCGCACGCCGTGAGACACAAACACTTTGGCCAGGCGGGTGATTTCCTCAAAGTTCAGCAGGTCGCCGTGGGGCAGGTAGGCGTAGTCTTTGTTGAACACCTCTTTGGGCATGCAGTAGTTGCAGCGAAAGTTGCAACGGTCGGTCACGCTGATGCGCAGATCGTGCAGCGGGCGGCCCAAGCTGTCGCCGAGCACGCCCGTGGCGCGGATGGGGTGGGCAGGCAAGGTGGCTGGCAGAGCCAGTAGCCGTTGGTCGACAAGGGGAATCACGCGTTCAGACATAGGGGAGTCATTTTGCCTGAGTGGCCAATCCCTTCACTGTTGATATAGATCATGGCGCCATCCCTTCAAACCCTGCAAAGTCAAGGCATTGCAATGCCTAGGAGCACCCTCATGAAAGCTTGGATTGACCTTTTTTCTACTGACTATGGCTTGATGAGCTTGGCTGTCATCGTCTTTACGTTGGTGATGGCGGTTTATTTTTTACGCGTGTTTTTGGGGTTGATGGACGAAACCGGCAAAAGCACGCATGAATAATGGTTTGAAAGACAAGTCCGGGGTGCAAGCCCCGTGAAAGTAAAATCAGAGTTAATCCTCTTAGTTTATTTTTTAACTTTCATCTCAAGACACCATGTCCCTGAATCAAGTCACCCCCGGTAGCAAAGTTCCTGAAGCCTTCAACGTGATCATCGAAATTCCGATGAACTCGGACCCCGTGAAGTACGAAGTCGACAAAGAGTCTGGCGCTCTGTTTGTGGACCGCTTCATGGGCACGGCCATGCACTACCCCACCAACTATGGGTATGTGCCCCAAACCATTGCTGGTGATGGCGACCCTGTGGACGTGTTGGTGATGACACCTTTCCCATTGCCGCCCGGCGTGGTGGTGCCTTGCCGTGCCTTGGGTATTTTGATGATGGAAGACGAGGGCGGCATAGACGGTAAAGTGTTGGCTGTGCCTACCGAGAAAATCTTGGCCCGCTACAGCCACATCAAATCATTGGCCGACATCCATGAGTTGCAGCTGCAACAAATCGCCCATTTCTTTGAACACTACAAAGACCTCGAAAAAGGCAAGTGGGTCAAGGTCAAGGGTTGGGAAGGCATTGCCTCTGCCCACAAAGAAATCGTGGACGGCATGGCCAATTACAACAAGTAATTTCTGCTTGTGTTCATCAAAGTCCGCTGATGCGGGCTTTTTTGTTTCTGTGAATTTGTGTGCGTTTTACTGCGGCTCTTGGCGTTTGAACGGGCTGCGCTCTGCCAAGTGGTCGAGGTAGTTGTCGACCCCAGCTGACTCTCGTTCTAAAAACCGTTCCACCGCATCGGCAAACGCCGGGTGGGCCAGCCAATGCGCGCTGTAAGTGGCCACAGGCATGAGGGCGCGGGCCATTTTGTGTTCGCCTTGGGCGCCGCCTTCAAAACGCTGCACACCATTGGCGATGCACCAGTTTAGGGGTTGGTAGTAGCAGGCCTCAAAGTGCAGGCAGTCCACCCGCTCGAGTGCGCCCCAATAACGTCCATAGGCGATCGCTTGGTCTGTGCCAAGGTCTTGCACAGCCACCAAGCTGCTGGCGATGGGGCGGCCTTCGCGCTCGGCCACAAACAGCACCCAGTTGTGCGGCATGTCGTGTTGCATGCGTTCAAAAAAAGCCTTGCTCAGGTAGGGCGCATTGCCGTGTTCAAGGTAGGTGCGTTCATAGCATTGGTAGAAAAACTGCCAGTCCTCACGGCGGATGGCTGCACCCACCGACGTGCGAAAGCTGACGCCTGCATCGGCCACACGGCGGCGTTCTTGTTTGATTTTTTTACGTTTGTCTTGGGCGAGTGTGGCTAGAAACGCATCGAAGTTCTCAAAGCGTTGGCCGAGTGGATTGGCGTTGTGCCAATGGAATTGCACGGTTTGGCGTTGCATCAGGCCCATTGCGTTGCAAGCTGCGCGGTCGTCAGGGCTGGTGAAAAGGAGATGCAGGGATGACAGCTGGTGCTGCTTTGCAAGGTCCACCATGGCCATGAGCAGGGCTTGGCGAGCTGTCGCGTCGATGGCTAGCAAACGCGAGCCCGGCACGGGCGTGAAGGGGACGGCGCAGGTGGCTTTGGGAAAGTAGTTCAGGCCATGGTTGGCATAGGCATTGGCCCAGGCCCAGTCAAAGACGTATTCGCCATAAGAGTGGGCTTTGATATACAGGACACTGGCTGCGGCCAACTCGTTGCCCTGCCAAAGCGATATAAATTGTGGCGTCCAACCCGTATCAGGTGTGGCACTGCCACTGGTGTGAAGGGCGGCCACATAGGCATGCTGCATAAAGGGCGAGGGCGCGTCTTGCAAGGCCAGTAATGCGTCCCACGCTTGAGCAGGGATATCGAGCGGGCTCGTGTGGGTGCGAATGACATAATCCATTTTCTTGTTAAACCTGTTTTACTTTGGACGATGTGCCTGCTGCCATGACTCTCAAAATTTGCGTTGCTCAGTTGAATTTCGTGGTGGGGGACATGGCGGGTAACGCCCAGAAAATCATCGAGTGTGCCACCGCGGCGTACCAAGATGGTGTGCGTTTGGTGCTCACCCCCGAGTTGTCGCTGTGCGGCTACGCCGCCGAGGATTTGTTTCTGCGCCCTTCGTTTATCGCAGCTTGTGATGATGCCTTGAAAACGGTGTCCGCTGCGCTCAGCGGGTTGATGGGTTTGCATGTGGTGGTGGGCCACCCTTGTGGCGGTGACGAACGGACACGTTCGGTGTCGGTGCAACGACGCTTCAACATGGCGAGTGTGGTGTGCGAAGGCCAAGTGGTGGCTGCTTATGCCAAGCGCGAGCTGCCCAACTATCAAGTGTTTGACGAACGGCGTTATTTCCTCGCTGGTGACCAGGCTTGTGTATTTGAGGTGGCGGGCACAAAAGTGGGTTTGCTGATTTGTGAAGATGCTTGGTTTGAGGAGCCTGCGGCGCAGGCCAAAGTGGCGGGCGCCGAGCTGTTAGCCGTCATCAATGCCTCTCCTTTTCATGTGGGCAAAGGCGACGAGCGTGAGCAAGCCATGCGTGGTCGCGTCAAAGCCACCGGCTTGCCTCTGATTTACGCGCATTTGGTGGGTGGACAAGACGAGGTGGTGTTTGAGGGCCGTTCATTTGCCCTCAATGCCGATGGGGCGTTGGCCGCACGTGCGCCGAGCTTTCAAGTGGCATCGTTTCGAGTGGATGTGACGCAAGGTGGCCTCTTGTTTGGTGAAGTTGTGAAAGATGGTTCGCTCGAAGCTGACCTGTGGCATGCCTTGGTGCTGGGCGTGCGCGACTACATTGGCAAAAACGGTTTTCCTGGCGTGTTGCTTGGCTTGTCGGGTGGTATTGATTCGGCCTTGGTGCTGGCTATTGCGGTGGATGCCTTGGGTGCAGACAAGGTGCGCTCAGTCATGATGCCGTCGCCCTACACCGCAGAAATGAGCTGGCTGGATGCACGCGAGATGGCTCAGCGTTTGGGTGTGCGCTATGACGAGGTGTCCATCGTGCCAGAGTTTGAGGCATTTCTTGGCTCGCTCAAGGCGGATTTTGCAGGTACGCAGCCTGACACCACAGAAGAGAATATCCAAGCCCGCATCCGTGGCACCTTGCTGATGGCTTTGTCGAACAAGTTTGGGTCTATCGTGCTGACCACTGGCAACAAGAGCGAAATGGCCACTGGCTACTGCACGCTTTACGGCGACATGGCGGGTGGCTTTGCGGTGATCAAAGATGTAGCCAAGACCTTGGTGTTCAAGTTAGCCCGCTGGCGCAATGCCAACGACCCCTTTGGCACGGGTGTTGAGCCTATTCCTGACCGCATCATCACACGTCCACCCAGCGCTGAGTTGCGCCCTGACCAAACCGACCAAGACAGTTTGCCGCCCTATGAGGTGTTGGATGAGATCGTCTCGCGCTTCATGGAGAACGACCAAAGCTCGCAAGACATCATTGCTGCTGGCTTTGCGCGTGCCGATGTGGAGAAGGTGACCCGCCTGATCCGCATCAACGAGTACAAACGCCGTCAATCGCCGGTGGGAATTCGCGTCACTCACCGCAGTTTTGGCAAGGATTGGCGTTATCCTATAACTAACAAATTTCGTGCCTGACTCTAGGCTCCTCTATCGATTTCAAGGATTTTGAATATGAAGCAAATCACCGCCATCATCAAACCATTCAAACTAGAAGAAGTTCGCGAAGCTTTGGCCGAGTGTGGTGTGACTGGCTTGACCGTGACAGAGGTCAAAGGCTTTGGTCGTCAAAAAGGCCACACCGAGCTATACCGTGGCGCGGAGTATGTGGTTGATTTTTTGCCCAAAGTCAAGGTTGAGGTGACTGTGAAGAGCGATGATGTAGACAACTGTGTGGATGCCATCGTGCGCGCAGCCCGCACGGGAAAAATTGGTGATGGCAAAATTTTTGTGACACCTGTGGAGCGTGTGGTGCGTATTCGCACCGGCGAGTTGGATGAATCTGCCGTGTGATCTTGCCCTTGAGTGATCACGCATTCCATATAAAAGAAAAGCCGCAGCCTTTAGGGGCCGCGGCTTTTTTGTGGGCAAAGTTCAGAGCTCCGCCAGCTTGGGCTCTGGCGAAAAGCCTGCGGCTTGGACCAGTTCTTGGAGCAGTGCTTTGGGTTCAGTGCCACTGCGAATGAGGTCCATTTGCCAGTCGTTCAAAAAACCATGGTTCACGCTGTGGTTGACAAATTCCAGCAACCCATCGTAGTAGCCTTGGGTGTTGAGCAGGCCAATGGGTTTGTCGTGGTAGCCAAGTTGGCGCCAAGTCCATACTTCAAAAAATTCTTCAAACGTGCCAATGCCGCCGGGCAAGGCCAAGAACACATCGGCGCGTTTGGCCATCATGTGTTTGCGCTCGTGCATGGTGTCGACTATGTGCAACTCGGTGCAAACGGTGCGCGTGTTTTCAGAGCTTTGTAGTGCTTTGGGAATGATGCCCACGACGCGGCCGCCTGCCTCCGCGGTGGCTTGGGCAACCAAGCCCATCAAGCCGTTGTTGCCACCGCCGTAAACCAGTTGGCCGTTGTGTTGACCGATCCAAGTGCCAACTTGTTTGGCTACATCCGCATAGTCGGGGAGGGTGCCGTTGCGTGAGCCGCAATAGACGCACAGAGAAAAAGCGGGTGAATTCATAGAGGAACGGTCAAGATTTTTTTTCAGTCGCTTTGGGCTGCGCATTGACGAGTCGTGTGCCAGCCATTGCATCATGCCAAAACTGGCGCAAAGGATGAAAGCGACTGAGCAACGCCCAAATGGCGACCCAGCCAAAGAAAAGAACAGCTGTTTCGCTACCGCTGAGCGCGTAAGGCCCCACCAGTGCCAAAGGCGGAATGAACCAGATCCAACTCAGCAAATAACGCAACAATGCGCGTTTTTGGCTGAGCGATTGGCCCAGCGTATCGACGACGCGTATGTGCCAAGTTTTCATGGCCAAAGTTTGGCCTTTTGTGCCAAACCAAGTGAAGTAGATGCCGACCACCAGGAATAAAAAGGCTTGTAAGCCGAGACGGTTGTCCAATGCGTGGCGTGTCTGGCTGAGTGTGCTGAATAAGTAGCCCGAGATAAAGAGCACCGCAAACAAAAGCATGCCTTCGTAGAGCCAGCACGCCATGCGGCGTAGCAGGCTTGGGGCAGTCAACTCGAGCATCATTGAGGCGTCACTGTGCTTTCAGTGCTGACACTAGTTGGCGCTGTGCTGGTGATGGGATTGGGTAGCAAGGTGGTGGGGGCGACTTGATCTGTGGCGATCCTGGGCAGGGGCTTGTTGCCGCTGGCAACAGGAGAGGGGGTGAGTTTGGCAGCAGGCACAGGTTTGATCGCTGGGGCTGCACCTTGTATGGGTTGACTTTGCTGCGTTGCCAGTTTGTTCTTGGCTTCTGGTGAGAGGGCTTGGTAGGCTTCCCATTTGGCTTTTTTGTCATCTTGCAGAAGTTGTTTGGCATCGGCGTAATTCAAACGCGCCGCGGTGCGTTGTTGGGGGCTAAGTGCCGCCCATTCGCGCATGCGGCCTTGAACAGTCACTTGCTCCTCTGCCGTGAGCTGGCCAAAGTTTTGTGAGATGGCCAGCCATTTGCGCTTGTGTGGTTCAGTCATCGTGGGCCACAGCTGCGCCAATGGGGCGAGGGCTTGTTGTTGTGAATCGGCCAAATCCGTCCACAAAGGGCGACCCAGCACGCTGGGTGTTGGCTTAGAGCCCAAAGCGGGTGGGGTTTGTGCGCTCACGATGACGCCATCAAACAAGATGGCACCACTGAGCACGAGTTGCGCGATGAATGACGTGCTGAACAGCCGTTGAAACAACATGGAGGCAGTTACTCCTGAGGGTCTAGGGCGATGGGATTTTTCAAGAACTGAAGAAAACCTGGGTCGGCATACGCAGCAGGTGGCAAATCGTCAACCAACAAGGCAGAGTCAACTTCGGCTAACTCATTGGCGCGGTCGTCATCCATGATGTTTTGAATCAGGGCTAAGCCTGCCACCAAAGCAATCAAAGGCAAGAAGGAGGCCAAGCGGCTCCAAAGGTTAAGACCTTCGTCTCCGCCAAAGTTGAGTAAGGCTGCACCATTTTGATGAACCACAGCCGTGCTGGTTTGCAAACGGGTTTGGGGTTTCAAGCGAGCAGCCACGGCGCGTGTGCGCGCAGCCCGCAGACGCTCAGTGATGTCGTGTGGCAGGGCAAGGCTGGCTGAATTCAGTTGGGCAGCAATGCGCAAACCAAACTGGTCATGGGTATTTGCGGTATGTGTCATGGTTGAATTCCCTTTAATTTAAGCGCTTTGCTCAATGCCAAAACAGCCCGAGAGCAATGTGTTTTGACGCTTCCTTCTGAACAGCCCATGGCAACAGCTGTTTCCGAAACATCTAGATCCTCCCAATAACGCAGCAAGAAGGCTTCTCGTTGACGTGCGGGCAAGTTTTGTATTTCTACCTCAATATCGTGAACATTTGCTACGCTGGCAAAGTTATCTTCTGCACTTTGTGTGGTTTGGCTGTCATTTTCGACGGCCAAGGCCTCTAAAAGATTAAATTCGCCTTCATCTTGGTCTGAATCAAAGTCGCTGAAGTTGCTGAACAACGCTTTTCGAGTTTTGTTGCGCCTAAACCAGTCAAGTGTGGTGTTTGACAAGATTCTGTGAAAGAGCATGGGCAACTCTTGGGCTGGCTTGTCGCCGTAATGTTCGGCGAGTTTCATCATGCTGTCTTGGACAATGTCTAGCGCCGCTTCATCATCACGAACGTGATAGACCGAGCGTTTGAAGGCACGCTTCTCGACGCTTTTTAGAAAGTCTGACAGTTCTTGTTCGGTGGCCACTGACGATGAGGGTTCATGTTTGAATCGGGCGCGATTATGGCACTAGCCTTAGGTTTTTGTTCTGAGAGACGCAATCCTTGAAAAGAGGATGTCATAATCTAAGGCTGCAATTCGACAAAAAAGGCAAACGGGTCTCGGTCCGGCGCGAACCATGCGTCTATGGCTACAGGTCCAAAGTTTCGATGCTGCCCCACAAGGGTTCGCCAAGAAGCACCCAAGGTTTTTCGTTGACGAAATTCACTCAGGTTAAAAGGTACACCAATGAACACTCCAAAGTCGGAATCGCATTCCGCAACCGCCTCCGGCGCACATTCTCCAACCGCCTCTGGCGGTCAGTCCAAAGAACTGATGGGCGCCGAAATCCTCGTCAAGGCGCTACAAGCTGAAAACGTCAAACACATCTGGGGCTATCCCGGTGGTGCAGTTCTCTACATTTATGACGCGCTTTACAACCAAAACACGATTCAGCACGTGTTGGTTCGGCATGAGCAAGCTGCGGTTCATGCCGCTGACGGCTATGCGCGCGCCACAGGTGACGTTGGCGTAGCCTTGGTCACTTCTGGTCCAGGTGCGACCAATGCTGTGACCGGCATTGCCACCGCTTACATGGACAGTATTCCCATGGTGATCATCACGGGGCAAGTGCCTACGCACGCGATTGGCTTGGATGCCTTCCAAGAGTGCGACACCATCGGTATCACCCGTCCTATCGTCAAACACAATTTTCTGGTCAAGGACGTCCGCGACTTGGCGTTGACCATGAAAAAAGCATTTCACATTGCTCGCAGTGGACGCCCAGGGCCTGTGGTGGTGGATATTCCAAAAGACGTGTCTTTCAAGAAAACGGCTTATGAAGGTTATCCCGCCGAAGTGCACATGCGTTCATACAACCCTGTGCGCAAGGGCCATGGCGGTCAAATACGCAAGGCTTTACAACTGCTGATGGCGGCCAAGCGCCCCTATATCTATACCGGTGGCGGTGTGTTGCTGGGCAACGCGTCGCAAGAGCTACGCACCTTGGTGGACATGTTGGGTTACCCAGTGACCAATACCTTGATGGGCTTGGGTGCCTATCCTGCCAGTGCGCCTAAGTTTTTGGGTATGTTGGGCATGCATGGCACGATTGAAGCCAACAACGCCATGCAAAACTGTGATGTGTTGCTGGCTGTTGGCGCACGGTTTGATGATCGGGTGATTGGTAACCCCAAACACTTTGCCTTGAACGAGCGAAAGATCATCCATATCGACATCGACCCATCCAGCATTTCTAAGCGTGTGAAGGTTGACATCCCCATCGTAGGCGATGTCAAAGATGTGCTGGTTGAGATGATCGACATGATCAAGGAGTCAGCCTTGAAGCCCGATGCCGCTGCTTTGTCCGGATGGTGGGAAACCATCGAAGGGTGGCGCAAGCGCGATTGCTTGAAGTATGACCGAAGCAACACCGACGTCATCAAGCCTCAGTACGTGATTGAGACTTTGCACAACATGACCAAGGGCACGGACACTTACATCACCTCCGATGTGGGGCAGCACCAAATGTGGGCTGCTCAGTACTACGGCTTTGATGAACCACGTCGCTGGATCAACTCAGGCGGTTTGGGCACCATGGGCGTGGGCATTCCTTACGCCATGGGCATCAAGTTGGCCAAGCCTGACAGCGAGGTGTTTTGCGTGACAGGCGAGGGTTCGGTGCAAATGTGTATCCAAGAACTCTCCACCTGTTTTCAGTACAACACACCGATCAAAGTGTTGGCGCTCAACAACCGCTACTTGGGTATGGTGCGTCAATGGCAAGAAATTGAGTACGAGAGCCGCTACAGCAGCAGCTACATGGACGCTTTGCCTGACTTTGTGAAGTTGGCCGAAGCTTATGGCCATGTGGGAATACTGGTTGAGCGGCCTGAGGATGTGGAACCCGCTTTGCGTGAAGCGCGTCGCCTCAAAGACCGCACGGTGTTCATCGACTTTCGTACCGATCCCACCGAGAACGTGTTCCCCATGGTGAAAGCCGGCAAGGGCATCACTGAAATGCTGCTTGGCAGTGAAGACCTTTGAACGGGAAGGATGACAACATGAAACACATCATTTCCCTGATGCTTGAAAACGAACCCGGTGCGCTATCTCGCGTGGTGGGCTTGTTCTCGGCCCGTGGCTACAACATCGAATCTCTCACCGTTGCGCCTACCGAAGACGCTAGTTTGTCTCGGATGACCATTCAAACGCATGGCTCTGATGAGGTGATTGAGCAAATCACCAAGCACCTGAACCGATTGATTGAAGTCGTCAAAGTGGTCGATTTGACTGAAGGTGCTTACACCGAACGCGAGTTGATGCTGGTCAAGGTTCGTGCCGTAGGCAAAGAGCGTGAAGAAATGAAGCGTATGGCTGATATTTTTCGGGGTCGCATCATTGATGTGACCGAGAAGAGCTACACCATTGAGTTGACGGGCGACCTGTCGAAGAACGATGCGTTCTTAGAGGCGATTGACCGCAGCGCAATCCTTGAAACTGTTCGCACGGGCGCTTGTGGCATTGGCCGCGGTGAGCGCATCTTGCGCGTTTAAATTCCAACCCTTTTCAAAGTATTTTTTAGGAGAACCCTGTGAAAGTTTTTTACGACAAAGATTGTGATCTGTCCCTCATCAAAGGCAAGACTGTGGCCATCATTGGCTATGGCTCGCAAGGCCATGCGCACGCACAAAACTTGAACGAAAGCGGCGTCAAAGTCGTGGTCGGTCTGCGCAAGGGCGGCGCCTCATGGGACAAAGTGGCCAAGGCTGGTTTGAACGTGTTGGAAGTCAACGACGCCGTCAAAGCGGCTGACGTGGTCATGATCTTGTTGCCTGACGAAAACATCCCAGATGTCTACAACAACAACGTTGCTCCCAACATGAAGCAAGGCGCTACCTTGGCTTTTGCGCACGGTTTCAATGTGCATTACAACCAAGTCATTCCACGTGCTGACTTGGACGTGATCATGGTCGCCCCCAAAGGCCCAGGCCACACCGTGCGTTCTGAGTACCTCAAAGGCGGTGGTGTGCCATCTTTGATCGCGGTCTACCAAGACAAGTCGGGCAAAGCGCGTGACTTGGCTTTGAGCTACGCCATGGCCAACGGTGGCGGCAAAGGCGGCATCATCGAGACCAACTTCAAAGAAGAAACAGAAACCGACTTGTTTGGTGAACAAGCTGTCTTATGCGGTGGCGCTGTTGAATTGGTGAAGATGGGCTACGAAACCTTGACCGAAGCTGGCTACGCCCCTGAAATGGCTTACTTCGAGTGCTTGCACGAGTTGAAGTTGATCGTGGACTTGATGTACGAAGGCGGCATCGCCAACATGAACTACTCGATCTCCAACAACGCCGAATACGGCGAGTACGTGACGGGTACAGAAGTCATCAACGAGCAATCGCGCCAAGCCATGCGTGCAGCCTTGAAACGCATCCAAACTGGCGAGTACGCCAAGATGTTCATTTTGGAAGGCAAGACCAACTACCCAAGCATGACCGCACGTCGTCGCTTGAATGCTGAGCACTCCATCGAAATCGTGGGTGAAAAATTGCGTGCCATGATGCCTTGGATTTCCAAGAACAAACTGGTTGACCAAACCCGCAACTAAGCGCACGCTGTTGGTACCGACAAAGGCCACCTCGGTGGCCTTTGTCGTTTTTGGGGGGCCAGTTGGTGCAGCGCTTACACTCAAGATCTACTTTTCGGAACAACTCGAATGACAGAACAACAAGACCATGCAGATGAATTTGTGCCACGCAAGCCCAGCAAAGGCATTTATGTCTTGCCCAACTTGTTCACCTTGGCTGCGTTGTTCGGGGGGTTTTACGCCATCGTCATGGCCATGAATGAGCGTTATGAAATGGCCGCGATTGGCGTGTTTTGTGCCATGGTGCTTGACAGCTTAGACGGCCGCGTGGCCCGCATGACCAACACGCAAAGCGCGTTTGGTGAACAAATGGACTCTTTGGCAGACATGGTGTCCTTTGGTGCAGCGCCTGCTTTGATTTCGTATGAGTGGGCACTCAAGGGTTTGGGTCGTTGGGGTTGGGTGGCCGCCTTTGTCTATATTTCTTGTGCGGCCTTGCGTCTGGCCCGATTCAATGTGAACACGGCCGTGGTGGACAAGCGTTTTTTCCAAGGCCTGCCTTCGCCGGCGGCGGCGGCTTTGGTGATGGGCTTTATGTGGCTCATGACTGAAATGAATATCTCCGGCCCTGAGGTCGCGTGGCCTATGTTTGCGTGGTGTTTGTATTCGGGTTTGACCATGGTCACCAATGTGCCTTTTTACAGCTTCAAAGATGTGCAGATGAAGAAAAGTGTGCCATTTGCTGTGATTGTGATGTTGGCCTTGGTGATTGCGGTGATCAACATCCATCCCCCCATTGTGTTGTTTGCTTTGTTCATGTTGTATGGATTGAGCGGCTATGTCTTGTATGCATGGCGCCGAGCCAAAGGCATTCAAACGAGCCTCATTAGCACCTCTACAGATGAGCCCGATGAAGCGGGTTTGCATAAATGAGACACAGTGTGCAACAAACCAGTTGGCTTTGTGCTAAATTCAAGACATGACAAATTTTTCGCTGGCCCTACTACTTCTATCCCCCACCGGGCGGAGTTGGTAGCGCACGCGCAAACCCCACAAGGCCCGTATGCACATGCAGCGGGCCTTTTGCTTTGGGGCTGATACAAACGTTGCAGGTTTTTTAAATTGAGGAGTCCTGACCATGACCGATAAGCTCATTATTTTTGACACCACCTTGCGTGATGGCGAACAGTCGCCCGGCGCTTCCATGACGCGCGATGAAAAACTGCGCATTGCCCGGCAACTGGAGCGATTGAAGGTGGATGTGATCGAGGCTGGTTTTGCGGCCAGCTCAAACGGAGACTTTGAAGCGGTGCAGGGCATCGCCAAAGCCATCAAAGATGCCACTGTTTGCTCGTTGTCACGCGCCAATGACCGAGACATCAGCCGTGCGGCTGAAGCACTCAAAGGTGCCAACAGCGCACGCATTCATACTTTTATTGCCACCTCGCCGTTGCACATGGAAAAGAAGTTGCGCATGTCGCCCGAGCAGGTGCTTGAGCAAGCCAAACAGTCGGTGCGATTTGCCCGCAACTTGGTGGGGGACATCGAGTTCAGCGCCGAAGACGGATACCGCAGCGAGATGGACTTTTTGTGCCGCGTGGTCGAGGCAGTGATTGCTGAGGGTGCCACCACCATCAACATTCCAGACACCGTGGGCTACGCCATTCCAGAGTTGTATGGCAACTTCATCAAAACTTTACGCGAGCGTGTCCCCAACTCTGACAAAGCCATTTGGTCCGTTCACTGCCACAACGATTTGGGCATGGCCGTGGCCAACTCGTTGGCGGGTGTCAAGATTGGTGGCGCACGTCAGGTGGAATGCACGGTCAATGGTTTGGGTGAACGCGCAGGTAACTGTTCGTTGGAAGAGGTGGTCATGGCCATCAAAACACGCCGCGATTACTTTGACCTCACCATGAACATCGACACCCAGCAAATATTGGCTGCCAGCCGCATGGTGAGCCAAACCACTGGCTTTGTGGTGCAACCCAACAAGGCGGTGGTTGGCGCAAATGCCTTTGCGCATGCCTCTGGCATCCACCAAGACGGCGTGCTCAAAGCGCGTGACACCTATGAAATCATGCGTGCGGAAGACGTAGGCTGGAGCGCCAACAAAATTGTGTTGGGCAAACTCAGCGGGCGCAATGCGTTCAAGCAACGCTTGGAAGACTTGGGGGTTCAATTGGAGAGCGAGGCAGAAATCAACGCGGCTTTTGCCAAGTTCAAAGAATTGGCTGACCGCAAAAGCGAGATTTTTGACGAGGATATCTTGGCCTTGGTCAGCGAAGAGTCTGTTAGCCATGCAAGCGAACAGTATGCGTTTGTCTCCTTATCGCAACACAGCGAAACAGGTGAGCGTCCACATGCCAGTGTGGTGTTTACCGTGGCGGGTAAGGAGGTCAAAGGCGATTCCGCAGGCAACGGTCCAGTCGACGCTTCACTCAAAGCGATTGAGTCTCACGTCAAGAGCGGTGCTGAAATGGTGTTGTACTCGGTCAATGCCATCAGTGGTTCGACAGAGAGCCAAGGTGAAGTGACGGTGCGTTTGCAAAACAGCGGCCGTGTGGTCAACGGCGTGGGCTCTGACCCAGATATCGTGGTTGCTTCCGCCAAGGCCTATTTGAGTGCGTTGAACAAGCTGCAAAGCAAGGCTGACCGGGTTGCTGCGCAAGGTTAAATTGAAAAAACTGTCACATAGCATCAAATTTATTAAATAAGTCACGCAAGTCCTTGATCTTGCGTGACTTTTCTTGTTAGACTCATCGCAATTGTGTTTTTCAAGATTAAGGACCAGCCCTTGAAACGACTCCTCATTGCGACCTCACTTGGTTTGTTTGCTTCGTTTTGCACTGTGCATGCCACAGCTGCGCCGAATCAGAAAAAACCCACTGTTCAAAAAAGCAAGTCTGCGGTCAAGAAGGCCCATGTGCGTCGCGCCAAGGTCGTCAAGGCGGCGCCCTTGATTCCTTCTTTTGGTCAAAAAGCTGGCTTGCATGCCACCAGTGACTTGTTGGATTTGAAATCCAGCGTGGCTTATGTGATCGACCAAGACACCCAGGAGGTGTTGATCAGCAAAAACGACCATGCTGTTTTGCCTATTGCCTCCATCACCAAGCTGATGACAGGTTTGATCATCAGTGAAGCCAAATTACCGATGGACGAGTCGATCACCATCACCCAAGATGATGTGGACACCGAAAAGGGCAGCAGTTCTCGGTTACGCGTAGGCGCCACTTTGACGCGCGGTGAGTTGCTTCATTTGGCTTTGATGGCCAGTGAAAACCGCGCGGCCCATGCCTTGGGTCGAACCTATCCAGGCGGCATGCCTGTTTTTGTGAGCTTGATGAACGCCAAAGCCAACCAGTTGGGCATGCGTGATACACGCTATGTAGAGCCAACGGGCCTGTCTAGCCAAAACCAATCCAGCGCCAAAGACTTGGCCACCCTGGTGGGGAATGCTTACCTCGATGACACGGTGAGCCAGTTGTCGACCTCACCCAGCCACCGCGTGGAAGTGGGCAACCGAACCTTGCAATACAACACAACCAACCGTTTGATAAAAAATCCCAATTGGGATATCGGTTTGCAAAAAACGGGCTACATTTCTGAAGCGGGCCAGTGCTTGGTGATGCAAGCCAAGGTGTCTGGTCGCAAGTTGATCATGGTTTTCCTAGACTCTGCGGGCAAACTCAGCCGTATTTCTGATGCTGAGCGCGTTCGCAAGTGGGTCGAGACCAACCAAGTCAGCAACGGTCGGCCACAAACTTAACGGTCTTGTTGACACATAAAAAGCCAGCCATCTTGCTGGCTTTTTTGTCCTTTAGGCGTCGTTCAATTTGAAGCCTAGCGCATGAGAAATACCTTGCGTGGTGGCTTGAAGTTTAGGTAGCCAAGCCTCATCGAGCCGATCCGCTGGAGCGGAAATGGACAAACCTGCGACCAACTTGCCTTGGTCATCGTAAATGCCCGACGCCATACATCGCACGCCCAGTTCAAGCTCCTCGTTGTCACGTGCCACCCCATATTGGCGAGCCTTTGAGAGTTCGCGCTCTAGGGCTGACAACTGTGTGAGGCTGTTGCGGGTTTGTCCGCTCAGGCCTGTGCGCGTCGCGTAAGCGCGAACACGTTGCGGGTCGTCCAACGCTAAAAATAATTTGCCAACTGAGGTGAGGTGGAGTGGGGCACGCCCACCAATGGCTCGAACCACTTGCATGCCCGAACGCTCGCTGAATGCGCGTTCAATGTAGACAATTTCGTCACCTTGACGCACGCTGAGATTCACTGGCTGCTGTATGAGTTTGTGCAACTCTCGCATGGGCTGAAAGGCGACATCGCGCACGTTCAAACGACCTTTGACCAAATTGCCTAACTCAAGCAAGCGCATCCCAAGGCGATAGCTGCCTGCTTCTGGACGGTCGACAAAGCGACCCACGGCCAAGTCATTCAAGATGCGGTGGGTCGTGGACGGGTGAAGGCCTGTGCGTTCACTGATTTCTTTGAGCGAAATAGCCTCTTCGCGAGAAGCGAGCACATCAATGAGTGTGAAAATCCGCTCAATGACTTGAATATTGGGCGTGCTTGGCACAGTGGTTTTACGCATGTTGAAATTTTATCATGTGAAATCAGATTTCGTCCATGTTTCGTTGACCAAGTATTCATGTGGCTTAAAACTGGCTTTGTAGCGCATTTTGGGACTGTCTTTTATCCAGTAACCTAAATAAGCGTAGGCGAGATTGAGCTTTTTCGCTTGTGCGATTTGCCACATCACGTTGAAGGTGCCGTAGCTGGTGTGTGGCTCTGGTTCATAAAAAGTGTAGACGCCAGACAAACCATCATGGAGCACATCCACGATCGAGACCATTTTGAGCGCGCCCGCTTGGTCGTTGTCTGAAGGTTCGCGAAACTCGACCAACCTCGTGTTGACACGGCTTTGAAGTAAAAACTGGGTGTATTGCTCAATGCTGTCATCATCCATGCCACCACCCGCGTGGCGCAGGGATTGGTAGCGCAGATACAAATCGTAATGCTCAGGCTGAAAGTCTAGCGTCAAGACTCGCACGTCCAAGTGTTGATGCTGAGCCCAAGCGCGGCGTTGGCTTCGGTTGGCTTGGTAATGTTGTGCATCCACACGTAAGGGGATGCATGCGCGGCAGTTGTCGCAATAAGGGCGGTAGGTAAATAGACCGCTGCGCCGAAACCCAACATTCACCAACTCTGTGTACAAATCGTTGTTCACCAAGTGGCTGGGGGTGGCTACTTGGGAGCGAGCTGTTTTGTGAGGAAGGTAGCTGCACGGGTAGGGAGCCGTGGCATAAAACTGCACGGTTTGCATGGGTAAATCACGGGCGTAGGTCACTTGGTCGCTTTGTCCAACAAGAGGGTTTGCCAATATTCGGGCTGGAACAGCCAGGCGCGAGAGACGTCTTTGCGGGCCTCTCGCACAAGTTTCAAAAATTTCATGCGTGGCATTTCACGTGCACCCAACGATGCAAGGTGTGCGGTGTTTTGTTGGCAGTCTATCCAAGCTAGCTCATGATGGCGAGCAAAGGCCACCAAGGCGGCTAGCGCGATCTTGGAGGCATCTGTTTGTAGGGCAAACATGGACTCGCCAAACAAGGTATCTCCCATAGACACGCAATACAAGCCCCCGACTAGCCGATTGTCTTGCCAAGTCTCTACGGTGTGTGCCAGACCCTGGGCATGCAGGGCCTCATAGGCCAATATCATTTCTTCCACGATCCAAGTGCCCGGTTTGCCCTTTCTGCTGGCCTGTGCGCAATGTCGAATCACGGCGCTGAAGTCGTGATTGATGCGAATTTCGCATTGGTCGTCCATGATGAAGCTATGCAAGGTTTTGCGAAAGGAGCGATGAAGTTTGAAATCTGCCGTTTGGAGCACCATGCGCGGATCAGGCGACCACCACAGCACAGGTTGTCCTTGGCTAAACCATGGAAACATCCCTTGCTGGTATGCCTCACACAGTCGCCCAACTGACAACCCACCCCCCGCGGCAACTAGCCCTTCCAAAGCAGAGCCATTTTTTTGGGCAAGTTCAGGGGCTGGGAGGGGGCTATCTGGCTCTAACCACGGGATATTCAATTATTTTCCTTTTGCTTTATTGTTATTTTTAACGTTTTTAAAAGATAAATGTTTTCTTTATAATTATAATTGCTTTATCTTCAAAACTAAGTCACATTCGTGAGTGGAACTCCCTACAATCCTCCCTCCTACTGTGAATAATCACGAACCAAACCTCAGAAGTCTCGGAGCGATCTATGCAATTGATGTGGGTGTCAGGGCCCACCGCCTCGGTGCGGACCATTTCCATCACAGCCAAAAAGGTGTTGATGGCTGTGTGCGTCTCTGCGTTTGTGCTGGTGACGTTTGGCGTGTTGTTGCACTTTATCGGTTTTCGAATCGCAATTGAGATGAGTCCTGGCTTAGCGCGCAGCATGGGCGGCGTCACCACCGAGGCTGAGCAGCAAAAGGTGGAGGCAATATACCGCGAGCGGCTTGAAAATTTGCGCCAAACCATGAGTGCGACCGTGCAAGAGATTCGTCAGCTTGAAACCTTGAAAAATCGGTTCATGGAAGTGGCCACGCCTACCAACTTGCGTGACAAATACATCAAGAAAGAAGATGCACGCGGCGGGCCATGGCTACCACCTCGTTTTCTAGGCAGCCCATCGCGTGATTTGAGCCAAGATTTTTCCTCTGCCATGGATGAATTCAATCAGACGCAAGCTGCAGTGAAGATTCTGACGCAAACTTGGTCTTCACAGCTCAGCTGGCTCCATGCCTTGCCCACAGGCATTCCGATGGCTAAAGACTTCCGTATCACCAGCGGCTTTGGTATTCGCAATGACCCATTCACGGGGCAATTGGCGATGCACGAAGGTTTGGATTTTGTTGCGGAGGTCGGCTCCCCCATCGTCGCTACCGCTGCGGGCTCAGTGACCCGCTCTGGTTGGGACGCTTCCTACGGCAATGTCATTGAAGTGAGCCATGTGGAAGGGTTCATTACCCGTTATGCGCATTTGAATAAGCGCATGGTCGAGGTAGGGCAAAAGGTGCAGCGTGGCGAAACAATTGGTCAGCTGGGTAATACCGGCCGCTCGACCGGACCCCATTTGCATTACGAAGTCATTCGCAACGACCGTGTTTTGAATCCTACGCACATGTTGTTGCAAGCCACAGCCGTCACGCCGTGATCCACCTGACTCACCATAAGGCCAGCGATGTTTGAAAAACTCAGAGACAAGTCATTGACCCCCTCGCAAGAGCGCTTTGACACCATCATTGGTCGTACCACGCAAATCTATGGACGCCTGGTCTTGCTCGACAGCGTGCGCATTGACGGCAAGGTGGTGGGTAACATTGAAACGACCAAAGACAACAAAGTCACCGTCGCCATTGGCAAAACCGGTGAGGTGTCAGGCGACATCACGGCGCATCGCGTGATGGTGGCTGGCAAGGTAGAAGGCAATATTTACGCGGCTGAGCGAGTGGAGTTCCACAAAGACTCTATCGTTCAGGGCGATATTTCTTATGGCTCGATTGCGGTAGAACACGGTGCCCGTTTGTTGGGCTTGGTGATTCAAAACCCTATCAGCTCAGCGGCCGCAAACAGCAATGCGGATGCAAAGAGCGTCATCAAGAAAGCGCAGGAGAGCAGCACTTGATCGCGTTTTAAAGCAAGGGCAAAAACCATCCCTTTTCTTGATTGATCAAAAACCGATGGTCTTTGAGCCACTTCACCAGTTTGGGGCTGGCATTGTGGACCCCACCCGCCTGTCTCACCCATAAATAGCCCTTCGGTTTATCTCGTTCGTCAACGATGCCTGCCCCTGAATGTTGAGCGATTTCGGCCATCAATTCAGAATAGGTGAGGACATTGCGAATCAACACATCTGTTTTTTGGCCGTCGGCAAAATTCGAGGGCTTGAGTGGGTGCTCAGCTTTAGCAGGGGTGTTGCCCCGATGATGGGCTGGCTGAGACGCATCAGCACCATCAGTCGACCCAAGCGGCTGACTGTCTGGTTTATCAATGCCGAGCGCTTTCATGAGCAAATGACAAACATCGGGACAAAAAAGTTTGCCTGATTGCTGGTGGATCATGCGTGCTGCATCAGCAGAGCTCAGTTTGTCAGTGCCCGTCAGACTGGTTTTTAATTCCTCGTATGCCTCAACCGCACACAGAACTCTCGCACCAAAGGGTGTTTGTTGACCTTTGAGACCCTTCGGGAAGCCCGTGCCATCAAACCTTTCGTGATGCATGCCTATATAGCTGGCAATTTGGCCCATCTCATACAAACTACCGAGACAATCTTCTCCAGACTTTGGATGTGATTCATAGATTTTTCGCTGGTATTCGTCGCCTTGCGAATTGAAATTGATCAGCATCGATTCGGGTAAGCCAATTTTGCCTAAGTCGTGAAGCAAGCCTGCGATATAGATATCTTGGACTTCACTTTGTGAGCAACCTGCCAGTCTGGCAATTTTCACGCAAAGATCTGCCACAGCTTGCGAGTGAACAAACAAGCCATGGTTTTTAAGAACAATCAGTTTTGAATAAGCCTTGATCGACGCAATGTAGGAGCCTCTGAGCTCAGTCAATGACTTGGTTAAGTCAGCAGTTCTTTCCTGAACTTTTTCCTCCAATATGTTCACCATATTGGAGAGCTCTGAATTTTGTTGCTTTGTTAAATCAAGCAATTGATCTCGCTCAGAGATCAGCGCATATTTGTCAATCGCCTCACGCACGACACAGACAAGCTCATCATTGTCCCAAGGCTTGGCGAGGTATCTGTAAATTTCACCTTTGTTGATGGCATCAATTGCAACGGAGGAATCGGTGGTGCCTGTCAACATCAGGCGCATGATATGGGGCCATCGGATTCGCACTTGCGCAAGAAAATCGGCGCCATTCATCTCTGGCATGTGCATGTCAGATAGCACCACATGAACTTCGTTTTCTGCCAATAAATTCAGTGCCTCAGACGCACTGGCAGCTACCATAACGGATAAACCCGCCATATCAAAAATGCGCCGAAGCGCTGAAGAAATATGGGGTTCGTCGTCTACGCAAAGGATCACGTAGTGAGAAAGATCCAAAGCATGTGCCACAGCGTCGGTCGATGCGTTTGAATGGCTCACTGTTAACTCAATCAGTTAAATATGCGTAAATCATATCTAAACTGGGTCAACATGCTCGAACTGTTAGATTTGGCGGAGCAAGAGGGATTCGAACCCTCGGTGGGCTATTAACCCACACACGCTTTCCAGGCGTGCGACTTAAACCACTCATCCATCGCTCCGAAGCTGTCTATTGTAACAGCGGGCGAGTACACTTCGGCGCATTCGTTTTGTCTTGCTTTCAACGCTCGGAGCTCCGCATGAAATTTCGCTTTCCCATCGTCATCATTGACGAGGATTTTCGTTCTGAAAACACCTCAGGTTTGGGCATCCGTGCACTGGCTGATGCGATCGAAGGTGAGGGTTACGAGGTCATGGGTGCCACGAGTTATGGTGACTTGAGTCAGTTTGCGCAACAGCAGTCACGTGCCAGTGCGTTTATTTTGTCGATTGATGACGAGGAGTTCACCCCTGGCCCCGACCTGGACCCCGCGGTGTTGAATTTGCGTAATTTCATTGAGGAAGTGCGCCGTAAAAATGCAGACGTGCCTATTTATGTGTACGGCGAAACCAAAACTTCGCGTCACTTGCCCAACGACATACTGCGCGAACTACATGGCTTCATCCACATGTTTGAGGACACGCCAGAGTTTGTGGCGCGTCACATCATCCGTGAAGCCAAAAGTTACTTAGAAGGTGTACAACCCCCGTTTTTCAAGGCTTTGCTCGATTACGCTGAAGACGGCTCATACTCATGGCACTGCCCTGGTCACTCCGGCGGCGTGGCTTTTTTGAAAAGCCCAGTGGGGCAGATGTACCACCAGTTTTATGGTGAAAACATGTTGCGTGCCGACGTGTGCAACGCGGTCGAAGAGCTCGGCCAGTTGTTGGATCACAACGGCGCAATCGGTGAGAGTGAGCGCAATGCAGCGCGTATCTTCAATGCCGACCATTGCTTCTTTGTGACCAATGGCACGAGCACCTCCAACAAAATTGTTTGGCATCACACCGTCGCGCCTGACGACGTGGTGGTGGTCGATCGCAACTGCCACAAATCCGTTTTGCATTCCATCATCATGACCGGCGCTGTGCCAGTGTTTTTGAAGCCCACGCGCAACCACTACGGCATCATCGGCCCGATTCCAAAAAGCGAGTTTGAGCCCGCTGCAATTCAGGCCAAGATCAAGGCCAACCCCTTGCTCAAGGGCGTGGATGCCAAAAAGGTCAAGCCCCGTGTGTTGACCCTCACGCAGTCCACCTATGACGGCGTGTTGTACAACACAGAAACCATCAAGACCATGCTCGACGGCTACATCGCCAATTTGCACTTTGACGAGGCTTGGTTGCCGCATGCAGCGTTCAACCCGTTTTATGGCACTTACCACGCTATGGGCAAGAAACGCGAGCGTCCCATGCATTCGGTGGTGTACGCGACCCAGTCAATTCACAAGTTGTTGGCCGGTATCAGTCAAGCCAGTCATGTCTTGGTGCAGGACTCGCAACAAACCAAGTTGGACCGCCACTTGTTTAACGAAGCGTATCTGATGCACACCAGCACCAGCCCGCAGTACAGCATCATCGCCAGCTGCGATGTGGCCGCTGCCATGATGGAGCCGCCCGGTGGCACTGCCTTGGTGGAGGAGAGCATTGCCGAAGCCCTCGATTTCCGCCGCGCCATGCGCAAGGTGGACGACGAATACGGCAAAGACTGGTGGTTCAAGGTGTGGGGGCCGGATGAGTTGGTAGACGACGGCATTGGCCGTGCTGACAGCTGGATCATCAAAGGCAAGGGCAAGTCGTCCAAGTGGCACGGCTTTGGCAACTTGGCCGATGGTTTCAACATGTTGGACCCTATCAAGGCCACCATCGTCACGCCCGGTTTGGATTTGACGGGCAAGTTTGACAAGAGCGGCATCCCAGCCAGCATCGTCACCAAATTCTTGGCTGAAAACGGCGTGATTGTGGAGAAGACGGGCTTGTACAGCTTCTTCATCATGTTCACCATCGGCATCACCAAAGGCCGTTGGAACTCTCTGCTCACCGCCTTGCAGCAGTTCAAGGACGACTATGACCGCAACCAACCCATGTGGCGCATCCTGCCTGAGTTCTGCCAAAAGCACCGCGCTTATGAGCGCATGGGCTTGCGCGACTTGTGTCAGCATGTACACACGCTTTATGCCAAGTACGACATTGCGCGTTTGACCACAGAGATGTATTTGAGCGACCTGACGCCCGCCATGAAACCGAGCGACGCTTATGCGCAAATCGCACACCGCAACACCGAGCGCGTGCCTGTGGACGACCTGCTAGGGCGCATCACCACCAGCTTGGTCACGCCCTACCCACCAGGTATTCCGTTGCTCATTCCTGGTGAAGTGTTCAACAAGAAGATCATCGACTACCTCAAGTTCGCCCGAGAATTCAACTTGCAGTGTCCAGGTTTTGAGACTGACATCCACGGCTTGGTTGAGGTGGATGGCGAAGACGGCGTCAAGCGGTACTACGCTGACTGCGTGAAAGTCTAAGTTCTAGCCACAAAGCGCCTATGCGCTAAGCATTTACTCGCCCACTGGCTCTGCAATGCCGCCGACAACTTGGCTAAATCCGCCGTCCACATAGGTAATTTCAGCGGTCACGCCAGCGGCCAAGTCGGACATCAGAAACGCGGCCACGTTGCCCACGTCTTCGATGGTCACATTGCGACGGATGGGGGATGCTTGGGCCACTACACTCAAAATTTTTCCAAAGCCTTTGATACCGCTGGCTGCTAGGGTTTTGATGGGGCCCGCGCTGATGCCGTTGGCGCGCAGATTGCGGCCTTTGGCGCCCAAGGATTCGGCCAAGTAGCGCACCGAGGCTTCCAGTGAAGCTTTGGCCAAGCCCATGGTGTTGTAGTTGGGCACGGTCCGTATCGCGCCAAGGTAGGACAGTGTCAGCACCGCTGAGTTGTCGTTCAGATAGGGCAGTGCAGCTTTGGCCATCGCAGGGAAGCTGTAAGCGCTGATGTCGTGTGCAATTTGAAAACCTTCGCGTGACAAACCGTCAAGAAAGTCACCGGCGATGGCTTCGCGCGGTGCATAGCCAATGCTGTGCACAAAGCCGTCAAACGTGGGCCAATGAACTGACAGGTCTTTGAACATGAGGTTGATTTGCTCGTCGCTCGCCACATCACAATCAAAAATAAGGGTGGAATCGAAGTCAGCTGCAAACTCTGTGATACGGTCCTTGAATCGTTCACCCACGTAGCTAAACGCCAATTCGGCTCCCTGTTCGTGGCATGCTTTGGCGATGCCATAAGCGATGGAACGGTTGGACAACACCCCCGTGATGAGTAGTTTTTTGCCAGACAGGAAACCAGTTTTTGTATTCATGTGAATCACTCCGAAAAAATCTTGCAGAATTGTCGCATGCGTAGCTTGCTCATTTTGTTGGCGTTTTTGTGTTGTGGCCCCTCGTGGGCGGCTCACGCCTATGCCCAATTTGGGGACATCAAATACCCCGCCAACTTTAAAAATTTTGATTACGCCAACCCACTTGCACCCAAGGGCGGCGAGTTGGTGTTGGTGCCGCCTTCACGCTTGTCTAGCTTTGACAAATACAACCCATTTACCCTCAAAGGCAATGCGGCCCCTGGTTTGTCTGCCTTGGTGTTTGAGACTTTACTCACCGGCACCTTGGACGAGCCAACCACCGCCTATGGCCTGTTGGCTGAGGACGTGGCCGTGTCCTTGGACCGCCGATCAGTCACTTTCAAGCTGCGAGCGCAAGCCCGTTTCCACAATGGCGATGGGGTGATGGCAGAGGATGTGAAGTATTCGTTTGAGCAACTGATCAGCAAACAGGCTGCGCCGCAGTTCAGAACGCTGTATGCAGAAGTGGCGGCTGTGACGGTGTTGGATCCTCGGACCGTGCGCTTTGACTTTAAACGTGTGAATCCAGAGTTGCCCTTGATTGTGGGTGGCATGCCTGTGTTCAGCCGCCATTGGGGACAAGAGGAGGGGCGAACCAAGCCTTTTGACAAAATCGTCACAGATCTCCCGATTGGCAGCGGCCCCTACAAGGTCGGCCGTGTGGTGTTTGGCCGCGATGTGAGCTATGAGCGCGATAACAACTATTGGGCGCGCGATCTCAATGTTCGCAAAGGCTTGTTCAACTTTGATCGCATCACCTACCGTCTCTACAAAGACAGCACCGCGCAACTCGAGGGCTTCAAAGCAGGTGAATTTGATTTGGTGCAATCTTTTATTGCGCGTGAATGGGCAAGGGGGTTCACGGGTAAGCAGTTTGTGAGCCGTGAGTTGTTGAAAAGCGAATTCAAACATGGCAATGCGGGTGACTTCCAGGGCTTTATGTTCAACACCCGTTTGCCAAAGTTCAAGGACGCCCGTGTGCGTGAGGCGATTGGCTTGGCGATGGATTACGAATGGATGAACCGCCAGTTGTTCTACGGCGCTTATCAACGCGTGCGCGGCTACTTTGTTGCCAGTGACTTTGAAGCCACAGGTATGCCCGATGCGGCCGAGCTGGCCTTGCTCAACCCTCTGCGAGACAAACTTTCTCCTCAAATTTTTAAAGATGCCGTGCCGCTGCCACCTCGTACATCGCTGGACCCCAAGTCTGGCGAAACCTTGCGTGACCATTTGCGCCGCGCCAAAGCATTGCTGGCGGAAGCCGGCTGGACATACCGAGATGGCGCTTTGCGTAATGCAAAGGGCGAGCCCTTCATGGTGGAGTTTTTAGACAACTCGGGCGCGATGGGCCGTGTCATTACCCCCTACACCAAGAACTTGGAGAAACTGGGCTTTCAGGTGAACTACAAAGTCATTGACTTTGCGATCCTGCAAAAACGCTTGGATGTGTTTGATTTTGAAATCATCAGCAACCGCATTGTGGGCAGCGAGTCGCCGGGAACTGAGCTCATGGAGCGCTTTGGCTCCAAGGCCGCCAGCACAGAGGGCTCGGGTAACTTCATTGGCATCCAAGACCCTGCGGTCGATGCCCTGTTAGACAACGTTATTTCTGCCAAAACGCGGCCCCAACTCATCACAGCGGTGCGCGCCTTAGACCGCGTGCTTCGCCACGGCCACTACAGCGTGCCGCATTGGTACGGGGGTGTACACCGCGTGGCCTGGCGCAATGGCAGGTTTGAGAAACCCGCAGTCACCCCGCGCTACTACCAACCCGAAACATGGGCCTCGTCCACATGGTGGGCCACCATTGACAACCGGGCCACCTTGGCCGCAACCAAAAGAGCGGAGCGTGCACCATGAGTTCGTACATTCTGAAGCGTTTGCTGTTGATGATTCCAACTTTGTTTGGTGTGTTGCTGATGACGTTTGTGGTCATCCAGTTTGTGCCTGGTGGACCGGTAGAACAAATGGTCTCTCAACTGCAAGGCAGAGACAGTGGGGGTGAGGGCGCAGCTGTGGCCGGTGCCGGCTACCGGGGACGCCAAGGGGTGGATGCAGCGCGCATCGAGGAAATTCGGCAACAGTATGGCTTTGACAAACCGCCCACAGAGCGCTTTTGGCAAATGCTCCAACAGTTTGCAGTGTTTGATTTGGGTAAGAGCTTTTTTTATCCCAAAACTGTGTGGGAACTGGTGAAAGAAAAATTACCCGTTTCCATCAGCTTGGGCTTGTGGACTTTTTTGCTTAGTTACCTGATTTCAATTCCGCTGGGCGTCGCCAAGGCCGTGCGTGCAGGATCCACTTTTGATTGGGTCAGCAGTTTGTTGGTGTTGATGGGTTTTGCCATTCCTGGCTTTGTGTTGGGCGTGGCCTTGTTGGTGGTGTTTGGCGGGCAATTGCAGTGGTTTCCGCTGCGTGGCTTGACCTCAGCCAACTGGGAACAGCTCACATGGGGAGCGCGCATCACCGACTATTTGTGGCACATCGTGTTGCCCGTCACATCGAGTGTGCTTGGGGCTTTTGCAGTCACCACCTTGCTCACCAAAAATGCCATGCTCGAAGAAATTCGCAAGCAATACGTGCTCACCGCTCGTGCCAAAGGTTTATCGGAACGCAGGGTGATTTGGAGTCATGTGTTTCGTAACGCATTGATTCCTTTGGTCACCGGATTTCCTGCGGCCTTCATTGGCGCGTTTTTCACAGGCTCACTTTTGATTGAAACATTGTTCTCACTCGATGGCCTCGGACTGTTGAGCTACGAAAGCGTCATGCGTCGTGACTACCCTGTGGTGATGGGGACTTTGTATTTGTTCACGCTGATTGGCTTGGTCACCAAGCTCATCAGCGACCTTTGCTATGTATGGGTGGACCCACGTGTCAAATTTGACTGAAGCCTCTTTGTCTCCTACCCAGCGTGCTTGGTTGCGCTTTAGGCACAACCGTTTGGGCTTTTATAGCTTGGTGTTGTTTGTGCTTTTTTTTGGCTTGAGTTTGTTGGCCGAAGTGCTGTGTAACGACAAGCCCTTGCTGGCTCGCTACAACGGTAGCTTTTACATGCCCATTTTGTTCAACCAGCCCGAGACAACTTTTGGGGGCGATTTTGACTCACCCACCGACTACCTCGACCCTTTCATCCAAGCCCAGTTTGACAAGTCTGGCAATTGGGCCGTGTATCCGCCCATTCCTTATCATCACGGCACGCTCAACTACTTTGCCAAAGCGCCCAACCCTGCACCGCCTTCTTGGGAAAACTGGCTAGGCACCGATGACCGAGGCCGTGATGTGTTGGCGCGATTGCTGTATGGCTTTCGCCTCTCGGTCTTGTTTGCGTTGGCACTGACCTTTTTTGGCACAGTGATTGGCATTTTGACGGGTGCCATTCAAGGTTTTTTGGGTGGCAAGACAGACCTCGCCATGCAACGTTTCATTGAGGTGTGGAGCGCTATGCCTGAGCTGTATTTGCTGATCATCTTCTCTGCGGTGTTTGACCCGAGCATCACCTTGTTGCTGGTCTTGCTGGGCCTGTTTGGTTGGATGGGTTTGTCTGACTATGTGCGGGCCGAGTTCTTACGCAACCGCCACCTTGATTACGTGCGTGCAGCGCGAGCGCTGGGTTTGTCGGATGCACAAATCATGTGGCGCCATGTCTTGCCCAACAGCTTGACGCCTGTGGTCACTTTTTTGCCGTTTCGCATGAGCGCGGCCATTCTCTCTTTGACCTCACTGGACTTTTTGGGATTGGGCGTGCCGCCTGGCACGCCCAGCTTGGGCGAGTTGTTGGCACAGGGTAAAAACAACATCGATGCGTGGTGGATTTCCTTGTCCACCTTTGCTGTGTTGGTTCTGACTTTGATGTTGCTGACCTTCATGGGGGATGCGCTGCGCGATGCCTTGGACCCCAGAAAGGCGCGCCCATGAGATTGCCCTTGCTGCAAGTGCGCGATTTGCGCATTGGTTTTCAAGCCGAAGATGTTGTCAAAGGCATCAGCTTCAATTTAGACCTTGGCGAAAAGCTGGCCTTGGTGGGTGAATCGGGTTCCGGCAAAAGCGTGACGGCACTGAGCTTTGTCAAGCTGCTCGAAGGTGCGCGTGTGTCGGGCCGCGTGCTGTGGACGCCTCAAGACTCAGAAACTTTAAAGCCAGAGGCCACCGATGCGCCGCAAACCTGGGATTTGGTCAAGCTCAACGAGCGACAACTGGTCAACATCCGAGGTCAAGACATTGCCTTTGTGTTTCAAGAGCCGATGACGGCTTTGAACCCCCTCATGATGGTGGGTGCGCAAATTGCAGAAGTCCTTGAAATCAAACGCGGCATGTCGCGTGAAGAGGCTTGGCATGAAGCCATCGAATTGCTCAAAATCACCGGCATCACCGAGCCTGTGCGTCGGGCCAGCACCTACCCCCATCAGTTGTCAGGCGGTCAACGCCAGCGTGTGATGATTGCCATGGCCTTGGCTTGTCGTCCACGTTTGTTAGTGGCTGATGAGCCCACCACTGCACTGGACGTGTCCTTGCGTGCACAGATTTTGGATTTGCTCAATGACTTGCAAAAACAATTTGGCATGGCTGTGTTGCTCATCACACACGACCTCAACACGGTGCGCCGTTTTGCCGACCAAGTGTTGGTCATGGAAAAAGGGGTCATCGTGGAGTCGGGTGCTGTTGATGTGGTGCTGTCCTATCCCAGCCATCCCTACACACAAAAGTTGATCGACAGCCAACCGCCGCGCCATGTGGTGGAGGCCAAAGCCAATTCGCCCGTGGTGATGCAAGCCAGATCACTGCGCGTGCGCTACCCCATCCGTCGCTCGGGTTGGCGTGGATGGTTCAAGGGCGACCACTTTGTGGCGGTGCAGGCCGCGAGTTTTGACTTGCGAGCCGGACAAACCTTGGGTGTGATTGGCGAATCGGGCTCGGGGAAAACCACCTTGGCTTTGGCTGCGCTCGGGTTGATGCCCTCTGAGGGCACGCTCACGATCGAAGGTGCTGCTTGGCAGGGCCATGCCGCCCATGATTTGCCACTGCGCCGCAAAGTTCAGGTGGTCTTTCAAGACCCGTTTTCTTCACTGTCACCGCGCATGAACGTGCAAGAACTGGTGTCAGAGGGCTTGACCCTGCACGCACCAGAATTGGATCACTTGGGCCGTTTGCGACGTATGTTGGTTACCTTGGCGGCGGTAGGTTTGACTGAAACTGAGTTTGCGGGTTTGCTACAGCGCTACCCCCACGAGTTTTCGGGTGGACAGAGACAGCGCTTGGCAATTGCAAGGGCCTTGGTCGTTGAGCCGCAGGTGTTGGTGTTGGATGAGCCCACCAGCGCCTTGGATGCCACCACCCAGTTGCAAGTGTTGCAACTTTTGCAAAAGCTCCAACGCGAGCGTGGATTGAGCTATTTGCTCATCACCCACGATGTCTCCGTGATCCGCGCCATGGCGCACCACGTGATGGTGATGCAAGCGGGTCAGGTGGTGGAGGCGGGCACGTTTGAGCAAGTGCTGAACAATCCGCAAGCGCCCTACACCAAGATTTTGCTAGGTGCAGCCTCCTAAAACTACATTTATCCTTTGATAATCAAGCATTTAAGCGCTACAATGTGCGCTTCACGACCAAACGGGCGGGTAATTACCGCTCGTTTTTTTTGGTCGATTGTTTTTTGAGTATCTCAATAAGAAGGCTTTTTCTCGACGTGAGTTTGCAGCAAACCGTAGAACAAACAGTGACCGGCTTAGGTTACGACCTGGTAGAGATCGAACGCTCCGCCGGAGGTCTCTTGCGCATCACGATCGACATGCCTTGGACGGCTGACACGCCCGTTCAGCCCATCAACGTGGAAGATTGCGAGCGCGTTACCCGCCAGCTGCAGTTTGCATTGGAAGTTGAGGGTGCTGAATACGCCCGTCTGGAAGTCTCTTCCCCTGGCATTGACCGCCCCTTGCGTCATCAAGCGGATTTTGAGCGCTTTGTGGGCGAAGAGGTTGACCTCACGCTCAAAGCGCCCATCGGTGCCGCTGCGGCCGGCCAAGTGGCGGCGAGTCGAAAAAAATTTCGTGGCACCTTAGAGCGCACCGACGATGGTGCTGGCTGGCAAATCACCTGGCGCGATGAGGTCAAGGCCAAGCCAGGTCAAAAAGTGAGCCCCAAAAGATTAGCCGAAATGCCAGTGCACGCGCTGGGTTTCACGCTGGACGAGCTGCGAGAAGCTCGACTGGCTCCGATTGTGGATTTCAAGGGCAAACAGCCCCGTTGAACTTAGGTAAGAGAAGGAGTATCTGATCATGAACCGCGAAATGTTGATGCTGGTCGAGGCAATCTCGCGCGAGAAAAACGTCGAACGCGATGTGGTGTTTGGCGCCGTCGAGTTGGCGTTGGCCCAGGCCACCAAAAAACTGTACCAAGGTGAAGTCGATATTCGTGTGGCGGTGGACCGCGACACAGGCGAGTACGAAACCTTCCGCCGTTGGTTGGTCGTGCCGGACGAGGCGGGTTTGCAAAACCCAGAAGCCGAAGAAATGTTGATGGACGCCCGCGAACGAGTGGCCGATGTCGAAGAGGGTGAATACATCGAAGAAGGCATTGAGTCTTTGCCGATCGGTCGTATCGGCGCCATGGCTGCCAAGCAAGTGATCTTGCAAAAGATCCGTGATGCCGAGCGAGAAATGTTGCTTAATGATTTCATGTCGCGTGGTGACAAGATTTTTGTGGGCACAGTCAAGCGCATGGACAAAGGCGATTTGATTGTCGAATCCGGTCGCGTGGAAGGCCGTTTGCGCCGCACCGAAATGATTCCCAAGGAAAACTTTCGCAGTGGTGACCGTGTGCGCGCCATGATCATGGATGTGGATCTCACCTTGCGCGGTGCACCCATCATTTTGTCGCGTTCGTCGCCAGAGTTCATGGTGGAGCTGTTCCGCCACGAAGTGCCAGAAATTGAACAAGGCATGCTCGAGATCAAATCCTGCGCCCGTGACGCTGGTTCTCGCGCCAAGATTGCTGTGATTTCACACGACAAACGTGTGGACCCCATCGGAACGTGCGTGGGTGTGCGTGGCACCCGCGTGAACGCTGTGACCACCGAGCTCGCTGGCGAGCGCGTGGACATCGTGCTGTGGAGTGAAGACCCAGCCCAGTTTGTCATTGGTGCTTTGGCGCCAGCCAACGTCAGCTCCATCGTGGTGGACGAAGAGCGTCACGCCATGGATGTGGTGGTAGACGAAGAAAATCTCGCCATTGCCATCGGTCGTGGTGGTCAAAACGTGCGCTTGGCGGCTGAGTTGACGGGCTGGAAAATCAACATCATGGATGCGGCTGAGTCTGCTCAAAAGCAGGCCGATGAAACCTTCAGCATTCGTGAATTGTTCATGGCCAAGTTGGACGTGGACCAAGAGGTGGCTGACATCTTGATTGAAGAGGGTTTCACCAGCCTCGAAGAAGTGGCCTATGTGCCCTTGCAAGAGATGTTGGAAATTGAAAGTTTTGACGAAGACACTGTCAACGAGTTGCGCACACGTGCCAAGGATGCGCTGCTCACCTTAGAAATTGCACGCGAAGAGAGTGTCGAAGAAGTTTCGCAAGATTTGCGCGACCTCGAAGGATTGAATGCGGAGTTCCTGCCACAGTTGGCTGAGAGCGGCATCCATACCCGTGACGATTTGGCCGACTTGGCCGTAGACGAGCTCACAGCCATCACCGGCCAAAGCGAAGAAGAGGCCAAAGCCCTGATCTTGAAGGCACGTGAACACTGGTTCACGGGTCAAGAGTAATGGTCATGGCGAGGAAGATCAGATATGTCCAGTACGACCGTAGCCGAGTTTGCCAGCGAACTCAAAAAAACAACCGACACCTTGCTTGATCAACTCAAGGCAGCCGGTGTCGCCAAATCTTCTGCCAGCGATGTGCTGACCGAAGCTGACAAGCAAATGCTTTTAAGCCATCTTCAAGCCAGCCACGGCACGGCTTCGCCCGAGCGCAAGAAAATCACGCTGGTCAAGAAATCGACCACCGAGATCAAACAAGCCGATGCCACTGGCAAAGCCCGCACCATCCAAGTGGAAGTGCGAAAAAAACGCACCTTCGTCAAACGCGATGAAGACGAGGGTGTCGACGTGCCAGTCACACCGGTCGCTGCGCCAGAGCCTGTTGCGCCACTGATTGACCATGCTGAGTTAGCCCGCCGTGAAGAAGAAGCGCGACGCCAAGCCGAGCTGATCCGTCGCCAAGAAGAAGAGCTGGTAGAAAAACGCCGCCTGCGAGAAGAACAAGAAGCCAAAGAGCAAGCCAAGCAAGACGCTGCCAAAGCCAAAGCATTGGCCGAAGCTGATGTGGTGGATCCAAGTGATGCGCCTCAAACCCAAGCGCAAGCCGCAAAGGCTGGGGTGGATCTCCAGGCCCAAGCTGCTCAGGCTGCCCGATTGGAGGCCGTTGAAGCCGCCCGTCTCGCAGCTGCTGCCGCCTCTAAAGCGCGGGCCGATGAAGACACGGCCCGAGCGGTGGATTTGGATGCGCGTCGCCGCAAAGCTTTGGCTGAAGCCGAAGCCATTCGCTTGATGATGAGCACGCCACAAAAGCAGATGGTGGCCAAAAAGGCAGAGCCCATTCCAGACCCCAAAGTCATCAAAGGCACTTTGCACAAGCCCGCGGGCACACCCGGTGCGGGAACCCGCACCACTGCGCCTGCTGCGCCTGGCACTGCCACGCCTGTCAACAAAGAAGTCAAAAGCGCCAAGTTGTCTTCCAGCTGGGCCGACGAACAAGCCAAAAAGAAAGCCATCAAAACCCGTGGCGATGCCAGCGGTGGCGTAGGCCGCAACAGCTGGCGTGGTGGCCCCAAAGGTCGTCGTGAACGTGACCGTGACGATGACCGCTCACCGCAAGCCGCTGTGGAAGCGCGTGTGCTGGAAGTCCACGTGCCCGAAACCATCACCGTGGGCGAATTGGCACACAAGATGGCCATCAAGGCCTCCGAGGTCATCAAGCAGTTGATGAAGCTTGGCCAAATGGCCACCATCAACCAGCCCTTGGACCAAGACACGGCCATGATCGTGGTGGAAGAGCTGGGGCACAAAGCTGTCGTGGCAGCCTTGGACGATCCAGAGGCCTTTACCGAAGAAGAATCATCGGGCCATCAAGCCGTGTCCATCACGCGTGCGCCTGTGGTCACGGTCATGGGCCACGTGGACCACGGTAAAACATCGTTGCTTGACTACATCCGTCGCGCCAAAGTCGCGTCGGGCGAAGCTGGTGGCATTACCCAACACATTGGCGCCTACCACGTCGAAACGCCGCGTGGCATGATTTCGTTCTTAGACACGCCTGGTCACGAGGCCTTCACAGCCATGCGTGCGCGCGGTGCCAAAGCCACCGACATCGTCATCTTGGTGGTGGCAGCCGACGACGGCGTGATGCCTCAAACCAAAGAAGCCATCAAGCATGCCAAAGCAGCGGGTGTGCCGATTGTGGTGGCGATCAACAAGATTGACAAACCAGGGGCAAATCCAGAGCGCGTCAAAGGCGAGCTGGTGTCTGAAGAAGTGGTGCCAGAAGAGTTCGGTGGTGATTCACCGTTCTGTGAAGTCTCAGCCAAAACCGGTACAGGCATTGATGCACTGCTTGAGCAAGTGCTCTTGCAAGCGGAAGTGCTCGAACTCAAAGCGCCTGTCGACGCCATGGCCAAGGGCTTGGTGATCGAAGCGCGTTTGGACAAAGGTCGCGGTCCTGTGGCCACGGTGCTGGTTCAGTCCGGTACCCTCCATGTGGGCGATGTGGTGTTGGGTGGTCAAACCTACGGCCGTGTCCGGGCGATGTTGGACGAGAACGGCAAAGCCATCAAATCGGCTGGCCCTTCCATCCCCGTGGAGATTCAAGGTTTGGTCGAAGTGCCGCAAGCGGGCGACGAATTCATGGTCATGACCGACGAGCGTCGTGCCCGCGAAATCGCCACCTACCGTGCAGGCAAGGTGCGCAACACCAAGTTGGCCAAGCAACAAGCGTCGAAGTTGGAGAACATGTTCTCCGACATGACGTCTGGTGAAGTCAAGCTCTTGCCCATCATCGTCAAAGCCGACGTGCAAGGCTCGCAAGAAGCTTTGGCCGCCTCGCTGCTCAAGTTGTCGACTGCTGAAGTCAAAGTTCAGTTGGTATATGCCGCCGTGGGTGGTATCAGCGAGAGTGACGTCAACTTGTCGATTGCCTCCAAGGCTGTGATCATTGGCTTCAATACACGTGCTGATGCAGGCGCGCGCAAGTTAGCCGAAAACAATGGCGTGGACATTCGTTACTACAACATCATTTATGACGCGGTGGACGAACTCAAAGCTGCCATGTCCGGCATGCTCACGCCAGACAAGAAAGAGGAAGTCATCGGTACCGCCGAGATTCGCCAAGTGCTGCGCGTCAGCAAGATTGGTGCGATCGCGGGTTGTATGGTCACCTCGGGCGTGGTCCGTCGTTCGGCCAAGTTGCGTTTGTTGCGCAACAACGTGGTCGTCTTCACCGGCGAACTAGACAGCTTGAAGCGTTTCAAAGACGATGCCAAAGAAATCAAAGAAAACTTCGAGTGCGGTTTGACCGTCAAGAACTACAACGACATCGTCGAAGGCGATGTGTTGGAATTCTTCGAGATCAAAGAAGTGGCACGTACGCTGTAAGGCGTGAGTGGCACTTTGAATAGACAAATCCAGCATGGCGCGTAAACCGACCAGCACCCCCAACCGCAGCTACCAAGTGGCTGACCAGATCCAACGCGATTTGGCAGACCTGATCGCGCGCGAGTTGAAAGACCCGCGCGTAGGGATGGTCACGCTACAAGGTGTGGAAGTGACGCCCGATTACGCCCATGCCAAAGTGCATTTCAGCGTGTTGAATGGCGACCCTGTGAAAACAGGGGAAGGCTTGAACCAAGCTGCGGGTTTTTTGCGCAATGGTTTGTTCAAGCGCTTACACATCCACACCGTGCCGACCTTGCATTTTGTCTACGACCGCACGCCCGAACATGCGTCCGACATGAATGCTTTGATTGCCAAGGCAGTCGCTTCCAAAGCGAAGGACGACTGAGATGATCGCCCCAGCCCAAAGCCCTCGTGTGCCACGCGCACGGGTGCAACGACGCCCTGTGCACGGTGTGTTGTTGCTAGACAAGCCCTTGGGTTTATCCAGCAACGATGCCTTGCAAAAAGCCAAGTGGCTGTTGCGTGCAGAAAAAGCGGGTCACACGGGCACGTTAGACCCTCTGGCCACGGGCGTGTTGCCTTTGTGTTTTGGCGCGGCCACCAAATTCAGTCAGCTTCATTTAGAAGCTGACAAAACCTATGAAACCACGGTTCGCTTAGGAATCAAAACCACCACGGCCGATGCCGAAGGCGAAGTGATTGAACAGCGTCCCGTCACTTGTACTGCCGGTCAAGTGGTCGAGGTGCTAGACCGTTTCATGGGTTCGCTGGCACAAGTGCCGCCCATGTACAGCGCCTTAAAAAAAGGCGGCAAAGCTTTGTACGAATATGCGCGCGCGGGACAAACCGTTGAGCGCGAAGCACGCCATGTGGTGATTCACGATCTAGAGTTGCTCGACATGCAGCTGGAGAGCGACGCGCCTTTTTTGCGTTTGCGTGTGTCGTGCAGCAAAGGCACTTACATCCGCACCTTGGGTGAAGACATTGCCGAGGCCTTGGGCTGTGGTGGCCATTTAAGCGCTTTGCGTCGGGTGGCGACGGGGCCTTTTGATGCGTCTGCTTGCGTGACTTTGGAAGACTTGACGGCGATGGACGAGCCCCAGCGCGAAGCCCGTTTAATGCCTGTGCAGTGCTTGCTGCCCGATCACACAACCGTCACGTTGGACAGCGAGAATTCAGGTCGATTCTTAAGCGGCGTGCGTCGTCGTGGTGATTGGCCTGATTTGGATCGCGTGTCTGTGTTTGGAGAAAACCCTGCGGCTTTGCTGGGCAGCGCCCATGTGAAAGCAGGAGAACTGATTCCGGGACGATTGTTGAGTCCCCTTGAAATTCAACAAATTTTGGAAAGATCGCCTGTCAACCAGCCCGTGCTGGCTCAGCAGGCATAAACGAAGAGAGAAGCATGACTAAACAAATCCGTAACATCGCGATCATCGCCCACGTTGACCACGGTAAAACCACCATGGTTGACCAGCTGCTGCGCCAATCGGGTACCTTTGCTGAGCACGAAAAAGTGGTTGACACCGTGATGGACAACAACGCCATTGAACGCGAGCGTGGCATCACCATCTTGGCTAAAAACTGTGCGGTGAGCTGGGAAGGCACACACATCAACATCGTTGACACCCCTGGCCACGCGGACTTTGGCGGCGAAGTGGAGCGTGCTTTGTCGATGGTGGACGGTGTGGTGTTGTTGATCGACGCGCAAGAAGGCCCCATGCCTCAAACCCGTTTCGTGACCAAGAAAGCCTTGGCTTTGGGCTTGAAGCCCATCGTGGTCGTGAACAAAGTGGACAAGCCTGGTGCGAACCCAGACAAAGTGGTGAACGCTGCTTTTGATTTGTTCGACAAACTCGGCGCCACCGACGAGCAACTGGATTTCCCTGTGGTCTACGCCTCGGGCATCAACGGTTGGACGTCGATGGAAGAAGGCGCACCGGGTGAGCAGTGGGGTCCCGACATGTCGGCCCTCTTCAACACCGTATTGAAGCACGTGCCACCTCAACAAGGCGACCCAGCAGCACCTTTGCAATTGCAAATTTCCGCACTCGACTTCTCGACCTTTGTGGGTCGTATCGGCGTAGGCCGCATCAGCCAAGGCACCGTCAAGCCGATGATGGATGTCATGGTGATGGAAGGCCCAGATGGCACGGCCATCAAAGGTCGTGTCAACCAAGTGTTGAAGTTCCAAGGCTTAGACCGCGTGCAAGCCACTGAAGCTGGTCCTGGTGACATCGTGTTGATCAACGGCATTGCTGATCTCAATATTGGCGTGACCGTGACAGACCCGATCAATCCAGCACCGCTGCCGATGCTCAAGATTGACGAGCCCACCTTGACCATGAACTTTTGCGTCAACACCAGCCCCCTGGCCGGTCGTGAAGGCAAGTACGTCACCAGCCGTCAAATCTGGGACCGTCTGCAAAAAGAACTGCAGCACAACGTGGCTTTGCGCGTCAAAGAAACCGACGAAGAGGGTGTGTTTGACGTCGCTGGGCGCGGTGAATTGCACCTGACGATTTTGTTGGAAAACATGCGGCGTGAAGGCTATGAGTTGGCTGTGTCTAAGCCTCGCGTGGTTTACCGTGATGTGAATGGCGAGCGCCATGAGCCTATCGAATTGGTCACCGCAGACATCGAAGAAACCCATCAGGGCGGTGTGATGCAAGCCTTGGGCGAGCGCAAAGGCGAACTCGTCAACATGGAACCCGATGGCCGTGGCCGCGTGCGTTTGGAATACCGTATTCCTGCGCGTGGTTTGATTGGCTTCACCAACGAGTTCTTGAACTTGACCCGTGGTTCAGGTTTGATCTCCAACATCTTTGACAGCTATGAGCTGCACAAAGGTGAAATCGGTGGCCGTAAAAACGGTGTGTTGATCTCGATGGACGATGGTGAAATTTTCACCTACGCTTTGGGCAAGTTGGACGACCGTGGACGTATGTTTGTCAAGGCGAATGACCCTGTTTACGAAGGCATGATTGTGGGTATCCACAGCCGTGACAACGACTTGGTGGTCAACGCCACACGTACCAAGCAGCTGACCAACTTCCGCGTGTCTGGCAAAGAAGACGCGATCAAGATCACGCCGCCGATTGACCTCACACTCGAATACGGTGTGGAATTCATCGAAGACGACGAGCTGGTCGAAATCACGCCCAAGAGCGTGCGTCTGCGTAAGCGCTTTTTGAAAGAGCACGAGCGCAAGCGCAACAAGTAATTCACTTGTTTTGCTCAAAAAGCCGAGGTCTGCCTCGGCTTTTTTATGTCGCGATTGAATTGAAGAAAATACGGTTTTATGGAGGAGCATTCATGTCCACTTACACCACCGATGTTCATGCGCAACGTGTCGGCCATTTAGGTTTGATCACGCTCAACCGTCCCAAGGCCTTGAATGCCTTGTCACTGGCCATGGTGCGTGAGTTGAGCCTCGTCTTGCAAGCATGGCAAGACGATGCGCAGGTGCTGGCGGTGGTGGTGCGCGGCAGCAACAAAGAAGGCCCGTTTGGAGCGTTTTGTGCGGGCGGTGACATTCGCTATTTCCACCAAGCGGCGCTCAGCGGCGATGTGACCTTGGAGGATTTCTTCACCGAGGAGTACAGCCTCAACCATTTGATTCAACACTACGCCAAGCCCTACATCGCGTTGATGGATGGCATTGTCATGGGCGGCGGCATGGGCATCAGCCAAGGTGCTGCCTTGCGGGTGGTCACCGAGCGCACCAAGATGGCCATGCCTGAGACGCACATTGGTTTGTTCCCCGATGTAGGGGGCGGTTTTTTCTTAAGCCGTTGCCACGGGCCCAATTGCCCAGCCCACATGGGCGAGTATTTAGCGCTGACGGGCCATGTGTTGCGCGCTGGCGAATCGCTGCATGTGGGTTTGGCTGATGTGTGCGTCGATTCATCTGCCTTGCCTGCGATGTGGGACGCATTGTGTCAGCAAGACTGGGCCAGTGGTGAGGCTGTGGTGGCCTGGCTTCATCAACACGGCAAGGCGACCACAGAACAAGCGCTGGCCATCTCGCCTGCATGGCGCAGTGCGCCCACCGACACGGTGTTTGGTTTACCCACTGTGGCTGCAATCGAGCAAGCCTTGCAGGGCACAGATGACTGGTCGGTGCACACCTTGAAGGCTCTGCAGCTTCAGTCGCCCTTGATGTTGTGCGTCACGCTAGAGCAAATTCGTCGTGGTCGCCACATGACATTGGCTGACGCCTTGCGCATGGAGCGCGATTTGGTGCGTCATTGTTTTCAAACCGACCATCTGTCGCGTCGTGGTGTGCGCAGCGAGACGGTGGAGGGAATACGGGCATTGGCCGTGGACAAAGACCATGCACCCAAATGGCAACCCGCGTGCATTGCCGATGTCACGCCTGAGATGGTGCTGCCTTTTTTTGAAAGCCCTTGGCCTGCAGCGGCGCATCCTTTGCGCCATTTGAGCTGATGGAGCTGATGGAGCTGAACCGCGTTGGATGAATGCATCAGCGCTGCAGCGCTTGCAAACCCTGTTGAGTCATGTTTCAGCGCGGCAAGGTGTGCAGCGGAATGTCTTTGCTGCTGGCGAGCTTGTCCAACTGTGCGCGGGTTTGCGTGGCTAAAAACTGAGCAATGCCCTGGTGCGTGGTGCGCTTGTGCATTTGCAGCGCAGCTTGTTGGGCCAAGCCTGCCGCCTCACACAAACGTTGTGCAAAGTGCGGCTCGAGTGCCGCCACAGCCACTCGCCCGTTTTTGCAAGGGTAGACCTTGTAGCCAGCGTGTGCGCCGCCCACCTCGCCAGTGGACGTTGTGAGGCCCCATGTTCGGGGCAGTGCCACAAAGGCTGAGGCTTGGCTCAAAGCGACTTCATGAAACACCCCTTTGCCTTGTGATCGGCCAGGGCGTTGACGCAACAGCAACGCTTGTAAGACCGCCTCCGTCGCGAACAACGCGCCGCTCATGTCGGCATACAAGCTTGCAGGTACATCCAGGCCATTCACCAAACCAGCCTCGGCTTGATAGGTCAGATCATGCCCAGCCTCTTCAGCACGTTCCCCAAGCGCACCCACGATGCTCACCATACACAGGGCGGGGTAGCGCTTGTGTAGCGCTCGCCATGTCAAACCCAGCTTGACCAAAGCAGAAGGGCGAAAGGAGGTGATGAGCACATCGGTTTGCGCGAGTTGCTTGTGCAGGGCGGCTTGGCCGCGTTCTGACTTCAGTTCCGCCTGCAACACCTTCAAGCCCTGGTGCATTTCTTGATAGGCAGCAGGCTTGTAAATGCCCATGGGGTCTGCTGTGTGCTTGCCTGCAGCTGCGAGCGGTTCAAGCTTGGTGCATTTGGCGCCCATGGCCTTTAGCCGCATCACGGCGGCGGGGCCGGGCAGGTTCAGGGCAAGGGTGAGAACGCGCACCCCTTTGAGAGGGTTCGTGGCGGTGTCTAGAGTGGAAAGCATCCAGTGATTATGAGTTAGAATAGCTGAATCGGGGCGTAGCGCAGCCTGGTAGCGCATCTGGTTTGGGACCAGAGGGTCGTAGGTTCGAATCCTATCGCCCCGACCAAAAAAGCAAAAAAGGCCTCGAATTTCGGGGCCTTTTTTCATTTCTGTCCGTAGCTCAGTTGGATAGAGCAACAACCTTCTAAGTTGTGGGTCACAGGTTCGATTCCTGTCGGACAGGCCAATTTTTTCAAGCCGCTGCTCAGTTGAACAACCAATCCGGGTTCAACACCACATAGCAGTGCTTTTCGCCCAACAACTGGCCTGCAGGGCTCACACAAAAGTTGGCGCGGCGAAACTTCTTCTCATCCGTCAGCACATAGGATCGGTAGAGCTCTTGGCTCTTTTTGCCCGTCTTGTCTTTGGGGTGCAGCATCATCAAGCGTGTGGCGCCGCATTCGCCCATCTTGATGCATGCCTTTTCTGCCTTGTCATCCACATAAAACTCAATGTAGAGAGACCCTGGAAATTTTGTATTCGCTTTGGCCACTTTGATCATGCAGGGCATGTCTTGGGCGCGGGGAAGGCCCATGCGGTCAGCAAATGTGTTCATCTCGGCCAGCACGGTGTCGCGGTACTTGGCTGTGATGGTCTTGTGACAGACAAAGTAGTCGGCGTACGCATTGGTGAATGCCACAGGCGTGAAGGGGCGGTGGTTGACATCGAGCTTGATCACAGCCGAGTCGTACACGGCGCTGTAAGCAGGGGCTTGTGACTTTTTAGCTTCTTTGCCATGGCCACCGCCGTGGCCGTCGTCTTTTTTCTTTTCGTCTTTCTTGGGCTCGGCGCTATGACCGTCGTCCTTCTTCTCTTCCTTTTTAGCATCGTCTTTTTTTCCAGAGTCTTCCTTCTTAGGCGGCTCTGGAGGCGCAGGAAACGGTGCTTTGGCGACAGGCTCGGGTTCCTCAAACTTAGGTTTGGCCACTCGCTTGTACACGTTGCCACGGCGACCTAGTTCTCCAGCCTCTTCCACATAGATGATTTTGGGCTCCTCTTTGACTTCTGCCTTTTTGGGAGGGTCGCTGGCCCACGCTGACGCGCCAAATAGGTTTGTCAGAACAAGCGTGAACGCAAAGAATGTGGAAATAGAAAAACGCATATCCCTACAAGATCGGCTTTTCAAGGTGGGGCTTTAGCACCGAGAGGCAAAAAGGCTTTACTGAACGGTGTAACAGGTGGTGTCGGTGTGCAGCTTGCCTTTGTCGGTCACGCATTGCTGCGAAATCAGCTTACGAGACATGTCTGACAAAAAGTAAGACCGATACAACACGGTGTCTTTGGGAATCAAGCTGATGCTGCGAAACACGGGGCATTGCTCATTGCGCACACAGGCGTTCAGACGTTGCTCATTCACGTACAGATGAATGTTGATGCGCCCGGGCGTCAGGCTTTTGTCGGTGCCAATGCTCACCACGCAAGCATCGCCTTTGACGAAAGGCAGGTCGACCAATTCGGCAAAGTAGTTCATCTCAGCCACCACAAGCTCGCGAAACCACGGCGCAACGATGCCCTTGCAATCGAAGTAGTCCAGCTTGGTGGTGTGAACCAAGATCTCTGTGTAAGGACGATTTTTCGGGCCCAGCAGCAGCATGGGTTCAGTCCCTGACTGCGGCGGTCGGGCCAGTAAGGCGCGTGATGCAGCGGGTTTGTCTTGCGCAAGCACGCCTGTCCAAACACTCAAGAGCAGGCAGGTCAACAGAAAAAACTTTTTAAACATGACGAGCTACCAATCGGTTACAACAAGGTCAACTTTATCAGTTTGTTTTGTAAGCCTAGAGGTAGGTATCAAGTAAAGCTCAATCAGGTCGATCAAAGGGGCAACATGAAAAAAAATAAAGTTTTTCTACTTGAACTGCTTTTGCTCGCCAGTCTTTTGGGATGTGGTGGTGGTGGGGGCGGTGGATCTGCGGGTGGTGACAAGGCGGAAAAGCTTGCGCCCTTGGGCGTCGCTTTGACTTCCTATGCCAATAAAAACAGCATTGCCTTGGATGTGCCCCAAATTCCCAACATCACGACAACGTCGCCGTCTGGCAGCTCTGTGGCAGAGTCACTCACCTTTGGTGATTTTTTTCAAGAAGGAAGCTATGCGGCTTTCGTGGCCGTGAGTCAGTCTGGTGGCAGTGCCAAGGCATACTTTTTAAAGAAAAATGCAAACGGTGTTTGGGAAGATGCCAGCGCCTCCTTGCTGTCAGACAGATCTGTCTGTACCACCGTGGTTCAAGCGATCACAGCCGATTTGAATGGTGATGGCAAACCCGACGTGTATGTGGTGTGTGGTGGCGCCAGCGCTGGGGCTTTTAAGCAAGTGCTCTTCATGAGCCAAGCCAATGCATCGACTTATGTGCGACAAGAAACGAGCTTTACTCTGCAGCAGGCTTGGGGGGCGACGGCCGGTGATATCGATGGCGATGGCGATGTGGATTTGGTCGTTTCTGACAATGGACAGGCCATTGCTTTGATGAACGATGGCCGGGGCTTGGGTGCTGCGAGCTTGAGCAAAGATACCAGCCGAATTCCCAGTTCAGATGGCGTCAATACCTTCCCCACGTCACATCGCAAAGTATTTTTATTGCCCAGAACCAATGCCAAACCTGATTTGGTCATTGGTGGCAGTGGTGCTGTATTGAACACCACGATGGTCTATCTGAAAAACAATGGCTCAGGTTTTTACTATTTGAATCATTCAACAGGCGTCTCGAATGTGTTTGAGAGTCGCTTGTCCAATGGCATCAGCGCACAGTTGTACGACGTGATAGAAACAGAGACGTACTTGTATGTGTTGACCAAAAATGTGCCATTGGAGAGCGCTGCTTCTGCCACCAGCATGAGCGTCTTACGCTATGAGCTGCCAGCAAGAAACCAACCCGCATCTCAACTGAACCTGATCAACATGAACGGCACAGAATTGGCCTTGCCAGCCAATCCTTATTCACCGTTGGGTGGCTATGTGTCGCAAATGAAGCCGAACCGTCAAGGCGCTTTTGTTGCTTTTGATGCAGCGTGCTTTTCAAGTGAAACGCGCTGTGCTTTCAGCGTCACACCTTAACGTTTTTCGTACTGAGCTGCGCCAAACAACACCTCTTTGGCCTGGTTGTCGTACAAAGGCTTGCGCAAATCAGCCAACACCTGAACCCCGCGCTGAACAGCGGGACGAGCGGCAATCAAATCAAACCACGCTTTGAGGTGAGGGTAGTCGGCCCAATCAATTCCCTGGTTTTGCCAGCTGCGTAGCCACGGGAAGATGGCAATGTCGGCGATGCTGTAGCTGCTGCCTGCGATGAACTTGGTTGATTGCAGTTGCCTGTCCATCACGCCGTACAAACGTTTGGCTTCGTTGGTGTAGCGGTTGTAGGCATATTCCACCTTCTCTGGCGCATAGATGCGAAAGTGGTGTGCCTGACCCAGCATGGGGCCCACGCCACCCATTTGAAACATCAGCCATTGCAGCACGTCAAACTTGGCGCGGTCGCTCTTGGGCAAGAACTTGCCCGTCTTCGAGGCGAGGTACAACAAAATCGCGCCCGACTCAAACACGTTGATGGGTTTGCCGTCCGGCCCATGCGGATCCACAAGAGCTGGGATTTTGTTGTTGGGGCTGATCTTCAAAAATTCAGGTGTGAACTGGTCACCTTTGCCAATGTTGATGGGGTGTGCCAGCCAGTCACGGCCTAATCGCAAGCCACACTCCTCGAGCATGATGTGCACTTTGTGGCCGTTGGGCGTGGCCCATGAATAAACGTCAATCATTGGTATTCCTTAACTGCCTCGGGTGATGGGCATTTCGATGTCTTGAGAGGCGGCAGCGATGTGCTTTGCCAGCTCGAGTTTAGCAATGGATTGGCGATGCACTTCGTCAGGGCCATCGGCCAAGCGCAACCAGCGTTGGGTGCAATAAGCATAAGCAAGCGGAAAGTCATCCGATATGCCCGCTGCACCATGGGCTTGGATGGCCCAGTCGATCACTTGGCTGGCCATGTTGGGTGCAATCACCTTGATCATGGCAATCTCTGCACGTGCGTCCTTGTTGCCCACGGTGTCCATCATGTAGGCGGCTTTGAGGGTGAGCAAACGGGCTTGCTCAATCATGATGCGGGCGTTGGCAATGCGCTCATGCCACACGCCTTGGGCTGACAAGGGCTTGCCAAAGGCCACTCGGCTGTTGAGGCGCTGGCACATCAGCTCAAGCGCGCGTTCTGCTGCACCAATCGAGCGCATGCAATGGTGGATGCGGCCTGGGCCTAAGCGGCCTTGGGCAATCTCAAAGCCTCGGCCTTCACCCAGCAGCAGGTTTTCAACTGGCACACGCACATTCGTGAGGGTGACTTCCATGTGGCCATGGGGCGCATCGTCATAGCCAAACACGCTCAAGGGGCGAATCACTTTCACGCCTGGGGTGTTGGCTGGCACGACCACCATGCTTTGCTGGGCATGCTTGGGCGCGTTGGGGTCTGTCTTGCCCATCACGATGTACACCGCGCAGCGTGGGTCGCCCGCACCAGAGCTCCACCACTTGGTGCCGTTGATGACGTACGTGTTGCCCTCGCGCACGATGCTGCATTGGATGTTGGTGGCGTCTGACGAAGCCACCGCGGGCTCGGTCATCAAAAACGCAGAGCGAATATCGCCCCGCAGCAAAGGCTCCAGCCATTGCACTTTCAGGGCTTCGCTGGCGTAGCGCTCAAAGGTCTCCATGTTGCCTGTGTCGGGGGCGGAGGAATTGAACACCTCGGCAGCAAAGGACACGCGACCCATGATTTCGCACAAGGGCGCGTATTCCAGATTGCTCAAGCCATCGGGCACCCGTGGGCTGTGAGGGATGAACAAATTCCACAAACCAGCGGCGCGGGCCTTGGGCTTGAGTTCTTCCACCAGCGCTGTGGGAACCCATGCGTTGCCCTTGGCGCGGTTGGCTGCAATCTCTTCAAAGAAGCGCGTTTCATTGGGGTAGATGTACGTGTCCATGAAGGCAAGCAAGCGTGTTTGCAGGTCTTTGACTTTGTCGCTGTAATCAAAATTCATGGGATGTTTTCCTTGTTGTTTTGTTTTAGGCCTGTTGCGCAAATTGCCAGGCCAGCTTGGCCATCGGGCGCGCTGCCGCGCCGTTGGCTTTGGCCTCGTCGCTGGATGCTGTTCCGGCTTCTACGCGTTTGGCTATGCCTTGCAAAATGGCCGCCATGCGGAACATGTTGTAGGCGAGGTAAAAGTTCCAGTCTGCTTTCAGATCGGCTGGGGTGGCTAAGCCTGTGCGGTCGCAATAGCGGTGGATGTTGTCGCTCTCGCTGGGAATGCCAAGGGCGGCAATGTCAACGCCGCCAATGCCACGGAAGGTACCGGGCGGAATATGCCAGCCCATACAGTGATAGCTGAAGTCAGCCAGCGGGTGCCCGAGGGTGGAGAGCTCCCAATCGAGCACGGCCAACACACGGGGCTCCGTGGGGTGAAACATGAGGTTGTCAAGGCGGTAGTCGCCGTGCACGATGCTCACCTGGCTGGCATCCAGTGCGCTTGCAGGCATGTTGGCCGGCAGCCACGCCATGAGCTGGTCCATCTCGGCAATGGGCTGCGTGACCGAGGCCAGGTATTGTTTGCTCCAGCGACCAATTTGTCGTTCAAAATAATTGCCGGGGCGACCATAGCTTTCCAGCCCGCGTTCGGCAAATTTCACCGTGTGAAGTGCCGCCATGACGCGGTTCATTTCATCGTAAATCGCACCACGTTCGGTGTGGGTCATGCCCGGCAGGGTTTGGTCCCACAGCACACGACCTTGCACAAACGCCATCACGTAAAAAGCGCGTCCGATGATGGACTCGTCTTCGCACAGCACATGCATGTGTGGCACTGGCACATCGGTGCCTTGAAGACCTTGCATCACCTTGAACTCGCGCTCAATCGCGTGGGCCGAGGGCAGTAGTTTGGCCACTGGGCCGGGCTTGGTGCGAAGCACAAAGCTGCGCCCTGGCGTGATGAGTTGGTAAGTGGGGTTGGACTGTCCGCCTTTGAAGGGCACCAGCGAGATGGGGCCTTCAAAGCCGGGCAAGTTGGCGTGCAACCATGTGCAAAGCGCCGCTGTGTCCACGCTGTGCGACGTTTGCATGGGCTGGGATGTGGATGTGTCGTCCCGGCTCATGCGGAGGGTCCTGTCAGTGGTCGGCTTCGCTGATCTGCAGCAAGGCGTTGCGGTTGCGAATCACCAAACCGCCTTGTTCGATGCGGATGGCTTGTTCGCGCTCCATGGATTTGAGTTCTTGGTTCACACGTTGGCGTGAGGCGCCTAAGAGTTGCGCCAACTCTTCCTGTGCCAAATGCAAACCAATGCGAATTTCTTGACCATTGTTCAAGCAAGGTACGCCATAGCTGCGCGCCAAGTGCAGCAGTTGCTTGGCCAAGCGCGAACGCAAGGGCAGGGTGTTGAGGTCTTCTACCAAACCAAACAACTGGCGAATGCGGCGTGCTTGCAAGCGCAACATGGCTTCGTAAAATTCCACATGCTGGCTGAGAATTTTTTGGAAGTCGGCTTTGGCCACACACAAAATGGTGGTCTCGCCATGCGCGTACACATCGTGCGTGCGGCGGTCTCCGTCCAGAATCGCCACATCGCCAAACCAAATGCCCGGCTCCACATAAGTGAAGGTGATTTGTTTGCCCGACAGCGAGGTGGAGCTCACACGCACCGCGCCACGCGCACACGCCATCCACTCCTCGGCTGGGTCGCCGCGTGCGGCGATCAAGTCGCTGTCTTTGCATCGTTTGACGTAAGCGCATCGAAGAATGTCGTGTCGTAGTGAAGGTGAGAGGGAAGAAAACCAACGTCCTGCGTTGATGGCCTCGCGTTCTTCGATGTTAAGAATTGGATCGTCCATAGCCTGTCTTTTGGGTGACCTGAAATTGAAAGTTTGTCACACGCGAGACCTATTGAAATAGGGTCTCGCGCGTGGGAAGAATCTTGGTTGGATTGAAATTGAATGTCAGCGGCGCACCTGCAAGGCGCCGGGGTTGACGATGTGGGTGGGGGTGCCCTTGATGAAGTTCACCACATTGTCAAAGGCAGTTCCAAAATACAGCTCGTAGCTGTCTTGCTCCACATAGCCGAGGTGGGGGGTGCAGATGCAGTTCTCTAGACGCAGCAGTGCGTGGCCTTGCATGATGGGTTCGCTTTCAAAGACATCAATTGCCGCCATGCCTGGGCGACCACGGTTGAGGCCTGTGATGAGTGCATCTGGTTCGATCAGTTCGGCTCTTGAGGTGTTCACCAACAGAGATGTGGGTTTCATGCGGGCCAAGTCGGCTTGTTTGACGATGCCACGTGTTGCATCCACCAAGCGCAGGTGCAAAGTGAGTACGTCAGATTCCTCAAAGAACGCTTCACGTGAACTGGCTACGGTTAATCCATCTTTCGCTGCGCGTTCACGCGAGGCATCGCTGCCCCATATCATGACCCGCATGCCAAACGCTTTGCCGTAGCCTGCCAACAACTCACCCGTTTTGCCATAACCCCAAATGCCCAGTGTTTTGCCGCGCAAGACTTGACCTAAACCAAAGTTGGTGGGCATAGAGCCGGCTTTGAGCCCTGACTGTTGCCATGCACCATGCTTGAGATTGCTGATGTATTGGGGCAGGCGGCGCATGGCGGCCATGATCAAGGCCCATGTCAACTCTGCGGGGGCTACTGGAGAACCAAAACCTTCGGCCACTGCAATGCCACGTTCGGTGCAGGCGGCCACATCAATATGACTGCCAACTTTGCCCGTTTGTGAGATGAGCTTGAGTTTGGGTAGCTTTTCTAGCAACTGCTTAGAAAGTTGCGTGCGCTCACGAATGAGCACCAGAACTTCAGCATCTTTGAGCCTGACGGATAACTGCCCAACACCTTTGATGGTGTTGGTGTAGACCTTGGCGGGAAAAGCTTCTAATTTGGAGGCGCAATTGAGTTTGCGTACGACATCTTGGTAGTCGTCGAGGATGACAATATTCATCCCCCAATTGTGCCTTGTGAAATGACGCTCAGTGACGGTTTTCAAGCTCGGCGAGACGGTCAAGTTCGGCGCACACATCGGCCATGCGGCCAGAGATCACCATGCGGCCTGCGTTGCTGCGGTTGTGTTGGTCTTCCATCACGCGTGCCACGCGTAAGGGCAAGGGTCGTCGGGCGCTTTGCAAGGCTTGGGCGGGCATGAAGCTGCGGGCCAGGTTTTGCAGAGGATTTATGAGGCGATAGGCGCCAAAAAGTGCGAGGCTCATGGTCGTTTCTTTCTTTACATCATCATGGTGTTACGGATCAGGCCGACGGCCAGACCCTCAATTTCAAAGGGCTCACCGGGTTCGACCACGATGGTTTTGAAGTCGGGGTTTTCGGCGAGCAGCTCGATGTGGCTGGCAGTTTTGCGAAAACGCTTGACGGTCACGTCTTCGCCCAAGCGGGCCACCACGATTTGGCCATTTTTGGCGTCGCGGGTGGACTGCACTGCCAGCAAGTCGCCGTCCATGATGCCGGCGTCGCGCATGGACATACCGCGCACACGCAGCAGATAGTCGGGCTTGCGTTGGAACAAGCTGCTTTCCACAAAAAAAGTTTGGTCAACATGTTCTTGGGCCAAGATGGGCGAGCCTGCTGCCACACGTCCCACCAGCGGCAATGAGAAGCCCAAAGGCGAGGTGCTGAACATGCCTTCTTGTTGGTTGCGTGGATTGCCGCCTTTGAGGCGAATGCCGCGCGAGGTGCCGCTGACTAACTCGATAGTACCTTTGCGAGCCAAGGCTTGCAAGTGTTCCTCTGCGGCATTGGCTGACTTGAAGCCAAGCTCTGCCGCAATCTCAGCACGGGTAGGGGGCGAGCCGGTGTTGGCAATGGCAGACTGGATGAGCTCCAGAATCTGCTGCTGACGGGCGGTGAGTTTTGGCATTTCAATCATCAGTCTGACTCCTGCACAATGTGAGTGTTGGGGATTGCAACTGTTTGCATATCCAGTAACTGTATTTTTAACCAGCTTTTTAAGTTTGGCAAGCTATGAATGCAAAAAAAACTAAAAAAATCGTTGTTTTAGCCACAGGTGGCACGATTGCGGGCTTGGCCTCTGATGCCGCAAGGCCGCATCACTATTCAGCAGCACAAGTGGGGGTGGCTGATTTGCTGCAAGGTCAGGCTTTTGAAGGCGTTGAACTGCTGAGCGAACAAGTGGCCCAAATCGACAGCAAAGACATGTCGTTTGCCATTTGGCAAAACCTGCTGGGCAGAGTGGCGCATTGGTTGGCGCATGAGGATGTGCAAGGCGTGGTCATCACCCACGGCACAGACACGCTGGAAGAAACGGCGTATTTTTTGCAAACGGTGTTGCAGCCCATCAAACCAGTTGCCCTGACTTGCGCCATGTTGCCCGCCAATGCGCGCGACAGTGACGGGCCAGGCAATCTCAAAGATGCTTTGGCTTGGGTGCAACAGCCTGACGCCACAGGCGTGGCGGTGGTGTGTGCCAGCCATGTGCATGCAGGGCTTGGCATACAAAAAAGCCACAGCCACCAACGCAACCCATTCACTTCACAAGTCAATGTCGTGCATCCCGCTCATCTGGCGGTGCCCAGTGTTGCCAAGGTCTTGGTTTGTCAGCAGTGGCCGCGCGTTGAGCTTGTGTTCAACCACGTTGGCGCGGATGGCCGCCACGTGCGCAGCTTGATGGCGCACGATGCCCCCCAAGGCTGGGTGGTGGCAGGCACAGGCAACGGCACTTTGCATCATCAATTAGAGGCTGCGTTGTTGGACGCGCACAAGCAGGGTGTCTTTGTGTTGCGTGCCTCGCGTTGTGCGCAGGGTGGCGTGCAGTCACGTGTGGCGGATGTGTTGCCGCATGCGGGCTCATTGACGGCAGTGCAAGCCCGGGTGGCTTTGCAGCTGCATTTGATGGCGCAGTCGACCTAAAAAAAAGCCGCTCATCAGAGCGGCTGTTGGGCAAAACAGTGCAAGCAGGCTCAAGCCGAGAGGGCTTGGAAAGCGCGTTCTTTGATTTCCTCGACAGAGCCTGTGCCGCTGATGGCGCGGTACTTAGGTGCCGCAGCCGCGTCGGCTTTGGCCCAACCAGAGTAGTAGTCGACCAAGGGGCGGGTTTGGGCGCTGTAAACGTCCAAACGTTTCTTGACGGTTTCTTCATGGTCGTCGGCACGTTGCACCAAGGGTTCGCCAGTTTCGTCGTCTTTGCCTTCCACTTTGGGTGGGTTGAACTTGACGTGGTAAGTGCGGCCAGAAGCAGGGTGTGAGCGTCGACCGCTCATGCGCTCGATGATGGCATCAAAAGGCACATCGATTTCCAACACATAGTCCAGTTTGACACCTGCTGCTTTCATGGCATCGGCTTGTGGAATGGTGCGTGGGAAACCGTCAAACAAAAAACCGTTGGCGCAATCGGACTCGGTGATGCGCTCTTTGACCAAATTGATGATGAGCTCGTCACTCACCAAGCCACCAGCATCCATGACTTTTTTGGCTTCAATGCCTAGTTGGGTACCAGCTTTCACCGCAGCACGCAACATGTCGCCGGTGGAGATTTGGGGAATGCCGTACTTTTGGCAAATGAAGGTGGCTTGTGTGCCTTTTCCAGCACCGGGGGCGCCCAACAAAATCAGTCTCATGCTTGTTCCTTCTTCATTATTTATACGTTTTATTACTTATGCAAGGATATCACGGGCTCGCCAAAAAAAGCGGACGTGGACTAGCGCAATAGGGCTCTGACCTTGGCCAAATCTTCAGGTGTGTCCACGCCGGGGCCGGGTGAGTGGGCTGTGACGTGCACGGCAATGCGGTGGCCATGCCACAAGGCGCGCAGCTGTTCAAGCGACTCGGTCAACTCCATGGGCGCTTGCGCCAAGTGGGGGAACTCACGCAAAAAACCTACGCGGTAGCCATACAAGCCCACATGGCGCAGGGGTGCAGGCTTGGGCAAGGCAGTGATGCCGCCATCACGCCACCAGGAGATGGGCGCACGGCTGAAATACATCGCCGTGTTGTGAGCATCGAGCACCACTTTGACCACATTCGGATTGGTAAAGTCTTCGACGTTGTCGATGGGGTGGGCCAGCGTGCTCATGCTGCAATCGATCCGGTTTTGCAGCAGCTTGGCTGCGGCGTCAATCGATGCGGGGTCAATCAGGGGTTCGTCGCCTTGCACATTCACCACCATGTCACTGTCTTGAAGGTCCAGCAAGTCACAGGCTTGGGCCAAGCGGTCACTGCCAGAGGGGTGGTCGGTGCGGGTCAGCAGCGCATCAATGCCATGCGCTTGGCAGGCGGCCACGATGCGCGCATCGTCTGCGGCCACCACAACGCGTGAAGCGGCAGACAGCTTGGCGCGTTGCGCCACGCGCACCACCATGGGCAAACCAGCAATGTCGGCCAGTGGCTTTTCGGGCAAGCGCGACGACGCCATGCGCGCTGGAATAAGAACGCAAAACGACATTCACGTTTCCAGTTCGGCGTCACTCAGGGGGCGGGCTTCGTTTTCTAGCAACACCGCAATGCCGTCGCGAATGGGGTATGCCAAGCGTGCGCTGCGAGAGACCAGCTCTTGTGTGTCGCGTTTCAATTCCAGTGGGCCTTTGGTCACAGGGCAGACCAAGAGTTCAAGCAGTTTGGTGTCCATGGGGTGATGATAACTTGGCGTGTTGAGCCGCTGCCAGATGCATATCGATGGCAGACAGCAGATCGGTCGGTAACGTGGTTTGCAGGGGCACAGACCACGCGTGTGGGTGATGTGCCCAGAGCTTGACAGCGTCTTTTTCGGTGCACAACACATCGCCTAAAGATGTGTCGATGCTGATTGTTGCTAAATCCGCGTGGTCTGCCAAGGCCATGGTGTGGCAGAGGTTCAAGCCTTGATCCCGCAGCATGGCAAAAAACTGATCAGGTTTGGCAATGCCAGCCAAGGCTTGCACGGGCGTTTGACCCCAACTGCTGAGCGCGCGTTGCGTGCCATCTGCTTGTAGGGCGTAGTCGGCCAGTTGGCGTTGCACGGCCAGCTCGTTGGCGCCAGTTTGCCCCCCCGTGTTCAACACCCAGCACGGCACGTCCTTGCCCGATGAAGCGTGCGGCCAAGGTTTGCGAGGCCAGGCCTCCCTGAGAGGGCCAGCTGGAAGCATGAGGCCATTGCCCACGCCGCGTTCGTCAAACACACACAACTCAAGGTCGCGTGCGAGTGGCCAATGCTGCAAGCCGTCGTCACACACCAGCACTTGCACATCGGGGTGCAGGGCAAGCAGTGCTCGGCCTGCATCCACACGGTTGTTGCCAACAAACACCGGCACCCGGCAGCTTCGGGCTATCAGCAAGGGCTCATCGCCCACGTTGTGTGATTGGCTGGATGGGGACACAGCCACGGTGCTGTTGGTCATGCGGCCGTAGCCGCGGGACAACACGCCCACGCTGAGGCCTCGTGTTTTCAAGTGGTTCACCAAGGCCATGGTGATGGGCGTTTTGCCCACGCCCCCCACCATCACATTGCCCACCACAATCACGGGTACGGGCAGCATGTGTTGGCGGTAAAAACCGTTTTGATAGAGGGCGCGGCGGATCATGACCAGGCCAGCAAACAGCCAACTCAAGGGCAGTAAAACAAAGGCAAGCGTTTGGCCCCACCCGCCTTGGCCATTCCATGCACGGATCAACGCGCGGCTCATTGCTGTGCGCATGCCACTCATGCGAGTCAGTCGACTTTTCCGCTTGGCGACTGTGCTGCGAAGGTGAGTTGGTTCAAGCCATTGCGGCGGGCCGCTTCCATCACCATCATCACCGATTGGTGGCTGGCCTGAGCGTCGGCACTGATGATGATCATGGGGCTGTCAATACTCTGCGTGGCTCTGGCCAGCGCTTGGCTCAAGCCCTGCACATCTCGCGTCTGCACCACGTTGCGGTTCACACTGAATTGGCCTTCGCTGCTGATGGCCACAATCACCTCGCGCGGGTGTTCTTTGGGCGCCGGTGCATCAGCCACGGGCAAGTTGAGTTGCAGCTCAGTGAACTTGCTGTAAGTGGTGGAGAGCATCAAAAAGATCACCACCACCAACAAAATGTCAATGAAAGGAATCAGGTTGATTTCCGGCTCGGGGCTCTTGTCGCGATGAAATTTCATAACCATGAGGTGGCACGCCTGTTATTTCAAACGTGCGCGCATCGCGAGCAAATGGCGCACAAAGCGCTCAGCGTCTAACTCCAAACCCAGCACATACGCATCCACGCGGCCGCGCAAGTAGCGCCAAAACATCAGGGCCGGAATCGCCACGATCAAACCAAACGCTGTGTTGTAGAGCGCAATCGATATGCCTTGCGCCAATTGCACAGGGTTGCTGGTGCCTGGGGCTTGCGAGCCAAAGATTTCAATCATGCCAATGACCGTGCCCAATAAACCCAGCAAAGGGGCTGCGGAAGCGATCGTGGCCAAAGCCACCAAATACCGTTCCAAATCATGGGCAGCCTTTCGGCCAGCAGACTCCATGCTCGAGCGCAAATCCTCTGCACTGATGAGTGGCTCAGCGGTCATGGCGAGTAAGCCACCCGCCAAGATGCGACCCAAGACGGAGTGATCCTGCAATTGCTGCGTGGCTTCTTGTGAAGGTAAGTTGTCGCGCGAGGCTTGCATCGCTTGTTCCAGCAAACCCTCCGGTGCGACCAAATGCCGGCGCAGGCTCATCATGCGCTCAATGATCAAGGCCAAAGCCACAATGGAGCAGATCAAAAGGGGCCAAATCGGCCAACCAGCCGCTTGTATGATGGTGAACAAAGCCAACACTCCAGAATATTGTGTGTGGGGTGATTATGGCCCACCCTCTCATCCACATGAACTGTGGATAACTTTGGGGATAAGCATCAGCGTATGGCCGCCGAAGCCGCTTAAATGGGCGGATTCATCAAATTGACTCAAAAATGAGCGATAAAAATCCCTTTAAAATCAATGACTTGCTACGAAGATTGGTGATTTTGTTGATTTGCAAATGAAAAATAAACATTCAATTATTTTGTGGATGAGTCTTGCATGCCGGCCCAAGAATCACTAGGTTTGATGCCCCGTGTATGGGCAGTTGGTGCTCTGTGCCTCGCCGTTGCTGAGGTCTTGGACAGCCGATTTAATCCAGTCGCGGTCCGAGGCGAGATTTCAGGCTTCACGCTGGCGGCCAGCGGTCATTGTTACTTCACCCTCAAGGATGAAAGAGGGCAGTTGCGATGCGCCATGTTCAAGCGTGCCGCGCAAATGCTCGACTTTCGGCCTGTGGACGGGGAATTGGTCGAAATTCGTGGGCGTTTGGGTGTCTACCAACCGCGAGGCGAGCTTCAATTGGTGGTTGAAAACATGCGTCGCGCGGGGCAGGGCGCGTGGTTTGAACAGTTTTTAAAACTCAAAGCCAAGCTAGAAGCTGAGGGCTTGTTTGACGCTGAACGCAAACGCCCCGTCAAAACCATGCCGCGTGGCATCGGCGTGGTGACCTCTCTTGGTGCCGCTGCTTTGCATGACGTTGCCACCGCATTGCAGCGACGTGTGCCGCACATTCCCGTGGTGCTGGCCCCGTCGTTGGTGCAAGGGCCAGACGCGCCTGCCAACTTGGCACAAGCGCTGCAACAGCTAGGACAGCAGCCCGGCATCGACGTCATCTTGTTGGTGCGCGGTGGCGGCTCGATGGAAGACCTGTGGGCCTTCAATGATGAAAACTTGGCCCGAGTCATTGTCAGCAGCCCCGTGCCGATCATCAGTGGCGTAGGCCACGAAACCGACTTCACCATGGCCGACTTTTGTGCCGACCTGCGAGCCCCCACACCCACCGCCGCCGCTGAAATGTGTGCGCTGCCGCAAGCAGAGCTGATGGCCCACCTGCAGATGTGGGGCGGCGCGATGCAAACCCTTTCCCATCGTCAACTCGACACCCAAGCGCAACGCCTAGACCGTGTTCAAGCGCGCTTGGGCCGTCCGTCAGAAGTTCTGAGCGCCGAAAAAATTCGACTCTTGCGTTTTCAACAAAGCCTCAGCCAAGCGGTACGTATGCGCAGCCAAGGTTGCCACAACGTGCTGGCCACCCTGGCCAGCGGCCTCTCCCGTGGTGCGCTGCAAACCCCCGTCACCGCCCGTGAACGTCTGCAACGCGCCGCATTACGCCTTGAGCTGCTCGACCCTCAACTTGTGTTGCAACGAGGTTTCGCCTGGCTCAGCGACCTCGATGGTCAAGCTGTCACATCTGTGGCGCAGACTTCCCAAGGCCAAGCGCTTCAAGCAACCCTTGCCGATGGCGTGGTTGATTTGAGCGTCGCGGCCAAACGACGCATTTAGTTTTTACAATCACATTTTTTTCACAAGAGGACTTCATGGAACACACGCTCCCCGCACTGCCTTATGCCATCGACGCATTGGCCCCTCACTACAGCCAAGAAACTCTGGAGTTTCACCACGGCAAGCACCACAACGCGTATGTGGTGAACTTGAACAACCTGCAAAAAGGGACCGAGTTTGAAGGCATGGCCTTAGAAGACATCATCAAGAAGTCCAGCGGTGGCATCTACAACAACTCGGCTCAGATTTGGAACCACACCTTCTTTTGGAACTGCATGAAGCCTCACGGTGGCGGTGAACCCACAGGCGCATTGGCCGCAGCCATCAACGCCAAATTTGGCAGCTACGCCGCGTTCAAAGAGGCTTTTGTCAAAAGCGCTGTGGGTAACTTCGGCTCAGGTTGGACTTGGTTGGTCAAAAAGGCGGACGGCTCGGTGGACATCGTCAACATGGGCGCTGCTGGCACGCCATTGACCACGGGTGACACTGCTTTGTTGACTGTGGACGTTTGGGAACACGCCTACTACATCGACTACCGCAACATGCGCCCTAAGTTCGTTGAAACCTTCTTCGACCAACTGGTGAACTGGTCATTTGCTGAAAGCAACTTCGCCTAAACCAGTGCTCGCGCCTGGCGCGTTGAAACGACAAAGCCGCCTTTTGAGGCGGCTTTTTTTATACCCATCGCCAAGTTGTTGACCCGACTGGGGAAATCACCAAGTGAAGGCCTTGGACTCTCATGATCCACTATTTCGATATTTAACAGAGGAGTCATGCATGCAGGTTCAAATGCAAGTCAATGGAAAAAACGTCACGGTGGAGGCCCCGCCCAACACATTGCTGGTTCAAGCATTGCGTGAGCAACTCAAACTCACAGGCACCCATGTGGGATGCGACACCGCCCAATGCGGGGCATGCACAGTGCATGTCAATGGACGTGCAGTGAAGTCGTGCAACATGCTCTTGGCACAAGCCCAAGGTGCACAGGTCACCACCATTGAAGGCATGGCGCAAGCCGATGGCACCATGCATCCCATGCAAGCGTCTTTCAAAGAATGTCATGGCCTGCAGTGCGGCTTTTGCACGCCTGGCATGGTCATGAGTGCGGTGGATATTTGCAACAACCACCCCAACGCCAGCGCGATTGAGATTCGCGCCTTGCTTGAAGGCAATCTATGCCGTTGCACGGGCTATCAAAACATCATCAAGGCTGTGCAGCATGGTGCTGCAGCCATGAAAGCTTAAGGAGTGGATCATGGGTGCATCTGATTTTTCCAAACTTCCCCACATTGGCGAGGCCTTGCGCCGCAAGGAAGACTACCGCTTCCTCACGGGTGCGGGCAACTACACCGACGACATTCGCCTAGAGAACATGACGCACGCCGTGTTTGTGCGCTCTCCCCATGCCCATGCCAACATCTTGCGAATTGACAAGGCGAGCGCCTTGGCTGCGCCCGGTGTGGTGGCCATTTTGGATGGTGCTGACGTGGTGGATGCCAAGATCAATGGCTTGCCTTGCGGCTGGTTGATCACCGACACCAGCGGCCAACCCATGAAGGAGCCACCGCACCCCATCTTGGCCAATGGCAAAGTGCGCTATGTGGGCGACCATGTGGCCATGGTGGTGGCAGAAACATTGGAACAAGCCAAGAACGCTGCTGAATTGGTGGGCGTGGAATACGACGTTTTGCCCGCTGTGGTGGATGTGCGCGAAGCTCGTAACGCCACGGCCTTGCACGGTGAGGCACCCGACAACCATTGCTACAAATGGGCGATTGGCGAAAAAGCCGCTGTTGATGCGGCCTTCGTCGGTGCTGCCCACATCACCAAGCTCGACTTGATCAACAACCGTTTGGCGCCTAACCCCATGGAGCCACGCGCTGCGATCGGCAGCTACAACCGCGCCAGCGACGAATACACGCTGTATGTATCGAATCAAAACCCCCATGTGGAACGCCTGCTCATGACCGCGTTTGTTCTGGGATTGCCCGAACACAAAGTACGCGTGATTGCGCCAGATGTGGGGGGTGGTTTTGGCGCCAAGATTTACCTCTACGCCGAAGATGTGTGCCTGACTTGGGCATCCAAAAAACTCAACCGCAACATCAAATGGACTTGCGACCGCTCTGAGGCTTTTTTAAGCGACGCCCACGGCCGTGACCATGCCAGTCATGCCGAATTGGCCTTGGACAAAGATGGCAAATTTTTGGCCTTGCGCGTGCACACTGACGCCAATTTGGGCGCTTATTTGTCCACGTTTTCCACCGCCGTCCCCACCATTTTGTACGCCACGCTTTTGGCAGGCCAATACGCAACGCCCCTGGTCTACGTGGAGGTCGACGCTTGGTTCACCAACACAGCCCCCGTCGATGCCTACCGCGGCGCGGGTCGACCTGAAGCCACGTATTTGCTCGAGCGCATCGTCTCGCGTGCAGCCTTTGAATTGGGCATGAGCCAAGACGCCATTCGCAGCAAAAACTTCATCACCCAGTTCCCCTACCAAACACCGGTTGCACTGCAATACGACACCGGCGATTTTCATGCCTTGATGAACCATGCCAACCAGCTTGGCGATGTGGCGGGTTTTTCCGAGCGCAAAGCGGCCAGTGCGGCCAAGGGCTTGTTGCGCGGCATCGGTTACTCCAGTTACATCGAAGCTTGCGGACTAGCGCCCAGCAACGTGGCGGGTGCTTTGGGTGCCCGCGCTGGTTTGTTTGAGTGCGGTGAAGTTCGCGTCCACCCCACAGGCAGTGTGACCGTTTTCACGGGCTCGCACAGCCACGGCCAAGGACACGAAACAACGTTTGCGCAGGTCGTGGCGGCGCGGCTGGGCATACCTGTTGACAATGTCGACATTGTCCACGGCGACACGGGTCGTGTGCCCTTTGGCATGGGCACCTACGGCTCGCGCTCCATTTCTGTGGGCGGTGCAGCCATCATGCGCGCCCTGGACAAAATTGAAGCCAAAGCCAAGAAAATTGCAGCCCACCTGATGGAAGCGGGTGACGCTGACATTGACTTTGCCAACGGCGAATTCAGCGTCAAAGGCACTGACAAAAAAATCCCATTTGGCACGGTGGCCCTGACGGCCTATGTTCCCCACAACTACCCGCTCGACAAGCTCGAGCCAGGCTTGAACGAAACCGCTTTTTATGACCCGACCAATTTCACCTTTCCGGCCGGGACCTACATTTGTGAAGTCGAAATCGATCCCCAGACGGGTTTGACCACCATCGCCAAATTCACGGCCGTGGACGACTTTGGCACCATCATCAACCCCATGATCGTGGAGGGCCAGGTGCATGGCGGCTTGGTGCAAGGCATCGGTCAGGCCTTGATGGAGCATTGTGTTTACGACAAGGAAACGGGTCAGCTCTTGACTGGCTCATTCATGGACTACACCATGCCGCGCGCCGATGATTTTCCAGACTTTGTTATCGGTCACGAATGCACACCCTGCACCACCAACCCGTTAGGGACCAAAGGATGCGGCGAAGCCGGCGCGATTGGCTCGCCCCCTGCAGTGATCAATGCCGTGCTGGATGCCTTGGCCCCACTAGGGGTCAGAGACTTTGACATGCCCGCAACGCCTCACCGCGTCTGGCAAGCCATTCAATCGGCCAAAGCCACGGCCTAAATTTTCGGAGAATCCTTCATGTACGCATTCGACTACCAACGCCCTGCAACTTTGCCCGATGTGCAAAAAGCTGTGCAAGCGGGGGGGCAACTGCTGGCCGGGGGTCAGACCATGATCGCCGCCATGAAGCAACGCCTTCAGCAACCCGAAACCGTGGTGGACTTAGCCGCCATCAGCAGTTTGTCGGGCATCCAAAAGAGTGGCCAGCACATTGTCATTGGCGCGATGACGCGTCACCAAGATGTGGCAGATCACGCCGAGGTGCAACACAGCATTCCTGGGTTAGCCGCCTTAGCCAATGGCATTGGTGACAAACAGGTTCGTGCCATGGGCACACTGGGCGGTTCGGTCGCCAACAACGACCCAGCTGCCTGCTACCCCAGTGCACTGTTGGCTTTGGGTGCGACCATCCACACCGACCGGCGCACGATTGCAGCGGACGATTTTTTCTTGGGCATGTACGCCACGGCTTTGGAAGCTGGAGAAATCATCACCGCTGTGCACTTTCCAATTCCAGCCAAGTCGGCTTATGCCAAGTTCAAGCAAGCTGCATCGCGCTATTCCTTGGTCGGCGTTTTTGTGGCTCAAACCCCCGCGGGTGCGCGCGTTGCCATCACGGGCGCGGGCAGCGGTGTGTTTCGCCATGCAGGGCTTGAAGCGGCCTTGAGCCAAAACTTCACGCCCGAGTCTGCAGCGCAGGTGGCCATTGATGACCAAGACCTCAATGCCGACTTGCACGCTTCCAAAGCCTACCGAGCGCAGCTGATCTCTGTGCAGACCCAAAAAGCAGTGCAGCAGGCGAACGGATGAGCGCTCAGACGACCTTTGATTCCATTGATCAATTGGCTCTGGCCTTAGAAAGTGTGGGTTACTTTGCAGAACGGCGGCTCATCACCGCCGTTTTTTTGAGCCTGCGTTTAGAGCGCCCCCTCTTGCTCGAGGGCGAACCCGGCGTTGGTAAGACCGAGTTGGCCAAAGCCCTGGCCAAAGTGCTGAACCGTCCGCTGATTCGCTTGCAGTGCTATGACGGCATGGAGCAACGCGAGGCCTTGTACGAATGGAATTACACCGCGCAACTGCTGCACATGCGAGCGGCGGCGGCCCATGTTTCGCCAGAGGAGCTCGAGCGTGAGGTCTACCAGCCCCGGTTTTTGGTCAAACGCCCCTTGCTGCAAGCGCTGCAAACGGACGCGCCTGGCGCCTTGTTGTTGATCGATGAAGTTGACCGGGCGGATGAACCCTTTGAAGCCTTTTTGCTGGAGTATTTGGGCGAATACCAAGTCAGCATTCCAGAGCTGGGCACCATCACCGCCAATGCCACGCCAGTGACCTTGTTGACCAGTAACCGCACGCGCGATTTGAATGATGCGGTCAAGCGCCGCTGCCTCTACCAATGGATGGATTACCCCGATCGTGCGCGTGAACTGGCCGTGGTTCGATCACAAGTCCCGCAGGCCAGTGCCCATCTGAGCGAGCAAGTGGCAGAGTTTGTCGCTCGTCTCAGAAGCCAGCCCTTTGTCAGCGCGTTTCAAAGGGCACCCGGCATTGCGGAAAGCGTCGAGTGGGCCAAAGCCTTGGTCGCGCTGGACACCCTGACTTTGGACCCCGAGGTGATTCAAGACACCGCGGGCATTTTGTTCAAGCAGCGTGAGGACATTGCGGCCATCACCCCCTTGCTCAACGATCTGCTGGCCCCTGCCGCCGTCAACCTTGCGTCCCTCTGAGGCCCACCTTTGATGCGACTGGGAGACGCCCGTAGCGGCAAACTGGGTGACAACATCACAGGTTTTTCCCGCGCGTTGCGCAGGGCGGGATTGCCGCTAGATTCTTCCAAAATCAGCCTTGCCATAGAAGCCATCTTGCTCATAGGCGTGGAGCGCAAAGACGATCTGGCAGCAGCACTGCGCACATGTCTGGTCAGTCGGCCCGAAGACCTCGCGGTGTTTGACCAACTTTTTGCGGCCTTCTTCAAGGACCCCGAATTGACTCGGCAGCTCTTGTCCCAGCTGTTGCCCAAAGCTCCGACCGCGGCAAAGGGACTGCCGCGAAAGTCACGCGTGCAAGAAGCACTGTCTGGCAAAAACAAACAAAACGACCCGTCTAAACCCAAAGAAGATCAGCTCCAATGGGATGCGGCCATGACCGCGAGTGATCGAACGCGCTTGCAACACGCTGATTTTCAAAGTTTGAGCGCCAGCGAGTTCCAGTTGGTCGAAAAACTGGCGCGCACCATTGCCATGCCGCTGCCGCGCATCCAAAGCCGCAGAACCCGCTCAGGGCGCAAGGGGGACCGCATCCATGGGGCTCAAACCTTGCGTTTGGCCGCTCAATACGATGGTGACGCTTGGCATTTGCCTCGCCTGCAACGTCAAGCGCAACCCCTGCCGTTGTTGATTTTGGTTGACATCTCAGGCTCGATGGAGCGGTATGCGCGGTTGCTGCTGGCCTTTTTGCACCAGTCCAGCCGCAAGCACCCGCGACAAGTTTTTTCGTTTGGCACGGCGTTGACCGATTTGAAGCTGCCCTTCAAACAAAGGGATCCAGATGAGATGCTGGCCATGGCCAGTGCCCGCATTCAAGACTTTGCAGGCGGCACGCAGCTGGGCGCGTCCTTGGCAGAATTGCGGCTGAACCATGCCAAAAAGCTCACAGGCAGGCGCACGGTGGTGCTGTTGATCAGCGACGGCTTAGACACCGGGCCCGCGCAAACGCTAGACTCTGAGCTGTGTTGGCTCAAACGGCATTCGCGCAAAGTACTTTGGCTCAATCCTCTGTTGCGATTTGACGCCTATGCGCCTTTGGCCACGGGCGCTTCCGTGTTGCACCGACGCGTCGATGGCATGCTGGCCATTCACAATTTATCCCGCTTGGAAGAGCTGGCTTCGGCCATGACCAAGTTACTTCAAAAAAACTAACTGGAGATTTGGTCATGGATATGCAAGGACAACGCGTCTTGAAAGTCACCCAAGCCCAAGCTTGGAGCGCACTCAACGACCCAGAGGTCTTGAAGTCGTGCATCGCTGGCTGCGACAAGTTTGAGTTGATCGACAACCATGTCTACAGCGTCGGTGTGGCCATCAAAATTGGGCCTGTTTCCGCCAAATTCAGCGGCAAAGTTAGCCTCAGCGACATTCAGCCTCCCAACAGTTATGCCTTGCATTTTGATGCCCAAGGCGGCGTGGCAGGTTTTGGCAAAGGCGAGTCGCAGGTGTCGTTGTTGCCCCATCCTGAGGGGTGTGAGTTGCGCTACACGGTGCACTCGAGCGTGGGCGGCAAGTTGGCTCAATTGGGACAGCGCTTGATCGACGGTGCAGCCAAGTCGCTGGCGGAAGACTTTTTCAAAAAATTCGAAGAGGCCTTGCTGGCTCAATCCTTGGGCGCTGGCAACAGCGCAGCCCCCAGCCCAGACCCTGAAGATCAGGGCAAGCCGTCCATGGCGGTCTGGGTGTGGCCAGTCCTACTACTTGCAGCGGGCTTGGCTTGGTGGGCCTGGGCTTGATGACCCGTCTGCGCTGGGACAAACCCCAGCCGGTGGCGGCCATTGGGCGTGTTTTTTTTTAAGGCGTGGTGTTTTTGCTGAACGCGACGCCACTCAAACGGCTGCCAGCCTTGATGCCTTTTTTCGCAAACCAGCCTTGGTTCATTTCCAGCACAAAGCGTACGGGCTTTTCTGAGCAGTGAGAGTCGGTGGTTTGTGGCTTCATGTCTACCAAATTGACGATGGTGCCATCGTCGGCCACAAATGCAGCAGTGAGCGGCAAAAAAGTGTTTTTCATCCAAAAACATTGCTTTGCAGGCTGCTCAAAAACAAACAACATGCCTTCATGTTGAGGCATTTCTTTGCGAAACATCAGGCCCATGCTGCGCTGCTCTGGCGTTTGCGCCACCTGCGTGTCGATTTGATACATGCCCGCTTGCAACTTGATACGGGACAGATGGGTTTGAGGCGTGTCTTGGGCTATGGCCCAACATGCCAAGCCAGACAAAAGAAAGGTGAGCAAAGCGCGTTTCATGGCTCAGACTGTATCGCAAGGCGCTACGCCAATCGATTCTGCGCCCGATAGAATCTCTTCATGTCAACGAAAAAACCCACCCCTAAAGTCCAACTGCCCGACCAAGACGACGGCGGATCGGTCGTTTTAGAGCGCCTGACGCAGCGCACCAAGCCCCCCCAGATGTTTCAGGTGCTGATGCTCAACGACGACTTCACACCCATGGAGTTTGTGGTGATGGTGCTGCAAGAGTTTTTCAGCAAAGACCGCGAACAAGCCACCCAGATCATGTTGCAAATCCACCTCGACGGCAAAGGTGTGTGTGGCATTTACAGCAAAGACGTGGCCGCCACCAAAGTAGACCAAGTGCTCGACGCTGCACGCAAATCTGGCCATCCGCTGCAATGTGTGGCTGAGCCCATTGAGTGACGGATCACTGGCAGACGACCCTATCGTTTGCACGGATGAATGACACCTATTGAATAAACGGCTTTTGTTTCCATATACATTTGAATCTCAGTTGCAAGCCAGAAGGAAAACACATGATTGCCCAAGAACTTGAAGTCAGCTTGCACATGGCCTTTGTCGAGGCCCGTCAGCAGAGACACGAATTCATCACGGTCGAGCACTTGTTGCTCGCTTTGCTGGACAACCCCAGCGCCGCCGAAGTGCTACGCGCCTGCTCAGCCAATATTGACGATTTGCGCAAGTCGCTGTCCAACTTCATTGCTGACAACACGCCTCAGGTGTCGGGCACCGAGGAAGTGGACACACAGCCCACCCTGGGCTTTCAACGTGTGATTCAGCGCGCCATCATGCATGTGCAGTCCACAGGCAATGGCAAAAAAGAAGTGACTGGCGCCAACGTGCTGGTGGCCATTTTTGGCGAAAAAGACTCACATGCGGTCTACTACCTCCACCAGCAAGGCGTGACGCGCTTGGACGTGGTGAACTTCATTGCTCACGGCATCAAAAAGAGCGATCCGCCTGAAGCTTCCAAGAGCGCAGAGCCCTCACACACCGAACAAGAGGAGGGTGCATCGTCCGAGAAGAACGAGAAGGCTTCCCCGCTTGAGCAGTTCACCCAAAATCTGAACCAAGCTGCCAAAGACGGCAAGATTGACCCGCTGATTGGTCGCGAGTACGAGGTCGAACGGACGATTCAGATCTTGTGCCGTCGCCGCAAAAACAACCCGCTCTTGGTGGGCGAGGCGGGCGTGGGTAAAACCGCCATTGCCGAAGGATTGGCATGGCGCATCACCCAAGGCGAAGTGCCTGAAATCTTGGCCGAAGCCGTGGTTTATTCATTGGACATGGGCGCCTTGTTGGCAGGCACCAAGTACCGTGGCGACTTTGAGCAACGCTTGAAAGGCGTGATCAAGAATTTGCAAAGCAAGCCCCATGCGATTTTGTTCATCGACGAAATCCACACGCTGATTGGTGCTGGTGCGGCCTCGGGCGGCACCTTGGATGCCTCGAACTTGCTCAAGCCAGCTTTGTCCAGCGGCCAACTCAAGTGCATTGGCGCCACCACCTTCACCGAATACCGTGGCATCTTTGAAAAAGACGCAGCCCTGAGCCGCCGCTTCCAAAAAGTCGATGTGGTCGAGCCTACCGTTCAAGAAACCGTCGACATCCTCAAAGGCCTGAAGTCGCGTTTTGAAGAACACCACAACGTCAAGTATGCCGTGGCTGCGCTGCAAGCTGCCGCCGAGCTCAGCGCCAAATACATCAACGACCGCCATTTGCCCGACAAAGCGATTGACGTGATCGATGAAGCCGGTGCGGCACAACGCATCATGGTGGCGTCTAAGCGCAAGAAAATCATTGGCAAGTCAGAGATTGAAGACATTGTGGCCAAGATTGCGCGCATTCCGCCCGCCAACGTGTCCAACGACGACCGTGGCAAGTTGCAGACCATCGAACGCGATTTGAAGAGCGTGGTGTTTGGCCAAGACAAAGCCCTTGAAGTGCTGGCGTCTGCCGTCAAGATGGCGCGCTCTGGCCTCGGTAAAGCCGACAAGCCGATTGGCGCTTTCTTGTTCAGCGGCCCAACGGGCGTAGGCAAGACCGAAGCGGCCAAGCAACTGGCCTACATCATGGGCATCGACTTGGTGCGCTTTGATATGTCCGAGTACATGGAACGCCATGCGGTGAGCCGCCTGATTGGCGCGCCCCCCGGCTATGTGGGCTTTGACCAAGGCGGCTTGTTGACCGAAGCTGTGACCAAGAAGCCGCATTGCGTCTTGTTGCTCGATGAAATCGAAAAAGCCCATCCCGACATCTTCAACGTGCTGTTGCAGGTGATGGACCACGGCACGCTGACCGACAACAACGGCCGCAAGGCAGACTTTCGCAACGTCATCCTCATCATGACGACGAATGCGGGCGCTGAGACCATGAACAAAGCCACCATTGGCTTTACCAACCCACGCGTTGCAGGCGACGAAATGGGGGACATCAAGCGCTTGTTTACCCCAGAGTTCCGCAACCGCTTGGACGCCATCGTGGGCTTCAAAGCCTTGGACGAAAACGTCATCATGCGCGTGGTCGACAAGTTCTTGCTGCAACTCGAAGGCCAGTTGTCTGAGAAAAAGGTTGAAGTGACCTTCAGCGACGCGCTGCGCAAGCACTTGGCCAAGAAGGGCTTTGATCCACTGATGGGCGCACGCCCCATGCAGCGCCTGATTCAAGACACGATTCGCAAGGCCTTGGCCGACGAGTTGCTGTTTGGCCGTTTGATCGACGGTGGCCGCCTGAGCGTGGACATCGATGACAAAGACGAAGTTCTGCTTGACATCACGCCTTTGCCTAAGAAGGAAAAGGCTGCCAAGGGCGAGCAAGCGGCATCTGAGGAGCCAGCCGCCAGTTAACGCTTGCGGCCACCCAAGATACTGCCCATCACCCCTCGCACAATCTCGCGTCCCACAGCGGAGCCAATATTGCGCACAGCTGACTTCACCATCACTTGTGCCAAACCTTGGTTCTGCCCGCCGCGAGGACCGGTGGAGCCAAACAAGGCTTCGCCCAAACCCGTCAGCACTTGGTCGGTGACGCTCGCTTGTGCTGGCGCTTGGCCCGCGGGTTGAGCTGTGGTGCCTGTCGCACCAGCAGAACTCCCCGCAGCAGGGGCCGCACCTTTGAGGCGTTCATAAGCTGACTCTCGGTCCAAGGTTTGTTCGTACACCCCAGCCACCAGTGAGTTGGCCAGCAAGGCTTGGCGCTGCTCTGGCGTGATGGGGCCAAGCTGGCTGCCTGGCAGCAGCACATAGACCTGTTCGGCCTCTGATGGGCGGCCTTTTGCATCGAGCAGGCTGACCAGCGCTTCACCCACACCCAGTTCGGTGATGGCCTTTTCGATGTCTAGGCCCGCTTTGCCGCGCATGGTTTGCGCGGTGGCTTTGACGGCTTTTTGGTCGCGAGGGGTGAAGGCACGCAGGGCGTGCTGCACCCGGTTGCCCAGTTGGCCGAGCACAGTTTCGGGCACATCCAGCGGGTTTTGGGTGACAAAGTACACGCCCACGCCTTTGGAGCGAATCAGGCGCACCAGCAACTCGATGCGCTCCAGCAAGACTTTGGGCGCTTCATTGAACAGCAAATGCGCTTCGTCAAAGAAAAACACCATTTTGGGTTTGTCTACGTCCCCAACCTCGGGGAGTTGCTCAAACAACTCGGACAGCATCCACAGCAAAAAGGTGCCATACAAGCGGGGCGCGTTCATGAGTTTGTCAGCCGCCAAAAGGTTGATCACACCCAGACCTTTGGCATCGGTTTGCATAAAGTCTTGGATGTTGAGCATGGGCTCACCGAAAAAGGCATCGCCGCCTTGTGCTTCAATTTCTAGCAAGGCACGTTGAATGGCACCAATGCTGGCGGCGCTGACGTTGCCGTATTGGGTGGTGAAGTCACGGGCGTGCTCGCCCACGTGCTGCAGCATGGCGCGCAGGTCTTTGAGGTCGAGCAGCAGCAAGCCTTGGTCGTCCGCTATCTTGAAGACCATGTTGAGCACGCCAGCTTGGGTGTCGTTCAGGTTGAGCATGCGCCCCAGCAGCAACGGCCCCATGTCGGTGATGGTGGCGCGAACGGGGTGGCCTGTTTTGCCAAACACGTCCCACAGCGTGGTGGGGCAAGCTATTGGGGAGGGCATGGGCACACCGCGTTCTTGCAGTGAGGCCGCCAACTTGGGCGGGACGACACCTGGCTGACTGATGCCGGCCAAGTCACCCTTGACATCGGCCATGAACACCGGCACGCCGATTTTGGAGAAACCCTCAGCCAGGGTCTGCAGCGTGACGGTCTTGCCTGTGCCAGTCGCGCCTGTGATCAGGCCGTGGCGATTGGCCAAGGCGGGTAGCATGTGGCATTCAGTAGTCTTATGCAGCGCAATTAGCATGGGTTCAGCCATCGAAAGTTCTCCATCACTTGAAAAGTAAAATAACCAGATAAGGTTAATTCAAATCACGAGGATTTTTGATGGCAGGCCACAGCAAATGGGCAAATATTCAACACCGCAAAGGGCGGCAAGACGAGAAGCGCGGCAAGATTTGGACACGCATCACGCGTGAAATCATTGTTTCTGCGCGCTTAGGCGGCGGCGACCTAGGCCTCAACCCCCGCCTGCGCTTGGCCATCGAAAAAGCAAAGGCAGCCAACATGCCTGCCGACAACATCAAACGCAATATCGACAAAGCCACCGGCAACCTTGACGGCGTCGTGTACGAAGAAATTCGCTACGAAGGCTATGGCGTGGGCGGCGTCGCCATTATCGTTGACACCATGACCGACAACCGCGTGCGCACCGTGGCTGAAGTGCGCTTTGCCTTCAGCAAAAACGGCGGCAACATGGGCACCGAGGGGTCGGTGGCGTTTCAATTTAAACACTGTGGCCAATTGGTGTTTGCGCCTGGCAGCAACGAAGACCAGATCATGGAAATCGCCCTCGAAGCCGGTGCAGACGATGTCGTCGTCGATGAGGATGGCGCCATTGAAGTGCTGACCCCGCCTGCCAGCCTAGAGGCGGTCAAACACGCTTTGGACGCGGCGGGCCTCAAGCCCGCAGTGGCCGAGGTGACCTACCGTGCAGACAACACCATCGAGCTTGAAGGTGATGAGGCTGCGAAGATGCAAAAAATTTTGGACGCGCTAGAAGACCTTGACGATGTGCAAGATGTCTATCACAACGCAGCACTATGAACGTATTAATTATTGGCGGTGGTGGCCGCGAGCACGCCTTGGCGTGGAAGATTGCTCAGTCCAACAAAGTGCAAAAAGTGTTTGTGGCGCCCGGCAACGGCGGCACTGCGCGCGACAAGCGCTTGGACAACATCGACATCACCGATGTCCAAGCACTGCGTGAATTTGCTCTAGCCAATGCGGTGGAGCTGACTGTGGTGGGGCCTGAAACGCCATTGGCCGCTGGCGTGGTGGACGAATTCCGAGCCCACGGACTGCGTATTTTTGGCCCTACCCAAGCCGCTGCACAGTTGGAAAGTTCGAAGGCCTTCAGCAAGGCCTTCATGAAGCGGCACAACATTCCCACCGCCGCCTACGACACCTTCACCGAGGCACAAGCCGCGCACGATTACGTCACTGCCAAAGGCGCACCCATTGTGGTGAAGGCCGATGGCTTGGCAGCTGGCAAAGGCGTGGTAGTCGCCATGACCGAAGATGAGGCACATCAGGCCATTGACTTCATGTTGCAGGGCAACGCCTTGGGCGTGAGCCACAACGAAGGTGGCGCCCGGGTTGTGATTGAAGAGTTTTTGCAAGGCGAAGAGGCCAGCTTCATCGTCATGTGCGATGGCAAAACGGTATTGCCTTTGGCCACCAGCCAAGACCACAAGCGCTTGCTAGACGGTGATGAAGGCCCCAACACAGGCGGCATGGGCGCCTATTCGCCAGCCCCCGTGGTGACGCCCGAGGTGCATGCCCGGGCGATGCGCGAAATCATTTTGCCCACGATCAAGGGCATGGAAAAAGATGGCATCCCCTTCACCGGCTTTTTGTACGCAGGCTTGATGATCGACCCCCAAGGCCAGGTCAAGACCCTTGAGTTCAATTGCCGCATGGGTGACCCTGAGACGCAACCCATCATGGCCCGACTCAAAACTGATCTGGTCGACGTGCTGTTGGCTGCCACGAGTCAGCACGCAGAAACCCGCTTTGACGACTTTGAGCTCGATTGGGATCGCCGCACCGCCATTGGCGTGGTGTTGGCCGCCCATGGCTATCCGATGAATCCGCGCAAGGGTGATGTCATCTCGGGTTTGCAGCAAGACACCGACGATGTGGTGGTGTTTCACGCGGGCACACACATGACAGAGGGGCATCTGCGCACCACAGGCGGCCGCGTGATGTGTGTCACTGCTTTGGGGGGTACTTTGAAGTTGGCGCAGCAGTTGGCCTACGACACCATTGAAGGCATTCACTTTGATGGCATGCAGTACCGCACGGACATTGGTTTCCGCGCCATATCACGCTGAGATGAGCGCCGAATTCAGCAACCCCATGCATGTGCGCTTTCAGCAACGGGCTTGGGCGGCGTGGCTGGTCAAGTGGATGGGCTGGAGGATTGAGTTTGACGGCTTGCCCACCAAACAAGGCGTGCTCATTGGCTACCCTCACACCAGCAACTGGGACTTCATCACCATGATGCCTGTCAAGTGGGCAGTGGGGCTGCCCTTGCAATTTTTTGCCAAAGAAAGCCTGTTTCGCATTCCGCTGTTTGGCCGCTGGCTGCGCTTCATTGGTGCCGTACCGATCGACCGCTCGTCCCCCAAAGGCATGGTGGCTGAGATGGTGGAGGCGCTCAAACTGCACAAACAAAACAATGAACTGCTGTGGATTGGTCTGTCACCTGAAGGCACGCGCAAGCTCACCGATGGCTGGCGCAGTGGCTTCTACCAATTGGCTTTGGGCGCTGACGTGCCCCTGTGCATGCTACGCATTGACTACGGTCAAAAAGTGGCGAAGATCACTGACTTCATGCGTTTGACAGGCGATGTACAAGCCGATTACGCTCACATCGCCCAAGTGTATGAAGGCGTGCAGGGGCGTCATATGAGCCAAGCAGCGCCGATCCGCCCTTTGCCACCGCGTCGCGATGCAAAGGCCAAGCCCACGAGCCCCACTTCTTAGAGCCAAGACCACGATGACGACCCATCCTCACCATCAAGGCCACGAACACGTGGTGACTGCAGCGCGCACCTATCTCTTGGACTTGCAAACTCGCATCACCAGCGCCATTGAAGCCAAAGACGGTCAAGCCAAATTCTTGGTAGACCCTTGGGAAAAGGGGCCAGGTGAGCAGTTGCAGGGCAATGGCATCACCCAAATTTTGGAAAACGGGCTGGTGTTTGAGCGTGCGGGCTGCGGTTTTTCGCATGTGCGGGGCCCCCAGTTGCCACCCTCCGCCACACAGCACCGCCCAGAGTTGGCAGGCGCGCCGTTTGAAGCCATGGGCATGTCGCTGGTGTTTCATCCCCGCAACCCCTATGTGCCCACCGTGCACATGAACGTGCGCATGATTGCAGCCACGCCAGCCAACGGCCAAACCGTGGCATGGTTTGGTGGCGGCATGGATTTGACACCTTACTACGGCTTTGCCCAAGATGCCACGCACTTCCACCAGGTCTGTCACGACGCTTTGCAACCGTTTGGCAACGACTTGTACCCACGCTTTAAAACCTGGTGCGACGACTACTTTTGCAACAAACACCGCCATGAGCAACGCGGCATTGGGGGCATTTTCTTTGACGACTTCGCTGAGCTGGGTTTTGAGCGCAGTTTTGACATGCTGCAAAGTGTGGGCGATGCCTTGCTCGACGCTTATCTGCCCATCGTCGACCGCCGCATGAACACCGCGTATGGTGAGCGCGAACGCAACCATCAGTTGTATCGCCGTGGCCGCTATGTGGAATTCAATCTCGTGTGGGACCGTGGCACGCACTTTGGCTTGCAGTCGGGGGGGCGCACCGAGTCCATTTTGTTGTCCATGCCGCCCTTGGTGAGTTGGAGCTATCAGCACCAGCCAGAGTTGGGGACACCCGAGCATGCCTTGTTGCATGACTTTTTGGTGCCGCGCGATTGGCTCAGCTGAGCTGCGTCCCATGAACCTCATCCACCGATTGGGCATTTTTGGCGGTGCGTTTGATCCGCCGCACACCGCTCACCTCGCGTTGGCCCAGCACGCAGTGGATCAATTTTCTTTGGATGAGTTGCGCATCATTCCCACAGGTGACGCTTGGCACAAAGACCGCTCACTCTCGCCTTCACCGCATCGGCTTGCGATGGCACGTTTGGCTTTTGCCGATGTCGCGCACGCATTGGTTGACCCGCGCGAGATCGACAGACAAGGCCCGACCTACACCGTGGAGACACTCGAAGAGTTCAAAACCGAGTGTCCTGCTGCCCATTTGTACCTCTTCATTGGCGCAGACCAAGCACATGCCTTTCAAACATGGCACCGCTGGCAAGATATTTTGGGGCTCGCGACGGTGGTGGTGGCCGAGCGGCGGCAAACTCGACAGAGCCCCTTCGTCAGTCAGTGGCACAATGCAGTATCCCCCGACGTACAACGCTTGGACATGCCGAGCCTGAATGTGAGTGCCACCGAAATCCGTGCGCATTTTGCACAAGGCCCCTATCCGGTTCAACCCATGCTCGCGTGGTTGCCTGCCGCTGTGCAGCACTACATTGAAAAACACAGCCTTTACCGATAAAACAGATGACCGAAACCTCCGCCAAAAAAGATGTCCAAAAATTACAACGCACCGTCGTCGATGCGCTAGAGGACGTCAAAGCCCAAGAGCTTGTGGTGTTTGACACCGAACACTTGTCCTCGCTGTTTGAGCGCGTCATCGTGGCATCGGGCACCTCGAACCGCCAAACCAAAGCGTTGGCTGCCAGCGTGCGCGACAAAGTTCGCGACGCCGGTTTTGGCAAGCCCCGTATCGAAGGTGAAGACAACGGCGAATGGATCATTGTGGACTGTGGTGCGGTGGTGGTCCATGTCATGCAACCCACCATTCGCAGCTACTACAACCTAGAAGAAATTTGGGGTGATAAACCTGTGCGCTTGAAGTTTGGCGCCCCCAAGCCTGCCAAAGCGTTTGAGCCTGAAGAGGCACCCGCCAAGAAGTCGGCTACTCAAAAGCCAGCGGCCAAGAAAAAAGCAGCAGTCGCTGACAAGAAGCCCGCCACGCGCAGCACCTCCACACGCGGCCCGCTCAAGGCCGCGCCTACCAAAACGACGGCTGCCTCATCTGCAACGAAGCGCGCACCCGCCAAAACGCCAGCCGCTAAAAAGCCAGTCGCAGCACCCGCCAAGTTGCCCGTCAAAACTGTGGGCCTCAAAGGTGCCAAGTCAACTGCCAAAGCCGCAGCGCGTAGTGCTTCGACCACTGCTGGTAAGCCAACAGGCAAGCGTCCGCCCGCCGCGAAAAAGACCACTGCCCGCAAAGCATGAAGCTGTGGGTCGTCGCAGTCGGCCAACGTGTGCCCGACTGGGCGCAAACCGCTTGGGATGATTACGCCAAGCGGTTTCCCTCTGAACTCAAGGTCGAGCTCAAGGCCGTCAAAACAGAGCCCCGCAGCTCTAAAACCCTAGACACCATTTACGCCGCGGAGCGCGAGCGCATCGAAGCCGCCATTCCGCGAGGCTGTCAAATCGTCGCCTTGGACGAGCGCGGCGCCCCCCTCACCACCGTGGCCTTGGCCGCCAAGCTCCAGCATTGGCAGCTCGAAGCCGATGATGTGGCGCTGGTCATAGGCGGGCCGGATGGCTTGTGCCCTGAATTCAAACAACAAGCGCACGAGCGCATTCGCATTTCAGACCTCACGTTGCCGCATGCCATGGTGCGCGTGTTGCTGGTGGAGCAGCTCTACCGCGCTTGGTCGATCAACGCCAACCACCCTTATCACCGCGAGTGATTCATGCAATTCATCTACCTTGCCTCCCAAAGCCCACGCCGCCGTCAACTGCTGGAGCAACTGGGTGTGCGCTACGAGTTGCTGCTGGCCGACGACACAGAAGACGCCGAAGCGCTAGAGGTGGTGCTGCCCCACGAAGCGCCACGCGCTTATGTGCAACGCGTGACCTTGCTCAAGTTAGCAGCTGCGCTGGCGCGCATGAAGCGCCGTGGCTTGCCCGTTGCACCCGTGTTGTGCAGCGACACCACCGTGGCCCTGGGCAAAACCATTTTGGGCAAACCTGATGACCCCAAGCATGCCGCCCACATCCTCGGTACTTTGAGTGGTCAAACGCATCGCGTGTTGACCTCGGTGGCCCTGGGCTCGCTGTCCCAAGCGGGCAAGCCGCTCAAAACCGAGCAAGCGCTCAGCGTCTCCAGGGTGCGTTTTGCGCCCTTGAGCCGCCAACAAATCCAAACCTACGTGGCCAGCGGCGAGCCCATGGGCAAAGCCGGCGCATATGCGGTACAGGGCAGGGCGGCTGCCTACATCGAGCACATCAGCGGCAGCTACTCTGGCATCATGGGTCTGCCCATGTTTGAAACCGCGCAGCTGTTGCGTGCGTTTGGATTCAAGGTTTAAGCCGGATTTGCCCATGCAACAAGACATCCTCATCAACTGGTCTCCCCAAGAAACCCGCGTCGCGATGGTGGAGAGCGGCGCGGTGCAAGAGCTGCACGTCGAGCGCTCGCTCGAGCGCGGGTTGGTGGGCAATGTGTACTTGGGCAAAGTGGCCCGTGTGCTGCCAGGCATGCAATCTGCCTTCATTGACATTGGCCTAGAGCGTGCCGCGTTCTTGCATGTGGCTGATTTGATGAGCAGCGTGGCTGCACGTCATGCAGACCACGACAAGGGCGACCCAGCCCCGGTGGTGCCGATTGAGAAGCAAGTGTTTGAAGGTCAGTCTTTGTTGGTGCAAGTCATCAAAGACCCGATTGGCACCAAAGGTGCTCGCTTGTCGTCGCAAATCAGCATCGCAGGGCGCTTGCTGGTGTTTTTGCCGCAAGACCAGCACATCGGCGTGTCACAAAAAATTCCCTTTGAGCAACGCGAGGCTTTGCGCCAGCGCTTGCTGGCTTTGGCCGACACGGCCGCGCAAGACGGCAAAACAGGCAGTCAAATCGGCGGCTTTATTTTGCGCACCAACGGTGAAGACGCCAGCGATGCTGAGCTCGGCGATGACATTACCTACTTGCGCAAGACTTGGGCGCGCATCAAAGAAGCCTCTACCCGCTTGCCCCCTAAATCCTTGTTGCACCAAGACCTGAGCCTGCTGCAGCGGGTGTTGCGTGATTTGGTGAGCGAAACCACACAAACCATCCGCATTGACTCGGCTGAGCAATTTCAAAAATTGCAAACCTTCGGCCATGAGTTCATGCCCAGCGCAGTCGACAAGTTGCAGCTCTACAAAGGCGAGCGTCCCATCTTTGATTTGTTCAACATCGACGAAGAGGTGGGCAAGGCCCTGGGCCGGCGCGTGGACTTGAAGTCAGGCGGCTATCTCATCGTGGACCAAACCGAGGCCTTGACCACGGTGGATGTGAACACTGGCGGCTTTGTGGGTGCACGTAACTTTGACGAAACCATTTTCAAAACCAACCTCGAAGCTGCGGGCGCCATTGCCCGACAACTGCGCTTGCGCAACTTGGGCGGCATCGTCATTGCGGACTTCATCGACATGACGCGCGAAGACCACCGCGAGGCTGTCCTGGCCGAGTTCCGCAAGCAACTCGCCCGCGACCGCGTCAAGACCATGGTGAGTGGTTATTCGGCTTTGGGTTTGGTGGAGATGACGCGCAAACGCACCCGTGAATCGCTGGCGCACTTGCTGTGCGAACCATGCCCTGTGTGCGAGGGCAAAGGCAGCGTGAAAACCGCACGCACCGTGACGTATGACATCTTGCGCGAGATCTTGCGCGAGGCCCGTCAGTTCAACCCACGTGAGTTCCGTGTGATTGCGTCGCCCGATGTGATTGATGTGTTGCTCGATGAAGAGAGCCAACATTTGGCAGGTTTGAGTGACTTCATTGGCAAGCCTATTTCGTTGCAGGCCGAAGGGGCGATGTCGCAAGAACAGTACGACATTGTGTTGCTCTGATTTTTGTGGGCTTCACTTCGGTGGCTGAGGCGCAAAACGCTTGGGGTGTCTGACTTGGCTTAACGTCCCTGCGGGCCGTGATGGCGCCAAATCAAACACCCCAAGCGTTTTGCTTGCTGCGCATCGCGAGAGAAACAAAGTCAGGCAACAAGCTTGAAATGCTTGCGACTGAAGTCCAACCCAAACGCCTTTTCAAGCTTCATCAACCAACGGTGACGCTTCTCACGCTTGCTCAGCGTGTAATCAGGGTCCATCGTGAAGCTCTTTTCGGCTGAGCTCTCTAACCAAGGTTTGATCAGCTCAGGATGGGTGCCCGTGAAGGGCTGCAACACTTGCGCATCAAACTGGCTGTAGCGAATGGTAGGTGCGCCGTGTGACCAAAACTTGCTTACTTGTTCCATCTTCTTTTGCATGGCCTCATTGCTGCGCACCCAGCCGTAGTGGTAGATGTGCGCATGGGCCAAAGCCGCCTGCGGGTTGCGGCCTTTTTTGTGGTTGGCGGTGATCAACCAATACTGGCCATCGGGCGCATACGAGCGGATGGTGTTGCGAATCAGACGGCACTCGCGTCGGTACCAAGCGGGGCTGTTGGCCACAAAGTCGGGCGTGCCGTAGAAATGAAAGTAGTCAAACACCAAGGCTTCCACTGCGGGGTTGGCGTGGTGTTGGTCCACGCTGGCGCGAATCGTGGCCAATTCGGCTTGATGCACCAACTCGTCCCCCTCAAGGTAGAACGCCCAGTCGCCTGTGCAGGCGTATTGCGCGATCATTTTTTGTTGGGCGTACACAAAGCCTCGGTCGGCCATGCCTTCGTTCCAGATGGTTTCTATCACACGAATTTTGGAAGAGCCAAGGGCGTGGATGCGGGCCAAGGTGTCATCATTGCTGTGTCCCACCACCACCACAAACTCATCCACCAAAGGCAGCAGGGAACGGATGGAGGCTTCAAACGGGAAGCCCAACTCCACGCCGTTGCGAATGAAGGTGAAACCGCTGATGGATGCTTGGCTCATAGGGCGTGATCGTGAGAGGCGATGAAAGGAACGAGTGGGTCTTGGCGTTGAGAGGCCACTTGGTACAAGGCCGCATAGGCGCCGCCTTTGGCCATGAGTTGGGTGTGTGTACCAGTCTCTATGATTGTGCCGGCTTGCATGACAACGATCAGGTCGGCGTGTTCGATGGTGGACAAACGGTGCGCAATGACCAGCGAGGTGCGGCCTTGCATCAGAACTTGGAGTGCCTCTTTCACGGCGCGCTCGGAGGTGGTGTCCAGTGCGGAGGTGGCCTCGTCTAAGATCAAGATGGGCGCGTCTTTGTAGATCGCGCGGGCAATGGCCAAGCGTTGGCGCTGACCACCAGAGAGTTGGGTGGCGTTGTGGCCGACCAGGGTGTGCTCTTGCTTGGGCAGGCTGCGGACAAAGTCACCCAAGTTGGCGGCTTCCAGGGCGCGCCAGACGCGCTCGGTGTCCACAGCGTCGCCCAAGGCGATGTTTTGCGCCACCGTGTCGTTGAACATCACCACGTCTTGACTCACATAAGCCACTTGGCTGCGCAGGCTGATCAGCGACCAGTCTTTGATCGGCACGCCGTCCAAGCGCACTTGGCCAGACGTGGGCTCAAGAAAGCGCGGCAGCAAATTGGCCAAAGTGGTTTTGCCCGAACCCGATGGACCGACCAGCGCCACAGTTTGGCCTGGCTGGATGGTCAGGCTCACCTGGTTCAAGGCCGGTGACGTCGCTGAAGGGTATTGCAAGCTCACCTGATCAAAACAAATTTCGCCCTTGGCATGGGCCACGCTGTGCGCGCCCTGGGTTTCATCGGCAATGAGAGAGAGCAGGTTGAGGCCACGCTCAAGCGAGGTGACGCCGCGCGTCAGCGTGCCCGCCACCTCAGACAAGTGTTTGATGGGAGAAATCAGCATCAACATGGCCGTGATGAAAGCCGCAAAGCTGCCCACCGTCACGTGTTGCGTGGCGCCTGCAGCCGTGCTTTGGTAGAGCGCCATCATGATGACGGCAGACAGGGCCAGCGCAGCCAGCATTTGAATCAGCGGGGTCATGACCGAGTTGGCCACCACGGCTTTGAGCGCCAGTTGGCGCAACTTGAGGTTGGACTTGGCGAATTTTTTGTTTTGGCTGTCTTGGGCGTTGTGCAAACGCACCATGCGGTAGGCCAGCACGTTTTCTTCCACCACATAGGCCAGCTCGTCGGTGGCGTCTTGACTGGCTCGGGTCAAGTTGTCTAGGCGGCGCGACAGGGTTTTGACCACCCATGCGATGGGTGGGAAGATGGCAAACACAATCAACGTGAGCTTCCAGTTGAGCAGCAACAAATAGCCCAGCAGGGCGAACACGGTGACCAAGTCTTTGGCAAGTGCCAACATGGTGGATACCAGCACTGAGGCGCCATTGTTGACCTCATACACCATGGTGTTGGTCAAACCACTGCTGTGTTTGTCGTTAAACAACTGGGGGTCGGCGCGCAACAACTTTTCAAACAAGCGCTGGCGCAAGCCCTCCATGGCGTTGTTGGTCACGCGGGCCAAACAGTAGGCCGCCACAAAGCCAGCCAAGCCCCGCACACCAAACAACAGCAGCAAGACCACAGGAATCATCCAGAGCTCTAAAGTGCCACGGTCAAAGCCGTTGTCCAGCAAGGGTTTCATCAAAGCAGGAATAGCGGGCTCGGTGGCCGCACCCACAAAAATGCCCACAATTCCTAAGCCCAAGGCCGCCGGTTGGCCAGCGAACCAAGGGGCCACACGTTTGAGCCTTTGATACAAGGAATCAGTCGGCGTGGATGGGGAAGTGGTGGTCATAAATCCTGAGAGCAGCAAGAAACGCAATTCAAGCCATTATCGCCACTCGTTCGCCACTAAAATCAGCCTATTCTTTGGCTAGCTCTTTCACCATGACTCAACACCTTCTGCGCTTCTCACTTGGGCTTTTGACCGCCGGTTTGTTGGCCTTGCCCACATGGGCGCAGTTCCGCGTGGAAGTGTCGGGTGTGGGGCTGACCCAAGTGCCGATTGCCTTTGCACCTTTGCGGGGTGAAGAGGCGTCCCCCCAAAAGATTTCATCCATCGTGCAGTCTGACCTCGAGCGCAGCGGCCAGTTTCGTGGCGTGAGCGCCGGTGTGGTGACTGACGAGACCCAACGCCCCGACATCAGCGTCATGCGCCAAAAGGGCGCTGATGCGTTGTTGACCGGCAGCATCAGCCGCATGGCGGATGGCCGCTACGACGTGCGCGTGCGCTTGTGGGACGTGGTGCGGGGTCAAGACCTTGGCGCCATGAGCTACACGGTGGTGACAGGCGATTTGCGCTTGGCCTCGCACCGCATTTCTGACTTTGTCTACGAAAAGCTCACAGGTGATAAAGGTGTGTTCTCCACCCGCATTGCCTATGTCACCAAGGCGGGTGATCGCTTCAACCTGTGGGTGGCTGACTCTGATGGTGAAAACGCCCAATCTGCTTTGGCCAGTCCCGAGCCCATCATTTCTCCCAGCTGGTCACCCTCGGGCGGCCAACTGGCCTATGTGTCGTTTGAATCGCGCAAGCCCGTGGTGTATGTGCACGATGTGTCCAGCGGCAAACGTCGGGTAGTGGCCAATTTTCGTGGCTCGAACAGCTCGCCCACGTGGTCCCCCGATGGCCGCAGCTTGGCGGTGACGCTCAGCCGAGATGGCGGCTCGCAGCTGTTTGTGATCGACGCCCATGGCGGCGAGCCGCGTCGTTTGTCCCAGTCCTCGGGCATAGACACCGAGCCCGTGTTCTCGCCTGATGGGACTGCGATCTACTTTGTCAGCGACCGCGGTGGTGCCCCTCAGATTTACCGCATGCCGGCCATGGGCGGCCCCGCCAACCGCGTGAGCTTCAACGGCAGCTACAACATTTCACCCGCCCTGAGCCCCGATGGCCGTTGGTTGGCTTACATCTCTCGTGTCGGGGGGGCATTCAAGCTTCATGTGATGGACCTGGCCAGCGGCAATGTGGCCGCCATCACCGACTCCAGCCGCGATGAACGCCCCAGTTTTGCGCCGAATAGCCGCCTGATTGTTTATGCCACCCAACAAGATGGCCGCGAGGCCTTGATGACCACCACGTTGGATGGCCGCATCAAAGCCCGTTTATCTGGCCAAACTGGCGACTTGCGTGAGCCTCATTGGGGCCCATTCAACAAAGTACAACCCTGATTTCTTTTCCTCTTTTAAAGCGTTCTCATGAAAAAACTTCTCTTACTTCTCTCTCTTGTGGCCTTTCTGTCGGGTTGTGCCTCGGGTGTCAAACTCGATGATGTGCAGGTTGAAGACCGCGCCGCCAGCAGCATTCCCAGCGTCAACAGCCAAACCGCCGTGCCTGGTCTGAGCTCGCGTAACTTGGGTGCCATGCAAGGCATCAAAGTGGGCCCTGTGGGTGTTGAGCACATCATTTATTTTGAACTCGACAGCTACAGCGTCAAGTCTGAATACCAAGCCGTGCTCGATGCGCACGCGCGCTACTTGCGTGCAGACCGCAACCGCCGCGTCAACTTAGAAGGCCATACCGACGAGCGCGGTGGCAGCGAATACAACTTGGCGCTGGGTCAAAAGCGCTCAGAGGCGGTACGCCGAGCCTTGGCCGCCTTGGGTGTTCCAGAAAGCCAAATGGAAGCTGTGAGTTTTGGCAAAGAAAAACCTGTGGCCCAAGGCTCAGATGAGTCGGCCTACAGCCAAAACCGTCGTGCGGCGCTGAACTACCAATGACACGCCAGCCTTCTTTTGCCATCCGTCTGGTGACCCTGGCTGCAGGTGTGTTGCTGAGCATGAGCGCGCAAGCGGCATTGTTTGAAGACAGCGATGCACGTCGTGCCATTTTGGATTTGCGCCAGCGCTTGGAGCGACAAGGCGAAGAAATTCAAAACGTCCAACGCACCTTGCTGCAACAACAAAACCAGTTCGAAGCCTTGAGAACCGAAGCCGCTCGCTTGCGTGGTGAAAAAGAAGAATTGAGCCAAGAGTTAAGCAAAGAGCTGCGCCGCGCCAAAGAGCAGTCGCAGGGTATGGAAGAGCGCCTGAAAAAGTTTGAACCCGTTGCCGTCAAAGTCGACGGGATTGGATTTATGGCTGAACCCAACGAAATCAAAGCTTACGAAGATGCGCTGTCCGTCTTTCGTAAGGGCGACTTTGTGCCCGCTGCCGTGGCTTTCACCGAATTCATAGGGCGTTACCCCAGCAGCGGTTATCTGGTGCCCTCCCTGTTTTGGCTAGGCAACGCCCAATATGCCAACCGCGCCTATGCAATCGCCATTGGCCACTTCAACGCGCTCTTGGCCAAAGCGCCGCAACATCTGCGGGCGCCAGAGTCCATGTTGTCCGTTGCCAATTGCCAATTGGAGCTCAAAGACATCAAGGCCGCCCGCAAAACTTTGGCCGATGTGGTCAAAACGTATCCACAAACCGAGGCCGCTCTGGCCGCGTCTGAACGTTTGGCGAAACTCAAATGACAGAGTTAGCCACGCTCACCCGAGAGGTCCTAGGGGCCTTTTTTTTAGGCGGCTTGTTGCTGGGCGCCATTAGCCAGCGCACCCACTTTTGCACCATGGGCGCCATCGCAGACATCGTGCACATGGGCAGCTGGACCCGCGCCCGGCAATGGATCTGCGCCATCGGTGTGGCCATGTTGGGCTTTACGGCTTTGTCTGACCTCGGGCTCATTGACCCCAGCAAAACCTTGTATGCCAGCCCCCGTCTCATGTGGCTGTCCACCCTGGTGGGCGGCATCATGTTTGGCTACGGCATGGTCATTGCGTCTGGCTGCGGCAACAAAACCTTGGTGCGCATCGGTGGCGGCAACCTCAAGTCCTTGGTGGTCATGGTGGTGATGGGCATCAGCGCCTTTGCCACGCTCAAAGGCATCACCGCTGTGCTGCGTGTCAACACAGTCGATACCGTGTTTATCCAGCTTCCCTCAGGTGCCAACCTCCATGCATTGGATCTGCCGTACCTTGGCTACATCTTGGGCGCGGGGCTGCTGTTGTTGGTGTTGCGACACAAAGATTTTTGGACTTTTGACAGCCTGTTGGCTGGCCTTGGCGTGGGCGGCTTGGTGGTCGCCATGTGGTGGGTCAGTGGGCATGTGGGCTTTGTGCCCGAACACCCCGAAACTTTAGAGGCCGTGTACCTTGCCACCAACTCTGGTCGTATGGAAGCCCTGAACTTTGTCGCCCCCGTGGCCTACACCTTGGACTGGTTGATGTTTTACAGCGACGCCTCCAAAGTGCTGAGCGTGGGCATTGCGGCCGTGGCGGGCGTCTTGTTGGGCTCAGCGGCCTCCGCCCTGCAAAACAAAAGCTTTCGCTGGGAAGGCTTTGCCAACCCACGCGACTTGGGCCAACACCTGCTGGGCAGCGTGTTGATGGGCGTGGGCGGGGTGACCGCCATGGGCTGCACATTTGGTCAAGGCCTGAGCGGTATCTCTACCCTGAGCCTCAACGCTTGCGTGGCTTTGGCCGCCATCGTGCTGGGCGCGTGGGTGGCGCTGCGCCAACAAGTCGCAAGGCATGAGCGCACCGCTTGTGCTTGAACTTGGCTTACAAGCAACCTCCGTGACCGAGCGTCGCTTTGGCGGCCTTGCACGTTTGTACGGTGTCCATGGTGCGACGCGCATACGCGCAGCCCATGTGGTGGTGGTGGGCGTGGGCGGCGTGGGGTCTTGGACGGTGGAGGCCTTGGCGCGCAGCGGGGTGGGGCGCTTGACCCTGATCGACCTTGACCACGTGTCTGAGTCCAATATCAACCGACAAATTCATGCGCTCGACGACACCCTGGGGATGGCCAAAGTTGAGGCATTGCGCCAGCGCATCACCCACATCAACCCTGACTGCGTGGTCAACTGCATCGAAGCGTTTGTAGAGCCCAGCAACTGGCCAGGCATCTTGGACGACACAGATGTGGATGCTGTGGTGGACGCATGTGACCAAATCAAGGCCAAAACCGCCATGGCTGCATGGGCCATTAAAAAGCATGTGATTTTCATCACCGTGGGTGCAGCAGGCGGCAAGCGACACGCGCACAAAGTGGACATTGACGACCTGTGCCACACCAGCCACGATCCGCTCTTAGCCAAGTTGCGCTACAACCTGCGCCGCGAGCACGGCGCAGCGCGTGAGGGCCAAAAAATAGGCGTTGCCTGCGTGTTCAGCCGAGAGGCTGTGGCGCCTCCAGATGCAAGCTGCAACATTCCAAACCATGGGCCAGTCGATGGCTCGTTGAACTGCAGCGGCTATGGCTCTGTGGTGAGCGTCACGGCCACGTTTGGGCAGTGCGCAGCGGGCTGGGTGATGGACCAAATTTCTTCCGCGCCATTGCCATCGCTGTAAAAAATACGCTATACTTGCAGGCTTCGCAGGGTGGGTAATAAGCGTTAAACACCGTGCGTGATGGGACCATAGCTCAGTTGGTAGAGCAGCGGACTTTTAATCCGTTTGTCGTGGGTTCGACCCCCGCTGGTCCCACCAAAAATATCAATGAAATCAAGCACTTAGAGAAATCCAAGTGCTTTTTTTCTGCCTGAATTTTGAGTGCGCACCGACGACGCACTTTTTGTTATTCCGTCAATCTAAATACCCTGACAGCGTTTTGATAAGCGACTTTTTTCAGAGTCTCTGGCTGAAGGTAGGGAAAGAGTCCCTCTCTAAACTCTTGCATGACTTCGTCGTATCTGTGTTCGTCTGGCGCGTGTGTATCGCTGCCGATCATGAATCTATCTGGATACAGCTCAATTGATTTGAGCCAAATTTCTTTGACGCCGTGGCGGGTTGAAAAAGCCTGGCCAACTTCCTTTTCATTCAACACCGCGCCTTTTCTAGACAGCTCAAAATAAATGTTTGGGTGTGTTTCAAGTAAGTCACGAATGAGTGGTTGCCTGCTGTAGGGCAGTCCATGAGAGAGGACGGTGCTGACATTGGGAAATTCAGCAAGGTATTTCTTGAGGGAGGCAATATTGACATCATCTGCTTCCATGTGAAGTTGTATGAAACTCGAATGCTTGTTGGCAATTTCGTACATCCTGCGAACCACGGGATTGTCCAAAGTGACTTTTCTTCTAAAGTTATTGCTGGGTGCAGAGTTGTTGTTGTCAATGTGTATTTCGCCAAATCCATAGGCTTTTCTGGTTTCAAGCAAGGCGTCCGCGACTTGGAACAGTTCCACAAAAGCTCTGTGGTTTGAATTGGTTAAGCCTTGGGCTCCAGCAGAGTAAAAGACTTGCGTAAATTCAGCCTGCCCGAGACCAAAAAAATATCTGTTGCCCAAAGCCGTTTGCATGTCTTGCGTGCTAGGTGGGTTTTTCCCCGTGGGGCCGACGCCGCCACCCCATTTGACATTGTTTCTGTCCATCTGCGCTTGATGAAATGAAACCAAACGGTCCACCGTGTGCATGTGAACGTCTGCGATGGGGACAGTCTTTGCAAGCGCCAAAGAGGCTTGAATTTGAATGGGTTTGTCCTGGGCTTGAGATACGGCACAAAAAGCAACAAGTGTGACGAAGATCAACTTAAACGAACGCATGGAAGTTTCCTTTTTTCTTCTCACTTGGGAGTGCAAGACACCGCCTAAACTTTACCGCTTGGTTGTCACGCACTAAAATTTTTAAAATTGTCGTTTTTAATAAAAATACGATTAATCTTATGTAAATATAATAAAAACAAAAAATAGACGCAAAAAAGCAGGGCCTGGCGTTCACCAGGTCCTGACGATTGAATCTTTTATTAGGCGTGAGCCGATCAAGCCATCGCGGTGTTGCCTGACAAATAGCTGGCGTAATTGTTGGTCAGTTCGTTGTAGGCGCTGGCGGCTTCATCGAATTTGTTTTGCTTTTGCAACAGCCAACCGTAGTTGAACCATGCCACATGCTTACACTCGTCTTTGCCGTGCTTGAGCCACTGACGGTACAACTCAATTGCTTCTTGGTGCTGACCTGCGGCTTGCAGCATTTCTGCGGCTTGCGTCAGTTCACCCAGGGTGAAACTGGTGAGATGCGCACCTGATAGATGTTGGTTTGTCATGTCTTTCTCCTAAATTTAAAAATTCGAGTGAGTTAAAGCATAATTTGTGCCAACAAAAAATTGACAGTGGTACTTCCAAATATGAAAAGTTTAAGATTCCTTGTCGTGTTATTTTTTAGCTGCCTGTCACTGGTTCACGCGGTTGAAATGTCCCCATTTGATGAGGTTCGCACCCAGTACAAAACCTACCGTGATCCCACGCGACTGTCCTACCTCTACAACCGCTGCGCCGCACTGCAACTCAATGTATCGGCGCTATTGCAGCGCAAGGGAGAGAAAAAAGGCGCCCAAGATTTTGAGGCCTTGGCCCAGCACTACATGGTTTTGTCCGAAGCCAATGAGCGCGAAATCGACAAAAAACGCGGCCTCAAAAGCAAAGACACCATGAAAACCGTGCAGCGCAACGTGGGTACCGTGTCTGAGGTCTACAGCAAGCGCCTCAAAAACAACTACGCCAAGCGCGGCGAATTCATCGTGGGTGACGCCCAACTCGAGGCTGAGCTGGCTGAATGCAACTTGCCTGAGGTGTTTAAGAAGAAGGCCTTGGCTCAGTAGCGGCCTCCAGCCCACGCTATGCTCAGGCTGTCTGAATAGCGCGATTGAAGGGAGTATTGATGCGTCCAACCCCATACACACTAGCCGCCTGGGCCTTGCTGTTTGGCGCAAGCGCAGGGGCGCAAACCATGCCAGATGCGGGCACGTTGATGCGCCAAAGCGAGCAAATGTTCAAACAAAGCCAGCAGCAACGCATTCAGCCGCAGCGGGCATCACTGCCGCCTGAGATGGTGGTGGACGAGACCACCGTGGTCACCGCTCAGCGTTTTCAATTCATGGGCAATCAGCTCTTGACCACGGGTCAGCTGCAAGCAGTGGCCTTGCCTTTTGCCAACCGTCCACTCAAGCAACAGGATTTGCAGCAGCTCACCTACGCCGTGTCTCAAGCCTATCGCCAAGCCGGCTGGCTGGTGCAGGCCTACATTCCGCGCCAACCCCTCACGGGTGTGGTGCTGACCCTGCAAGTGATTGAAAGCATTCCACCCAGCAAACCAGGCCAATAACGAAGCCAATAACCCAATACCGAGGCCAGAAAACCCGTCAATTAAGCGGCAAGGCATGAAACTTGCATGAAGACAGCCCCTATGGTTGTTTTTCTACTCGTTTTGTGAAATTAACTCGGTCGCGAATCATTGCTGCGATTGCCTTACTGTGCCTTTTGGCCTGGTCGTGGGATGTCTACGACCCGGTGATGCCAAAAACCGCAGGCACTGTGCTGCGCGCGATTGAGGACACAACCGATCTGCCCGTCACCCGTTGGGTCGAGTCCATCACGGGCCAAACCATCGCCAAACCCATCACCAAACCCGCGCCACACAAGGCCGAACCCAAAACCATGGTCGATGCCGTCATGGAAAAAATGCTGGAGCAGCAAGAGGTCGAAGAGGCCGCCAAAGCGCTCATGACCCTCAAAAACATCAAGTTCACAGGCGTCACGATTTTGGGCGACATGGAACTCAGGGGCATGGTCGAGCCCTTTCTCAACACCCCCATGACTTACGAGCAAATGCTGGAAATCGGCATGGTGGTGGAGCAGTACTACCGCAAAAACAACTACCTCGCCCGCGCCATTTTGCCGCCGCAAGACCTGACTGACGGGGTTTTGACGGTCGAAGTCATTGAATCGGTGTTCTCCAGAGTCGAGATTGAGCAAGAACTCGCTGACCTGCCCAACACCCAAGCCCATGTGGAGGCCATCATCGAAGCCCAGCAAAAAACTGGCGAGCCTTTGAACACCAAGTCGCTGGACCGCGCCTTGGCACTGGCCAATGACTTACCGGGCATCAACGTCCAAGGCTCACTGCGTCAAGGCCGAGAGGCGGGCGAGACCGAATTGCTGCTCAAGATGTACCAAGGTCGCACCCGTCAAGCCGAGCTGACCGCAGACAACGCGGGTTCGCGCGCTACCGGCTTCATGCGCGTCATGGCCAGCCTGACCTGGTTTAACCCCAATGACTTGGCCGACTTGCTCAACGTGGTGGCCGTGCACACCCGTGGCAGCGACTACGCCCGCTTGGCCTACAGCCTGCCGGTGGGCACCGACGGCTGGCGTATGGGCCTGAACACATCCCTCATGAACTACCAAGTGGTGGTGGGCGAACAGGGCATGGTGGGCGCAGTAGGCCGCGCATTGACCAAGGGCATGGAATGGATCTACCCACTGGTGCGTGCGGATGACCGCAGCGCCACCGTCACATTGGCGGCGGAGGCCAAACAATTTCAAAACACCTCGGCCCAAGGCCTGCTGATGTCCGACTACAAAGCCCAAGTCATGTCCGCGCAGGTGGCGGGCTTTTACCGCGACCTCAGCCCGGGCGGTGGCACCGGCACCTATTCAGCGCAGCTGACCAACGGCCACATCAATCTAGATGGCTCGCTCAGCCAACAAACCGATCTCAATGGCCCGCAAACCGCGGGCACTTTCAACAAAATCCGTCTGAACGGCACCTGGCAACAGGCCCTCAGCACCCAAACCTCAATTTTTACGTCCTACACCGGCCAGCTGGCCGACAAAAACCTAGACAGCTCTGAAAAAATGCAATTGGGCGGCATGAACGGCGTGCGCGCCTACCCCACGGGCGAGGGCTCGGGCACGGACGCTCAACTCATACAGCTAGAGCTGCGACATCAGCTAGAAAGCGGCATCAACCTGTCCACCTTCTATGACTGGGGCCAAGTCTGGATTCAGCACGACCCCAACTTCCCTGGCGGCCCCATCAACAATCGAAACACCTACAAAGGTTTTGGCGCCAGCCTGGGCTACACCACCAGCGATGGCGTGAACATCAAAGCCATTTGGGCGCGCAAGAGCGGCCAAAATCCCAACCCCACGCAAACCGGCAACGACCAAGATGGCACGCGTGATCGCAACCGTTATTGGCTGCAAGTCACGGTGCCTTTCTAACGTGACATTTTTGTCATAAACACCCTCAAGAAACCGCTGGCCGTTCCGAATCTGAATGGTTATGTCACGCACGGTTCATCTACGCCCCTCTGATTCAGACGCTCTTGCGCGTCTGGACACGGCTGCGCGTGTTCGGTTTGCGCCTTCGCGTCTATATATATGTTTGTTGGCCCAACTTCTGGGGGCTGCTGGGCTGTTGTCAGCGCCTGTGTGGGCCCAAACCACAGGCCCAATTACCGCGCCGCCGCCTGTTGCCGCCACCCAGCTGCCCACCGGCGGGCAGGTGAACGCGGGCCAAGCCACCCTCAGCCAGTCGGGCAACACGCTCAATGTCAACCAAACCAGCCAAAGGGCGGTGGTGGACTGGAACACCTTCCACGTGGGCAAAGATGCCACCGTCAACTTTCAGCAGCCCAACGCGCAGTCGGCCACGCTCAACCGTGTGGCCGACACCCAGCCCAGCCAGATCTTGGGCCGCATCACGGCACCTGGCGCGGTGGTGCTGGTGAACCCTGAGGGCGTGTACTTTGGCAAGTCGTCCAGTGTGGACGTGGGCGGCTTGGTGGCCACCACGCACAACACCACCAACAAAGACTTCATGGATGGCCAGCTCAAGCTCAGCCGCAACGGCGCCACCGGCAAGGTAGAAAACGACGGCGAACTGCGCGCCGCGCTGGGTGGCTACATCGCCTTGCTGGCGCCCGAGGTGCGCAACAACGGCGTGATCGTGGCCAACTTGGGCACTGTGGCCATGGCGGCGGGCGAAACCTTTGAGCTCAAGTTTGACGGCAGCGGGGCCCTGAGCCGCGTCATCGTGACGGCGGCCAGCATCAACACCTTGGTGGAAAACAAAAACGCCATCCGCGCCCCGGGTGGCCTGATCATTTTGTCGGCCCAAGCTGCTAGCCGACTGCAAAGCGGCGTGGTCAACAACAGCGGCACCTTGGAGGCCACCAGCTTGGTCAGCCGCGCAGGCCGCATTTTGTTAGAAGCCAGCAGCAGCATTGTGAACAGTGGCACCATCTCGGCCAGCCACACAGCGGCAAACCTTTTCCCCGACAGCGGCAACGCCAGCGTGCCAACGGCAGACTTTGGCCGCATCAGCATTCAGGCCGACACCTTCACCCAAACCGCTACAGGTGTGATCGATGTGTCCGCAGTGGACCGCCCCGCGGGCAGCATTGACATTGCAGCCGCGCAGGCCATGTCGGTCAGCGGCCGCGTTTTTGCCAACGGCGTGGTGACCGAGCCCACCCACATCGTGGCCAACGCCCTAGGCGGCACCATCCATTTGCAAGCCACACGCAGGGTAGACCTGACCACCGCCGTGCTCGACGCCTCGGGCCAGGGCGGGGCTGGGCGCATCCACATTCAGGCCGACGGCGTGCCCACCCCCTCGGACAATCCTGCCCAAGCGCCCGTGAAGGGCGCCGTGCTGTTGAGCACCAACACCGTGTTGCGCGCCAACAGCGCCCGCGCCCAAGCCGGCCGCGTGGCGGTGGAGGGCGACGACATCAGCCTAGACACCGGCACCTTGATCGAAGCCACTGGCGCCACAAAAGGCGGCACCGTGTGGATAGGCGGCGGCTGGCAAGGCAGCGGCCCACTGCGCCAAGCCACCACGGTCGCCATGAGTGCGGACAGCCGCATTGACGCAAGCGCTACTGAGAACGGGGATGGGGGCGAGGTTGTGTTGTGGAGTGATATTCATAACGCCAACTCGGTCACTGCGGTGAACGGCAGCATTTACGCCAAAGGTGGCATGACTGGTGGCAATGGTGGCCGCATTGAAACATCTGGCTACTACTTAAATGTTGACGGCGCGTCTGGTGGTGCAGGTTCTAAAACCGGTCAAGCAGGTCTTTGGCTGTTTGACCCGTACAACGTGACGATTATTTCGGCGGACTATGCAGGTAGTTTTTCCAGCGGCACCTGGACGCCTAGCGCCGACAACTCGACCATTCTGAATACCAACATCAACAATTTGCTTAACGCTGGAACCAGCGTGACCATCACCACAGGTTCATCGGGCAGCCAATTAGGCAACATCAACGTTCAGTCTGCTATCCAGAAAAGCTCTGGCGCTACAGACGTCACCTTCAAACTGGTGGCCGCCAACCACATCTTTATTGACGCCAACATTACCCAGTCAGGTGTGGGCACCGGCAAGTTGAACATGGTGTTTGATGCCGATAACTCATCACCAACAGGTACCAGCCGCGATGGCGGTGGAATTTCCTTGATGGCTGCAGGCGGAGGTGCCGTATCTTTGGTTTCAGGCGGCGGCAACATCACCTTTGGTGCCACGGTAGACGGCAGTAACCGATCTGGCGGTGACCTCTATGTCGGAGGCGGAGCAAATGCCGTCAGCATCTCCACAGGGGTGGGTAATTTAGTGGTCAAAGGTCAGTTGATTGTGGCTAACTCGAGTGCCAATGGGTTCTCTGTCAGCACCACAACAGGTGCCGTCAGCTTCGGCGGCGCCATCGACTCGGGTAATGAGTATGCATTTGTGGATGACAGCGCTATTACCAGCACTAGTGGGGTAGATAACTGGACCAAGGCTCAGTCGGATGCGCAAGTGAAGGGTGGCTACCTTGTCACCATTACTTCAAGCCTAGAAAACATGCTGGCATCGGCTGCCAGTCTTCAAAATGGTGAATATCGTGGCGCTTGGATTGGCGCCTATCGTGACAAAGACAACGCTGGGCAGCCTTACGCGTGGAAGTTCGCCGCTGGCAGCCCTGAAGCGGGAAAAGTCTTAGGCATTCAAGGCAACGCCAACGGAGTGTCGGGTGGTAGTAGCGTTACTGCGGCCTCTGGCTATTACCAAAATTTTGGTACGGGTGAGCCAAACGGGAACGGCACAGGCAGTGAATACGCAGGCCAGTTTTTTGGTGGCCAAGCGCTGTGGAATGATTTGGTCGGAACCACCAGCTATTCCCAAAGCATGAGTGGGCCATACAACGTTATGGGCTATGTGATGGAGAAAAACCTCAACCCATCCAAGCTCACCATCAATGCGGGTGGCAGTGTGACCATGTCGGGTGCGGTTGGTTCAAACAAGGCGATTTCAACACTGGCTGTTAATAGCGCGAGCTTTAGCGCAACGGCGATCAACACAACCACTGCATTCAACATCACCAACAGTGCGGCTGGAACCATCACTGGCGCGATCATGGGCGCGAGCTCTTTGACCAAAGCTGGCGCTGGCACTTTGACCCTCAGTGGAACAAGTGACTACACAGGTAGCACCACCTTAAATGCGGGCACCTTGAAGATCAGTTCCACCGGCAAGATTTACCTGACCGACATCACTATCCCTTTGAATGTCAATTCGGGGGCTACGTTGGATGTCTACAACTGGGATTGGGAAGGCAGTCTGGGTAAGTTCCGTTTTGACCCTGGAAACTTGATCATCAACGGCGGCAACATTGTTTATTCGGGCATCACAGGTGGTGCTTGGCGTTCATTCACGGTTCTAAGCGGTGGTGCAACCTTTGACAACCCCACGGCTGGTGTGACTTGGAATTTGAACAACAGCGCACAAGCGCCAGTGATTTCGGGAAATCTGACTTTCACCGGGGCAGGTAACACGGTGATCAACCACACCCTCACGGGCTCGGGCTACAGCATCATCAAAAATGGTGCGGGTACTTTGACCCTGGGCGGCAACAACACTTACACAGGCGCGACCACCATCAATACGGGTAGCTTGGTGATAGAAAACAATGCGCCTACTTTCACCACCAGTGGTTACTCGGGCGCGGGTAGCTTGGTGGTTCAGTCGGCGGGCGCTACTTTCACCAGCCCCGTTGTATTCGATAAAGCTATTTCAGGCTTGGCGGGTTTAACCATTGGTAAGACCACGAATACAGCCAACATATCAGCGCTTTATTCACTCAGTGTTGGCGGACCTGTGCGTATCTATGGCGGCAACGTGTTTTTAGCGGACAACTTGGCTTCCACTGCGGGCGGCCAACTGTTGCTGCAAGGCACGGGTGATGTCACCGTGATGGGTAATGTGTCCACCAGCGGCGCCTTCAGTGCCACAGCGGGTGCGGCCAGTAGCTTTTCGATGGGGATGAATTACGCCACCACCGTGGGCTCCACCATCACGGCCAATGGAGGCGTCACGCTCAGCGCAGGTACTAGTTACTTGGCAGGCAACATCACAACTGTGGGCACTGGCATCAGCGTGACGGGCAATGTGCAGCTGGCCAACCTCAGCGCCACACCCGATGCCAACCCTGTGACGGTTGATTCGGGTGGTGGCGCCATCACCTTGACAGGTGGCACCGTGTCTGGCTTTAGCGGCACGGTGGCTGACTATGGTTTGCTTGGTTTGAATAAAAACAAAGCAGCCGTAAGCAGTTCAGTTGGCCTCAGTGTCATCACGGTGGGCGGCATTAACTACATGCTGTACCAATACAGCGGGGTTGGCAGCGACACTTTTTACACCCCCTATGGTGTGTCATCCGTTGACTACTTGGTGGTTGGCGGCGGTGGCGGTGGCGGCGCAAGTGTCTCTGGCGCCACAACAGGCGGCGGCGGCGGCGGCGGCGGCGTAGCCGATGGCAGTTACACACTAGTTGGTAACACCACCAGTTTGAACGTTGGTGCCGGTGGTGCTGCAAGCACGCAAGGCGCTGACTCTGCTTTTGGAGGCATTTTGGCCGGTGGCGGTGGCAGGGGTGGTGGCACTGGAAATAACAATGCCATGGCGGGTAACGGCGGTGCAGGCTACGCTGCAGGCGGCGGTGGCGGCGGTTCTGGTTGGAACGTCAGTGGCAATAAAGCAGGTGGCGTGGGAACTCAACGTACTGGTGGCATGGGTGCAACAACCGGTACCCTAGGCTGGGGTGGCGCTGGTGGTGGTGCGGGTGGCAATGCTTCTTACGCTGCATCATCCACCCCTGCCGCAGCGGGGGCTGGCGTCACATCTAGCATCACGGGTAGCAACATCACATACGGTTCTGGCGGCGTGATATCTGGCGCTGCAGTGGCTGGCACCGGCGGTGGCGGTGGGGCGGTGTCTTACGGCACGCCTCAGGCAGCCAATGGATTGGTTGTTGTTCGTTATGCCTTGACCAACGGCACACGCACGGCAGGCACCACCCTCAAAGTGGTGTCAGGTGCTGGCGCTTTATCGTTTGCATCGAATGCATCCAACTTAAGCAACCTCACCATTGATGCCAACAGCAACAACAACTTTGCTGGTGCATTGATGGGTTCGACAGCGCTCACAAAACTTGGCTCAGGCACTTTGTCTTTGACCAACACCAACACCAACAGCGGCATCACTTACATCAATGCAGGCACCTTGCAAGTGGGTAACGGCGGTGCAACAGGCTCTTTGGGTTCTGGCGATGTGGTGAACAACACAGCGCTGGTGTTCAACAGCACAGGCAATTCAGTGGCTAGCGGCGTTATTTCAGGCCTAGGAACCCTCACGAAGTTGGGCTCAGGAAGGGTTGCATTGACTCGCGCCAATACTTACACCGGCGGCACCACCCTGAGCGGCGGCACCTTGGGAATTTACGATAACGCCTCTATCAGCACTGGCACTTTGACAGCGGCAGGCAGCACCACGGTGGTGTTTGGCCGCAACGTTACCAACTTCGCTAACAACGTCACCCTCAATGGCAGTGTGACGTTTGACCTGGATGCAGCGGTGGAGTATCTGGTGGTTGGCGGAGGCGGATCTGGTGGCGGTGCTTATGACTCTGGTCCAGGCGGTGGCGGTGGTGCGGGTGGTTTGTTAGCCGGTGTACAAGATTTCATGGATACCAGCTACGCCGTCACCGTAGGCATCGGCGGTGTTGCAGCGGCGGGCTCAAGCAGTGGTAACAGTGGTGCTAACTCAAGCATCGGAACACTTGTGTCTGCAACCGGTGGTGGCGGTGGCGCTCAAAGAGCGAATGGGTTGAATGGTGGCAGTGGAGGCGGCGGTAGCCTGTCGTTTGGCGGCGCCGGTGGCGGTCGCGGTTCAGGGACTGCAGGTCAGGGTAATGATGGTGGAAGTACCTCAACGACTAATCGCGCAGGTGGAGGTGGCGGTGCAGGTAGTGTTGGCGCAACCGGCAGCGCAGGTGGTGCGGGCGGTTCAGGCTTGGCTTCGGATATTTCTGGGCAGTCAATTACCTATGCAACGGGTGGCGCGGGCGGAAGTGGTTTGGCCTACAGCAATGGTGTCAACGCTGAGAATAATCTAGGCAATGGTGGCGGTGGTGCCTCAATTAACCAAACGGGAAACCGAACAGGTGGCGCTGGGGGCTCGGGTATTGTCATTGTTCGCTATGTGGGTGTCAGCGCTGGTTCTGGCGGCACGGTGACATCGGGAACGGGCTCGGCCTTGGGTTACACGCTGCACAACTTCACCAGTACAGGCGCTGCAACGCTTTCACTCAACCCCTTGAACGTGTCATTCAATGGCACCCTCAGCGGTACAGGCGCCATCGTGGCCAATGCAACAGGCGGCACATTGACCTTCAATGGGGCCAACACCTACACCGGCGCCACCTCGGTCACGGGTGGTTTGGTCAAAACCAATCACTTGAGTGCCTTGGGCAACAACTCGGCCGTCAGCCTTAGCAACACCGCAGGTGTTCAACTGCAATTGCTCAGCAACTTGAGCATCGGCTCATTGGCTTCTGGAGGTGCTACGGGCGGCAGCGTTGCATTGGGTAGCTTTAGCCTCACCACCGGTGGCGACAACACCTCCACCAGCTATGCGGGCACGGTCTCGGGAACGGGCCAGCTGATCAAGGCGGGAACGGGCACCTGGACAGTCTCAGCCGCCAACACCTACACGGGCAGCACAACCATCAATGCAGGTACTTTGAAACTTGGCAACGCGGGCGCGCTTGGCACCTCTGCTGGCGCCGTGAGCGTCACCTCTGGCGCCAGTTTGGACCTCAATGGTTTGGCCTTCACCAACACCAATGCCTTGACACTCAATGGTGCTGGCGCTGGTTCTGTCGGTGCGCTGACCAACTCATCAGCCACTGCCGCCAGTTATGCGGGGGCGATCACGCTGGGTTCGGACGCCTCGGTGGGGGGCTCCAGCGGTGGCATGTCTTTGGGTGCTGCAATTGGCGGCGGCTTTGGCTTGAGCAAGGTGGGTTCAAACACCTTGACGCTGTCAGGCACCAACACCTACACAGGCAATACATCGATCAATGCAGGCACGCTGTCGATCGCGACGGACGCCAATTTAGGCGCGGCCTCGGGTAACTTAGTGTTTGGTGGCGGTAACTTGACCCTGACGGGGGCAACAGCCTTTAGCAGCGCACGAACCTTGGGCGTCAACGCTGCAGCCACGGTCAACAACAACAACTCGGGCGGCGCGACATTCTCTGGCGTGCTCAATGGCAGCGGCAACCTCACCCTCATCAATGCGTCAAATGCCCTGGCCACGGGCTACTTCAGTTCGGTCGCACCCACGGTGATTGCCAGCAACACAACGGTGGCGCAACTGTTGACGTCTGGGCTGACGGGCACGATGGGGGGCAATTCGATTACCGGTGCGCCAGTTGGCGCATCCATGTACATCGTGAGCTACACAGGCGGTGCGACACCCAGTGCGGTTGTGCAGTTCCAAACGATTGAGATCAGTGGTGGCTTCACGAAGTATGTCACTGCCTTGTTGACCCAGTCGGGTGCCAACGTCACCCTGCAAATGCAAAACGCTGGGTATTACAGCGGCAACGTTTTGGGGCAAAGCTTGGGCCCATCCTTAACGGGTTACAACGCCCAAACACTCAACACCTCCAGCGTGACTGGGGGGGGCTATGGCCTGGCGTCCGTTTCAAACTTCAACGCGATGACTTTGAGCGGTGGCGCTGGCACCTATTCGGGCAACATCACCGTCAACGGCGGCGCGTTAAGAGCGGGTAGTGCGACCGCTTTTGGCTCTGGCAGCATTTATGTGAGCAGTGCCAACTACAGCTTGCTTGACTTGGCAGGTCGAACACTCTCCAACAACTTGTATTTGAATTCAAGTTTTGGCCAACTCATTGCCAACAACAGCACTCATCTGGGCACCATTGCACTGTCAGACTCAGTGGGCGGTGGCGTTGCCAGTGGCGCGGTGACCTTGCAAAGCAGCGCACTGCTGGCGGGTCCGCTGGACTACAGCATCACAGGCAATATTTCTGGGGCCTTTGCCATTCAAAAAGCAGGCGGTAACAAGGTCACGCTGGCGGGTGTAGGTGGCACCTATTCAGGCGGTACACAGATTTTGCATGGTGTGCTCAGTGCGGGTTCAGTGCTCACTGGGAGTGGGGCAGCAGGGCCATTTGGTACAGGCATGGTCAATGTGCGACCCGCTGCCACCCTCGATTTGAATGGTTCCTCCATCGCCAACGCCATCACACTCAATGGCGCTGGATTCAACGGCAACGGCGCCTTGATCAACACCAACAGCACAGCGGCCACAGCCACGGGTGCCATCACGGTTGCTGCCAATGCCGCGTTTGGCGGTACAGGCGCCATGACCGCCAGTGGTGTGATTTCCGCAAGCACCAACACCGTCAGCTTTGTCAACGGTGCAGATGTCACGGCAGTCAATACAGGCAACACGGTTTCAAGCGTCACCATCACCAACAGTGACGTCACTTTAAAAACCGCCAGCGCCTTGACGGTCAACGCCAGTAGCCTGAGCGGCGCCACTACCTTGCAAACCGTGACCGCAGACAAAGACATCACGGTGTCTGGTGCCATCACCAACAACACCAACGGCAATACGCTGACCCTGATGGCTTCACGTGACATCGTCATCAGCAGCAACATCTCGGGCGCTGCGGGCAAGTCGCTCAACACCTATTTCTACGCCAACACCGACAACAACGGCGCAGGTGGTTACAGCCAGACTTCTGCCATCAGTACCTTTGGCGGCAACGTCATTATTCGAGGCGGTACCACTGACACCACGGTGGGGTGTGCCGCCTTGTTCAGTTGTACGGCTGGCTACTCCAACGGCAACACGGGCGCAGTGGGTGTGTCCCTGACGTCCACCGCATCCATCAGTGCAGCGGGCGGCAACATTTCCATGTACGGCTTGGGCAATTCGGTGGCTTCCACCACGGGTGACGGCATTCGGGTGATGGGCAATGCGGGGGCCACCTCTTTATCTACCTCAGGCACCGGCACGATGACCTTGGACGGTAAGGCGACAGGGGGTTGGAATGCGGTTCGAATCGGCGAGGCTGGGTTAGTTGCAGGCACGGGCTTGATGTCGCTCACAGGCACGACTTTGTCGGCCAGCTCTTACAACGGTGTACGCCTTGAGGGCACGACCTCCGTCACGACCTCTGGCGCACTGACCATCCATGGCACGGGCGGTTCTGCCCACATGGGCGTTTGGATCTACGGCACAGGCAATATCACTGCGGCGGGCGACATCACCATCAACGGCCAAAACCCCTCCGGCAACTTTGGTGTGTGGCTCCAAGACGCCTACAGCATCAAGTCAACCGCGGGCAACATCTCCCTCACGGGCTCGGGTACGGGGGGCATTTACTCCTATGCCAACTTGCTGGCTGGTAACGCAGCAACGCCCACGTCGGGCGGCAGCATCACGGTCAATGCCACCGCAACCAGCGCAAACTTCGGCCTAGAGCTCACAACCAGTTCCATGGTTGCCTTCGGGCCGATCTCCTTGACCGGCACATCGGCAAACGAACACGGCATCATCTTGCGCGGCACGGGTGCCAAAGTGCAATCAGCATCTGGCGTGACCATCAATGGCACAGGCACATGGGGCCTCACGATGTACGACAACGCCGTCATCCAATCCACTGGCAGCAATATCGGTATTACCGCCAATGGCACGCTGGGGGGCATGTACCTCAATACCACTGGCGGTATCTTTGCCAGCAACGATGCGACCAGCCCTGTCACAGCAACCTCAAACCCCACCTCGGGTGGCACCTTGACGGTGAGTGCGACAGGTGACTCGTTCTATGGTGTGCAAGTGGCTGCAGGTTCTTTGGTGTCGAATGGGGCCATGACGGTGACAGGCACCAGCCCGCGAGAGGGGCTTTACATCTACGGCGCGGGTGGCATCAAATCAAACAGCAACATCACGCTCAACGGCACCGCGACCCATGCTTCCACCTCGTATTGGGGCGTTTATCTCGCGGATAGTCGCACCATTCAATCAACAGCCGGCAACATTGCATTCAACGTCAGCGGTGTAGGTGGTATGTACATGTACGGCGGCAGCATTGTGGCGGGTAATCATCTGACGACGCCGACCAGCGGTGGCACGATCAGCATCAACTCTGTGGCCCGTGGCACGGACATCACGAATGCCGGTCTCAGGTTGGATGCCAACAGCACAAAGATCATTGGCTACGGTGATATCTCGATTTACGCCAACGGCGCACCTTTAGGGCTGAACACGGGCGGTGCAGGCCATGGCGTGATTCTTTACGGTAGTTCACAGGCCATTCGAAGCTACAACGGCAGTTTGACCATCACGGGTTATGCCAACCATGCTGACGGTGGTGTCACTGATTGGGCCAATATTTCAGGGGGTATCACCCTGTGGAATGGCTCAAATACATTGCAAGCCAAGGGCGACTTGACGCTCAAAGGCGTCTCGATGCAGGGTATTGGTATGTATCTGACCGTTGGAACTGGAGCGGGTGGCGGTGTGATCTCAGATAACGGCAACATCTCCATCAATGGACTGAACAATTCGGGCTATGGCTCAACCTACGTGAGGATGCCCATTACTGCGACGAATGGTTCTGTCTACATTTCTGGTGCCGGTAACTCCTTCTACGGTACTGGCGGCATTGCGCAAGACATTTGGTACGGCTCGGTTTCGGCAAAGAACGACATTCATATGATTGGTTATTCGACGGCCATGAATGGCGTTTACTTGAATACAGGTTCGGTGACATCCAGCAACGGCAGTATTTATTTGTCGGGTTACACCTCAAGCGCAAACGTTGGGCACTATGGCATCTATTCAAATGCCATCAACGCTTCTGCAGTGAATGGATCTGTTGTATTCCAAGCTGCCAAAATCAATTCAGCCGCTACTGGCAGCGGATACTTGGTAAATGCAGCAGGCACATTGGACGCATTTAACAATCCAGCCCCCTTGTTTGCAGTGGCTGATTCGGCCAATATGGCCTTTGCAGCAAACAACGGCTTGTACTGGACGGGCAACATCACCGCCAATTCATCAACTGGCTACATACAGGTTGCAGCGAAAACGCCCTTTGTGAGTGGCGTCATGTCATCCTATGGCCTGGCCTTGCTGGCGACCAACCAAAACTATTCGTTCACGGCCTCCAACTCGGTATCCAGTCTTGCGGCCAGTGTGGGGACGGGTTCGCTCACCTACACCAACGCAGGGCCTTTGAATATTGGTTCCTTCAACAGCATCGTGGGTATCACAGCGGGCTCAGTTGCCCTCACTGCTGGCGGTTTGACTGACACCGCAGATGCAGGCATCACCGTGACCAGTGCCAGCACCTTGACTATCAACAACGCCACAGGCAGCTATGACTACAGCGGCGTCATTGCGGGCCCTGTCACGCTGACCAAGTCGGGCGCTGGTTTGCAAAGCCTGTCTGCGGCCAACAGTTACACAGGTGGCACCTCCGTCACGGGGGGTACCTTGCAGATGGGCGCCAACACAGCCGCTGGTCCACCCATCAGCGGACCATTGGGCTCCGGCACTGTCACGATCAATGGCGGTGTATTGGATTTAAACGGTAAAACTTTCGCAAACCCTTTGAGTATTTCTGGCACAGGCTTGGGTGCCAATGGCGTCATCATCAACTCCAGCGCGACTGCCGGCGCAGTGACCGGCACCATTACTTTGACAGCCGCCAGCGCTATAGGCGGCGCAAATCCTTATTCCATCAGCGGCATTATTTCTGGGGCTTTCGGCCTCACCAAGTTAGGCACCAACACGGTCACGCTCACCGCGACCAACACCTACAGCGGCACCACCATTTCTGGCGGCAACTTGTATGTTGGCTCGGGTGGCACTGCGGGGGTGATTGCAGGCAATACATCCATCGCAAGTGGCGCTCGTCTGGTTTTCAACCGATCAGACGACATCACCTATGCGGGCAACATCAGTGGGGCAGGTGGGGTGACGAAGCTGGGTACTACGACCCTCACGCTCACAGGCAGCGGCTCTTATACCGGCAGCACCACATTGTCGGGTGGCGGCTTGGTGATCTCGAATGTCGCACCCACCTCCACCAGTTCCTCCATCGACGGGCCAGCTAGCCTGCGAATTGAGTCCCCAGGTGCAGCGTTTAGCGGTGCGTTCTCCACGTCTGGCTGGAATTTTGGTAGCAACCTCACCTCTGTGATCATCGGCAAGTCCACCAACAGCACCGAGGTGACATTGGCTAGTGCGATGAGCATCAATGGCCCCATCACGGTGTACGGCAGCACGGTCAATTTGAACAACGACATCGCCAGTACCCTCAGCGGTGCCGCCATCACGTTCAATGCGACGGCAGATATCAACACCAGCAACACCGCCAAGACGATTCAAACCGTTAACGGTGACATCACGCTCAATGCCGACAGTGATGCCAGCGGCGCTGGTGTGTTGAATCCCGACTTCACCACGCACGCAGCGGGCACAGGCACATTGACTTGGCGGGCGCATACGGTGAATTGGGATGTCACCTCTAATGCCACCAAACCCAAACTCAATGGCTCACAAGGCGCATTTGTATTTGAGTCGAACACCAACGTCTTTGGTCAAGGCATTGATCTGACCAATTGGATTGTGTTTCCCTCGACTTTGACCTCTCTTCGCTTTGGTAAGACCACGAATACATCCGACGTGAACTTGACAGGTGCCGGGATCAGTGTGGCGGGCCCTGTCACGATCTATGGCGGCATCATCGGCCTGAATACCACCCTAACCAGTACCGGAAGTGGTTCGACCATTTTGCTCAAAGGCACGAGCAGTGTCAGCACAGCAGCCAATTCAACAGTCCAAACCAACAACGGCAACTTAATTTTTTGGGCGGACAGCGACAACTCCGGCGACGGTTTTGTTTCTATCGCAAACGGCAATACGATCAACACAGCCAATGGGTCGACCACCCAAACCACGGGTGGCGGCATGATCGTGATGGCGGGTGGCTTAGATAACGGGGCCAATGGCGGCACGGCGTCTGATGGCATCCCCGATGGCTACGCCAAGTCCTCTGTCGCTGCGACGGGCACCAATGGCGGTGTGTTCATTGGCAACACCAACACCCTTCGCAGTGGCGGTGGCAACATCATCATCAAAGGACAGGGCACGGCATCGACTGCGCCAGGTTTTCAAGTCAACGGTTCTTTGTTGATGATGGACAGCGGCACTGGAACCATTGATATCACGGGCATTAGCGCGGGGGGGCATGGCGCTGAGTTGGGTTGGGGCTCGGGTGGCTCAGATATCAACACCATCAAGTCTGCGGCCACCAGCGGAACGGCCATCAGCATCACGGGTGCGACCACCACAACATCTACCGATGGGCGTCATGGGTTATGGCTTCACGGCAACAGTGTGGCAAAGCCCTTCTATGTGATGGCAAGCGGTGGCGGTGCCATCTCTTTGAACGGCTCTGCCAATGCGAGCGTGACGCAAAGCACGGGGCTTGTGTTGAGTTATTCAGCCGTTTTGAGTTCAAGTGGGGCGATTGGTCTCACCGCGGCGACACGTGGATTGATGTTGCACCAACCCTCCACGTTGGGCTTTCTCACGGGGAGTGCGGTCCCCACATCCACCAGCAACATCACATGGGCGAGCGATCTGAACAACATCTCCTCGAGTGCCACCCTCAACACCAGTGGAACGGTCATTGTGCAACCCACTGGCAGCAGTTTTGGCGGCGCACAAACCTTGGGGAATCTGTCGTTTGCCAGCACCGTCAGTGGTTTAACGATCGGTAAAACCACCAACACGCAAGATGTCACCCTCAACAGTGCAGTCAGCATTGCAGGCCCCATCTCGGTTTACGCCAATACGATTAACGTCAATGCCAACCTCAACACCACCACAGGTGGTGCCAGTGGTGACATTTTGCTGAAAGCCAGTGGCAATATTGAACTAGCAGCTGGCAAAACGATCACCACCAATGGTGGTGATGTGGTGCTGTGGTCCAACAGCGATGGGGGTGCAGATACGGGTTCTGTGTTGCTGCGAGATGGCTCCAGCATCACCACTTCTGGCGGCCATGTGTGGGCGGGTGGTGGCTCGGGCTCCACCACTTGGAATGGGTTGACGGTGGGCAATGGTTATGCCGTGGCGGGCAACACAATCACTGCAAGCGCATGTGTAAATTGCTCCACATTTAAAACGGGTATTTACTTAGAAGCGACAACGCTCAACACGGGCGGTGGCCACATGGCGCTGTGGGGCAATGGTGGAAGTGCAGACAACGGCATTCTTTCCATTGGCAACAACACCTTGAATGCTGGGTCGGGCAAGGTTTACCTCAGGGGTGTGGGCAGCAGCACGGGTGGCATCGGTATTTTCTTTGGGCTCCACTACACAGTGCGTTCTGCGCAATTCAACGTGGCTTCAACCAACCAATCAACGGATGCCATCACGCTCGTGGGCTCGGCCAATGGCGGCAATGGCATTTTTGCAGGCTCAACCTTGCTTGAGGCGACAAATGGCGGTGGCATCAACGTCACGGCCAGCACCAACTCAAACAGTGTTTTTGCAATGGAAGTGGGCTACTTGAACAATGCAGCAAGCCTGGTTGCGTTGGCAAATTCTGGCCCTGTTGTCTTTGATGTGGGGCGTGGGTTGTCTACAGCGTCTGCGAGTTTCTTGGTGCTGGGGCAGCGCGCTGCTTCTTCTGTGACAAGCTCAACCAGCAACATCACGCTTGCTGGCAACAGTTTTTCCTGGGGCACTTCTGCCTCAGCAGTTCAAAGTAGCGGCATCTTGTCGATACGGCCTTCGACAGCGGGTGCAAGCATTGGCATAGGCTCAGGTGCGGGCACTTTGTCGTTGGCAAACGACTTGTTTACAGGCAGCTCGGTCTTCAAAAATGGCTTCAGTGGCATTGTGTTGGGGGCAGCTGATGCTGGCAACATCACTGTGGGCGGCACCAACACCTTTGTGGACAGCGTCACCTTGCTGTCTGGTGGCAACATCACCCTCAATGCGTCATCGTCGGTTTCAAGCAGTCAGGCCAGTGGCCATGTGGTTGCCGCAGCGACAGGCAACTTCATCAATAACGCAGGTTCTGCTGCGCTCAGCACCACCGATGCAGGGTCAGATGACCGCTGGATTGTTTACAGTGCAGACCCCGGCACGGCGCAGTTTGGCACCGTCGCCAATGGCGATTTGAGCAGCGGCAACTTGGCCTTCTGGGGCAGCACTTACAGCAGCTTGCCACCAGCCAGTGTGGGCAGTGGCAAGCGCTATGTGTTTGCTTCCAATAACCAAACCGTGAGTGCCACGGTGGAAACCACCAACGCCAGCAAAACCTACGGAAGTGCGGCCATTGATCTGATTTCCTATGTGTCTGTGAGTGCCGCTGCTTCAGCCAATGGCCCTTACCTGACCACTGCCAGTGGCTCTTACACCTTGGCTGATTTGTTCAGCACCTTGCCATCGTTGACTTCTTTGGGCAACACCACCACAGCCAGTGTGAGCAGCGGTCCTTATGCCATCACGGCCAGCAGCGGTGTTGTCAAGCCTGGTTTCTCGGTCAGCTTCATCAACAACGGTTTACTCAGCATCACGCCCAAAACCATCACCGTAGCTGGCACTTTTACCGGCTCGAAGGTGTATGACGGATTGCTGACCGTGGCTGGCAGTGGCACCGGCACCAGCTTTGGTGGCGTCATCAATGGCGATGTGGTCACGCTCTCGGGCATCACTGGCACATTTGCAGACCGTCATGTGGGGATTGGCAAAACCTTCACCGTTTCTGGGCTGACACTGGGCGGCGCAGGAGCGGCCAACTACACCTTTGACCCGGCATCAACGGTCACAGGCTTAGGCAGCATCACACAACTTGCATCCGTCACATGGGCAGGCGCGGCTGCCGGTGGCAATTGGTCCGCAGCATCCAACTGGGGCAATGCCATTCCTGACCAAGGCAATGTGGCCTTGGCCATCATTCCTTCCAGTGTGACGGGTACCGTGGTGGCTGACACCGCCAATGGCTATACCGGCAAGATTCAAGTCAACGGCGGCACCTTGTCGGTGGGTACGGAAACCTATTTGGGTGCGGTACCTGGTGCGGCAGTGGCGGATGCCCTCACTCTGGACGGCGGCACGCTCCAGTTGACCAACACGCTCACGCTCAATGCCAACCGTGGCATCACCTTGGGTGCCAGCGGTGGCACGTTCTCGGTGAACCCAAGCATGAGCTTGAGCTACGCAGGCGTCATGGCCGGCACGGGCGGACTCACCAAGTCGGGCAACGGCACCATGACTTTGTCGGGTGCCAGCACCTATTCAGGCGGATCAACGATTTCTGCCGGCTCCGTCAAGGTGGGCATCGCCTCGGTGGGATCCGTGGGTGCGGTGACCAGTGGCGCGCTGGGCACAGACACCATCACCGTGGCCAGCGGCGCAGCCCTGGACCTGAACGGCATGACGATTCCCAATGCGCTGTCTGTGGCTGGCACAGGCATTTCTTCAGGTGGTTCTTTGTTCAATAGCGCTGCAACCGCAGCATCCGTGACTGGCCCCATCACGCTGGCGGCCAACAGCACATTCATCAGCACGCCCGGCATCACCTTAGCGACTGTCAATGGCGGCGCCTTTTCACTGGCCGTCACAGCGGGCACAGGCGCTGGCACCGGCGACATCACCCTCAATGGCCCCGTGACGTTGAGCGGCGAAAACATCAGCACCTTCACCGCCTCGCGCCACATCAACATCAATGCGCCGATCACGGTGAACGGCACCACATCGGCCTCGGGCATTGCGCTGGTGTACAACAAGTCCAACACAACGGGCGATTACAACTTTGGCTTGACGTCTTCAGGTGCGGGTGCTGCGATGACGGCCAGCTCTGCGGGTTCGATTAATTTTGCCAGCACGAATTCCACGTTCACGACGCAAAACAACGTCGCTTCGGTGAAGTCATTCATTTTGGTGAGCGCCTTCTCATCGGCCACTCCTGGGGTAACTACTTTCTATTGCTCAACCTCAAACCAGTGCGGCAACAATACCCAAAACTTTGCCTTGGCAAACGATATTGATGCCAGCACCTTCACCACCACTGGTTTGGCGGCGGGTCCCAAGTTTGCCAACATGCGCGTGCTGGGCACCACCAACGCGACCTATACGGGTACTTTCACAGGTTTGGGTCATAGCATTACAGGCTTGAGCTTGTCTGGCACCAGCAACGTGGGTTTGTTCCAAAGCACAGGCAACCTTGCTGCAGTGCGTGATGTGCGCTTGAGCGCCACCACCCTGTCGGGGGGCACCAACACCGGCGCTTTGGTGGCCAGCGCAGTCAATGGCTTGACCGTCAGCAACATCGTGATGGATGCCGTGACGGGAGCCAACACCATCAGCAGCAACAACAGTTATTTGGGTAGTTTGATCGGCACCGCAGGTTCAGGGAACTTGACCAATATTTACGTGTTGAACACCAACGTGACCGGTACAAACGCCAACTTTGTAGGTGGCATTGCGGGCAACGGCAACCTGTCGTCGAGCAACGTGCACAAGGTAGGCAACGTCACGGCCACAGGTTCCAACGTGGGGGGTGCGTTTGGCTACATGTCGGGCACACACAGCAATCTGGACTCAGTGGGCAACGTCACCGTGACCGGAAGCTACAACAGCGTGGGGGGCTTGATTGGCGATGGCGGTTCAAGCACCCTCACCAACGCATTCGCCACCGGTACTGTGGCCGCGACGTCGTCAAACCAAGTGGGTGGCTTGATCGGCGTGAACGGCAGCGGCACGTTGACCAATGTGTCCACGTCGGGCGGCAACGTGTCGGGCACCTACCGCGTGGGTGGTTTGGTGGGCTATGTCACTGGCACGGGCAACATCACAACGGCCAGTACGTCTGGCAATGTCTCTGGTACAGATAACGTCGGTGGATTGGTCGGGTATTACAACAACGGCACCATCACCTCTGCAACCACGAGCGGCAACGTGACGGGTACCTACAACGTGGGCGGTTTGATTGGCAATACCAGCAGCATCAACGTCACCACCGCGACGACCACTGGCAATGTGACTGGCTCTGCACAAAGCGTGGGTGGTTTGATTGGCGCCTACAGCAGTGGCACTTTGACAACGGTGTCCAGCACGGGAACTGTGTCTGGGACTTACAACGTGGGCGGACTGGTCGGCTACAACAGCGTTGGCTTGACCATCAATGGCGGCTCTAGCACGGGTAATGTGACCGGTTCGTCCAATTACGTGGGCGGCTTGGTGGGCAACATCGACAGGGGTGACACAACCATCAAAAATGCGTTCTCAACGGGCAATGTGAGGGGCACATACGGTGTGGGTGGCCTCATTGGTTACACCGAAACGCAAAACTATGGCAACACCAAAACCATCCTTAACTCTTACGCCACAGGCACCGTGCAGGGCACGAACACGGGCGACAGCTATGTCGGTGGTTTGATCGGTGGTACGCACTGGGGTTACATCAACATCTTTGGCTCCTCTTACCGAGGTGCTGGTGTGACGAGTACGGGTTCGGGTGTGGGCGGATTGGTTGGTCAGAGTTTTTACCGCCAAATTGACATTCGAAACTCCTATGTAGACGTGTCTTCCGCCACAGGTGTGCAAGGCACGTTTTATGTGGGTGGCATGGTGGGCTATGGCGGCTCCAATTTGAGCATTCAATCGGATAACACCAATACCAGCGTGTACGGTGCATCACTTTCCCCATCCTCCAATGCCAAAGTCACGGCCACATCCCAGACAAGTAACAACGCCTATGCAGGCGGCATCGTTGGCGTATCCAATGCCTATTACGGCGGCACTACCACCATCAACAACACCAGCGTGACGGGTGTGTCGGTCACCGGTCCAGGTGCGAATGTGGGTGGCTTGGTGGGCAATGCCAACAACTTGGTCACCAACAACACCTACGTGAGCGGCACCACGATCAGCGGCACGGGCGCAAGCAACATCAGTAGCTATGTGGGCGGTATGGCAGGTTCGGTGAGTACTGCCACGATTTCCAATGGGTATGTCAACAGCCCAGGCATCACAGCAACGGGCAACTACGTGGGCGGTTTGATCGGTAACGCTGGTTCCAATGCCAACGTGACCAACACCTATGTCAACAGCAACATCACCACGACCGGTACAAGTTACATCGGTGGCTTGGTCGGTTCGATGGGTACGACTGGCAACGTCAACGGTGGCAAATTGGTGGATACGTACTACACAGGCAACATCACGATCAGCGGAACAACACCCACCAACTTTGGTGGTTTGACGGGTTATATGGTTCCAGGCACATGGATCAGCAACAGTTACTACGACATTGACAACAGCAAGATCAACAACGCCAAGGTCGTGTCGCCGGGTGGTATTTACACGGGCCAATATGCTCGCTGGGCTTACCAAGGTGATCCTGCTGCGGTAGGTGCTACTTTGGTGGTGACGCCTTCAAGCCGTGCGGCGCTGAACATTGATAACTACCTGACCAAAGACACAGACAACGCCTACGTGATCAGCACGGTAGCGGGTGACCTGTCAGACCTGAGCAAGATGTTGGCGTTTGTCAGCTCCACCAGCGCTGGCAACGTGAATCCCTACTCCTTCAAGTTGGCCAACAACATTGACATGACCGCCATCGCTACGGGAACGCCTTATGTGCCTTACTTTGGCGCGACAGAGTTCAAGGGCAACACATTTGCCGTGAATAACTTCTCCTTCAACCGTCAGACCTCAGGCATTGGCTTCTTGGGCATGGTGTACAAGAGTGCGTTGACTGATTTGGTCGTGAACAGCATCGCATATGGTGGTCAAGCCATCAATGCCATCAACGCCCTGGAGTATGTGGGTGGCGCAACGGGTGCAATGTACGGTGGCACGATAACAGGCGGTTTGGTCACCAACACGGCCAAGGTGGTTGGCTCGAACTACGTGGGCGGCTCATCTGGCTACATCACCCAAGCGACGGTGTCAAACAGCGCGGTGAGGGACTTAGCCAGTGTCACGGGCACAAACTATGTTGGAGGCTATGCAGGCCTTGTCAGCTACAGCACAGTGTCTGGCAGCTTGGCAACTCTTGGCGCGCTCATCAGCGGTCAGAGCTACACCGGTGGCTTTGCTGGTACTTTCAACCAAGGTGTGATCTACAACACCCAATCTCTGCGCGCAACGCCAACAACGGGCAGCGTCCAAGGCTCTACCTATACGGGCGGCTTGATGGGCTCCATGGACGCGGTTGCCTCTAAGTCACTCAACAGCGATGTTCCTGTTACAGGTGTAAGGCTGACAGGTGGCCTGACCGGTTACATGAACAGCAACTTCACAACTGCAAACACCAACGTAACGACCAACTCGGCGACCTTGCTCACAGCCAGTGGTGTGGTTGTAGCCACGAGTGATCGCACTGGCGGCCTGATTGGTGAGTCCACGGGTGGAACCGTGGTGCTGACGAATTCCTCGGCTACAGGAAATGTGAATAGCGCCAACGCTTATTTAGGGGGCTTAATTGGGTTGGCCTACGGAACAGGCTACAGCGACATCAGCGCCTCTGGCGTGGTGACACTGACTGGCAGCGAGCAGGTCGGTGGTCTGATCGGACAGTTTTCAGCAACCACACTGTTGCGTGGGTCAGCAACAGGCAACGTTGTGGCGACCTCCTCTGGCAGTCACGTGGGCGGCTTGATTGGCTACAGCAACGGCACCAGCATTACCTCAAGCTCTGCAACGGGTAATGTGACTGCCAATGGCGGCAACAACGTGGGCGGCTTGGTGGGCCAAAGCATTCACAACATCATCGACTCGTTTGCAACAGGTGTGGTGCAAAGCACGGCCAGTAACGTGGGTGGTTTGGTCGGTTATTCCTATCGCAATGTGACCAATTCATACGCCACGGGCAATGTCACGTCTACCGGTGCGAACTCAAGCAATACGGGTGGTTTGATCGGGTACCAAGACGGTTACGTGGTTGCAGATTCAAGGTACATCATTGGCACTGTCACAGGCATGTCAGCAGTTGGTGGCCTGATTGGTGGAACCAACAGTTCGGCTGTGATCAAGGGTTCATCCACCGCACGGCCCGTCATCGGGACCTATGACTATGTGGGTGGACTGGTGGGCAAGCTGGCAGGCACCATTCAGGCGAGTGACAACATGGGTGCATTGCCCACGACCAACGGTGGCAACGGTTCTAACTATTCGTATGCCGCAGGCACTGTGACAGGGCGCAACGATGTGGGCGGCTTAGTAGGTCGTGCTGATACCTCAGCCGTGATCAAAAACGCCTATTCAACAGGTGCCGTGAGCGCTGATCACAACTACGGCGGCTTGGTGGGCTTTATGACACCTGGCTCAACTCTAGAGAATTCACACTACAACATCGACGCTGTGTCGATCACGGGCTTCACGCCAGCGAGCCTTGCTGCTCGTGTGAGCGTGACGGGCTTGATTACCTCGGGTGGTTTGTTTGGTACGCAGTACACCGACTGGTTCAACGCTGGTGCCTTGAATGGTTTAGCGATTGCCAACACAGCCAAACTCGAAAGCTATTTTGGCGTTGCTGAGGCCAGCGGTTATTACAACCTGAGCTCAGTGCAAAACCTCAAAGACTATTTGGGCTACTCAGACCAAGCCACCTTGAAGTTCCGTCTGTCTACAAACATCACGATGGCTGCGGGTGTATTCATTCCGTATGTGTCGGGTTTCTTTGATGCCAATAGCAAGACCATCACCAATTTGACGCTGAGCCAAAACACGTCCAACCTTGGCTTTATTGGTTACCTCAATGGCCGCACGACAACGCAAGCGCTGAATGGTTTGACCATAAGCAACGCGTCTGTCTTGGGTAAATTGAATGTGGGTACAGAGGTGGGTGCCTCGTATTTGCGCGCTATCACCAACACCACGGTTTCGGGTTCGGTGACAGGCAGTGATTTGGCCTATCAACTTGACCCGAGTGACAACGTGTCGGGGTCAGAGTCGAACCGTGGTTTGGGCAATGCCGGTGGCGTGGTGGGTTGGATCAATGCGTCGGGCAACACCATCAACGCACTGACAGTCGTGGCCTCGAGTGTCACAGTCACTGGCGGGACGCATGTGGGTGGCATTGTGGGTCGTTTGAACACAGGCACATTGACCAACTCAACTTCATCTGGTGCGGTGAACGGCGTGAACAACGTTGGCGGCATGATCGGACGCCTGTATAACGGTGCACTCACAGGTTCTGTTTCAACCAGTGCTGTCACGGCCACAGGTAACACCACGGGTGGTCTGGTGGGGTACTTGGAGCATAGCTCTTCGTTGCTCAACAACAGTTCGCACACCACAGGTTTGGTCAAAGGTGTCTCGTATGTGGGTGGCTTGATTGGTCAATCTCAAGGCACCGTGGGTGTGACCGTCGTGGCCAATACGCCGACTTACAGCACGTTTAACTCCAGCAACGTGGAAGCGTCGGGCAGCTATGTGGGCGGTTTGATTGGCAGTGCCAGCGGTACGGTGACCAACAGTTCAGTGTCTGGCACGGTGACGGGCGTTGCCTCGGCCTACAGCGGTAACTATGTGGGCGGATTGATTGGCGAGTCTTCGGCGACCAGCAGCTGGAACCGCTACATCGGAGCCTTGGTCAAGGGCGGCCATCAAACGGGTGGATTGATTGGACGCAACTCAAACCCCATCACCAACTCTTACAGCACGGGCGAGGTTCAAAGCAATAGTTCCAGCGTTGGCGGCTTGGTGGGTTGGACAAACGCCACCATCACAGGTACCACGGCTACGGTGGGCAGCACCACCTATGCAACAGGCAATGTGACTGGCAATAGTGAAACCGGCGGATTGCTCGGCTATGCAGAGTGGTCAAATGCCGTGATCAACAACACCTATGCCAGTGGCAATGTGACGGGCACACACAACACGGGCGGTTTGGTGGGCTACCTTTACTACTACGCAGATATCTTGAGCTCCACGGCGTTTGGTAACGTTCAAGGTAGCTCGAGCGTCGGCGGTTTGTTGGGGCAGGCGTTGATTGCCAACACCATTTCTGACTCGAAAGCGTTTGGCTGGGTATCGGGTACCAGCCGCGTGGGTGGTCTGATTGGCGACGTGTCGAACCATTCCACCACGATCACAAACTCAGCCGCAAATAACTCGGTCACAGGTTCCTACAACAACGCTGGCACCACGGTGTACTTCGGAGTCAGAGGTAGTAGCTCTCTGGTGGGAGGCTTGGTGGGCTACCTCAATAACTCATCCATCACAGGATCCACGGCCAATACAGTGGTGATTGGTCAAAGCTCTGATGTGGGCGGTTTGGTAGGCCAGATGGTCAGTGGTGCATCTGTCCAAAGCTCGGGCTCCCTTGGTACGGTAAGCGGTGTTGGCAGCGTGGGTGGTTTGGTTGGCAGCATGTACAACTCCAGCAACGTGTCAGGCTCTTATGCCAACGCCAACGTCACCAGCACAGGCGGCAACACAGGTGGCTTTGTGGGTTACTTCAACACCACAGGAAGTATTTCTGATTCGCGTGCGGCAGGATCCGTCTCGGGCACATCTTCTGTGGGTGGATTTATGGGCGGTATGACCATCAGTGGTGGCATCTCCAGAAGTTACGCCACGGGCATGGTCACTGCGACCGGGGACTATGCAGGTGGATTTATTGGTTATGTGGATGATGGTTCAAATGGCTATTACAACCGCACCGTTCAAGATTTCTATGCAACGGGCGCTGTCATCGGTACCACCAACGTGGGCGGCTTAATCGGCAAAGCAGAGCGGGGCACGTTCAACTATGGTTATTCAACCGGCGTGGTGTTATCGACGACCAGTGCAAGCTCTGTCGGCGCAACATTTGGTAGCGTGGGTACTCGGACAACGATTTCAGGAATATCGCCGAACCAAGTGACCACGCAATGGGTGATTCGTAACAACCTCTTCTACGACATCAACACTTCGGGTTTGAGCGTGAATTCGGACGCTGCGGGCGTCGGCGGTACAGGCCCCGCGAGTGGTTTGACGACAACGTCGTTGCAAGGAACGTTGGCGAATGTCACCAATTTTGCGGCTGGAACATGGGGAACTGGCACCGGCCTGTATCCCTACCTCAAATCGATTTACGGTAGCTCAGCCCCTCAGGCTATCTTGGGTTATGCCTATCTTGCAGACGGGACCTCAATTGCAGCGAAAGCACAGGTTGGCATTTATGGCAACGGCTATTTGTTGAATGGTGGCACCGTGACCACGGGCGCCAACGGTTACTTCTATGAATTGCTGGCCAATACAGCGGGTGGCGCATTGTTTGCAGACAGCAAGTTGGTTGTTGGCCCATCCACCAAACTGGCAAACACACTGAGTTTGTATGGAAGCAAAACCGTGGTAAGCATGGCCTACAGCGACACCCAAGTATTGACAGGCAGCAACTTGGTGATTGACGGCACGGGTGTTGGTTTGGGCAAGGTCATGCAAGGCCTGACCCAGCTGCGCACTGCCGATGTGAGCATGACGGCACTCAACACCAACATGGACAACACCATGGGCGCCATTGCAGGTACCAACAACCGTGCCGTGTTCTCGTCCACATTGCCCACAAACTCTTCATTGGAGTTTGTCACGACCGCTGCTGCGTTTAATGTGAACACTTCCTTGGTCTACGGCAAAACCACGGCCAGCAATGCGGGCTTGATGACGCTCAACGGCATCACCAACAACGGCACCACTTTCACGTTGTCGGGCGGGACCTACACCAGCGCCTTGACTCAAACCTACAACGGCTTGGTGACGTTGGGTGCACACGCTGCCCTGACGGGCACACAAGTTACTACCGCGTCCACACTGGCAGGCTCGGCCAGCCAATACAACCTCAACGTGAATGGCCCTCTGACCACGGGCGGTTCGATGACCAGCTTGGGCGCTATCAACGTGACTGGTTTGGCCACGCTGGGCGGTAGCCAAGTGACCTCGGCCGGTGCACAAACGTTTGGCGGTAATGTGGTGTTGTCGGCTGCGGGCAACAGCTTTTTGTTCGACAGCACCTTGGTCGCCAGTGCCAACGTGAGCATGACGGGCACACTCACCGCTACCAACGCCGCCAAAGCTGTGACCATCTCAGCGGGTACAAGTGATGTGAGCTTGGCCAGTGCGGTGGGTGGCGGCGCCACGGCCCTGACCACGGTGAGCGTGAGCGCCGATGAAATGACGGTGCTGAGCATTGACGCCACCCAAGCTGTGACCTTGAACCCCATCACCTCGGGTACCGTCGGTTTGATCAGCGGCGCCACCACGACGTTGACCAAGGGTGCAGCGGGTGTGTTGAACCTCACCGCAGCCAACACCTTTGGTGGCAACACCACCCTCAGTGCAGGCAGCATCAAACTCAGTGGCTCGGGCAGCTTGGGCGCTGGCACTTATGCAGCCAATATCGCGATGAGCGCAGGTGCGCAGTTGCAAAACAGCAGCAGCACAGACCAAACCTTGAGTGGTGTGATCAGCGGCGCAGGCCACATCGTGAAAGACACATCTGCCAGCGTGCTCACGTTGTCTGGGGCCAACACCTTGAGTGGCAATGTCACGGTCAACACAGGCACCGTGGTGGTCACACAAAACAACGGCTTGGGCAACAACACGGGCACAGCCACCGTGGCCACTGGCGCAGTGCTGGACATTCAAAATGCGTCCATTGGCAACGAAACCCTGACCCTCAATGGCGGCACTTTGCGCGTCTCAACAGGCAGCAGCAGCTGGTCGGGCTCTGTGAACTTGGGTGCTGCCAGCACCTTGTCCACCACGGGCACGGCCATGACGTTGTCGGGCTTGGTGGATGACAACGGTTATGGCCTCACCCTAGGCGGCACGGGTAGCTTCACCATGAGCAATGCCAGCAACACCATCAACACCTTGGCCACAGCTGCTGGGTCGACCATCAATGCCTTGACGATGAAAAACAGCGTTGCATTGGCCGTGGGTCAGATCAACGCCACAGGCCACGTGACGATTGACAACACCGCAGGCCTGACGCTGATGAGCGGGCAGGGCATCACCACCACCAACGGCAATATTGTGTTGGCGGGCACCCAGTTCATCAACGCGGCGGGCGTGAATGCCTTGACGGTGAGCAATGGTCAGAGCTGGCAAGTCTGGAGCGCCAACCCCACGCCTTTGGCAACCCTAGCCAACGGCGGTGACGACACGGGCAACTTGGTCAACAACTTTGTGCAGTACAACGCCACCTATGGCAGCAGCCAAGTCTTGGGCACTGGCAATGGCTTGCTCTACACCTTTGCCCCTGTCTTGACGGGTAGTTTGGTCGGCATCATCAGCAAGCACTATGACGGCACCACCAGCGCCAGCGTAGGTGCCGCTAACTTGCTGGTCAGTGGCTTGTTGAACGGCGATGCGTTGAGCCTGTCGCAAAACTCCAATGCGGTGTTCACCACGGCGGGTACAGGCACCTCCATCGTCGCTGTGGGCACTGGCAAAAATGTGGATGTCAATGCCGCCATCGTCACCGCCACCAATGGCAACAAAATCATTTATGGCTATCGGCTGAGCAACCCCGTGATGTCGGGGCCTGGTGAGATCACCAAAGCACCGATCATCTTGACGATGTCAAAAACCTACGATGCGTCAACCCTGTTCACCACCAGCAATGTTTACACCGTGACAGGTCTGGTGGCAGGCGATACGGTGCTACTCAATGGCGGCACGGCCACTGTGGCCAGCGCCAATGCAGCCACTTACAACAGCTTGTCGACCAACAGCTTCAGCATCACCAGCGACAAATACACCTTGGATGGCGCGACTTACAACGTGACCATCCACAAAAAGGCCATCACCATCACGGCCGAAGCCACCTACAGCGGCAGCACGGCTTTGGTACCAACTACTTCCATTGTGGGGGGCTTGGTCAACAGTGAGACATTGGTGCCCACTGGGGTGACGGCGCAGTTTGCTAATGTGGCCAACAACGGCAACAACTTTGTGACGGCGCTCACCTCCAACACGGGCACGGCCAATCTGAACAACTACAGCGTGACCTTGGCCAGCTCGCCCGTGACGATCAACCGCAAATTGATCACGCTCAATGGCACGTTGACAGCCAGTAAAACCTATGACGGCAATGTGTCAGCCTCTGTCATCACCACGGGCGTGACCCCAAGTGTCGTGTTTGGCAGCGATGATGTCTCGGTCAACGCCATCAGCGGCAGCTACGACCAACGTCATGTGTCCGCCACGCGGGTGGTGACGGTGACAGGTGTCACGCTCACAGGCACCAGCGCCAATAACTATGCGTGGGACACGGCATCGGGTCAAACCGCGTCGGGCACGATTGTTCAGCTTCCCTCCGCAACTTGGGTGGGTGCGGCAGGAGCCAACTGGGGTGATGCGGCCAATTGGGCGGTGACGGGCAATTTGGCGCAAACAGGTGTGTTGCCCGATGAGAGCAACGTGGCCTTGGCCATGATTCCAACCGGCACCACGGCAGTGGCGAACGCTGAAACAGGCTACAGCGGCAAGATTCATTTGGCAGGCACTTTGCGCGTGGCCAATGACAGCTTCTTGGGGGCAGTGCCGGCTAGCGCCACGGCTGACTTGATCACGCTGGATGGCGGTACTTTGAATGCCACAGACAACGTCACACTGCGTGCGAACCGTGGCCTCACACTCACGAACAATGGCGGCACTTTCCAAGTAAATGCTGCCAAGAGCTTGAGCTACGCAGGCGTCATTGCAGGCACGGGTGGACTGACCAAGTCGGGCTCGGGCACCTTGACCTTGACTGGGGCCAGTCCGAACTACGCTGGTTTGACTACGGTATCTGCGGGTCAATTGACCGTTGGGGGTAATGCCGGCACTGCGCTAGGCACGGGCGCTGTGTCTGTGGCCAGCCGCTTGAGCTTTGACACCTCGGCAGCTGTGTCGTATGCCAACGCTTTCAGTGTGACGGGTAGCGGTATTTTTGAAAACATCGGAAGCAACGCCATCACCACCACAGGTGGCATTGACACCAACTTGTCAGGCAACGTGGTGATAGATGGCGGCACCGCTGGCTTGACCATCGCCAATTTGATGACGCCCACTGGGGCAGGAGCCAGCTACTTCATCAAGGGTCACGTGACCTTCACCGGACACAACATGAGCGGCTTGGTGGTGCGTGCCGCAGGCCAGGCCACAGCGAAGTTCACTTTGACCAATGGCGTGAGCTCGTTCAACCTCTGGTTCATTGGCAGTGACACCGAGGCGAATGCTATGAGCATTGATGTGGCATCTGGTGTCAGCGTGACTGAAGATGCGACGCAAGGTTTAGCGACTAGCTTGTATTACAAAAATTTATCTGGCTTGGGCACCTTGTTCATGCGCGGTGGACTGACCACCACAGAATATGTACTCGGTGATGTGACGATTGCCAACCTCAAGGGCAGTGCCAGCAAAACCATCAGCATCGGCAATGGCGGCAGCGCAGGGCAATTGCTTTCTGGTGTTGTACAAGCCAATGGTGGATTGCTGCTTGATTCCACCACCAACTACACCTTCAGCGGTGCGCTAACAGCGGGTACGCTGACCAAGCAACAAACCAACACAGTCAAGCTCACAGGCACCCACACATCAACCGATGCCATTGCCGTGAATGCAGGTGTCTTGCAAGTGGGCGACGCAGGCGCTACAGGCAGCATCACGGGTAACACTGCGGTGGCTGCGGGAGCGGGCTTGGTGTTTAGCCATTCAAACGCCGCTGATCATGTGGGCAATATCAGCGGTGCAGGCACCGTCACCAAGCTGGGTACCAATGTGCTCACGCTCACAGGGGTACACACCTACAACGGTGATACAGCCACGGGTGATTCGGGTGGCGGCATGGTGTTTACCAACAACACCTTGCCCGTGACGCTTGGCGCTTTCACGGGCAATGGCGCTGTGACGATTCAACCTGCCGCCTCGGGCAGTTTTGGCAGCACCTTGTCCACCAGTGCTTACAGGTTTGGCAGTTCACTCACAGGCTTGACCTTGGGTCGTGTTGGCAACACAGCCACCATCACTGTCAATTCACCAGTGACGATTGCTGGTCCTATCAGCTTGATGGCCAGCAACATCAATTTGAACAACACAGTCACCACGACAGCCAATACGGGTGATGTGCTGTTGAGGGGCGTGGATATCACTGGCGCGCATGGCATCAACTTGGCCACAGGTCGCACGCTCACCCTTGATCACAGCGGTAGCAGCAGCTTTTTGTCGGGCATCATTTCTGGCGATGGCGTCAACTTGGTGAAGCAGGGTACAGGTGCGATGTACTTGCGTGGCGTGAACACCTATAGCGGCCTGACCACTGTGTCTGCAGGCTTCTTAGAGTTAGAACAATCAGGTTCTATCGTGACCGATGTGGTGAACAACGCAGGCTTGGGTTTCAACCAAACCGCTGATTACAACTTTGCCAAGACCATCAGTGGCACTGGCTATGTGGTCAAGTACGGCGCCAACACACTCACGCTAGGCGGCGCCAACACTTACAGCGGCATCACCAACTTGCAAGGCGGTACCTTGACTGTGGCCAGCTTGGCCAATGGGGGTGTGGCCAGCAACATCGGCCAGTCCACCAATGCGGCGGCGAACTTGGTCATCAATAACGCCACGCTCAAGTACACGGGCGCGGCCAGCAGCACGGATCGCTTGTTCACCTTGGGTGACAACGGCGCCACCGTAGATGCATCGGGTACGGGTGCCTTGGTGTTTACCAACACGGGCGCTTTGGCCTTCAGCGGCACTGCAGGTCGATTGCTCACGCTGACAGGTAGCAACCTCAACGACAACACCATGACTCCTGTGTTGGCCAACGACACGGGTATCAGCAGCTTGACCAAAGCGGGCGCAGGCAAGTGGGTGATGAAGGGTGCCAACACCTACACGGGTCTCACCACTATCTCGGCTGGCATTTTGAATGTGGGGGATGGCACAGATGCTTCTGCCTCACTCGGTACCAACACGGTCAGCATTGGCACAGGCACCACACTCAATTTCAACCACAGCGCCGCGGTGACCGCGGCCAACGCCATCAGTGGCGCCGGACAACTCAACAAGCTTGGCGGCAACACGCTCAGCCTGACAGGCTTGAACAGTTACACAGGCGCCACAGACACGGGCAACTCGGGCGGGGTGGTGTTCACCCACGACACCGCACCCACCACAGCAGGTTTCACAGGTTCGGGCACTGTGACGATTGAGCCCAGTACCAGCTTTGCCAGCGCTGTCACCGCCAACTACACCTTTGCCAACACCATTTCTGGCTTCACCTGGGGCAAGTCGACGAACGTGGCTGACTTGACCGTGGCCAGCCCCTTCAGTATTGCGGGGCCCATCAGCTTGTACGGCGGCAACCTCAATTTGAATGCCAACGTCAGCAGCAGTTTGGCGAATGCGGCCCTGTTGTTCAAAGCGGCGGGCAACATCACGCAAGCCAGCAACGTGGCGGTGAGCAGCAACGGCGGCGACATCACACTGTGGGCCAACAGCGATGGCGACACCGTCCATGTCGGCAGCATCTTGCTCAACTCAGGCGCGAGCATCAGCAGCCAAAACGGCAACATCACTTTGGGCGGCGGCACTTCGCTGGCCACAGGCTACGCCACCCACAAGACCACCCATGTAGGCAATACGGGTAACAACGCAGCCAACTATTCTGGCGGCGTCGCCTTGTTCAATGCCGCCCTCAACGCGGGCACAGGTGCCGTGACTGTGCGCGGAGAGTCGGTCGGCTCTGCAGATGATTTCGCCATGGGCATCATGTTGCGCGGTGATGCCGGTACATCGGCGATCACAGGCGGCGCCATCAGCTTGGTGGGTGTGTCAAACAACGCGAGCAATGCGGGTGGCAATGGCTCGTCTAACCGTGGCATTTCACTCACCAGCAGCAGCATCACAGGCACTGGCGCTGTGAGCTTGACTGGCACGGGTTCAGCAGGCGCGGGTGGATCAGCTTCAAACAACAGCGGTATTTATTTGGATGGCTCAACGCTCAGCTCGACGGCCAGCAGCGTGAGCTTGAACGGCACGGGGCGTGGTGTGAACGCTGGGGCTGAGGGCGTCTGGATGACACAAACCTCGAGCGTGTCTGCAGCCACACAAGTGAGCGTGACGGGTGCCACATCGCAAGCCGCCTCATTTGCCTTGACCATGGGCGCCCAAAGCACGCTCACCGCAGGTGGCGCGATGCAAATCAGCGGCAATGCGCCGATCGTGTTGGGTCACCTCAACAGCACTGGGGCTTTGAGCATCAGCACCACCAGTGGCCAACTGACCCAAACAGCGGACACCCTTGTGTCTGCGGCTGGCACCACAAACCTGACCGTGGCGAATGCCAATGTGACCTTGGATAACGCAGGCAACAACATGGTGGGTCTCATCAGCGTGAACAATGCCGCCAACCTGACCTTGCGCAGCACCACGTTGACCATGAATTCCGTCACCACCAGCGCGACGCAGGTGTACAACAGCCCTGTGGTCTTGCCTGCCAACACCACATTCGAGGGCACACAAGTGACCTTGAACCAAGCCGTCACTGGCACAGGTTCATTGACTGTCAATGGCGCGGTTGTGCTGAACGGTTCCACCGTGACCACCTCGGGCGCACAAACCTACAGCGGTGCGGTGACCTTAAGCGTCGACAACACATTGAGCAGCACTGGAGCTGGCGACATCACCTTTGGCAACACCCTCAATGGGGCCAAGAACTTGACCGTGAACACCTCGGGTGCCACCATTTTCCAAAATTCAGTCGGTAGAACCACGGCTTTGAGCAGCTTGACCACCGATACCTTAGGCACCGTGGCCATCAACGGCGGTGAGATCATCACTACTGGCGCACAAACCTACCGCGAAGACCTTCATTTAGGGGCCGACACCACCTTGAGCGGCGTGCATTTGTCTTTGCTGTCCAACGTGAATGGCGCGCACAGCTTGACACTGAATGACAGCGGCAACACCGTCTTGGGTGGTGCCGTGGGGGGCGTCACACCATTGACCAGCCTGAGCACCGATGCATTGGGTCAAACACACCTCAAAGGCGCATCCGTTCGCACCAGTTTGAACTTGGTGTTGCGTGACCCCGTGAAATTGTTCACCGATGTCAGCTTGCAAGCGGCAGGCCAGCTCAACTTGGCCAACACCGTAGACGGGGATATCACTGCTAATACGCGAACACTGAGCCTGAACGGTGGCAACACGGCTGCCATCAGCGTTGGAGGGGTGGTCGGTGGGCTTGTGCCCCTCAGAACCATTGAGGTGGTGAACAGCGAATCCACCACGTTGACGGCGGCGGTGACCACGGGCACGAGCGTGGTGTTGACCAACACCCGCTTCGGTATTGCCTTCAACGGTGGCTTGACCACCCCCACCTTGAGCGTGGCGGGGGCTCCTTTTGCACTGACACTGCTTGGCCAAGTGGCCATCACCAACACCGTGACGATGAACAACACGGGCAACTTGCGCTTGGGTGGCGTTGAATCTGACGACTTGAGCTTTGCGGGTGGCTTAACAGCCACCGCGCCAAGTGGCTTGGGTCTGGCTGGAACTTTGCGCACGGCCAATCAGAACATGTGGCTGGGTCGTGTGGGTAGCACCATCACCTTGCTGGCTAACAGCACCCTCGACACTGGCACGGGCAGTGTGCGTTTGGCAAGCCCCGTCACCACAGGCGAACAAACCTATGCATGGCGCATCCTCAGCACGGGGTCATCCACCTTGGAGGGTGACATCACCAGCGCGGGAGCTTTCAGTTTGGTGGGGCCCGTGACCTTCAGTGGCAACACCAGCGTGACCGCCACCACCATCACCTTGGGGGGTGAAGTGACCGCCTTGGGTCACCTGACCATTCATGGCGCCACAGTGGTCAATGGCGGCAGTGTGAACTCTGGAAACTTCGCGCAAACCTACGATGGTGCTGTCTTGGTAGGTGGCGCAGCGCCAACCACCACCTTCACGGGTCGGGGCATGAGCTTTGTTCGCACCTTGGATGGCGCACCCCGACTGCTCGTGAACGACAGTGGCGACACCACCTACGGCGGCGCAATTGGGGGCATCACTGCACCAGCACATTTTGAAACCAATGCGCTGGGCAGCAGCACCTTCAGTGGCGGCTTGGTGCGCACCAACGGACCCAACTCCATCATCATTGCAGACGATGTGGTGGTCACAGCGGCTACCACCACGTTTGACACGACCAACAACGGTATGTTGACCACCGGCGCCGACATCACCTTTGGCAAAACTCTCAACGGCGTTGGCAACAACGCCCAGTCTGTGACCTTGAACGCAGGGACAGGTGGCACCGTCTTGGTCTCTGGCGCTGTAGGTCAGACCAAGTCACTCAACACACTGACCTTGGCGAACAGCTTTGGTGCCACCTTCAATGGCCCTGTCACCGCAGCCACCGCCGTGGTGCTGAGCAACACCAGCGCTGGCAGAACCGTTCGCTTTGCCAACAACCTCAGCACGCCAGCCATCACAGCAAGCGACAACGGCAATGCCTACCACGTGGTGTTGGGGGGCGACAGCACGCAGATCAGCGGCGCCGCATCCTTCTTGAACACGGGCACGTTGACGCTGGGCGACTCTGCCTCGGACGTTTTAAGCTTTGACAGTGGTTTGGTGGTCACCGCACCGAGCAGCCTGAGCTTAGGCGGTACCGTGAACACCACCCACACAGCCATGACGCTGGGCGACAACAACACCCCGCTGGTGTTGAACAACCACCTGACGCTCAACACGGCTGGTGGGGCTTTGACCCTCAACGGTGCGGTCAACGGCACGAGCGCCAACAGCCAGTCGCTCAGCTTGAATGCAGGCGCAGCAGGGGCGGTGAGTGTGACTGCTGCGATTGGCCAAAGCGCCTCGCTCCATACCTTGACGCTGACCCACAGTGACGGCGCCACCTTCAATGCGCCTATCACCGCAGCCACCGCCGTGGTGCTGAGCAACACCAGCGCTGGCAGAACCGTTCG
>NZ_DAIRSK010000003.1:166601-167426 GCF_036804465.1 Limnohabitans sp.
GCGCCGCATCCTTCTTGAACACGGGCACGTTGACGCTGGGCGACTCTGCCTCGGATGTTTTGAGCTTTGACAGTGGTTTGGTGGTCACCGCACCGAACAGCCTGAGCTTAGGCGGTACCGTGAACACCAACCACACAGCCATAACGCTGGGCGACAACAACACTCCGCTGGTGTTGAACAACCACCTGACGTTGAGCACAGGCAACGCCGCGCTCACCTTAGGCGGCCTGGTCTATGGGCCGCATGACTTGGTGCTCAACAGCACAGGCGTCACTACCTTGACATCTGAGGTGGGTGGCAATGGTCAAGCCCTGACTAGCTTGACCTCTAACGCAATTGGCAGCCTCATCATTCAAGGCGGGCGCATCACCACCACGGGTGCTCAGACCTTCAACGATGACGTGCTCTTGGGTAATGCCGCGCGCAGCACGACCTTGAACACCACCGACAGCAATGTCTTCTTTGGCGGCAAGCTCAACAATCAAACTCCGACGGCTGAGGCGCTGTTGATCAATGCGGGCACAGGGAACGTCACTTTCACAGGCGCTGTGGGTGATCTGGCCAAGATCGCAGCGCTCATCGTCAACAGTGGGGGTGTGACCACCTTCGTCAGCACCGTTGACGCCGCCAGCGTGACTTCCGATGCGCTCGGTAGCGTTGTTATTCAAGGCGGCCGTATCACCACTACTGGTGCTCAGACCTTCAACGACGATGTGGTGTTGGGCAATGCTGCGCGCAGCACCACCTTGAACACCACAAATAGCAACATTTTCTTTGGCGGCAAGATCAACAACCAAACTGCGACGGCTGAGGCGCTCACGATCA
>NZ_DAIRSK010000004.1:0-153182 GCF_036804465.1 Limnohabitans sp.
GCCGTTGTGGGCCTCATCGGCGAGTTACAAAACGCACGCTTGATCGTCAACTGATTGTTCAATCCGCTCACTGTCATCCACCATGCACCACGACTTTGAATGATGGCAGTTTTAAGTTTAATTTCTGTGGGTCATGCCTACTCCTTAGACGAATGGCTATTTCAAGGTCTCGATTTTGAGCTGGCGCGTGGCGAGCATGTGGCGATTCAAGGCACATCGGGCTGTGGCAAGTCCACTTTGCTCAACATCATGGCGGGTCTGGAAGTGCCGTCCCGTGGCGAGGTTTGTTGGGCTGGCGAACCCACTTCGACTTGGTCAGCCGAGCAGCGTCGTGCTTGCCGTCAGTCTGAGATGGGTTTTGTTTTTCAAGCGTTTCATTTGTTGCCGCACCTGTCGGCGCTGCAAAACGTCATGGTGCCTGGGTTGTTGGGTGGGCAATCGGGTCAAGTCTGCGCGGCAGCAGCTCGCTCGCTGCTGTGCGACCTGGGCATGCAAAAAAGGTTGGATGCCAAGCCGACCAGCCTGTCGGGGGGCGAGCAACAACGCGTGGCCTTGGCCCGTGCCTTGGTGCATCAACCTCAAGTGGTTTTTGCCGACGAGCCAACGGGCAACCTGGACACCACCACCGCCGCCAACACCTTGGCTCTGTTGATCGAGCTGTGCACGGCAAGACAAACCAGCCTGGTGGTGGTGACCCACTCTGACGAAGCTGCGCGCGCCATGGGGCGAACTTTGCGCTTGACGCCCCAAGGCCTGGTTTGCTGAACTTGAAGGGTCAGCAGCTGCTGTTTGTTTGGTTGCTCAAAGGCGCTTCGGTTCAAGCGTGGGTGAGGTGGTGCGTCGCGCTCGCCATGGTGGCCATAGGCGTGATGTTGGCGGTTGCCATCCACACAGTGAACCATTCAGCACTGGCCTCGTTCGGTCAGGCGCTGGACACGGTGAATGGACAAGCTTCGGCTCAGTTGGTGGCGCCCTTGGGGGACATGGATGACCGCCAGATTGATGTTTGGGACGACCGCCGCGCAGCCTTGGGCATCAGCACCGTCAGCCCTGTGCTGGTCGTGCGGACCGACCGCTTGACGGTGCTCGGTCTCGATTTTTTCAAGGCCGCTTCTGTGACGGCTTCCTTGATGCCCAGCGCGGCAGAGGGCGCCAACGATTTGTTCAATGCCAAGGCCTTGTTCTTATCTGCGGCGGCGCTCAAGGCTTTAGAGGTGCGAGTGGGCGACAACATTGTTTTGCAGCATGGGCTTGAGTCTGTGGCCTTGGTGGTGGCAGGTGAAGTGCCTGGCGCAGCTTCTCAACTCATTGGTGTGATGGACATTGGCAGCGCGCAATGGGCGTTCAATCGATTGGGAGTGGTGTCGCGCTTGGACCTTCGCCTTGAAGATGGTCAAACCCCACAAGGCCTACGTGCCGCCTTGCAAGCGCAGTCCGACACAATTCAGGTGGTCGCTACGCAAGACCGTGACCGCCGCATGTCCTTGCTCTCGCGGGCCTACCGTGTCAACCTTTCCGTGCTGGCCATGGTGGCTTTGTTGACGGGTGGTTTTTTGGTATCTACTGCGGTCAATTTATCAATCGTGCGACAGCGCGCCGAGTTGGCTTTGCTGGGGGTCTTGGGGGCAAGCGAGGCTTGGCTGGCCCGCTTCGTGTGGGCGCAAGGTGGATTGATTGGTGCCTTGGGCGGCATAGTGGGGGTGGGCCTGGGCCTGTTGCTTGCGGCCATGTTGATGCGCTGGTTTGGCGGCGACTTGGGCGGCAATTACTTTGCCAACAGCCAGCCGCCGATGGTGATTGACTGGCTGGCCATGGCTGTTTTGGCGCTGGTTGCCACGCTGATGGGCCTGGGTTCAGCTTGGTTGCCTTTGTTGCAAATCAATTGGCGTCAACCCATGGCGGTGCTGCGTGCGGGCCAAGCCGAAACCTTGGTGTTCTCCACGCCCACGCTGAAATGGAGCTTGGTGGCCTTGGGCCTTTCAATCGTTTTGCTGCTGCTGCCCAGCTTGGATGAATTGCCTTGGGCAGCTTATGGTGCGATTGCCGCTTTGCTGTGTGCAGGACTGCTGGCCATCCCTTGGGTGTTGGCACAGCTTTGGGGAGGGCTGTCGCGCGCGATGTGGCATTCGCCATCACGGGTGTTTCGGCATGCCTCGGCGATTGTGCGATTGGCTGTTTGGCGGCTGGCACAAGCGCCTTCAGCGGCCACGCCTTTGATCACGGGCACTGTGGCTGCGTTTTCGCTCACCGTGGCGATGATGGTGATGGTCAGCAGCTTTCGCACGTCGGTTTCAGATTGGTTGGGCCAGGTGTTGCCAGCCGATCTCTACACCAGCAGTCAAGCCATGGTCGATCAGCCAGGCTTGCATGCTGGCGTGCAAGCCCAGATAGCTGCCCTGCCTCAAGTGCAGAAGGTGGAAACCAGCCGTCTAAGAAGCCTGCGTTTGGCCTACGACCGCCCTGAAGTCATGTTGATAGCCAAGCCTTTGAATTTGAACCATCCCATGCAGTCGGTTGCTTTGGTAGGCTCTGCCAAGATGCCTCCTGAGGATGGTCAAAGTAGGGTGGTGGTGTTCGGCTCTGAGGCCATGGCGGATCTTTACGGCTGGCGTGCTGGCCAAGAGGCTTCAATGCCATTGACCGCTCAGGGTCAGCAAAGTGTGTGGGTGGGTGGGCTGTTCAGAGATTACGGCCGACAGCACGGCTCGGTGGTGATGGCCACGCCAGACTTTGAGCGACTCACTGGTGACCGTTCTCGATCCAGTGTCTCAGTGTGGTTGGCCCATGGCGCAGACCCTGCCAAAGTCATGGCGCAGATTCAAAGCCTTGGGCCTGAGCTGGCGCAACTGAAATGGATCACTGCCAGCGATGTGCGGCAGCTTTCACTCAAAATTTTTGACCGCAGTTTTGCGATGACTTACGCACTAGAAGCGGCCGCCTTGTTTGTCGCGCTTTTTTCAGTTGCTGCTGGCGTCACGGGTCAGTTGATTTTGCGTCGCCGAGAATTTGGTGTGCTGGCGCATTTGGGAATGTCCGGCACAGACCGTTGGCGATTGGTGTCTTTGGAGGTGGGTTTGTTGTTGGTGGTGGCGGTGGTATGGGCCACTTTTTTGGGCGTGTTAATGAGTCAGATCTTGATTCACAAAGTTAACCCAGAGTCATTTCACTGGACCATGGAGACGCAATTTGCCGTGGGTCAGTGGGCCTTGATCAGTGGCTTGTTATTGGCGATTGGTGTGCTGACAGCCCGCTGGGCAGCACGCCAAGGCCTAGACCCGAAGCGCTTGGCCGAAAGCCTGCGTGCAGATTGGTGAGCACGATGACGCCTCGTCGCCAGCTCATGAAAACCGCCGCCTGCTGGATGGCCGCTTTGTCGCCGTGGCCGTCTGTTTTGGCGGCCCCTGACAGCGATTTTTATCCACGTGTGAGGCCTAGGCGCTTGGTGTTTCCAACAGACCATGGCGCGCATCCTGAATACCGCACCGAGTGGTGGTACCTCACGGGGTGGCTGGGGCAAGGTCCCTCGGCGATGGGATTTCAGTTGACTTTTTTTCGCAGCCGAACCCAGCATGCGGTCGACAACCCCAGTCGACTGGCACCCCAACAGTTGCTCTTCGCGCATGCAGCGTTGGCCGTTGCACAGCAAGACGTTTTCTTGCATGCCAACCGCGCTGGGCGTCTCAGCGGGACGCATTTGCGTGCTGCTACAGCAGACACCGACTTGCAGTTTGAGGATTGGCGCTTGCGCCGCGTGCAGCGCGCTGCGGCAGAGGTCTATGAGGGGCGTTTTTCAGGGGAAGGCTTTTCTCTGTCGTTTGAAGCCACCACCCAGCAACCCGCCCTCTTGCGCGGGCAAAACGGTTTGTCGCAAAAAGGCCCCAAAGCTGAACAAGCGAGCTACTACTACAGCCGCGCACCTTTGCGTGTAAGCGCCAGCGTGCAGCTGGGCAAGCAAACACAATGGATGCAAGGTCAAGCTTGGCTAGATCATGAATGGTCCAGTCAATTGTTGATGTCAGGAGCCGTGGGTTGGGACTGGTTAGGGATCAATTTGTTAGACGGCGGCACGCTGATGGCTTTTCAAATCCGCAACAACAAATCAGAGTCCCTTTTTGCGCACGTCGATGCGCGTGACCGCGATGGCAAGCCCGCCAAAGGCTGGCGTGGGCTGAAGTGGCAACCACGGGGCAGTTGGCGTTCTCAATCATTGATTGAATACCCCATACCCATGGACTTGCTGGTGCAAGGCCAGAGTTTTCGCCTGGTGCCTCTGATGCTGGCGCAGGAGGTGGACGCGCGCACCAGTACGGGCGGTTTTTACTGGGAGGGCGCAGTTAGTTTGATGCAAGAGGACCGCATTCTGGGCCATGGCTATTTGGAATTGACTGGCTATGGCGAGCCTTTGCGAATTTGACTAAGCTAATTGCTTTGAAAGGCTCGTTTGATGATTGATGTTTATTTGCAGATGCCCGCATGCTGATAAGAAAAGCGTTCCCACCTTTTTATCTGTTTGTGATTTTTCCTCTGGCTTGGCTGCTGCGTTGACTTTTCTTTTTGATCCATTCAGCGCAACATGGATGGCCGCTGTGGTCTTGGTTCACATGGGCAGTTGAGCAATCGGAGTCTGAGGAGTTAAGAGGGTGACCAAAGGGCGTATCAAGCGTCTTCAGTCTGAAGCTCGCGCGCAAGAAATGCAGTTCAAGGTGGCAGCACTTACCGTCTGCGCGCTGTGCGATCGCCCCATTCCGCCAGCGCTGCGAGATGCCCACCACTTGATTCCTAAATCACGGGGTGGCGTCATGACGGTTTATGTGCACCGTGCATGTCACAAGCAAATTCATGCGTTGTTCACTGAAACTGAGTTGGCCAAAAACTACCCAAGCCCACAAGCCCTGAGAGAACATCCAGAAATGGCGAGATTCATCAACTGGATCAAAGACAAGCCGAGCGAGTTCAATCCGCCTACCAAGCGAAGCCGCTTGCGATGACCGCAATGCAACATGCGCGAGCTTGTTCCCAGGCCATGTACCGCCTCAACGAACTGCTTGTTTAGGGGGCAATCGTCGCCCCTTCAATTTGATGGCGAACCAAGCTGTCGCGCACAAACCCATTTGATTTCATGTTGGCAACGAAGTTGGCCAATGTTTCTTGTGCCCGTTTTGAAACGCTGTGGGGCTGTCCCATGGCCTGTTCAATCACCATGAAACGTCCGGGCAGTAATCGCAGGCCATCAAATTTTTTGGCATCTGATTCGAGTTGTTGCTTCACACCTGCAGCCACATCGTAGGTGCCTTCCATAAAGAACGGAACGACCAAGGGCGAGGTGGGGGCTCTGACCAATTGCGCTTCTTTGAGTTCGCGTGTGAGAAAAAGGTCGTAGGCACTGCCTTTGCCCACCACCACGCGATGCATGGCCTGATCGACTTGCGCATTGTTGAGCAGGGGCGAATCTTTTTTGACCAAGTAGCTGCCTTCTATCAACACATAGGGTGGGGTAAAAGTGATGCCTTTGCCTCGCACCGGATCGATGGCGAAAAATCCAATGTCTGCTTGGCCTTGCGTGACGGTTTCCACCGATTTGCCAGCTGACTCAACCGGCACCAGTGTCAATGGCAGATTGAGTTGTTTAGCCAGTGCCTGAGCCAAATCAACAGACACACCCACTGGCGCCCCTGAGGATGGATCTTTTCGCGCAAGGATTGGGTTGCCAAAGTTGATCACCGCACGCAAGGTTCCGGTGGGCGCTATTTCTTTTGCAATATCAGGCGGAGTTTGGGGCAGGGCGAGTGGTGACATCAGGACTGAGATGGCAAGAGTTGCCAATTGCATGGGTAGTTTTAAATTTTTCATCAATTAAAACGAGAGGCTTTGCCCCTCGGCTGCTTGCAAGCATTTCATGATGAGCGCTCTAGTAAAAGGGTTGAGAACAATTGACATTTCAATACATCAGCCCCTAGGGAATACCCTTTTAGTGGTCGAATTTTGAATGTCAGAGTCGCCATACGGACAGTGTCAGCGTACCCAAGCTTCGCTGCGCTCCCAAAGCGCGCGTGCAAGTTCAGCGTTTTGGCCCAGTGCAGCGGGTGCAGTGGGGTGACAGTCAGCGTAGTAAAGCCCTGTCTCGGTCTGAGGCGCATGCAAGGCGCAGTGCAAGGTGGTGCGTGCGCCTTCTTCGGCAGTGAGCAAACCACGCAAGCGCAGCAGAGGGCGAGCCCAAGTGGGCAGCGCACGCCAGATCTCGGTGTCTACAACGCCGGGGTGCAATGAATAGGTTGACACTTGTGTGCCTTGGAGGCGCTTGGCAAGTTCTGCGCTGAACAGCAAGTTGGCCAATTTTGAGTTGGCATATTCGCGTATGCCTGTGATGCTGCGGGTAGGGCGGCGCACATCTTCCCAATCGATGCCTGAGGTGCGTTTGTGTGCGCGGCTTGCCACCGTCACCACGCGTGCCGGTGCGGCCGCGATCAAGTGAGGCAGCAGCAACTGCGTCAGTAAAAAATGGCCCACGTGGTTGACGCCAAAGGTCATCTCGAACCCATCGACGGTCAGCCCGCGCGCGCCTGCAACGCCCGCGTTGTTAACCAACAGGTGCAGGGGTAGCTGCAAAGCAGCAAACGCCTCAGCGCAGGTACGCACTGAATTCATGCTGGACAAATCCAGCGGCAAAAAGAGGGCGGGTAGGCTGCCAGGCAGTGCTTGAATGTCATCAAGAATCGGCTGCGTTCTTGCCAGTGATCGGCCAGCGATGATGACCCGATGCCCAGCCTTGGCCAGTTCAATGGCCGTGACGCGACCAATCCCCACGTTCGCACCGGTGATCAAGGCCACGCGTGCGTTAGCTTTTGTCATGTGTTGCGCCACGTCTTGGCTATCCCGTTTGTCAAAAAATTAACTTTGTTTGCTTGCCCATGGCACGCACTGTGGTCCACTTTTATGACTCTGATATTTCGGATTTGTGACATTAATTTTTTGCAGCGGTTTTTCGTTAGTGGATCAATCAAAGTTCATAATTGAAGGAGAACAACTTACAGGGATTACCCATGCGCGCCATCAAGAAAGCAAGAAAATTTATTGAGACTGATCCAACTTCAGATGTTTCAGTGGCACTTTCAAAATTAATTCTTGCACTAGAGAATGAGCAAGATTTTTCATTGAAGCCCATGTATGACCTAGGCATGGACGATTTCAATTTGTTGATTGAAGTGATGAAAGACTGGCGCTTAGACCGTTTTTATGAAGGCAAGACCAAGGCCATTAGCATTGCTTTGCAAGCCGGCCAAATCAAATCGTAATCGCTTCTTGTGACGTCATCAAAAAAGGGTTCCAGTTGGAACCCTTTTTTGTACAAAGTCAATTCGCTTAGGCGCGAGCTTTACGGCGAACAGGCGCTTTTGCTGCTGCTTTGGGTGCGTGCTCTTTCAGCTTGTTCAAGCCTTCTTGAGCCAATTCAGCAGTTTTTTTGGCGTTTTTACGTGCTTCAGTCAGGGCTTTGTTGCTGGCTTCCAAGGCGGCTTTGACTGCGGTGACGGCAGCCTCAGAGCCTTGAGGTGCTTGGTTCAAGCTGTCGTGGATGGCTTTGTTGGCGGTGTCGTGTGCATGGTCAAAGTGGTTTTCTGCGAATGCAGCAGACTCAGCTTGGAACTCTTGTGTCAACTCGTATGCGGTGGCGGCAAAACCAGCCATGCTCTTGGCTGTGGTTTCCAATTGAGTTTTGAGCAACTCCAAGGCTGCAGCGGGGTCTTTGACATCCAACACGGAGGTCAATTGGGCTTGGGCCAACTCGGCGTTGACTTTGGCTTGCTCTAGGCTGAGCTCTGTCAAACGCTCAACTTGTGAGAAAGAGAGGGTAGCCAATTCGAAAGCGGCTTGGAGGGAAGCTTCCACTTGGGTTTTGATTTGGTCTTGCATGTTCATTCCTTTAAAAAATTTGATCAACGTGAGAATGCTAGCCAAGGTTTGTGAAAAAAACAGCAAGCCAATGCTCTTTAGAGCCAGTTCTCTAGCCCATCTTTTTCTCAGTGGGCGCTTAGGTGGGGTAGGCTTACCAACTGCCCACATTGGGCATGTCCGCCCATGGCGCCTGCGGTGGCAAGGCTTCGCCTTGTTGCAGCAGTTCCACCGAGATGTCGTCGGGCGAGCGCACAAAGGCCATGCGGCCATCGCGGGGTGGGCGAAGGATGGTCACGCCATGGGCTTGCAGCTTTTCACAAGTTGCATAGATGTTGTCGACGGCATAAGCCAAGTGGCCAAAGTTACGCCCGCCGGTGTACACCTCGGCATCCCAGTTGTAAGTGAGCTCGACTTGCGCGTCTTCGTCGCCAGGGGCGGCGAGGTAGACCAGGGTGAAGCGGCCTGGCGCATGCTCTTTGGTGCGCAAGACCGTCAAGCCCAGTGCATTGCAGTAGAAGTTCAAAGATGCTTCAAGGTCGGTGACGCGCACCATGGTGTGGAGGTATTTCATGGGGGTTCTTTCTTTAAATAGGAGTGCTTGGGCGCAATCTTGCCAGCCAAGATAAACCATCGCGCGTGCCGTTGGTGACATCACCCAAAATGGGTCGGTATTCGCAACCAATCCAGCCTTCCCAACCGCACGCGGCTGACACCTCATCAATCACGTCAAAAAGATAAGCGTGGTTGAGTTCACCCAAGTCTGGCTCGTGGCGCATCGGCACACCCGCAATTTGAAAGTGACCGATACGACCTGTGGGCAGGTGGTGGCGAATCTTGGCAGCTATGTCGCCTTCCATGATTTGGCAGTGGTAGAGGTCCATCTGCACTTTCACGTTGGACGCGCCAATGAGCGCCACGATGTTGTGGGCTTGGCTCTGGTAGTTCAAGAAATAGTGAGGCATGTCGCGTGTATTGATGGGTTCGATCAACACATCGCAGCCCGACTGTTGCGCTTGAGTGGCTGCCCATGCGATGTTTTGGATATAGGTTTGCTCGATCACGGCCAGGTCTGCACCTAGGGGCTTCAAGCCCGCCATGACATGGATGCGTGGGCAGTTCAAGGCGTCGGCGTAGGCCAAGGCTTGGAGAAAGCCCGTTTGAAACTCAGTTTCGCGTCCAGTCAAGCAGGCGAGTCCGCGCTCACCCGCATCCCAATCGCCTGGCGGAGCGTTGATGAGCACTTGTTGCAAGCCGTTGCCGCTCAAGCGTTGTTGCAAGTCGTGGGTATCAAAAGCGTAGGGAAACAAACATTCAACGGCTTTGAAGCCGTCATGGGCGGCAGCGGCAAAGCGGTCTAGAAATGCGTGCTCGTTGTAGAGCATGCTGAGGTTGGCGGCAAAACGTGGCATTGCCAGAGTTTAATGAGCGCGCACGAGTTTCGCGAGTCTCTCAGGTCTTGCTGAGTCACTGAATGTCTTTATTGCTTAGGTATGATCTGCTAATCAAAGGAGCTTCACATGGCCGATATCAACCCAACCAATAACAACCTCGTCATCGGCGAGGGCGTGACTTTCAAAGGCTCTATTTCTGCGCCTGGCAAAGCTGTCATCAATGGCAATGTCTCAGGCGAATTGACAGCCGACGACTTGTTGATTGGCACCAAGGGCCAAGTGACTGGCACTGTGCGTGCCCGCGAAATCGATGTGCATGGCGAGCTCAACGAAGACATCGTCTGCAAAGAGCACCTCTTGATCCACAGCACGGGCAAAGTGTCTGGTACTTTGGAGTATCACGAGTTGGAAATCCAGCGCGGCGGTAAGTTCAAAGGCAATATGAACCAGAAATGAGTCGGTTCGCCAATCGGCGCGAAGCCTTTTGGTCTGGCATTCGCGATGCCATGGGCGCGCCAGTTTTAGTTCTGTTTGCAGGGATGGTCGGCTTTGGCGCCATGGCGCGTAGCCATGGATTTGATGCGTGGGTGACGGGCCTCACCAGCTTGCTGATGTTTGCGCTGCCCGGTCAAGTGGTGATGCTTGAGATGTTCATCTCAGGCTCCTCCTTGTTGGCCATTGGTTTTGCCGTGACGCTGACATCTACCCGTTTTGTCACCATGGTGGTGACGCTTTTCCCCCAGTTTCATAGGCGTGACCGCAATTTACTTTTGTATGTGTGGGTGCATATGTTGGCCATGACGGCTTGGGCCGTGTCGATGCGCGAGTTTCCCCGCATGTCCCCCCAGCACCGCTTGAATTACTTCATCGGCTTGGCATTGCCGTGTTGGGTGATGTCCCCATTGGGTACGGTCTTGGGCTATTTCGTGGCGGGCTGGGTGCCTATGGCGGTCACGCTGGGTTTGGTCTTCATCAATCCTTTGTTTTTTTTGCTCACGTTCACTGATGTGAAACCTTGGGCCAATCGCATCGCTATTGGTTTGGGATGCCTGCTAGGGCCTGTCTTTTTTGTATGGGACGCAGACAGCAGTTTGTTGGTCACGGGCTTGGTGGCGGGTTCCGCCGCGTATCTGATTGACCGTCGTTGGTTGCGGCCAAGGCCTGCTGAGGTGAACGTATGAATGCAGATATGCAAGGCTGGGGCGTTTGGTTCGCGCTCACCGCCGCCTGCTTGGGTACCTACATTTGCCGCGCAGCGGGCGTGAAGCTCTCGGGCCACATCAACCAAGACAGCGAGGTGTTTCGCTGGCTGTCTGCAGTGACTTACGCGATGGTGGCTGCTTTGACTGTGCGCATGATTTTGATGCCGCTGGGTTTGTTGGCCACTGTGCCGGTGTTGCTGCGTGTGCTCATTTGTGCGCTCAGTTTGGCTGTGATGGTCTCAAGTCCAGAGCGCCGTTTGGTGCCAGCCCTGCTGACAGGCACCCTGTTGATGCTGTTTTACGGCGTGCTTCAAACAACGCCTTAAACGCTGTCGTCTGTCACAGACCGAAACTACAATTCATGTGCAACTGAATAAAGCACCATGAACATCCTGATTTCGAACGACGACGGCTTTCAAGCCCCTGGCCTTGTGGCACTCTACGAGGCGCTCAAAGACTTGGGCCGCGTCGAAGTCATCGCCCCCGAACACAACAACAGCGCCAAGTCCAACGCGCTCACCCTGCATTCGCCCTTGTATGTGCACCAAGCCAGCAACGGTTTTCGCTACGTCAACGGCACGCCTGCCGATTGTGTGCACATTGCCCTCACAGGCTTGCTGGACTACAAACCTGACCTCGTGGTGTCTGGCATCAATAATGGCGCCAACATGGGCGACGACACGATTTACTCGGGCACAGTGGGTGCAGCCATGGAGGGCTATTTGTTTGGTGTGCCTGCCATTGCTTTTTCGCAAGTTGACAAAGGCTGGGCTCACATTGATGCCTGCGCTGCCAAAGCCCGCGCGCTGGTGCTGCTTATGCAGGCACAAGGCCATATCTCTGGTGTGCCCTGGTTGCTGAACGTGAACATTCCCAATCAACCCGTTGAGCAAATCAAGCCTTTGCGCGTGACGCGCTTAGGTCGTCGCCATTCGGCTGAGCGCGTGATCACCCAAACCAGCCCACGTGGTGAAACCATGTATTGGATTGGCAGTGCAGGCGCCGCCAAGGACGACAGCGACGGCACTGACTTTCACGCCACTTTTGAAGGCCACATGTCAGTTACGCCACTGCATGTGGACTTGACCGAACACACCTCTTTGCCGCAGTGGGCTGAGCGTTTGGGTGTCTTGCAGGCATGAAACAACGCCCCAGCTTTCCTGCACGTTTAGAGTCAGACAAGCCCCAAGCGGCACCCAGAACTTTGCTAGGCGCCACGCGTGTGGTCACGGCACAGTCTGCGGTTCGAAGCAAGCCTGCAGGCATGGTCAGCCCCACAGGCGTGGGACTGGATTCATCGGCTATTCGGGCACGCATGGTGCAAAAGCTTGCATCGCAGGGCGTTGACGATGTCGTGGTGCTCGAAGCCATGGGTCGTGTGGAGCGTCACCGCTTTGTGGACAGCGCTTTGGTGAACCAAGCCTACGAAGACACCAGCTTGCCGATTGGCTTGGGTCAAACCATCTCCAAACCCAATGTGGTGGCTCGCATGATTGCGCTCTTGCGACAAGCGCCTGGCCTGCAAGGTGCGCCCATGATGGGGCGTGTTTTGGAGATCGGCACAGGCTGCGGCTACCAAGCGGCTGTGCTGGCCTGCATAGCCCGCGAGGTCTACAGCATTGAGCGTTTGCGTGGTTTGCACGACAAAGCGCGTGAGAACTTACGCCCCATGCGATTGCCCAATGTGCACATGATCTTTGGCGACGGTATGTTGGGCTTCGCTCAAGGTGCACCTTATAGCGCCATCATCTCGGCAGCGGGTGGTGAGAGCGTGCCCCAAGCTTGGATAGATCAGCTGGCTGTTGGCGGGCGCTTGGTGGCACCAACGCACACAAGCTCAGGCCAACAGGCGTTGGTTGTGATTGATAAAACACCGCAAGGCTTGCAACAGGCGCTGCTCGAAGCCGTTAACTTTGTACCTCTAAAATCAGGCATTGCTTGAACAAAGGGAATTAAGAATGTTGCGTGCTGGAAAGTGGGTCCTTGGCGCCGTGGTCATAGTGCTGGCGCTGTCGGGTTGCTCGAGCAAGGGCCGCCTCGCGCCAGTCGATGAGCGTGCCATCGGTGGTGCACGTCCTGCTGCGCGGGCCACGGCCACCACGGAGAGTGCCAGCAAGCCTGGCTACTACACCGTCAAGCCCGGTGACACCTTGATTCGCATCGGCATGGACAGCGGCCAAAGCTGGCGCGACATCATGCGCTGGAACAAATTAGACAATGCCAATTTAATTGAACCTGGCCAGGTTTTGCGCGTCATGCCACCCGCCCCCGAGGCGCCTGTGGTGCGTCCTGCCGTTGCGCCTACTTCAGCGCCTATGCCGGTGGCCTCTGCGTCAGCACCGACCAACGTGTTGCCTGCAGTACCGCTTGCAACAGAAGATGCTGTGAGCTTTCAATGGCCAGCGCGTGGCAATTTGATTGCAGGTTTTGATGAGTCCAAAAACAAGGGGCTTGATATTGGCGGCAAGGCGGGTGACCCTGTCAACGCAGCGGCTGACGGCCGAGTGGTCTATGCGGGCGCTGGTTTACGTGGCTACGGTAACCTCATCATCTTGAAGCACAACAACACTTATTTGACCGCCTATGCGCACAACCAAACGTTGTTGGTCAAAGAAGACCAAGTCATCAAGCGTGGACAAAAAATTGCGGAGATGGGCAACAGCGATGCCGACCAAGTGAAGTTGCATTTTGAAATTCGCCGCCAAGGCAAGCCGGTAGACCCCGCTAAATATTTATCGACCAATTGATGACTGACGCCACGACAGAAACGACGAAAGAAGCGGTGACCGACAAAAAATGGCCTGACAACACGCTCACCATTGAGTCGATGGATCTTGAAGCGCAGGGCGTGGCCCACCGCGCCGATGGCAAGGTGGTGTTTGTTGAAGGTGCCTTGCCATTTGAAGTGGTGCGTGCCAATGTGCATCGCAAAAAAGACAACTGGGAGAAAGCCTCGCTCCTCGAGGTGATGCATGCGTCATCTCAGCGCGTCAAGCCAGTTTGTCCACACTTTGGTTTGCACGCAGGGGCCTGCGGTGGCTGCAAGATGCAGCACCTTGATGCTGCGGCTCAAATTGCCGTCAAGCAACGTGCCCTAGAGGACAACCTGTCCCACTTGGGCAAGGTCAAACCTGAAACTATTTTGCGCCCCATCCAAGGCCCTGCTTGGGGCTACCGCTACCGCGCTCGGTTGTCGGTGCGCTATGTGGTGAAAAAAGGCGAAGTGCTGGTGGGCTTTCATGAACGCAAAAGTCGCTATGTGGCCGACATGCGCCAGTGCCCAATATTGCCGCCGCATGTGGACGCGATGTTGCTGCCATTGCGCAAGCTCATTGGCAGCATGGAGGCGCGTGAGACCTTGCCGCAAATTGAATTGGCCTGTGGTGATGAGGTGACGGCTTTGGTGCTGCGCCACATGGAGCCTTTGAGCGCGCACGACATGGCTGCTTTGCATGCTTTCGCCTCCCAGTACAAGGTGCAGTGGTGGCTCCAGTCCAAAGGCCCAGACACGGTGTGTTTGATGGCGGGCGCATTGGGCGAGCCGCTTTCTTATGCTTTGCCTGAGTTTGGCATCACCATGCCGTTCAAGCCCACTGACTTCACCCAAGTCAACCCGCACATCAACCGCGTGTTGGTGACGCGAGCACTGCGTTTGCTGGAGATCGACCCTTCTGAACGTGTGATTGATTGGTTTTGTGGTTTGGGTAACTTCACCTTGCCCTTGGCCACCTTGGCACGCGAGGTCTTGGGAATTGAGGGCAGCGAGGCCTTGGTGGCGCGATCGGGCGAAAACTACGTTTTCAACCAGGCCAATCGGAGCAAGCCTTTGGCCCCCACACGCTTTGTGGCGCGCAACCTGTTTGAAATGACGCCAGAGTTGCTGTGCCAAGACGGCCCAGCTGATAAGTGGTTGGTCGATCCGCCGCGCGAAGGTGCCTACTCGCTGGTGCAGGCCTTGGCTGAGATAGTTCAGCAACCAGAGATGGGCCCCAACTGGACACCGCCTAAGCGCATTGTGTACGTGAGCTGCAACCCATCGACTTTGGCGCGTGACGCAGGGGTGTTGGTCCATTCAGCGGGCTACCGCATGACCTTCGCTGGGGCAGTGAATATGTTTCCCCATACGGCGCACGTGGAGAGCATGGCGGTGTTTGATTTAATTTAAAGCTGCGGACGTAAAAAAAGGGACCTGAGGGTCCCTTTTTTGTGGGTGTATGCAAGGCTTATTCGCGCTCGCCACCAAAGATGCCGAGCAAGGCCAACAAGCTTTGGAAGACATTGAGGATGTCCAAATACAAGGTCAGCGTGGCGCTGATGTAGTTGGTTTCGCCGCCATCCATCACTTGCTTCAAGTCATACAGCATGAAGGCGCTGAAGATGGCCATGGACAACATGGAAATCACCATCATGCCTACGGATGAACCAACGAACACGTTGATGATGCTGCCCACCATCAAGACCACCGCGCCCACCATGAGCCACTTGCCCATGCCAGACAAGTCGCGCTTGATGACAGTGGCCAAACTGGCCATCACAAAAAAGACGCCAGCCGTGCCAGCAAAGGCAGTCATCACCAACTCAGAGCCATTTTTGAACCCTAAGACCATGGCAATCATGCGTGAGAGCATCAGGCCCATGAAGAAGGTAAAGGCCAGCAGCACGTAGACCCCAGTCGCGCTGTGTTTGGTGCGCTCGATGGCATAAATAAAGCCAAATGCGCCAGCCAGCATCAAGATCATGCCCATCACGCCTGAGATGGCGTAACTGATGCCAGTAGCCACACCCACCCACGCACCGAGAACGGTGGGCAGCATGCTGACTGCGAGCAGCCAATAGGTGTTGCGCACCACGCGGTTGCGTTCTTGTGCGGGAAGAACGTAATAGTCAACGGTTTGGATGTTTTCATTCATGAGTAGCACTCCTGTAACTCTGATGATTCAGATGGTAAGCATTTTAAAGGTTTCAAGTGGTGTAGGTCTATTGCTTACTTTTATTGAGGTTTCTTTTGTGTTTTTTTGGTGAGTAAGGGTGGCTCAGGGTCGTTATGCTTATGGTTTTCTTATTTTTGAAACTGACTTGTCATGAAAACCAAACACTTTCTCGAATCCGCTGATGTCAAAGCCATAGCGGCCGCTGCCGAGGCAGAGGCTTTGAAAAACCATTGGGCTGTGACGATTGCCATCGTGGACGACGGTGGTCATTTGTTGGCGCTACAACGCTTGGATGGTGCGCCCGCTATTTCGTCCTACATTGCCCCAGCCAAAGCGAACACGGCAGCGTTGGGACGTCGTGAAAGCAAGGTTTACGAAGACGTCATCAATGCTGGACGAGTGTCTTTTTTGAGCGCGCCAGAAATCAAGGGCATGCTCGAGGGCGGCGTGCCCATTGTCAAAGACGGCCAATTCATCGGCGCTGTAGGCGTGAGCGGCGTGAAGTCCAACGAAGACGCGCAAATTGCCAAGGCTGGCATTGCTGCCCTCGGCCTGTAAATCAACACGTTTTTAAAAGAACAAGGCCTCGCAGCGTTTTGCTGCGAGGCCTTTTCTTTGCGTTTGCAGGTTTAGTAAATCAAGCGCTCAGGATTGACTTCTTGCAAGATGGTCGTTGCAATTTCTTCAATGCTTTTGTGAGTGGTCGACAACCAGCGGATGCCCGCGCGGCGCATCATGGCTTCAGCCTCAGCCACCTCATAGCGGCAGTTGTTTAAGTCGGCGTACTTTGAATTGGGGCGTCGCTCGTTGCGAATTTCGCTCAGGCGATCGGGTTGAATCGTGAGACCGAAAATCTTCTTTTTGTGCGGCACCAAAGCAGGCGGCAACTGACGGCGCTCAAAGTCTTCAGGTATGAGCGGGTAATTCGAGGCTTTGAGACCATGCTGCATCGCCAAATAAAGACTTGTGGGGGTTTTGCCGCTGCGACTCACGCCTACCAAAATAACGTCTGACAACTCTAAGTCTTTGTTGAGCTGGCCGTCGTCGTGCGACAAACTGAAGTTGATGGCTTCAATTCTGTCGTGGTATTCCTTGCTCTTGCTGACATCGGAGAAGCGGCCCACACGGTGGTTGGATTTGATGCCTAACTCTTGCTCCAAGGGGTTCACGAAGGTTCCAAACATGTCCATCAGCATGCACTTTCCTTGACAGCCTTCTTGAATCACGCTGAGCACCTCCATGTTCACCAAGGTGGTGAACACAATGGGTTTTCGCCCCTCTACATCGCCGGTGTGTGTGATTTGACGCACCGCTTGGTGAGCCTTGTCGACCGAGTCGACGAAAGGAATTCTGATGTGGCGAAATTTAATCTCAAACTGCGCCAAGATGGCATTGCCAAAAGTTTCTGCAGTGATGCCAGTACCGTCAGAGACAAAGAAAACGCTGGGATGGGGCATGAAAAACTTTCAAGAGGACTGAGGTGTTAGCGCCAATGAGGCACCTTGTCGGCCACCTACAATCCTCTGATTATCCAAATTTCGCCACGCAGACTTTCGACCTCTTCGAAAAACACCAAAGTCGCCGCGCTGCGTGGCCGCACCCGTTTTAACTTTTGGAGCTTGTCGATGACTGCACTTTTCAGCCCAACCGCCTTGGTTGTTCCTTTTGAAAAACTTCGAATGACGGACGTCGAATCCGTGGGTGGCAAAAACGCCAGCCTCGGCGAGATGATTTCACAATTGCCAACGGGTGTTCGCGTGCCCACTGGCTTTGCCACGACGGCCCATGCCTTTCGCGAGTTTTTGGCGCACGACGGCTTGGCCGACAAAATTAACGCCCGACTAGACCAACTCGACACCGAAGACGTGCGCGCCTTGGCCACTGTGGGCGCTGAAATTCGCGCCATGGTGGAAGCACAGCCTTTTCCCGCTGACTTGCAAAAAGCCATTGCCGATGCGTTTGCGGTTTTGTCTGCTGACAATGCTGCTGCCACCTTTGCCGTGCGTTCTTCTGCCACGGCTGAGGACTTACCTGACGCTTCTTTTGCTGGCCAGCAAGAAACCTTCCTCAATGTGCACGGCATCGACGAAGTGCTGCACAAAATGAAAGAAGTCTTTGCGTCGCTCTACAACGACCGCGCCATCAGCTACCGCGTGCACAAGGGCTTTGCGCATGCCGATGTGGCTTTGTCTGCCGGCGTGCAACGCATGGTGCGCTCTGACTTGGGCGCGGCTGGTGTGATGTTTACCATCGACACTGAGTCTGGCTTTGAAGATGTGGTGTTCATCACGTCGAGCTATGGTCTGGGTGAGACCGTGGTCCAGGGTGCTGTGAATCCCGATGAGTTTTATGTGCACAAACCCACTTTGAAAGCAGGCAAACGTGCCGTGATTCGCCGCAACTTGGGCTCCAAGCTTTTGCAAATGGAGTTCTCCACAGCCGAAGAGAAAAAAGCCACAGGCAAGTTGGTCAAGACCACCGATGTGCCCACCGAATTGAGAAATCGTTACTCTTTGTCTGATGCGGATGTCGAGCAACTGGCCCATTACGCTATGGTGATTGAGGCCCATTACGGGCGTGCGATGGACATCGAATGGGGCAAAGACGGCACAGACGGCTTGTTGTACATCTTGCAAGCGCGTCCTGAGACGGTCAAGAGCCAAGCCAAAGGACAGTCAGAGTTCCGCTACAAGCTCAAAGGCCACAGCACTGTTTTGGCCGAAGGTCGTGCGATTGGTCAAAAAATTGGCACAGGGCCTGTGCGCTTGGTGCATCACATCAGCGAGATGGACACGGTTCAACCAGGGGATGTGCTGGTCACTGACATGACCGACCCCAATTGGGAGCCCGTGATGAAGCGTGCGAGCGCCATCGTCACCAACCGTGGTGGCCGCACCTGCCACGCTGCCATCATTGCGCGTGAGTTGGGTATCCCTGCGGTGGTCGGTTGTGGTGACGCGACCGAGCGCTTGAAAGAAGGCACGCTCGTCACCGTGAGCTGCTCGGAAGGCGACACCGGCATGATTTATGACGGTTTGCTTGAAACCGAAGTGACCGAAGTTCAACGCGGCGAGATGCCCAGTATCAAAACCAAAATCATGATGAACGTGGGCAACCCCCAGTTGGCGTTTGACTTCTGTCAATTGCCCAACGACGGTGTGGGCTTGGCCCGTCTAGAGTTCATCATCAACAACAACATTGGCGTGCATCCCAAGGCGATTCTTGACTACCCCAATGTGGATGCCGACTTGAAAAAGGCGGTTGAATCTGTGGCCCGCGGACACGCCTCGCCCCGTGCGTTTTATGTGGACAAAGTGGCTGAAGGCATTGCAACGATTGCTGCCGCGTTTTGGCCCAAGCCCGTCATCGTTCGACTGTCGGACTTCAAGTCCAACGAATACCGCAAGCTCATTGGCGGTAGCCGCTACGAGCCCGAGGAGGAGAACCCCATGTTGGGCTTTCGTGGTGCTGCGCGCTACATCAGCGAGGACTTTGGCGAGGCGTTTGCGATGGAGTGCGAAGCCATGCGCCGCGTGCGTACCGACATGGGCTTGACCAACGTGCAAGTCATGGTGCCATTTGTGCGCACTTTGGGCCAAGCTGAGCGCGTCACCCACTTGTTGGCCGAACACGGTTTGAAGCGCGAAGAGAACGATCTCAAGATCATCATGATGTGCGAAGTGCCGAGCAACGCCATTCTTGCCGATGATTTTTTGAAGTTCTTTGACGGTTTTTCGATTGGCTCCAACGATTTGACCCAACTCACCCTGGGGTTAGACCGCGATTCAGGCTTAGCGCTATTGGCGGCTGATTTTGATGAGCGCGATCCCGCTGTGAAAGCTTTGCTCAGCCAAGCCATTGCCGCCTGTTTGGCCCAAGGCAAGTATGTGGGCATCTGCGGCCAAGGCCCTAGCGATCACCCAGACTTCGCGCTCTGGTTGGCAGACGAGGGCATCAGCTCGATCTCGCTCAACCCAGACAGCGTGATTGACACCTGGAAGTCATTGGCCAAGTAAACCGCCTTGATCAAGTCCTCTTTTAAGGCCTCCGATTCAGAGTCCTCGCATCCTCCCCCTCCAGAAGCGTCGGCTTTGACACGGCGCTCTGTGTGGGGTGTGGTGGGGCTGGTTTTGTTGACCGTTGGTTCTTTGGCATTGGCCTGGCACTTGCCTGACATGACCTTGCTGCATTTTGTGTGGGTGGCACAGGCCGTGCCCGTGTTGTATTTTGTGTTGGCATGGTGGGGCATTCAACCCTCATTGGTGGATGACGATGCGGTTTAAATTTTGGCCTTGGCGACTGCTGTTGCTGAGCTTTGCTGGCCTGGTTTTGTTGACGCTTTTGCTGTTGCTGGCCGATTTCGCGGGTGTGCCCAAGGGGGTTGTGAACGGCTTTTTTTTGGTGCTGTCCATCATTGGTTACGCGGTGATTGGCATGTTTTGTCGCACCACGATTCCTGAAGAATATTTTGTTGCAGGCCGCACGATCAGCGCACCCTTGAACGGCATGGCGACTGCAGCGGATTGGATTTCTGCGGCTTCCTTCATTGGCCTGACCGGGTTGTTGCTTTCGGATGGATTTGTGGGCGATGGGCAACACCCCGGAGGCTTGTCTTATTTGCTGGGTTGGACGGGGGGCTTTTGCTTGCTCGGTTTTTTGTTCGCGGCCAAGCTCAACCTGTCGCAATCCATCACGATCCCTGAGTTTTTGGGTCGGCGCTTTGACAGTGCGGCTGTGCGATGGTTAGCGGCTTGGGGTGCTATTTTGTGTTCCAGCGTTTACTTGGTTGCGCAAATTTATGGCATTGGCTTGGTGGCTTCCATGCTCTCGGGACTGACCTTCGAGTTGGGTGTTTTCTTGGCTCTAGGGGGCGTGTTGCTGTGTTCATTTCTTGGTGGAATGCGCGCCGTCACATGGACGCAGGGCGTGCAATGCGTGGTGATCGTCGTCTCAATGGTGGTGCTGGGCATGGCGGTGTCATTCAAGACCCAAGGCCATCCATTTGTGAATATTGCAGCGATGCAGTCCCTTCCTGAAATCCAAGCGCGTGCCAAGCAGATTGAATCCGATCCTGCAGAGCAGTCCACCCGCGAGTTGATCAGCTTGCGGATCAGCGATTTGGATGTCAAGATTGCTGAGCCTGCCTATGCACGTGAGGTGGAGCGACAAAATGTGGCGCAGCAGTTGGCCCAGGCCAAGGCCGACAACGCGCCCTTGCGCGAGATTCAAAAGATAGAGGCCAATCCCGCTTGGCGAGAAACCTCGCTCGATCGTTTGGTCAGTGCTTGGCAAGCAGAGCGAGAGGTTTTGGGGCAAGTCATTCGCAGACCCGTTGGCTTTCAAGTGCCGTACCTCGAGGGTTGGAATCCAGGCTGGAACAACAGTTTGGCCTTGGTGTTTTGCTTGATGTTGGGCACGGCAGCTTTGCCGCACATTTTGGTGCGCTCTTACACAACCGCCACCCCAGCCCAAGCACAGCGCTCCATCGTTTGGGCTTTGGGCTTCATTGTGGTGGTGTACTTGTGCGCTTCGTCCTTGGCCGTGTTGCTCAAGTCGTTCGTGTTGACCGAGTTGGTGGGGGCCCATTTAGACCAACTGCCCGATTGGGCGGACCGCCTCAGGTTGCGCAAATTGGCTTTGCTGAGCATTCAAGACCACAACCAAGACGGTGTGGTTCAGTATTCAGATATCCGTTTGTATAACGATTACTTGTTGCTTGGGTTGCCTGAAATCACGCATATCTCTTCCGTCTTCACGGGGCTCTTGGCCGCAGGCGCACTGGCTGCAGCGTTGTCAACGGCGGATGGTTTGTTGCTCACCATCTCCAATGCCTTGGCGCAGGATTTGTATTTCCAAACAGCTGCCCCCCATGCACCTCCCTTGCGTCGAGTGATGTTGTCCAAAATTTTGCTCATGGTGGTGGCCTTGCTGGCTGCGTGGTTTGCGACCAATCGCCCGGTGAGTATTTTGTTTTGGGTGACATGTGCGTTTTCATTAGCAGCAGCCACGTTTTTTCCTGTGTTGTTGCTGGGGTTTTACTGGCGCGGCATGAACCGGGTGGGGGCGTTGATGGCCATGGTGTCAGGCTTGGGCATCACCCTTTACTACATCGTTGTGAACCACCCTTGGGTGCAAATGCGCTTTCATCTGCAACCCTCTGACACGCTTTGGTTTAGTCTAGATCCGGTTTGTGCAGGCGTATTTGGTGTTCCTTTAGGCATGTTGTGCGCCTTTCTAGGGAGCTGGTTGTTTCCATCAGCCAAAAATTGACTATAATTGAAGGCTTTTCCCTTGCTGCCAGCGTCAGACGCCGCAAGCAGCTTCATATCCACAAGGAGTGTCCATGCGTCATTACGAAATCATTTTGTTGATCCACCCGGATCAAAGCGAGCAAGTTCCAGCGATGCTGGAGCGTTACAAAGGCATGATCACCGCAGGTGGTGGTGCTATTCATCGCACGGAAGACTGGGGTCGCCGCCAGTTGGCCTACATGATCAACAAGCTTGCCAAAGCTCACTACATTTGCTTGAACATTGAAGCTAGCCAAGCTGTGATGTCTGAACTCGAACATGCGTTCAAGTTCAACGATGCAGTGTTGCGCCACATGACAGTCTTGCGTAATAAGGCGGACACAACGCCTTCAGTCATGATGAAGACTGTCGAGCGCGAAGAGGCTCGCAAAAACCAGCAAGCCGAGTTCGCGGGCTAATTGCTGAATTTGCGTTAGGTTTGAACCAAGTTGTTTTGAATGCTTGTGTTGTAGAGGCCTCGACCCTGCGATACACCCCAGCCGGTTTACCCGCCATTGATGTCAGACTCGAGCACGCGTCTGACATCCAAGAAGCAGGGCAAAAGCGACAAGTCAAAGCAACCGTCAAATCAGTTGCCTTGGGACCGTTAGCCAATCGATTGGCTCAACTTCCCCTTGGTAGCCTTTGGCAGTTCAGTGGTTTTTTAGCCTCACCTCGCAACAGCAAAAACGTCGTTTTTCACATTCAAGATTTTCAGCAAATTTCATAGGAGGCCCAGATCATGGCCACGTTCAAGAAATTCAACAAAGACAAGCGCCCCAAGCGCAACACACAATCATTGCTTTTCAAGCGCAAGCGCTTTTGCCGCTTCACCGTCACTGGCGTTGAAGAAATCGACTACAAAGACGTTGACACCTTGCGTGACTTCATTGCCGAAAACGGCAAGATCATTCCCGCTCGCCTCACTGGCACACGCGCCATCTACCAACGTCAGCTGAACACCGCCATCAAGCGCGCACGCTTCTTGGCCTTGGTGCCCTACAGCGACCAGCACAAAATTTAAGGAGACCGACCATGCAAATTATTCTGCTCGACAAGGTCGTGAACCTCGGCAACCTCGGCGAAATCGTCCGTGTGAAAGATGGTTACGCCCGCAACTTTTTGATTCCATCGGGCCGCGCTCGTCGCGCCACCGAGACTGCGATCAAAGAATTCGAAGTGCGCCGCGCTGAACTCGAAAAAGCGGCCTCTGAAAAGCTGGCTGCTGCACAAGCTCAAGGCGAAAAGTTGGCTGGTAAAGCTGTCAAGATTGGCCAAAAAGCGGGTGTGGATGGCCGTTTGTTTGGCTCTGTGACCAACCATGACATTGCTGACGCTTTGACAAAAGATGGTTTCACAGTGGCTAAAGCCCAAATTCGCATGCCTCATGGCCCCATCAAGGTGGTGAGCGACACAACCGTGGGCGTGGCCTTGCACACGGACGTGATCGTTGAGGTCATTGTTTCTGTCTACGGCGAAGCTGCTTAAGTTTCTCGGCCTCGCATGAAGCCGCTCCTCGGAGCGGCTTTTTTATTTGTTCTGTGCTTTTCCCCAAGTCACCCACCTCTTATCCACAGAGTTATCCCAATCCTTTTGCGCCACTGGCCTTAGGATGTGTGTTTTACAGGATCACCATGTCAGCCGCCTCTAACAGCTTTGATGAGAGCTTCTCTCACGACCAGCAAATTGCACAACTGCGCATTCCTCCGCACTCCATCGAGGCCGAGTCGAGTGTGTTGGGCGGTTTGTTGTTAGACAACAGCGCATGGGACCGCGTGGGTGATTTGTTGAATGAAGGCGACTTTTACCGCTTTGAGCACAAGCAGGTGTACAGCGCCATCTTGACGCTGGTCAACGCCAGTCGCCCCGCTGATGTCATCACGGTCTACGAACACTTGCAAACCTTGGGCAAGGCTGAAGAAATAGGCGGCTTGGGTTATTTGAACGCACTCGCGCAGTATGTGCCAAGTGCCAGCAACATTCGCCGCTATGCCGAAATCGTGCGAGAGCGTGCAATTTTGCGCAAGTTGGTGACCGCCAGCGACGAAATTGCCACCAATGCCTTCAACACGCAGGGCAGGGCGGTGGCCCAAATCTTGGATGAAGCCGAGCAAAAAATCTTCAACATTGGTGAAGAAGGCTCACGCATGAAGCAAGGTTTTCAAGCCATGCCCCAACTGGTGGTGGATTTGTTAGACCGTGTGCAAGAAATGGCTGACAACCAAAACGATATCACCGGCGTGCCCACAGGCTTCGTCGACTTTGACCGCATGACGTCTGGGCTGCAGCCTGGCGACTTGATTGTGTTGGCGGCGCGTCCGTCGATGGGTAAAACAGCGTTGGCCATCAACATCGCAGAGCATGTGGCTTTGCATGAAGACTTGCCCGTGGCGGTTTTCTCTATGGAAATGGGTGCTTCACAGTTGGCCGTGCGTATCGTCGGTTCGATTGGTCGTATTGACCAAGGCCACCTCCGTACGGGTAAATTGAGTGACGACGAATGGCCACGTTTGACCGAAGCCATTGAGAAGCTGCGCAATGTGTCGCTGCATATCGACGAAACACCAGGACTCACCCCCAGCGAGCTGCGTGCCAATGCGCGTCGTTTGTCGCGTCAATGCGGCAAACTCGGCCTGATCGTGGTTGACTATTTGCAACTCATGAGTGGCTCCAACGGCAGCAGCGGTGACAACCGTGCGACGGAGATCGGTGAAATTTCGCGGGGTTTGAAAATGCTGGCCAAAGAGCTGCAATGCCCTGTGATTGCTTTGTCGCAGCTCAACCGAAGCGTGGAGCAACGCACCGACAAACGCCCCATGATGAGTGACCTGCGCGAATCCGGTGCGATTGAGCAAGACGCGGACGTGATCATGTTTATTTACCGCGATGATTACTACAACAAAGAGTCCAAAGAGCCCGGCGTGGCTGAGATCATCATCGGCAAGCAACGAAACGGCCCCACGGGCACCATCAAATTGGCCTTCTTGAAACCCATCACCAAGTTCGAAAGCTTGGCCAGTGGCTACAGCAGTGGTGGTGATTACTAAGGCTGGCTAAGCCTTAAAGAACCTCGCTGGCAAAGTCTGCAAGTCGAGATCGTTCGCCACGGGCCAAAGTGATGTGGCCTCCATGTGGCCAGCCCTTGAAGCGGTCTACCGCATAAGTCAAGCCCGATGAGCCCTCGGTGAGGTAGGGCGTATCAATCTGCGCCAAGTTGCCCATGCAGATGATCTTGGTGCCTGGGCCTGCGCGTGTGATGAGGGTTTTCATTTGTTTGGGCGTCAAGTTTTGTGCCTCATCGATGATGAGGTACTTGTTCAAAAACGTGCGTCCGCGCATGAAATTCAAGCTCTTGATTTTGATGCGGCTGCGAATCAAATCATTCGTCGCCGCACGGCCCCAATCGCCAGAACTGGTTTCGGTTTTTGCCAGCACTTCAAGGTTGTCATCCAAGGCGCCCATCCAAGGGCCCATTTTTTCTTCTTCAGTACCCGGCAGAAAGCCAATGTCTTCACCCACACTCACTGTCGCGCGCGTCATGATGATTTCGGTGTAGCGACGGTCATCCAGCACTTGAGTGAGGCCTGCAGCCAAGGCCATGAGTGTCTTGCCCGTACCGGCTGTGCCAGTGAGGGTGACAAAGTCAATCTCGGGGTCTGTGAGCAAGTTCATGGCAAAGTTTTGTTCGCGGTTGCGCGTGGTCACGCCCCACACAGCATTCTTGAGGTGGGTGAAGTCTTTCAGCGTTTTCAGCACCACGGTGTGGCCGCGAATTTCGGTCACTCGGGCATACAGGCTGGGCTCGCCTGGCGCTTCGTAATAAACAAACTGGTTGATATGCAGGTCTGGCACCAGGGGGCCGCTCAGACGGTAGAAGGTGTGGCTGCCGCTTTGCCAGCTTTCCACTTCTTTGGCGTGTTTGAGCCAAAAATCTTCGGGCAAAGCCAAGGCGCCTGAATACAGCAGGTCGCCATCTTCTAGGGTCTTGTCGTTTTGGTAGTCTTCAGCTGCCAGCCCCAATGCACGGGCTTTGACGCGCATATTGATGTCTTTGGAGACCAGCACCACTTCTCGCTGTGCGTGCTTGATACGCAAGGCTTCGACCACGCCCAAAATTTGGTTGTCGGCTTTGCCTTGAGGCAGGCTGGCGGGAAGCGTGAAGTCGAGGGGCTCCGTTTGGAAGAAGAGGCGTCCGCCCACTTCAATGTGGCCCGTGCCATCAAGCTTGATGCCGGTGATGATGTCCGAGTTGTGTGAGGCTACCAAGGCATCGAGTGAGCGGCTGGTTTGGCGGGCATTGCGCGCGACTTCGGTCATGCCTTTTTTATGACCGTCTAACTCTTCAAGCACGATCATGGGCAAAAACACATCGTGCTCTTCAAAGCGGAACAAACACATCGGATCGTGCATCAGCACATTGGTGTCAAGCACGAACAATTTGGTGGGGCCGGCGTTCTTTTTCTTAGGTGTGGCGGCGCGAACTGGCGCTGTCTTGCGTTCACCTTTGTACGCGGGCATCGGCTCCGATTTGATGAGAACAGGCGCTGGTGCGGGGCGGCCCTTGGTTGGCATGTGTTCATCCAGAGCGCTCGGCTCATGGCGGAGCGTTACTTTGCGTGTCGTGCGCGACTTGGCTTTAGCGGCCGCTAAGCCATCGGTGTTCAAAAAGGCGGCACGTTTAGCGGGGGCAGGTGGCAGTGGCATAGATAAAAATTAAAGAGTTAAAACGCAAGGAAAAACTGAAACTCAGGCTTAAAAAGCGAAAAAGCCGCCTAAAGGCCAAGGCGGCTTTTTTTATGGAAACGCGCTCGCTTCTGTCAAAGTCATGGAATCACTATAACCGAGCTCTGTGACATTTTTTTGTTGGTTTTAAGCGGCTGCGGCTGCGGCTTTCTTCAAGGCTTTGACCGCCTTGAGTACTTCGTCCACATGGCCTGGCACCTTGAGGCCGCGCCACTCTTCTTTCAGTAGGCCATCAGCCCCGACCAAAAAGGTGCTGCGCTCAATGCCTTTGACTTTTTTGCCGTACATGATTTTATTTTTCACGACACCAAACATATGACACATTTTTTCTTCTGTGTCAGCAATCAGCTCAAAGGGCAATTCGAGTTTGGACTTGAACTCATCGTGTGATTTCATGTTGTCACGTGAGACGCCAAACACCAAAGCGCCAGCTTTGACAAAGTCTTTGTACTTGTCGCGAAACTGCATGGCCTCTGTGGTGCAACCTGGGGTGTTGTCTTTTGGGTAAAAGTACAAGACCATCACTTGGCCGATGTGTGATGTGTTGCTGACCTTAATGCCGCCTGTTGCATTGGCTTCAAATTCGGGTAGGGGTTTATTGACAACAATTGCCATAGCGCTCAATCAGGTGTGACAGTTCAAATGGCCGGGTGAAGGAGGCGACTGTCGAGACAGCCCCCTTTCGGCAACCAATTATTTTAACTTAGAAACCTTGCATTGACGATGAATGGGTGCATCAATCAGAAGCGCAATGAAGCGCGTGCTTAATTATTACTTGTAGAGGTTTCGATGAGAAGTGCCGCAGCCACCTTGCGGCCTTCGCCCGCCAAGATGTTGTAAGTTCGGCACGCGGCTTGTGTATTCATGGCCTCCAGTCCAATCTGGCGCTTCATCAAGCCCACTTGCCATTCAGGTTTGGGGAAGCGGTGGCTGTCCCCGCTGCCAAAAATGACCAGTTCCACATCCAATTCAGCGAGTTGCGCGAAGTGTTCAGCCCCTAAGTCGTCAAAGCTTTGGCAATGCCAATCAAGGCGAACGCCCTCGGAGGTGATCAGCACGCTGTGGGTGATTTTTTCACCTTGGATGGCAATCCATCCCGAGCCATAGGCGGTGACGGACTGGGTCTCGATGCGATCGGGTTGTAATTTCATAAATGCCTTGAGAACTGTGGTCAAATTATAGGTTTCACCCCGTAAAAGAGCCCTCGGAGGGACTTTGAAGCAGATCCACAAATCCAACAAGCTGTCCAACGTCTGTTATGACATTCGCGGTCCCATCATGGACCGAGCGCGTCAAATGGAAGACGAGGGCCACAAGATCATCAAGCTCAACATCGGCAATTTGGCCGTGTTTGGTTTCGACGCGCCTGAAGAAATTCAGCAAGACATGATCCGCAACTTGCCGACATCCGCAGGTTACTCAGATAGCAAAGGTATTTTTGGTGCCCGCAAAGCAGTGATGCACGAAACGCAAAAGCAAGGCATCAAAGGCGTCACGCTCGATGACATTTACCTTGGCAATGGCGCGAGTGAGCTCATTGTGATGGCGACCAATGGACTGCTCAACAACGGCGACGAGATGCTTTTACCCGCGCCTGACTATCCGCTGTGGACGGCCGCGGTGAGTTTGTCGGGCGGCACGCCTGTGCATTACAGCTGTGATGAAGACAATGGCTGGATGCCCAACATCGAAGACATTCGATCAAAAATCACCCCAAACACCAAAGGCATTGTGGTCATCAACCCCAACAACCCGACGGGTGCTTTGTACTCAGACGAGTTGTTGTTGCAAATCGTGGAGCTTGCGCGCCAGCAGGGCTTGGTCATTTTTGCGGATGAAGTCTATGACAAGGTCTTGTATGACGGCGTCAAACACACGCCCATCGCAAGCCTGAGTGACGATGTGTTGACGCTCACCTTCAACTCTCTGTCCAAGAGCTATCGCTCCTGTGGCTATCGCGCGGGTTGGTTGGTGGTGTCGGGCGACAAAAAGCCTGCGGCCGATTACATCGAGGGCCTCAACATGCTCTCCAACATGCGTTTGTGTGCCAATGTGCCTGGCCAGTGGGCGATTCAAACCGCCTTGGGTGGCTACCAAAGCATCAATGATTTGGTGGGCGAGGGAGGTCGCTTGCGCAAGCAGCGTGATTTGGCCTATGAGCTCATCACCGCCATTCCTGGCGTGACCTGTGTCAAGCCGCAAGCTGCGCTTTATATGTTCCCTCGCTTAGACCCCAAGCTATACCCCATCGAAGACGACCAACAGTTTTTTCTGGAACTGCTCCAAGAAACCAAGGTCATGTTGGTTCAGGGCACGGGGTTTAACTGGAAGAGCACGGACCACTTTCGCATTGTGTTCTTGCCTCACGAAGATGATTTGCGCGAGGCCATCTCTCGCATTTCCAAATTTCTTGAAAACTACCGAAATAAAAAAGCATGAAACCGATTCAAGTAGGCTTGTTAGGCATTGGCACTGTGGGCAGAGGCACGTTTGAAGTGCTCCACCGTAACCAAGAAGAAATTCAACGTCGCGCGGGTCGCGGCATTGAAGTCACGATGGTGGCTGACCTGGATGTGGCGCGCGCCCAAGAGATTGTGGGTTCGAGCGTGCAAGTGGTGGACGATGCTCGCCAAGTCATTGCCAACCCCGACATTGACATCGTGGTGGAGCTGATTGGTGGCTATGGCATTGCCAAGCAACTGGTGCTTGAAGCGATCGAAGCTGGTAAGCATGTGGTCACCGCCAACAAAGCGTTGTTGGCGGTTCACGGTACAGAAATTTTTGCGGCTGCACATAAAAAAGGCGTGATGGTGGCCTTTGAAGCTGCAGTGGCGGGTGGCATCCCCATCATCAAGGCTTTGCGTGAAGGTTTGACGGCCAACCGCATTCAGTGGCTGGCTGGCATCATCAATGGCACGACCAACTTCATCTTGTCTGAAATGCGCGACAAAGGTTTGGCATTTGATGATGTGCTCAAACAAGCCCAAGCTTTGGGATACGCCGAAGCCGACCCAACCTTTGACATTGAAGGCGTGGACGCGGCCCACAAAGTCACCCTGATGTCGGCTATCGCCTTTGGCGTGCCGGTTCAGTTTGACAAGGCCTATGTCGAAGGCATCACCCAGCTTGAAGCGCAAGACATCAAATACGCCGAACAACTCGGCTACCGCATCAAGCTGCTGGGCATATCCAAGCGCACATCCATAGGCATTGAGCTGCGTGTTCATCCCTGCTTGGTGCCAGCCAAACGCTTGATTGCCAACGTCGAAGGCGCGATGAATGCTGTGATGGTGCACGCCGATGCTGTGGGCACCACACTTTATTACGGCAAGGGCGCTGGCAGCGAGCCAACCGCCAGCGCAGTGATCGCCGACTTGGTGGACATCACGCGCTTGCACACCGCTGACCCACTGAACCGTGTGCCGCATTTGGCATTCCAGCCCGACGCCATGAGCAGTTTGCCGATTTTGACGATGGCTGAAGTGGTCACCAGTTACTACTTGCGCATGCGTGTGGCCGATCAGCCGGGCGTGCTTGCCAAGGTCACTGGCATTTTGGCCCATGCTGACATCAGCATTGATGCTGTGTTGCAACGCGAGGCGGGTGAGGGCGAGAGCCACACCGACCTCATCATCTTGACCCACGACTGTGTGGAAGCCAAGATGAGTCAAGCCATCGCCGAGATGCAACAACTCAGCACGGTCTTGGCCCCTATCACCCGCATCCGAAAAGAAGAGTTGAACTGATGCTGTATTTGTCCACGCGCGGCCATGCAGAGCGCAAGCGGTTTTGTGAAATCCTTCTGGAGGGCTTGGCGCCCGATGGGGGTTTGTATTTGCCTGAGCACTATCCACATTTGGACGATGCAGCGCTGACGCACTTGCGCACCACATTCAACACCGAAGGCTATGGCGCTTTGGCGTTTGAGGTGCTGTCGCTCTATATCGACGACATTCCTGCGGCCGATCTCAAAGCCTTGTGTCTCAAGACCTACACACAAGAGGTGTTCGGCACGGAGGTGATCGTGCCCGTGCGTCCTTTGGAAGACGGCTTGTGGGTGGAGGCTTTGTCGAATGGCCCCACGCTGGCTTTCAAAGACATGGCCATGCAATTGCTTGGCAATTTGTTTGAATACGAGTTGGCACGACGAGGCGAGCAACTGAATATTTTTGGCGCAACCAGTGGCGATACCGGTAGCGCAGCCGAATACGCCATGCGTGGCAAAAAAGGTGTGCGCGTTTTTATGACCAGCCCACATGGGCGGATGAGCCCTTTCCAACAAGCCCAAATGTTCAGCTTGATGGACGAGAACATCCACAACATCGCCATCGAGGGTGTATTTGACGATTGCCAAGACTTGGTCAAAGCCGTCTCCAATGATTTGGACTTCAAGATCAAATACAAAATCGGCACGGTCAACTCCATCAACTGGGCACGTTTGTTGGCTCAAGTGGTGTACTACTTTGCCGGCTATTTCCAAGCCACTACAGCCAACAGCCAAAAGGTTAGCTTCACCGTGCCGAGTGGCAACTTTGGCAATGTGTGTGCAGGTCATGTGGCTCGCATGATGGGCTTGCCAGTGGACACTTTGGTGGTGGCGACCAACGAAAACGATGTGCTGGATGAGTTTTTTCGCACGGGCGTCTACCGCGTGCGCGGCAGTGGCGACACACACGAAACGTCTAGCCCGTCCATGGATATCTCCAAGGCCAGTAACTTCGAGCGTTTTGCGTTCGACTTGCTAGGTCGCGATGCTGCGCTGACCCAAGATTTGTTTGGTGCGCAAATTTCGAAAAACGGTCACTTTGACCTCAGCGCTCATCCGCACTTCTCAGAGGCGGCCTCCCGCTATGGCTTTGCCAGCGGCAAGAGCACACACGCCCATCGCTTGGCCACCATTCAAGACGTGTTCAAGCGCTTCGGCCAGATGATCGACACCCACACCGCCGACGGTGTGAAAGTGGCGCGTGAACACATCAAGCCAGACGTGCCCATGATCGTGCTGGAAACCGCTTTGCCCATCAAGTTTGCTGCCACCATCGTGGAGGCTTTGGGGCAAGAGCCGCATTGCCCAGCTAAGTTTGAAGGCATCGAGGCGCTGCCTAAGCGCGTACAACTGATGCAGGTAGATGTGGCGCAAATCAAGGCCTACATCGCCCAACATTGCGACCCCGCATGAAGGTGGTTGCCTTTGCAGGTTACTCCGGCTCGGGGAAAACCACCTTGGTGGAGCAATTGATTGGCTGCATGCGCATGCGCGGTTTGCGCGTGTCCGTGGTCAAACACGCACACCACAACTTTGACATTGACAAGCCAGGCAAAGACAGCTGGCGTCACCGCGAGGCAGGCGCATTTGAGGTGCTGGTCGCCTCCAACCAACGCTTGGTTTTGCAACGACAATTTGAACAGCCTGCCCAGTTGTCGGTGCACCATCTTTTGGCCGAGGTCTATGACGGTGTGGATTGGGTCTTGGTTGAGGGCTTTAAGACAAGCGATTTGCTCAAGGTAGAGGTCTGGCGCAAAGCGTCTGAACAACCCGTGCGCTACCCGCATGATGACTTTGTGGTGGCAATTGCGACTGATTCGCCGCAAGACTTGCCCGAGGCCACCTTACGCCCCGTGCTGGACTTGAACGATCCTTTTGCCATCACCGAATGGTTGGTCGCCCATCAAGATCGTTTTGAATACAACCCAGCTTTGTTATGAACCGTCCCTCTTTGCTCTCACTTGATGACGCGTTGCCACAATTGTTGGCGCAAGCCCACACCTTGCCCGAAACGCAGTGGGTGAGTACTTTTGACGCTGATGGTCGTGTGCTCGCTCAAGACGTCGTTGCGGGTTTGCAAGTGCCGCCCCATGACAACAGTTCGATGGACGGCTATGCCCTGCGTGCGCTCGATTGTGTGCAAGCAGGTGCTGTGTTGCGCGTGACGCAGCGCATTCCTGCGGGCACTCATGGCACACAGCTGAACTCTGGCGAAGCAGCGCGCATCTTCACGGGTGCGCCCATCCCACCAGGCGCAGATGCAGTGGTGATGCAAGAAGACTGCGAAGTCTTAGAGGGTGGGCAAATCAAAGTCAACATGGCGGTGCCGACCGCGCAGTGGATTCGACGCTCAGGCGAAGATGTCACACGCGGTGCCACGGTGCTGAGCCGGGGCACGCGTTTAACGCCCGCCGAGTTGGGCTTGGCTGCCAGCATCGGCTTGGCTCAATTACAAGTGTCTGTGCGTCCCCGTGTGGCCTTGTTCTCCACGGGCGATGAGTTGGTCATGCCGGGCGATGTGGCTCCCGAGGCCATGCCTGCAGGCGCTATTTACAACTCCAACCGTTTTTTCTTGCGTGCCATGTTGAAGCGCTTGGGTTGCGAGGTGAGCGACTTGGGCATCGTGCCCGACAAGCGAGAGGCCACCATCGCCGTCTTGCGAGATGCAGCCATGCATCATGATTTGATTTTGACCAGCGGCGGCGTGTCGGTGGGAGAAGAAGACCACATCAAGCCCGCTGTGCAAAGCCTGGGAGAACTGTCGTTGTGGCAGTTGTCTATCAAGCCCGGCAAGCCCTTTGCGTATGGCAAGGTGAACCGCGAAGGTGGTGTATGTCATTTCATGGGGTTGCCTGGTAATCCCGTGTCTAGCTTTGTCACCTTCTTGTTGTTGGTGCGGCCTTTTCTGTTGGCCATGCAAGGCGTGACGCAAACAGAGGTCAAACGCACCCAGATGACAGCGCATTTCGATTGGCCCCGTGCAGACAAGCGACGCGAGTTTTTGCGTGTCAAACGCAACGCTGCAGGAGGCCTTGATGTATTCCCCAACCAAAGCTCGGGTGTTCTCACCTCAGCGGTGTGGGGCGATGGTGTGGTGGACAACCCTTCTGGGCAAACGATTGCAAGAGGCGATAGCGTGCGCTTTATTTCCTTTGAGGAGTGGCTGGCATGAGCATGACCTTGACGGTGAACCTCAAGTACTTTGCTTCCATCCGTGAAGCCATCGGACAGGGCGGCGAGAGCTTCAGCACACAAGCCGCCACGCTCCACGCATTGCGCGACGAACTGATTGCCCGCGGCGGTGCTTATGCGCAAGTGCTGGCCCATGGCCGAGCTGTGAGGATGGCTCTGAACCAAGACCTGTGCGAAGAGTCCGCTGCTTTGAGCGAAGGCTGCGAGGTGGCTTTTTTCCCGCCCGTCACGGGTGGCTAATTCAAGAGGCCCAACATGTCCTTTACCGTCAGCATCCAGAGCCAAGATTTTGATGTGAGCCACGAGCTTGCGGTCTTGCGTGCCGGTGATGCAAGGGTGGGGGCCGTGTGTTCGTTTCTAGGCACGGTGCGCGAGCGCAATGATGGCAGCGCAGTGGCCAGAATGGAGCTTGAGCACTATCCTGGCATGACCGAGAAGTCCATTTCAACCATGATGATGGAGGCCAATCAGCGTTTTGACATCTTTGCCGCCCGCGTGATTCATCGCGTGGGCTTGCTGCATCCAGAGGACCAAATTGTGTTTGTGGCTGTCACCTCGGCGCACCGAGGTGAGAGCTTCAAGGCCTGCGAGTTTTTGATGGACTACCTCAAAACCCAAGCACCGTTTTGGAAAAAAGAAGTCACGCCTGAAGGTGCACGTTGGGTAGATGCCCGCTTGAGCGATGACCAAGCTTTGGCGCGCTGGGGCATTCAAGCGACCAACATCACACCGCGTTAACGGTGTACGCCAGCGCACTGACTGGTGCGGCGGTCAATGGTTGAATATGCTTTGACTCAGATCAAAGCCGCTGGGTTGGGTTGGTCTTGAAATAAGACAGAGCAGCCTCAGTTACCCATCAATCCAATCCATTTCTCGGAGTTTCCATGCGAATCGACAAACTCACCACCAAGTTCCAAGAAGCTTTGGGCGATGCCCAGTCGCTCGCTTTGGGTGGCGACCACGCCTACATCGAGCCATCCCATGTGTTGGTCGCTATGCTGAGTCAAGACGATGGGCCTAAGTCGCTGCTGCAGCGCACAGGTGCCAATCTCGCTGGGCTGTTGTCCGCGGCACAAGAGGCGATGCATCGCTTGCCCAAGGTCGAAGGTCAAGAGCAAGTTCAAGTTGGGCGTGATACGCTGTCCTTGATTCAAGCTGCTGAAAAAGAAGCCATCAAGCGGGGCGATCAGTTTGTGGCCAGCGAATTGTTCTTGCTTGCCATGTGCGATCACAAAGGGAGTTGGGGCAAGCTTGCGGCACAAAACGGCTTGAACCGCAAGTCTTTAGAAGCCGCCGTCACCGCAGTGCGCGGTGGTCAAAAAGTGGACAACGCCGAGAGCGAAGGCCAGCGCGAATCCCTGAAAAAATACTGCATGGACCTCACTGAGCGGGCGCGTCAAGGCAAGCTCGATCCGGTGATTGGCCGTGATGACGAAATTCGCCGCGCCATTCAAGTGCTTCAGCGGCGTAGCAAAAACAACCCCGTGCTCATTGGTGAACCTGGCGTCGGCAAAACCGCGATTGTCGAGGGCTTGGCCCAGCGCATTGTGGCCGGCGAGGTGCCTGACTCGCTCAAAGGCAAGCGCGTGCTGTCGCTCGACATGGCCGCTTTGTTGGCGGGCGCCAAATACCGTGGTGAATTTGAAGAGCGCTTGAAAACCGTACTCAAAGAGTTGGCGCAAGACGAAGGGCAAACCATTGTGTTCATCGATGAGTTGCACACCATGGTGGGCGCTGGCAAGGCCGAGGGTGCGATGGATGCCGGCAACATGCTCAAGCCCGCATTGGCTCGTGGCGAACTGCATTGCGTGGGTGCCACCACGCTCAACGAATACCGCAAATACATCGAAAAAGATGCGGCGCTGGAGCGTCGATTCCAAAAAATCATGGTGGGTGAGCCTTCGGTCGAAGCCACCATTGCCATTTTGCGCGGTTTGCAAGAGAAGTATGAAGTACACCATGGGGTTGAAATCACCGATCCCGCCATCGTGGCAGCGGCCGAGCTGAGCCACCGCTACATCACCGATCGCTTTTTACCCGACAAAGCGATTGATTTGATTGACGAGGCAGCGGCCAAAATCAAAATAGAAATTGACTCCAAGCCCGAGGTGATGGACAAGCTTGACCGTCGCTTGATTCAACTCAAGATTGAGCGTGAGGCCGTGCGCAAGGAAAAAGACGAAGCTTCGCAAAAGCGCATGGAGCTGCTCGAAGAAGAGATTGACAAGATCGGCAAAGAGTATGCCGACCTTGACGAAATCTGGAAAGCTGAAAAGTCGTCCGCTCACGGCGGCGCGCAACTGAAAGAAGAAATTGACCGCTTGCGCCACCAGATTGAAGAGCTCACCCGCAAGGGCGAGTTCAACAAAGTGGCTGAATTGCAATACGGCAAATTGCCTGAGTTAGAAAAACGCATGAAGGAAGTCAACGCTCGGGAAAGTAGCAAGACCGCCGCCGCAGGAGGACATCGTCTGCTGCGCACGCAAGTAGGCGCTGAAGAAATTGCTGAAGTGGTGGCGCGCGCCACCGGTATTCCCGTATCTAAGCTGATGCAAGGAGAGCGCGACAAGCTTTTGCAAATGGAAGACAAATTGCACGACCGCGTGGTGGGGCAAGAGGAGGCCATCACCGCAGTGGCAAACGCCATTCGTCGCTCGCGTGCGGGCCTAGGTGACCCCAACCGTCCGACGGGTTCGTTCTTGTTCCTCGGTCCAACCGGCGTGGGCAAGACGGAGTTGTGCAAGGCTTTGGCAGGCTTCTTGTTTGACAGCGAAGACCACATGATTCGCATCGACATGAGCGAGTTCATGGAGAAACACTCGGTCAGCCGTCTGGTGGGTGCGCCTCCCGGCTATGTGGGTTACGACGAAGGTGGCTACTTGACGGAAGCCGTGCGTCGCAAGCCCTACAGCGTGTTGCTGCTCGATGAGGTGGAAAAAGCGCATCCGGATGTGTTCAACATCTTGTTGCAAGTGCTCGATGATGGCCGCTTGACCGATGGCCAAGGGCGCACCGTGGACTTTAAAAATACGGTCATCGTGATGACCTCCAACATTGGCTCGCCCATCATCCAAAGCATGGTGGGTCAAGATTTGCAAGACATCAAGGATGCGGTGTGGGACGAGCTCAAGTCGCATTTCCGCCCTGAATTCTTGAACCGCATTGATGAAACTGTGGTGTTCCATGCCTTGGATGCCGAGCACATTGCCAGCATTGCGGGCATACAGCTCAAAATTCTGGCGGCGCGTTTATCCAAGATGGACTTGACGCTTGTTGTGTCGCCCGCCGCTTTGGCCGAATTAGCCAAGGTGGGCTTTGACCCTGTGTATGGGGCTCGACCCTTGAAGCGTGCAATTCAGCAACGCATTGAGAACCCATTGTCCAAGTTGTTGTTGGAGGGCAAGTTCTTGCCCAAAGACACGATTGCGGTCAGTGTCGACCCTGTGCGTGCGCCAGGCGAGTTTGCATTCGCCAAGGCTGAGGCTTGAACCGCAGACACCCAGCCCAGCTGCCCTCGCCTAGGGGGCAGCGCAGCGCAGGTTATTTTTTGGCTTTGAAATTTGCAAAACTTTTTTGCAGATCACTCAGCTCTTCGCAGCCTGAGGTGCAAATTGTCTCTAAGCGTTTCAACATGGTTTGGGCACCCAGCACATCATTTTTCAATAAAAGTAACTCACCGTAATATTCCAAGGCGCCTAAATGCATCGGGTTTTTTTCTAATGCGGCCTTGTAATGGTGCTCAGCCTTGACCCACTGGCTAGGTGTTTTGGAGCGCAAGCTAAAACCCATCAAGTTATGCCAATCAGCGGATTGGTTTTCATCGGCTTGTGTGAGGACATGGATGGCCAAATCGTAGTTCTTGACTTCAATGGCTTGGCGCGCCTGGACGAACCATTCGGGAGAGGACAACTCAGCGGTCACGTCCCTGCCTATGCAAGACAACGACATGGCCCAGAGGATGAAAAGGGATAACAGTTTTTTTTCCATAGCGGGATGATTCTCCAGCGTCAAGGTGTGATTGACATCGTTTGTCGGGTGGCGAGGCAGGAGGGGACTTGCCGCCACTTGGCGAAAATGACCTGTACCAGTTAGGATAAGCCTATTCCTTTTGCTACGCTCTTATGACTACTTTGAACCCCGTATCCAGTCCATGGCGCGATGACGCAGCGGTCATCGGTTTGGTGGGTATTGCACACGCCAGTTCACACTTTTCGCATCTGTTGCTGCCACTCATGTTCCCCGTGTTCATGAGTACATTTGGCTTGAGCTATGCCGAGCTGGGCTTTTTGATGACGGTTTTTTTCGTCGTCTCTGGCATGGGTCAGGCTTGTGCAGGCTTTGTGGTTGATCGTCTAGGGGCGCGGCCCGTGTTGTTTGTTGCGCTGTTGCTCATGGCTGCGGGGTGCATGGCGGTGTCTGTTGCCAACAGCTATTGGGGCTTGATGTTGGGGGCCGCTTTGCTGGGGCTGGGTAACTGCTCTTTTCATCCTGTTGACTTCACCATCCTCAATCAAAAAGTATCTGCGCCACGCTTGGGCTATGCCTTTAGTGCGCATGGACTGACAGGGAATTTAGGCTGGGCCTTCGCACCCGTGTTCATGGTGGGATTGAGCGCTGCATTTGACTGGCGTATGGCCTATGTAGGCGCAGCGTTGCTGTTTGTAGGCATCTTTGCATTGCTCTTTTGGCAGCGTGAGCACCTGCTTGCAGAGGTGGTGAGCCACAAGCCGACCACCCCTCAGCTCAGCACCTTGGATTTTTTAAAAATTCCTGTGGTCTGGTGGTGCTTTGGTTTTTTCTTGCTCTCCACCATGACCTTGGCGGTGGTTCAAAGTTTTGCTGTCTCTATCTTGCAGGCGCTTCATCAAGTCACGTTTGAAGCTGCCACCCTCACCTTGACGGCTTACATGCTGTGCGCCGCTGCGGGCATGTTTGTTGGGGGCTTTGTCGCGGCACGCTGGCCTCGCCAAAGTGACAAAGTGGTGGCAATTTCTATGGCTACAGGGGCTTTGTTCATGGCCTTGTGTGGCAGCGGTCTGTTTGGTGCCGATTTGACGATGGTTATCTTGGCAGCCACAGGCTTAGCCATTGGGGTAGGTGGGCCTTCTCGTGACATGATGATCAAGAAAGCCACCCCCCAAGGCGCTACTGGGCGGGTGTATGGCATGGTGTATTCGGGCCTGGATACCGGGTTTGCCATTTCGCCGCTTATTTTTGGCGTACTCATGGATCACGGGTGGTATGGCGCGACCTTGCTCGGTGCTGCGTTTGTGTTGTTGCTGAGTGTGTTGCTGGCTTTGGGTGTAGGTCGAAGAATCGACCAAAGGTGAGGGTTCGCGTCCACCTTGAGTTGATGCGTTGATCCAATTAAAAAAGGGACCTCACGGTCCCTTTTTTTGGTTTGGCAAAAACTCAATTACTTGAGGTGTTTGCCGATCAAGCCAGCCAATTCAAACATGGTGACTTGAGCTTTACCGAACACAGCCTTGAGCTTGTCATCCGCATTGATGTTGCGCTTGTTGACTTTGTCTTGGAGACCGTGCTTTTTGATGTAGGTCCACATTTTGCTCACGACTTCAGTGCGTGGGACGGGTGTGTGGCCAATGACAGCAGCCAAGGCAGCGCTGGGCGTGAGTGGTTTCATGAAAGCGGCGTTAGGCGTGCGCTTTTTGGCAGGCGCTTTTTTGGCGGCCACTTTTTTCACAGCAACTTTTTTAGCAGCTGGTTTTTTTGCAGGAGCAGCCTTCTTAGCAGGGGCTTTCTTTGCAACTACTTTTTTAGCGGCTGGTTTTTTCGCAGGTGCTGCCTTTTTAGCAGGGGCTGCTTTTTTTGCAGCAGGCTTTTTAGCCGCTACTTTTTTCGCAGGTGCTGCCTTTTTGGCTGCTACTTTCTTTGCAGGAGCAGCTTTCTTTGCTGCTACTTTTTTAGCTGGAGCTTTCTTTGCAGTTGCCATGTTTCATTTCCTTCTAGAAGTGTTTGTTTTCAAGCCCTTAGAGATATCGCTCTAGAGCAACTCGGATGCTAATTGAGAACCCACTTCTTTCCAAGCTAAAAACAACTTTTTCATTGGAGGATGTTGTTTTTTTCATGGTGTTTTTAGCTTTCATTACAGGGCTTTTGCAAAAGGAGATGTGTGCCTCATTTGAAGTCTGCAAATCATTGAAAACTAATTTCACTATACGGTAAACTGCTTTGCTGCATCGCAATATTTTTTCTTGATATGAGAAATCAATTTTTACAATGCGGAATTATTATTTTAAGTCTTTGTTTTTTAAAGATAAAAATAAATTCTTATATAAGACATAAGAGGTGCATTAACTCTTATAGAAGACTTATAGTTGATTCCACGTTCACACTTTAACTAACTGGAGTAGACCATGCCTCAATCCCTCAACGAACAACTCAGCCGCGAACAACAAATTGCCGCCCTTGAAAAAGACTGGGCGACCAACCCACGCTGGAAAGGCGTCAAGCGTGGTTACTCTGCGGCAGACGTCGTGCGTTTGCGCGGCAGCATGCCCATCGAGCACACACTCGCCAAGCGAGGCGCAGAAAAGCTCTGGGAAAAAGTCAATGGCGGCGCCAAAAAAGGCTACGTCAACGCCTTTGGTGCCATTAGCGCAGGTCAAGCGATGCAACAAGCCAAAGCTGGCTTGGAGGCTGTGTATCTGTCGGGCTGGCAGGTGGCAGCGGATGGCAACAGCTCCGAGACCATGTACCCCGACCAGTCGCTGTATGCCTATGACTCAGTGCCGACCATGGTGCGCCGCATCAACAACACGTTCAAGCGCGCTGACGAAATTCAATGGGGTCGTGGCATCAACCCAGGTGACAAAGAATTCATCGACTACTTTTTGCCCATCGTGGCAGACGCAGAAGCTGGTTTTGGTGGCGTATTGAACGCATTTGAATTGATGAAAAACATGATTGTCTCGGGCGCTGCTGGCGTTCACTTTGAAGACCAGCTGGCTGCTGTGAAGAAATGTGGCCACATGGGTGGCAAGGTGTTGGTGCCTACCCAAGAAGCTTGCGAGAAGTTGATTTCAGCTCGTTTCGCAGCGGACGTCATGGGCACATCCACCATCGTGTTGGCACGTACCGATGCAGAAGCGGCCAACTTGATCACGTCTGACCACGATGCCAACGACAAGCCTTTTTTGACAGGCGAGCGCACACAAGAAGGTTTTTACCGCGTCAAGAACGGTTTGGAGCAAGCCATCAGCCGTGGCGTGGCTTACGCCCCATATGCCGACCTCGTCTGGTGCGAAACAGGCGTGCCTGACATTGGCTTCGCGCGCGAGTTTGCGCAAGCAGTTCACGCGGCATGCCCAGGCAAGTTGTTGTCTTACAACTGCTCACCTTCTTTCAACTGGAAGAAAAACCTCAACGACAACCAGATCGCTTCGTTCCAAGAGGACTTGTCAGCGTTGGGCTACAAGTACCAGTTCATCACCTTGGCGGGTATCCACATCAACTGGTACAACACCTTCCAATTTGCCCACGCTTATGCCAACGGCGAAGGCATGAAGCACTACGTCAACATGGTGCAAGAGCCTGAGTTTGCAGCGCGCGACAAGGGTTACACCTTTGTGTCGCACCAACAAGAAGTTGGCGCAGGCTACTTCGACGACGTGACCACCGTGATCCAAGGTGGCTCGTCTTCTGTGAAAGCCCTCACCGGTTCTACCGAAGAAGAACAGTTCCACTAAGCACGTCAAGTCAGAGACGGCCCGCAAGGGGTGTCTCTTGGTTTGAATAGGGTTTGAGACCACTCAGCGCGCAGGCGTTGGGTGGTTTTTTTGTGCGCTTAATTTGCAAACTGAGCACGCGCGGCATGCAATTTTTTGTAGCTGTCCATCAGACGGTGGTGTCTGTCCAGACCTTCGAGTTTCATGCTCGTGGGGGTCAGTCCGTAAAAACGCACGGTGCCTGCGACTGAACTCACGGCTGCTTCCATCCGGTCGTTGCCAAACATTCGGCGAAAGTTTTGTTCGTAATCTGCCAGTGCCAAGTCCGGATCGAGTTGCACCTGCAGCACCACGTTCAGGGCTTTGTAGAACAATTGGCGCTCGACCGTGTTGTCGTTGTACTGTAAGAAGGCGCCCACCAACTCTTGCGCTTGTTCCAATTGTTTCAAAGCCAAATGAACCAACAGTTTCAATTCAAGGACGGTGAGTTGGCCCCACACCGTGTTTTCATCAAACTCGATGCCGATCAGGGTGGCAATGTCCAAATACTCATCGAGTTCGTTGTTTTCCAAGCGATCGATCAAGGCTGACAAGCGGGTGTTGTCCAAGCGGTGTAGGTTGAGGATGTCTTCGCGAAACAGCAATGCCTTGTTGGTGTTGTCCCAGATCAAGTCTTCCACGGGATAGACCTCTGAGTAACCTGGCACCAAGATGCGGCAAGCCACGGCGCCAAGCTGATCGTAGACGGCGGTGTAAACCTCTTTGCCCATGCCGTGGAGGATGTCAAACAAAGCTGCAGCCTCTTGCACATTGGCGTTTTCACTTTGGGCAGTCAAGTCCCACTCGACAAACTCATAGTCAGATTTGGCGCTGAAAAAGCGCCACGACACAATGCCGCTGGAGTCAATGAAGTGTTCGACAAAGTTGTTGGGCTCGGTCACGGCGTTGCTCTCGAAGGTCGGTGCCGGTAAATCATTCAGACCTTCAAAGCTGCGGCCTTGCAACAGTTCGGTCAGGCTGCGCTCGAGCGCGACTTCGAAGCTGGGGTGCGCACCAAACGATGCAAACACACCGCCTGTGCGTGGGTTCATCAAGGTCACGCACATCACTGGGTAGATGCCGCCCAGCGACGCGTCTTTCACCAATACGGGAAAGCCTTGGGCTTCTAAGCCTTGAATTCCTGCAAGGATGCGGGGGAACTTGGCCAATACCGCTGGTGGCACATCAGGCAAACAAATTTCGCCTTCTAAGATTTCGCGTTTGACGGCGCGCTCAAAAATTTCAGACAAGCATTGCACCTGCGCTTCGGCCAATGTGTTGCCCGCGCTCATGCCGTTGCTGACAAATAGGTTTTCAATCAAGTTGGAAGGAAAGTACACCACTTCGCCATCGCAATGGCGTACAAAGGGCAGCGAGCAGATGCCGCGTGCTGCGTTGCCAGAGTTGGTGTCGATCAGGTGCGAGGCGCGCAGTTCGCCATCGGGGTTGTAGATGGGCAGGCAATAAGCATCCAAAATTTCAGGGGGCAACGCATCTTTTTTGCCGGGCTTGAACCAGCGTTCGTTGGGGTAATGGACAAAGGCTGCTTGAGCGATGTCTTCACCCCAAAAAACCCCCGCATAGAAATGGTTGTTGCTGATCCGTTCGATGTATTCACCCAAGGCCGAGGCTAAGGCGCTTTCTTTGGTGGAGCCTTTGCCATTGGTAAAACACATGGGCGAATGCGCATCGCGAATGTGCAATGACCACACGTTGGGAATGATGTTGCGCCATGAGGCGATTTCGATCTTGATGCCCAAACCTGCCAAGAGGCCCGACATGTTGGCGATGGTTTGTTCTAGCGGCAGGTCCTTGCCAGCAATCAAGGTGTGGGTGTCAGCGCTGGGTTTCATGCTGAGCAAGGACTGCGCATCGGCATCCAAATTCTCGACTTCTTCGATGACAAACTCGGGGCCTGCTTGCACCACTTTTTTGACTGAGCAGCGCTCAATCGCGTTCAAGATACCGCGGCGGTCAAGTTCTGGGATATCGGCTGGCAAGGCCACCTGAATCTTGAAAATCTGCTGGTAGCGGTTATCCGGATCCACAATATTGTTTTGCGAGAGACGGATGTTTTCAGTGGAAATTTTGCGTGTGTCGCAATACAACTTGACAAAGTAGGCGGCGCACAAGGCCGAGGAGGCCAAAAAATAATCAAAAGGCCCAGGGGCCGAGCCATCACCCTTGTAACGGATGGGTTGGTCGGCAATCACGGTGAAGTCATCGAACTTGGCTTCCAGGCGAAGCTTGTCGAGAAAGTTGACCTTGATTTCCATTATTTATAAAAGGCTTCGACCTTGCCTTTGATTTTGATCAGCAAGGGTTTACCTTTGCGATCCAGTGTTTTGTTGGCTGGCACTTTGATCCAGCCTTCGGACAAGCAGTACTCCTCAACATCGAAGCGTTCTTTGTCATTGAAGAGAATGCCAATTTCAAATTCAAATACAGCGGGCGCGTGATGGGGGCTGCGAGGGTCGGTTGACAAATGGTCGGGAAGGGCGGGGCGTGGGTTGGTGGTATCGGTCATGGTCTAGATTTTCCATGATTTAGGTTTGCAAATAAAATAAGCACACCTTATGCGCAAATTTTTCTTTCTACTCCTTTCAATGGCGTTGCAGCCCAACGCTTGGGCTGGGTGGGTGTTCTTGACGAACAACAGCCATGGGGCGAGTGATTATTATTTTTCGCCTGTAGAGAGCAAAGGCAAGCTCAAGAGCTTGCGCACATTCACACAGCTGCCGGTGGATGCCAAGGTGCCGTTTCATTCACCCAAAGCCGTGGTGAAAGTGGCTTTGTACAACTACACCTCTGAGCAATCGATGTATGAGATCAATTGCCAAGATCAGACCATTCATTTGATGGAGCGAATTTTCTACAGCGATATGGCGGGTAAGGCGCCGTTGATCACCCACAAGGTGAAAGACACCTTTATTCAGCAGAGTAACTCAGAGTTTGCCAAGCAGTTCATCAAGACCCCGCTGAACTTTTCCGATATCAGGCATTTCCGTATGTACGAGGCCGCTTGCCAATAAAAAAAGGGGACCGCTCTCGGCGGTGGATTGGAGCCCACACGCACCCTCAAAATTCGGGCTGGTGGCGAGAGCGGTCATAAACCTAAGCAACCTTGAAACCTTTGTATCGGCCTCAGTTGGCAAGGCTTGAGCTGTTGGGCTCATCTAATTGCCAAGGTTGTCCAAATTCATTTCGTTCGTGAAGGACTTGTGCCCACGGGTTTGTTGGCCGTCGATAATGAACCCACACCATGTCTGCTAGCCCTACCTCGACCCCCTCGTTTCGTGTTTTGAGCCTCATCCCACCGATGACGCAGCTCAACACGCCTTACCCCTCTACGGCTTACTTGACGGGCTTTTTGCGTTCGCAAGGCGTCGATGCCGTGCAAGCAGATGTGGCCTTGGCGTTGGTGTTGGCCTTCTTCACGCCTGAGGGATTGGGCAAGGTTCGCGACTGCGCCTTGGTCCAGTCCGAGGCTGAGCGGTCCGCCTGTGTGAATTATTTCCTTGACCACTTCGAGCGCTACCAATCCACCATCGCTCCCATGGTTGCCTTTTTGCAGGGCCGCGACGCCACCTTGAGTCACCGCATTGCGGGTCGAGGCTTTTTGCCGGAAGGCCCGCGCTTTGCTTCGCTAGACGTTTATGAAGATGACGGCAGTGGCGATCCCCTGGCTTGGGCCTTTGGCGCACTGGGTCAACAAGACCGCGCTCGCCATTTGGCCACCTTGTATTTGAACGACCTCGCAGATGTGCTGCGCGATGCCGTGGACAGCCGTTTTGAATTTGTACGCTATGCCGAGCAACTGGCAGGTAGCCAAGCCACATTTGAGCCCTTGGCTCAAGCATTGGGTGCTGCGCCCACATTGGTGGATACCACCTTGCAGGCCTTGACGCTTGAGGTGATTGCCAAACACCAACCGCAGCTGGTGCTGCTGTCGGTGCCGTTTCCTGGCGCGGTCTACGCAGCCTTTCGCATGGCGCAGACCATCAAGGCGCATCACCCCCAGATTCGGATTGGCTTGGGCGGTGGCTTTGTGAATACCGAGTTGCGCGAGCTGACCGAGCCTCGCGTGTTTGACTATGTGGACTTCATCAGCCTGGATTCTGGCGAGCGGCCTTTGTTGGCTTTGCTAGAACACTTGCAAGGCAAACGCAACGTGCAACGCTTGGTGCGCACGTTTGTGCGCAACGAAGCAGGCGCGGTGCAACTGATGAATTGGGCCGAGCCCGATGTGCCGTTCGAAAACGTGGGCACGCCCACTTGGGATGGCTTGCCCCTCGACCGTTATTTGTCTTTGCTTGACATGCTCAACCCCATGCATCGCCTGTGGAGCGATGGCCGTTGGAACAAACTGACCGTGGCTCATGGCTGTTATTGGAAAAAATGCAGCTTTTGCGATGTCAGCCTCGACTACATCTCGCGTTACGAAACCGCATCGGCCACCACGCTGGTAGACCGCATTGAGCACATCGTGGCCGAGACGGGGCAAACTGGATTTCATTTTGTAGACGAAGCCGCACCACCGAAAGCGTTGAAGGCCTTGGCGCTAGAGCTGTTGCGGCGCAAGGTGCATATTTCTTGGTGGGGCAATATTCGCTTTGAGAAAACCTTCACGCCCGAGCTGGCCGAGTTGTTGGCCCAAAGTGGCTGCATTGCTATGTCCGGCGGCTTAGAGGTGGCCTCAGATCGGCTGTTGAATTTGATGAAAAAAGGCGTGTCTGTCGAGCAAGTGGCGCAAGTCACCAAAGGCTTCTCAGATGCGGGCATCTTGGTGCACGCGTATTTGATGTACGGCTTTCCCACCCAGACCGTACAAGACACGGTGGATGCGCTGGAGTACGTGCGCCAACTGTTTGAAAACGGTTGTATTCAAAGTGGCTTTTTCCATCGCTTTGCTTGCACTGTGCATTCGCCTGTAGGGAAAAATCCAGAAGAATATGGTGTGCAGTTGGTCCCGCTGCCCAATGTGAGCTTTGCCAAGAATGACATCGCATTCATGGACCCTACAGGCACAGACCACGACACACTCGGACGAGGTTTGAAGAAAGCCATTTACAACTACATGCACGGCATTGGGGTGGAGCAAGATGTGCGCGCGTGGTTTGAGCTACCCAAGGGCAAGTGCCCCAAAACCACGGTGCCGCGTCAAAAAATAGCCAAGGCACTCGGTATCTTTTGAAAATTCTTGGCGTATGAATCTAAAACAGCAGAATTCGCGCTTAGAATGACCGCTTCGGAATCAAACGATCATGCGGGAATAGCTCAGTTGGTAGAGCGCAACCTTGCCAAGGTTGAGGTCGCGAGTTCGAATCTCGTTTCCCGCTCCACATTTAAAAGCCCTCAAATCTAGATTTGAGGGCTTTTTCTATTTCTGTGGGTGATTTACTTCTTTGGAAGAGCGCCACCGCTCTTGACGCACTCTTCCACCGTTTTGTATTCAGTGAACTTTTTGGTTTGCGCAAAGCTATTGCTATTTTTGTCGTGACAGATGCCTGATTCTGACTTTTTCACCAGGGGTTCTGTTGGCGCAGTCGCTTGCCCGGCTGCTGGACGGCCACCACTCTTGACACACTCATCCATGGAGCCAAAGCCTGTGAACTTTTTGGTGTTGCCAAAAGAGGCGCTGGATTTGTCATGGCAAATACCGGTCTCTGACTTTTTCACGACGGGTTCAGCCGCATCCTTTTTGTCAGCTGCGTAAGCCAGATTCAGGCCTGAGACCAGCAGGGCTGCCAACAAGAAATGGTGAGTGGTGCGTTGTGTCATGAGCAGTCTCCAATAAGGGGTGTTTGAGTTTGTGGTTTTAAGCAGTGCTTCAATAAATCCAACTCAAATATAGTCTAAAAATATTGCAATTGCGTCATGACTTTTCTGAGTCTCAGAGGCAGCTGACGTAAAATGGTTTGATTCAACGACACTGCCCGAGTGGTGAAATTGGTAGACACAAGAGACTTAAAATCTCTCGCTTCCGTAAGGGGCGTACCGGTTCGATTCCGGTCTCGGGCACCATCACACAAGCACAAGGAAGGAGTTTCGTCATGGCACGCTACAACGCCGCGTATGAAATTCATGTCCATGGATTGATCCCTCTTCATCCTGAGGTTGCCTTAGATCAGTTGCAAGACGCCCTGCGTCCTTTGTGGCTTTATGCGGGCGCTGTATCTCTTGAAGAAGGTGCATCTAGCGCCTATCCTGATGAGCCGGGCATTCGCTTCAACCCCGAAGAGCACACCCTCCAAATCTGCTGGACTGTGTCTGGCGATGATGATTTCCGTCAAAGTTTGGATGAAATGTGCATGAGCTTGAACGAGCTCACTTGCGCAGGCGCGCCCATCGAGGTCACGTTTTACGACAATGATTTTGACGAGCAAGAAGATGCACGCGGTCAAGATTCACGCGATGACTTTGTGATGCTTTTTGTGGGGCCTACCCCCGCCGACATCATGCAAGCGCAGCGCGACATGCTGGTCAACGACGTGATTCAGATGATGGAGCGTCATTTTGACGGCGCTGAATTGGGTGGTGTGGTCCATGAAATAGACAAGCTGTTTTCTGAGCGGTTTGACAACCTTGTCAACTCACTCGATTTGGGGCGACCACCGCGTGGCCCCAATGGCGGTCACGGGGGTGGCGGTCATGGCGGGCGCAAGCCCCGTCACTTGCACTGACCAGGTCAGTTGGACTTGATGTCAATGCCTTTGAACTCGCCGGTGGCAATGCGCTTTTCCCACTCAGCTGGGCCGGTGATATGGGCGCTGGTGCCACCCGAGTCCACCGCCACGGTCACGGGCATGTCGATCACGTCGAACTCATAAATGGCTTCCATGCCTAGGTCAGCAAAGCCCACCACTTGGGCGTGCTTGATGGCTTTTGAGACAAGGTAGGCCGCACCGCCCACGGCCATCAGGTATGCAGATTTGTGCTTTTTGATCGCCTCAATGGCGGTAGGGCCGCGTTCAGCTTTGCCCACCATGGCGATCAAACCGGTTTGCGACAACATCATTTCAGTGAATTTGTCCATGCGGGTGGCCGTGGTCGGGCCTGCAGGTCCAACGGCTTCATCGCCAACAGGGTCGACAGGGCCGACGTAGTAAATCACGCGGTTGGTGAAGTCCACAGGCAGCTTCTCACCCTTGGCCAACATGTTTTGAATGCGTTGATGTGCAGCATCGCGGCCAGTGAGCATTTTTCCGTTGAGCAACAGCGTTTGGCCGGGCTTCCAACTTGACACTTCTTGGGGCGTCAGGCTGTTGAGGTCCACACGTTTGCTTTTTTCTGTGTCGGGCGTCCAGTTGACGTTGGGCCACAGGTCGAGTGAGGGCGCGTCTAAAAACACGGGGCCAGAGCCATCCAGCGCAAAGTGGGCGTGGCGTGTCGCTGCGCAGTTAGGAATCATCGCCACGGGCTTGCTGGCGGCGTGGGTGGGATACATCTTGATCTTGACGTCAAGCACGGTGGTCAAGCCGCCCAAGCCTTGAGCGCCAATGCCCAAAGCGTTGACCTTGTGGTAGAGCTCCAAGCGCAAGTCATCCACCTGACTGAGTTTGTCGCCCTTGCTAGATTTTTCAAGCAGTTGGTACATGTCCAGATCGTCCATCAAGCTTTCTTTGGCCATGAGGACGGCTTTTTCGGCTGTGCCGCCAATGCCTATGCCCAGCATGCCAGGCGGACACCAGCCCGCACCCATGGTGGGCACGGTTTTGAGCACCCAGTCCACCACGCTGTCACTGGGGTTGAGCATCACCAGCTTGGATTTGTTCTCGCTGCCGCCGCCTTTGGCTGCCACGGTGACGTCGACTTTGTTGCCGGGCACGATTTGCGTGAAGATGACTGCTGGGGTGTTGTCTTTGGTGTTTTTGCGGGCGAACTGGGGGTCGGCTACCACCGAGGCGCGCAGCATGTTGTCGGCAAAGTTGTAGCCACGGCGCACGCCTTCGTTGACGGCGTCTTCCAAGCTGCCGGTAAAGCCTTCCCAGCGCACATCCATGCCCACTTTCAAAAACACGTTGACGATGCCGGTGTCTTGGCACATGGGGCGGTGCCCGATGGCACTCATTTTGCTGTTGGTCAAAATTTGCGCGATCGCATCTTTGGCCGCTGGGCTTTGCTCACGCTCGTAGGCGCTTGCCAAGTGAGAAATGAAGTCAGCAGGGTGGTAGTAGCTGATGTATTGCAGGGCAGCAGCGACCGACTCAATCAAGTCGTTTTGGCGGATCGTGGTCATGGATAAGGTCCTGAAAAGGGCAGAGGTAAGGGACTGCGACAGAGTTTAATCAAGGCCCCTGTCGCCATGCTTGCAGCGCAAAGCTGGGGGTTTATTTAAGGCTCAACACCCAAGCGGCCAGTTTTTTGGCGTCGGCATCGCTGACTTGCGTATTGGCAGGCATCGGCACAGGGCCCCATACGCCCGCGCCACCTTTTTGAATTTTGATGGCGAGTCTGTCAACTGCTGTTTTGTCGCTCGCATATTTTGCAGCCACATCTTTGTAAGCAGGTCCAACCAATTTTCTTTCTGTTGCGTGGCAGGCCATGCAGTTTTTGGAGGTGGCCAGTGCCGAGTCCGCGTAAGCGGGAGCGATTGAAAAAAACACGCCGATCAGCGTCAAAGAAATGTATTTCATATGGCCTCTCAATCGCTCAGCTTGCTCAATAGTCGTCTAGCACAGCACCTTTGCTGGCGCTTGATGCATTGAAAGCGAACTTGGCTTGAACACCACGCATGTAACGTGGCAAAGGTGCCTTCCAGCCGACCTTGCGTTTGGCCAGTTCGGCGGCATCCACATTGAGCTGCAGCAGCAATTGGCGTGAGTCGATGGTGATGGAGTCACCTTCATGCACAAAGGCGATATTGCCGCCCGCTGCAGCTTCAGGCGCCACATGGCCGACAACCATGCCCCACGTGCCGCCTGAGAATCGACCATCGGTGATGAGGCCCACGCTCTCACCCAAGCCCGCGCCGATCAATGCACCAGTCGGCGCCAACATTTCAGGCATACCCGGGCCGCCCTTGGGGCCAAGGTAGCGCAAGACCATCACATCGCCAGCAACGATCTTGCCGTCCAAGATGGCTTGCAGCGCCGTCTGTTCATCATCAAACACGCGCGCTGGACCGGTGATGACTGGGTTTTTCAGGCCGGTAATCTTGGCCACAGCACCTTCGGGAGACAGGTTGCCCTTCAAAATAGCCAAATGACCTTCAGCGTACATGGGCTTGTCGATAGGACGAATCACATCTTGGTCTGCGCGCGGTGCATCAGGAATGTCTTTTAAGTTTTCTGCCACGGTCTTGCCAGTGATGGTCAAACAATCGCCGTGCAACAAACCGGCTTTGAGCAAGATCTTCATCACTTGTGGAATCCCGCCTGCTTTGTGCAGGTCGACGGCCAAGTATTTGCCGCTGGGTTTTAAGTCGCACAGAACAGGCACCTTGCGACGCACGCGCTCGAAGTCGTCGATGGTCCATTCCACGCCCGCAGCATGAGCGATAGCCAAAAAGTGCAGCACAGCATTGGTCGAGCCGCCCGTGGCCATGATGACGGCCACGGCATTTTCCAGGGCTTCTTTGGTCACAATGTCGCGCGGTTTGATGTCTTTTTTGACCGCTTCTATCAGCACCCGGGCTGACTCTTGTGCCGAGTTCATTTTTTCGTCATGCGGATTTGCCATCGTGGACGAGTAGGGCAGTGACAAACCCAAGGCTTCAAAGGCGGAGGACATGGTGTTGGCGGTGTACATGCCACCGCAGGAGCCAGTGCCTGGAATGGCGCGTTGCTCAATTTGTTTGAGGTCTTCATCGCTCATGTTGCCAGCAGCGTTTTGCCCCACGGCCTCAAACACGCTGACGATGTTGAGTTCTTGGTCTTTGTAATAGCCAGGCAGAATTGTGCCGCCGTAGACGTAAATGGCAGGCACATTAGCACGCAGCATGCCCATCATGCCGCCTGGCATGTTTTTGTCGCAGCCACCCACCACAACGACACCATCCATCCATTGACCTTGCACACAGGTTTCGATGCAGTCAGAGATCACCTCGCGGCTGATCAAGGAGTATTTCATGCCCTCTGTGCCCATGGCCATGCCGTCTGAAATGGTGGGTGTGCCAAAAATTTGAGCATTGCCGCCTGCTGCTTCAATCGCTGCAACCGCAGCATCGGAGAGCTTTTGCAAGCCGCTGTTGCAAGGGGTGATGGTGCTGTGGCCATTGGCCACGCCAATCATGGGCTTTCCAAAGTCGCTTTCTTGGTAACCCATGCCGTAATACATGGAGCGGTTGGGTGCGCGAGATTTGCCCTCGGTGATGTTGGCAGAGCGGCGGTTGATTTTGATGGTTTTGGTGTCCATGGTGTCTCAGATTTTTGTTGGATGGCCAAGTTTACCCGCGCTGCGGTCATGAAACTGCAAGACTGCCAAGGCACAATCAAACCATGATGATGCACCCCACGATCGACCCTGTTGCCCTTCAATTGGGCCCTTTGGCCATCCATTGGTACGGTCTGACTTACCTCGCGGCCTTTGCGCTGTTTGTCGCCTTGGCACGTGGGCGACTGCACCATGCGCCCTACGCGGCACAAGTGGCGCTGGGGGCATGGTCAAAACAAGACATCGAAGACATCTTGTTCTACGGTGTGCTGGGTGTGGTTTTGGGTGGTCGTATTGGCTATTGTGTTTTTTACAGCCCCAGTTACTACTTGATGCACCCCCTCGAAGTGTTTGCCTTTTGGCAAGGTGGCATGAGTTTTCATGGGGGAATGCTGGGGGTGTTTGTGGCGACGGCTTGGTTTGCCAGGAAGCGTGAACGCCCTTGGTTGTGGGTGACCGACTTCATCGCACCCTGCGTGCCCACAGGGTTGGCCGCTGGACGCGTCGGCAATTTCATCAATGGTGAATTGTGGGGCAGGGCGGCAGATCCATCCCTGCCTTGGGCCATGGTGTTTCCACAAAGTGGAACCATGATGGCGCGCCATCCTTCCCAGATCTACCAGTTTTTAGGTGAGGGCATTTTGTTGTTCATTGTCATGTGGCTTTACGCGCGAAAGCCTCGCCCCGTGGGTGCCGTGTCCGGTATGTTCATGATGGGCTACGGTATGTTGCGATTCATGGCCGAGTACTTCCGCGAGCCTGATGCGCACCTTGGACTGCTGGCACTGGGCATGACCATGGGGCAGTGGCTTTGTGTGCCGATGGTAGGTATTGGGGTGTGGCTTTGGCTGCGCGCCAATCGCCAGATCGAAACTGTATAAATTGTATTAAAAGTCAGGGTAAGTCCCTGAGTGCTGAGCGCGTCACATGTCGGCTATGGGTTGATAATTACGCGTAATTACAGACCCTCTCACCGACACAACACCTGATGCGCGCGCTTGCTAGCTCTTTGCACGATGACGTGGCTTCACAGTTGCGTGACTACATCTTTGATGGTCAACTCAGGCCCGGTAGCTTCATTGATGAAGTGGCCTTGTGCGAACTTTGGTCTATCTCACGCACACCATTGCGAGAAGCGCTTAAGGTATTGACCGCCGAGGGTTTGTTGCGCCACGAGCCGCGTCGCGGATGCTTTGTGAACGAGGTGACTGCGCAAGACCTAGACAATATTTTTCCCGTCATCGCCTTGCTCGAAGGCCGCTGTGCGTTTGAGGCGACTCAACGTGCCACGCCTGAAGATCTCAAAGCGCTCGAAGTTTGGCACCGACGCTTGCAGCAGCATGCAGAGGCTGGCCGTATCAACGATTACTACCAAGCCAATTTCGCCATTCACGAGGCCATCATTCAACTGGCCAGCAACAAGTGGTTGACCCAAACGATCGACGATTTACGAAAAATTTTGAGGCTCGCACGCTTGCAGCAGCTGTATGCGCCTGGGCGGTTGCAGCAAAGTTTGGCCGAGCATTTGGCCATCTTCGCTGCGATCAAGGCAGGTGATGCCGCTGGCGCAGACGCCGCCATGCAGCACCACTTATTGCAGCAACGTGAGGCATTGCTGGACCTGGCCTCGTTCAGCCGCAGTGTGTTGACTGTCTAAATTCGGCATCACGCCAGAAAGAGACATGGGATGAACCCAACCAATTGGCTCAGCAGCAAACTCCATTTGCTCCGCAACACGGCTTCTGTCGCGCAGGGCCCCAAGCCAGAAGACCGATCTTCGCGTGAGCGATTGAGCGCCACCTTGCGCCAACAAAAAGAGGCCTTGTCACCTCGCTCGTTGCGCCGCACGCTCACCCTGTTGCAAGCCGTGGTCGATCCGCGTGTGAGCGAGGTCGAAGGTGGTCGTCGCGCCAAAGATCTGGCCGATTGGTATGGCAAAGCCCTGGCCGCAGAGCGACAAGATTTGTGGCTGCTCATCAGCGAGCAGTTTGGCCCCGATGCCCTGAAGGTGCGAGCCGCGCGTGATGACTACGACGCCGCCTTAGGCACCGTGGAAGAAGGCCCTGCTGAGATTCGGTTGCGCCGTGCTTTGGTGTCGCCTCGCACGCGGTTGCTGCAACGCTTTGCGGCGTCAGCTGGCGGAATGCGTTTTTTGTTGGATCTGCGCGCCGAGTTGCTGCCCTACCTCAAAGGCAACAAGCGCTTGCAAGCCTTAGACGCAGAACTGGAAAACCTTTTCTCCACTTGGTTTGATGTGGCGTTTTTAGAGCTGCGCAGCATCAGCTGGGATTCGCCCGCCTCATTGATAGAAAAGCTCATCAAGTACGAGGCTGTCCACGACATTCGCAGCTGGGCTGATTTGAAAAATCGTTTGGACAGCGACCGCCGCTGCTATGGGTTCTTCCACCCTAGCTTGCCCAACGAGCCCTTGATCTTTGTGGAGGTTGCTTTGTTGCACGAGATGGCTGACAACATCATGCCTTTGTTGGATGAGTCAGCCGCTCCAGCAGATTTGCAAAAGTCCACCGTGGCGATTTTTTATTCGATCAGCAACACACAAGGTGGTTTGAAAGGTGTGAGCTTTGGTGACTCTTTGATCAAGCGCGTGGTGGAGACTTTGCGTGCTGAATTTCCCAAACTCAAAACCTTCGCCACCTTGTCGCCGATTCCAAGTTTTCGCCCTTGGTTGGTCAAACATGCGCAAGATTTATTGGCTCGGCTCAATGAAAAAGAGCTATCCGCATTGGGCCGAGAAATCAGCTTTGAGCCACCCACTGCCAGCCATGTGTTGGCGGCTATTGAGCAGCCTCAGTTATTGGAGGTGTTGTCCGTCAAATCAGCCTTGCGTCAATTTCTCATGCGAGCAGCTGCGCACTATTTGGGACAAGCCAAATTGGGTGACCAAGTGTTGGACCCTGTGGCGCGTTTTCACTTGGGTAACGGCGCACGCATTGAGCGCATCAATTGGTTTGCTGACCCATCGACCAAAGGCATCAAGCAATCTCATGGTTTGATGGTCAATTACTTGTATGACCTCAAACGCTTAGATAAGCACCGACAGATGTTAGAAAAAGGCGTGGCCCCAGCCTCTGGTGAAGTAGAAGACATGTATTTCAAGTGATCAATCACGTTCGTTTTTAAACCAAGAAGGAGACAGACATGAAGCAACTCAAACTCAAAACAAGCCGTCGGTATTGGATGGTTCTCAGCGCAGTTGCATGCGCTACCTTTGGTCTTGGCGCACACGCGCAAAGCTCATGGCCCACCAAGCCTGTGAGTCTGATCGTTCCGTTTCCGGCTGGTGGCGGCACCGATACGTTTGCACGCCCTCTGTCTGCTCAGTTTTCTAAGCTCACTGGCAAGACCATGGTGATTGACAACCGCGGTGGTGCCGGCGGTAACTTGGGTGCAGGCGTTGCAGCCAAAGCACCGGCTGATGGCTACACCTTGTTCATGGGCGCCGTGCATCATTCGATCGCGCCGTCGATGTACCCCAAACTCGACTACGACTTAGAGCGTGACTTTGTGCCTTTGGCCATCGTCGCCAGCGTACCGCACGTGTTGGTGGTCAATCCCAAAAACATTGCAGTGGCTGACTTCAAAGCTTTCATGGAATTGGTTAAAAACAGTCCAGGTAAGTTCAATTACGGCTCAGCGGGCGGCGGTACTTCTCACCATCTGGCGGGTGAGTTGTTCAAGCTCCAAAGCAAAACCTTCATCACACACATTCCATACCGAGGTGCAGGCCCCGCTTTGCAAGACCTGATCGCGGGCAATGTGGACATGATGTTTGATGGTCTGGGCTCTTCGGCCCAACACATCAAAGGCGGACGCATCAAGGCGCTGATGGTGTCGGGCAACAAGCGCAACCCCGCATTTCCTGATGTGCCTTGTGCCGCTGAGCTGGGCTTGCCTGACTACAACGTGAACACATGGTATGGCTTGTGGGCACCCAAGGGCACGCCCGCTGATGTGCAGGCACGTGCCATCGAAGAGGTGCGCAAAGCGAGTGCCTCGGATGAGATCAAAACCAGTTGGGCCAACAGCGGCGCCGATTTTCCAAATTTAACGGGCGCGCAGTTCGGCAGCTTTGTGTCGGCTGAAATTAAAAAGTGGGCGGTTGTGGTGAAAGCTTCAGGCGCCAAGCTTGATTAATTGAAAACAGATGATGAATCACAACCTGTATGCGGCCCTGCGGGCCGGGTTTGCGAAAGCGTTGAACGCAACCGCGATCGAAACTGCCGATGGCTTGCATTACAGCTGGTCTGATCTTGAGCGTGCCAGCGCGATGGTGGCCAACCTGTTGGACTCACTGCACATGCCAAAGGGCTCGCGCGTGGCCGTGCAAGTGGAAAAGTCGGTCGAGGCCCTCATTCTCTACTTAGCCACTTTGCGTGCGGGCTATGTGTTCTTGCCTTTGAACACGGCTTACCAAAGCGCTGAGATGGAATACTTCATCAGCAATGCCGAACCTGCCGTGGTGGTCTGCAGCAGCAACAACTTTGGTTGGGTCAGCAAGATCGCCTTCAAGGCCGGCACACAAAGTGTGTTTACCTTGGACGATGACCGCACGGGTAGTTTGCTTGTGCGTGCTGCGCATTTTTCAGATCAGCACCAAGTGTCGCAAAACAAGGCTGACGATCTGGCCGCTATTTTGTACACCAGTGGTACGACCGGACGAAGCAAAGGCGCGATGCTCTCGCATGGCAACATGCTGAGCAACGCGCAGACCTTGAAGGATTATTGGGGCTGGAAGCCAGATGATGTGTTGATTCACGCCTTGCCCATCTTCCATGTGCATGGTTTGTTTGTGGCCATACACGGCGCTTTGCTCAACGGCAGCAAGATGATTTGGATGTCCAAGTTCGACCCCAAAGGTGTCATCGCCAAAATGCCACACGCCACGGTCTTCATGGGCGTTCCCACCCTGTATGTGCGCATGTTGGATGAGCCGAGTTTGACGAAGGCACAAGCCGCCACTATGCGTTTGTTTGTGGCGGGTTCTGCGCCGCTGTTGCTGGAAACTTTCAACGCTTGGCAAGAGCGCACAGGCCAGACGATCCTCGAGCGCTACGGCATGAGCGAAACCGTCATGCTCACCTCCAACCCTTACGCCGCCGATGCGCGCTACCCCGGCCAAACCGAACGCCGTGGCGGCACGGTGGGGTTCCCGCTGCCCGGCGTGTCGCTGCGTGTGCAAGATGACGCAGGCCAAGCCTTGCCTGTGGGTGAGATCGGCGGCATCCAAGTCAAAGGCCCCAACGTGTTTGGCGGCTACTGGCGCATGCCCGAGAAAACCAAAGAAGAGTTCACCTCAGACGGCTATTTCAAAACCGGAGATGTGGGCAAGGTGGACGAGCGTGGTTACGTGGTCATTGTGGGTCGCAGCAAAGACCTCATCATCAGCGGCGGCTACAACGTCTACCCTGCAGAGATCGAGGGCTACATCAACGACATGGCGGGTGTTGCTGAAAGTGCTTTGGTTGGCGTGCCGCATCCCGACTTTGGTGAAGTGGGCGTGGCGGTTGTCATTGCCAAACCCGGTGCCAAGGTTGATGCTGACACCGTCATTGCCGCACTCAAGTCACAGCTGGCGAACTTCAAAATTCCTAAGAAGTGTTTTGTGGTTGCAGAGTTGCCTCGCAACACCATGGGCAAAGTGCAAAAGAACTTGTTGCGCGACCAGTACAAGGGTTTGTTTTAAAAACTTAGCCGGACAAAGCAGCGGAGTTCACCCGCTGCGTGATGTGCGCCAAGGCCTCATCCACTTGGTCAATCAAGATCAAGCACAAATCGCCTTTTTGTAAACGCGCCATCGCGCGGTCAATCGCCAAAAATTCACCATGAATTTCATCGATGTGCGTTGTCCGCTTGGCCCCCTCCAATCCTTGACGCAAGAGCTTGAGCACCTCGCCATCGACGCGACCGCGTTGACAGGCGTCTTGGTACAACACCACATCGTCAAATGCTTCGCCAATGATGCGCGTTTGTTCACGTATGTCTTCGTCTCGACGGTCTCCCGCCCCGCTGATCACCACGCTGCGACGCTGGGCGGGCAGGTTGGTCACGGCTTGGACCAGCGCTTTGATGGCATCTGGGTTGTGCCCGTAGTCGGCAATCACAGTGGCGCCTTTGTAGTCAAACACATTGAAGCGTCCGGGTACCGCGTTGCTGTCGCTCACAAAGGTAGCCAAGCCTTTGCAAATGGTCTGCCAAGGCACACCAACAGCCCAAGCGGCACCAATCGATGCCATGACATTTTCAATTTGAAAGCCAATCGCACCACCACGCGTGACAGGAATTTCTGACAAAGTAATCCTCACCGAGTGGTTGCCTTGCATGGCTACGATTTGGTCATCATCGACAAACACCACGCGTTTGCCTTGCGCTCGGTGGGTCGCAATGATGGGGTGGTGCGAATCTAAACCAAAGAAGGTGACTTGTCCCGGGCATTTGTTGGCCATGGCCGCGACGATGGGGTCGGTGGCATTGAGCACTGCCGTGCCAGACTCTGCCACGTTTTGCACAATCACGCGCTTTAAGACAGCAAGGTCTTCTACAGTGGAGATGTAATTCAGACCCAGGTGGTCGCCCATGCCAATGTTGGTGACCACCGCCACTTGGCAGCGGTCAAAGGCCAAACCTTCACGTAGCATGCCGCCGCGTGCTGTTTCGAGTACGGCGGCGTCCACATCAGGATGGGCCAACACATTGCGTCCGCTGCGGGGGCCGCTGCAGTCGCCGCTGTCCGTTTGTCGGCCATTCACATAAACGCCATCGGTGTTGGTCATGCCCACGCGCCAACCATTGGCGCGTAGCAGGTGCGATGTCAAGCGCACCGTCGTGGTTTTGCCGTTGGTGCCAGTCACAGCGATCACTGGAATTCGGCCATCGCCACCGTCTGGAAACATGGTGGCTATGACCGCCTCGCCCACATCACGGCCTTTGCCAAAGGATGGGCTCAGGTGCATGCGTAAGCCAGGAGCTGCGTTGACTTCGACCACGCCGCCGCTTTGTTCCTCGAGGGGACTCAGCACGGATTCGCACACCACATCGACGCCGCAAATGTCCAAGCCGACCATTTGCGCCGCAGCAATGGCACGCAGAGCCACTTCTGGATGCACATCATCGGTCACATCTGTGGCCGTTCCGCCAGTGGACAAGTTGGCGTTGTTGCGCAGAATCACGCGAGCACCTTTGGCAGGAACGCTGGTGGCTGTGTAGCCCTGTTCTTGTAGACGCGCAATGGCGATGTCATCAAATTGAATTTTGGTCAGCGAGGTGGCGTGTCCTTCACCGCGGCGTGGATCGGCATTGACGATATTCACAAGTTCGCGCACTGTGTTTTTACCGTTACCAATGACCAGGGGCGGCTCACGTCGCGCTGCAGCAACCAACTTGTTACCGACCACCAACAGGCGGTAGTCGCTGCCGGGCAAGAAGCGTTCAACCAGTACTTCTTGGCGGCAAGCGCGAGCAGCCAAATAGCCCGCTTTCACACCTTCTTGCGTCGTGACGTTCACAGAGATGCCTTTGCCTTGGTTGCCATCTCGAGGTTTGACGACAACCGGTAGGCCGATCTCTTGTGCTGCAGCCCATGCATCATCTGGGCTGCTCACGGGCCGACCCCACGGTATAGGGACACCAGCCGCATGCAGCAAGCGTTTGGTGAGTTCTTTGTCTTGCGCGATGGACTCGGCAATCGCGCTGGTGGAGTCAATTTCAGCTGCTTGAATGCGGCGTTGTTTGCTGCCCCAGCCCAGCTGAACCAAGCTGCCTTCGGTCAAACGGCGGTAGGGGATGCCGCGCGCTATCGCAGCGTTGACGATTGAACCGGTGGATGGGCCTAGGCGAATATCTTCGTCCAGTTCGCGCAGTTGCTCAATGGCAGCGTCCACATCAAAACTGGAGTTGTTGAATGCCGCATGGCAGAGTTCATTGGCCAGTTGGATGGCCATGACCCCCACTTGTTCTTCGGTGTACTCCACGGCAACTTGGAACAAGCCCAGGTCTGTGGTTGCCGTGCTACGGCTGAAGGTGACGGGACAGCCTGCCTCGATTTGCAAATGCAAGGTCGCAGCTTCAAGGGCATGCGCCATGCTGAGTTTGACTTTGTGATCGGTGGGCTGCAGGTTGCCAACGCCAGGAAATAAATTGCGCAATCGGTTTTCAAAGTCAGGATGTTGGCTCAGGTCGATTTCACCTTCAGCACAGGTCACCATGGCCTCTATTGCCGTGTGCCGCGTCCAGAGATTGGGGCCGCGTAGAGCGCGAATGCGAGAGACTTCCATGAACCATTCATCCTTGCAAGGTGTGGGCAACATGTTGGTTTTGTTGCCCGAAATTTTTTAAGCCAGCACGAATCAGCAATGGTGCAATGTCTAGCGACCATGCAGCGGCAACAGCCGCCAGCAGGGTGGAGATGTGCAAGCCGTTTTTGAGCAAGCGGGCAATCAACTCGAGGTCTAAGTGAAACAACTGAGTTTCTTGGTCGCCACGCGCCAAGGTCACATGACCTTCTTTGCAATAAACGCCTCGCCCACCAGATTGCAAGTGGGTCAGCATGGTGGCGTTGTCTTTGGTCTTGGCGTAGAAAAGCACTTCGCCGTCGCTCAATTCGGCCAGTGAGGTCACGGCTTGTTCGTCAGCGTTGAGCACGGCGGCACCTTCGGGTAAAACCAAGTCAATTTGGGTGCGAACCACCGTGCGCATTTGATCGGACGTTTGGATGTCGTGCTTGTCAATTAACGTGGGCGTGGTATCGGGCATGTTGGTCACGATACCGACCAAACAACGGTCGTAAGCCAAGCCTTCGTCCAAGATGAGGGCTGGCGTGGTTTCAAACACCGCAGCATCCAGCGCGCGGTTGATGAGCAAGCGCTCTGAGGCTTCAAAGCCCCGTGAGTCGGTTTTGCCCAAATGCTGTTGGTCCATATAGAGCCCGTCCTTGCAAGCCAAGCCGGTGCGTTTGCCCGAGAGGTGCAGCAGCCAAGCCACCAACTGTGACAGCTCGGTGGTTTGTTGGCTGCCCACAATGCCTACCACGGGGATGCGGCCAGATTCGTTGGGACCAAACAAGTGTTCAACAATGGCTTTGCCCACGGGTCGGGGCTGACCTACCGCGGGTTTGACGTGCATCAGCAAGCCTGGTCCTGCGTTGACTTCGATGATGGCGCCTTTGGTTTCTTCCAAGGGGCGAGAGATGTCTTGGGTGACGATGTCAATGCCCGCAATGTCCAAGCCAATCACACGAGCAGCAAGGGTGGCCACCGCTGCGACGTCTGGATGGACCCAATCAGTCACATCATTGTTCAGATTGCCGTTGCGTTGCACCACCACGATGCGGCCTTGGGTGGGGATGCTTTCGGGCTTTAATCCTTGGCGTTGGATTTCGAGCAGCGACATTTCGCCACGCGGTGTGTTGAGGCGAATCAGGTCAAGCGGAAAGCCTTCTGCAAGACCTCGACGTGGGTCGGTATTGATTTGAGAGTCAATCAGCTGCTCCACGGTGGAGATTCCGTCGCCCGTGATGCAAGCTGTTTCGCCTCGTGTAGCGGCCACCACGCGGTCACCCACAACCAATACGCGGTGCTCGTCGCCGCGCACGTAGCGCTCAATCAGCACCTCACTGCCTTCTTTTTCAGCGGCAGTCCAGGCGGCGCGCACACCCTCTTCGGTATTCACATCGAGTGACACGCCCCAGCCACGGTTGCCGTCAAGGGGTTTGACCACCACGGGCAAACCAATGTCTTGGGCAGCCTCCCAAGCTTCGTCAGCAGTTTTCACAATCTGGCCCTCAGGCACAGGAATGCCGCATTGCGTGAGCAAGCGTTTGGTCAAATCTTTGTCGCTAGAAATACTCTCGGCAATGGCGCTGGTTCGGTCGGTTTCAGCAGTCCAGATGCGGCGCTGTTTGGCGCCATAGCCCAGTTGCACCAAATTCCCTTCGGTCAGGCGTATGAAAGGCGTTTTGCGCTCGACCGCGGCATCCACAATGCAGGCAGTGCTGGGGCCTAGGCAGCGCAAGTCAGCAATCTTTTTCAAACGATCGACGGTGGCCGTGATGTCGAACGCAAGGTTGTTGGCCGCTGCCATCACGATCGCGCGAGCAGCCAAAAAGCTTTCGCGGCCCAGTTCTTCATGCTCGGTACGAAACACCACTTTGTAGATGCCACGTTTGCTGATTTCTCGCGCTTTGCCAAACTCAGCGCGTGCGCCAGCCAAGAGTTGCAACTCGATGGAGACGTGCTCCATGATGTGGCCCATCCAAGTTCCGCCCACCAAGCGGGTCAAAAACCCGCCGCGGTGACCCACGCCGCAGTGATGCTCGACCAGACCAGGGAGCCAGCCATTGATACGGTCGTTGAAGCCGTCAATTTTGTTGGAAGGGTGGTCTTCCATCTCGCCCAAGTCGATCAGCGCTTCGATGATGGGGCGGTAAGTCCAGATATTGGGCCCGCGCAAGTAGTTCATGCGCAGGATTTGGATGTCTTTGAAGGCCATAAAGTAGCGTGTGTTTAAAGCGGGAGTTTGGGTGGCCTAAGCAGGAGAGCGCGCCAAGGCTGCGGCGATACAATCAATTGCAAACGTGCTGGGGTTCAACAAAGTCCTGGCTCCTGCTTTTTTATTTTTATCGCCGTCCGTCGATTTGCATCGATTGAAAGCAGCAACATTCCAATAATGAATTCTTACTTATCGGCTTTTGCCAAAGTTGTTTTGCCTGAGGGCTGGCAATCTTCGGCTTTGGCGCAACTGTCACCTCAAGAAAACGTTCTAGCTTGGCTAGAGGTTGACTTGAACGCCCAATTACATTTTTCGCTAGGGCTACTCATTGTGACAGACCAAAGGGTGCTTTTTGCCTCTCAAGACCTGGGTTCAAACCCTGCTTGGAGCAGTTGGGCGTTGGTGGCAGGCATGAAATTGACGCACACCGACCACGCGGGTGTCGGTACCTTGAGCTTGTTAGATGACAAGCACCGTCTGGCGAGTTGGCGATTTACCTTGACGCACAACGTGACGGCCATGCGTTTGCAAGAAACCTTTGCAGACCGATTGGAAGTGCTGACACACGGCAAATCGATGGCGGCCTCGGTGCAGGCGCGCTGCCCACAATGCAAATTACAGCTGGAGACGGTGGGTGATGATTGTCCCGTGTGCAGTCGTGAACAGCATGCACCTTTGTCGACTTGGGGCTTGTTTCGCCTGTGGCGCTTTGCCCATCCCTACCGTTGGCGCTTGTTGGGCGGGTTCTTTTTGACCTTGGCTTCTACGGCGGCCACTTTGGTGCCGCCTTACTTGACCATGCCGTTGATGGACGATGTGCTGATCCCGTTTCAAAATGGCAAAGACATTGACCATGACCTGGTCTACCTGTATTTGGGGGGCTTGCTGGGTGCGGCCTTGTTGGCATGGGGATTGGGCTGGCTGAAAACCTATATCTTGGCCTTGGTATCCGAACGTATTGGTGCTGATTTGCGCACCACGGCCTACGAGCACTTGATGCGTTTGTCACTCGAATACTTTGGCGGCCGTCGCACGGGTGACTTGATGAACCGTATTGGCGCTGAGACTGACCGCATTTGCGTTTTTTTGTCGCTGCATTTGCTGGACTTTGCCACTGACGTGTTGATGATTGTGATGACGGCTTCGATCCTCATCAGCATCGATCCCAAGTTGGCTGCAGCCACTTTGCTGCCGCTGCCATTCATCGTGTGGTTGATTCACACCGTGCGCGACAAACTGCGCACGGGTTTTGAGAAAATTGACCGTGTGTGGTCAGAGCTCACCAATGTGTTGGCCGACACTATTCCAGGGATTCGTGTGGTCAAAGCTTTTGCCCAAGAAACACGCGAAGCCAATCGCTTTCGCGATGCCAACAAACACAACTTGGCCGTCAACGACCGCATCAACTTTGTGTGGTCGTTATTCTCGCCCACCGTCACGCTGATGACCGAGGTGGGTTTGTTGGTGGTGTGGGGGTTTGGCATTTACTTGGTCTCACATAACCAAATCACCGTGGGTGTGTTGGCTGCATTTTTGGCCTACATAGGGCGTTTCTATACGCGGCTTGATTCCATGAGCCGAATCGTCTCACACACGCAAAAAGCGGCGGCGGGTGCCAAGCGTATTTTTGAAATTTTGGACCACGTCTCCAGTGTGCCTGAGACACTCAATCCACAAAAACTGCCTGTGCCTTTGCAAGGCAACATTGAAATTCAAGATGCGGGTTTTCGTTATGGCAACCGTGCGGTGATTCGCGGCATGAACCTGAGCATCCGCCCCGGCGAGATGATTGGATTGGTGGGCCAAAGCGGCTCGGGCAAGAGCACGCTGGTCAACTTGATTTGCCGCTTTTACGATGTGAGTGAAGGTTCGATCAAGCTCGATGGCATCGACATTCGCAACATTGCCTTATCAGACTTTCGCAGCCACATCGGCATGGTGTTGCAAGAGCCTTTCTTGTTCTTTGGCACGATTGCAGACAACATTGCCTATGGCAAGCCCGACGCCACGCGCGAAGAAATTGTGGCTGCCGCCCGTGCCGCGCACGCGCATGAATTCATCTTGCGCTTGCCACAAGGCTATGACTCTTTGGTGGGTGAGCGCGGCCAGGGCTTGTCGGGCGGCGAGCGTCAGCGCATCTCGATTGCACGTGCTTTGCTCATCAATCCTCGTATCCTCATCTTGGACGAGGCCACCGCTTCGGTGGACACCGAGACCGAGCAAGAAATTCAAAAGGCCCTGGACAACTTGGTGCAAGGCCGCACCACGATTGCCATTGCACACCGTTTGTCTACCCTCAACAAAGCCGATCGTTTGGTGGTGATGGAGCAGGGCGTGGTGGTGGAGGAGGGCGACCATGACACGCTCATGTCTCAACAAGGCGCTTATTTCCGCCTTTATGAAGCCCAAGCGAAAAATGCACAAGACGCCGTGGTACGCGCTTCGACTCAGGAGACTGTATGAGTGCTGCGTTCAGCTTAGCGTTTGATGCCTTTGGCAAACTGGTGGTCACCTTGGCCGACGGCACGCAACATGTGGGCGCTGTGGTGGCGCGTGCGTTCCCCATTGCGTCGCCCACTCAAAGTATCTCGGTGTTGAGTGCCGAAGGCAAAGAGCTGGCTTGGGTGGAGAACCTCAATGACTTGCCAACACAAGCGCGCGAGATCGTGGTGCAAGCTCTGCAAGGTCGCGAGTTCATGCCTGAGATATTGCGTTTGGACGGCGTGAACAGCTTTTCGACGCCCAGTGTGTGGCGCGTGCAGACCAACCGTGGCCCAACGCAGCTGGTACTTAAAGGCGAGGAGGACATTCGACGGTTGAGCGCCAGCCGCCTCATCGTGGCCGATGCCCATGGCGTGCAGTTTTTGATTCGTGACTTGCCCACGCTCGACCGTCACACCCGCAAGCTGCTCGACCGCTTTTTGTGAGCCCGCCAGGGGCGGGCGCGTTTAGTTGAAAAAGCGCTTGAGCTTATCGGCCCAACCCCCCTCGGCAGGTGAGTGCTTGGTGCCACCCTTTTTCAGTGAATCGTCTAACTCCTTGAGCAGCTTGCGTTGATGCTCGGTGAGTTTGACCGGTATTTCCACCGAAATATGGCAGTAAAGATCGCCGGGCAAACTGGAGCGAATGCCCTTCAAGCCCTTGCCGCGTAGTCGGAACTGCTTGTCGCTTTGCGTGCCTTCTGGAATGTCAATCGCTGCTTCGCCTGCCAATGTGGGCACGCGTATTTCGCCACCCAAGGCTGCGGTGGTGATGCTGATGGGTACCGAGCAATGCAAGTCGTCGCCATCACGCTCAAAGATGTCGTGCTTCTTGACGCGAATTTCGATGAACAAGTCGCCTGGTGGGCCGCCATTCGTGCCAGGTTCACCGTTGCCAGTGCTGCGAATGCGCATGCCGTCGTCGATGCCTGCCGGAATTTTGACTTCCAGTGTTTTTTGCTTTTTGATTTTGCCCTGACCATGGCAACTGGGACATGGATCAGAAATGGTTTTGCCACTGCCTCGGCAATGAGGACAGGTTTGTTGTACGCTGAAAAACCCTTGGCGCATTTGCACCTGACCGCTGCCATGACAGGTGCCACAAGTTTTGGCCGATGTGCCGGGCTTGGCGCCGCTGCCATCGCATGGTTCACAGGCGTCCCAGCCTGGAATTTTGAGTTGGGCGTCTTTGCCATTGGCCGCTTCTTCGAGCGTGATTTCCATGGCATAGCTCAGGTCATTGCCGCGGTAGACCTGTCGGCCCGCAGGCCCGCGGCGTTGCTGACCAAAGATGTCACCAAAGATGTCACCAAAGGCCTCACCAAAGCCCGCACCACCAGCCCCAGCGCCAAAGCCGCCGGGTCCACCGCGCATATTGGGATCGACACCTGCGTGGCCGAACTGGTCAAAGGCAGCTCGCTTTTCTGGATCCGACAACATTTCATAGGCCTCTTTGACCTCTTTGAACTGCGCCTCAGCCTCCTTGGCTTTGTCGCCTTGGTTGCGGTCAGGATGGTGCTTCATCGCCAGTTTGCGATAAGCCTTTTTGATCTCATCATCGCTGGCGCCTTTGGCAACCCCGAGGACTTCATAAAAATCGCGTTTGGACATGGTATGGACGGTGCCGTGTTTTGAGGGGCTTGGTTACGACGACGCCGCGTGTTCACCTGGTCAGGTGAAACGCGGCGAGGTCAGATCAGAAGTTGGGAAAGGCTTAGCCTTTTTTGACTTCTTTCACTTCAGCGTCGACCACATTGTCGTCGGCTGGTTTGGCTTCAGGGGCAGAGGCTGCACCACCACCCGCAGCTTGGGCTGCTTGCATGTCGGCGTAGACTTTTTCACCCAATTTTTGCGAGGCAGTCATCAAGATTTCTGTTTTCGCATCAATGAGGGCTTTGTCTTCCCCCGTCAGTGCTTCTTCAACTTCTTTGATCGCCGCTTCAATGGTTTCTTTTTCGCCAGCATCGAGTTTGTCGCCGTGCTCGCCCAAGCTCTTTTTCACGCTGTGCACAGCTGCGTCAGCTTGGTTGCGAGATTGCACGATCTCGAGTTTTTTCTTGTCTTCAGCGGCGTTCAACTCGGCGTCTTTCACCATTTGTTGAATTTCGTCTTCGCTCAAACCAGAGTTGGCCTTGATCGTGATTTTGTTTTCTTTACCAGTGGCTTTGTCCTTGGCCCCCACATGCAAAATACCGTTGGCATCAATGTCAAAAGACACTTCAATTTGAGGGGTGCCGCGAGCTGCAGGTGCGATGCCTTCCAGGTTGAACTCGCCCAAGCTCTTGTTGCCGCTGGCCAATTCGCGCTCGCCTTGGAAGACCTTGATGGTCACGGCGGGTTGGTTGTCATCGGCGGTGGAGAAGGTTTGTGCAAACTTGGTAGGAATGGTTGTGTTCTTGACAATCATTTTGGTCATCACGCCGCCCAAGGTTTCGATGCCCAGCGACAGCGGTGTGACGTCCAGCAACAACACGTCGGTGCGGTCGCCAGACAAGACTTGGCCTTGAATCGCAGCGCCCACAGCCACAGCTTCGTCGGGATTGACGTCGCGGCGAGGCTCTTGGCCAAAGAACTCTTTGACCTTTTCTTGTACCTTGGGCATGCGGCTCATACCCCCGACCAAGATCACGTCGTCGATGTCGCTCACTGACACGCCGGCATCTTTGATGGCGGTGCGACAAGGCGCGATGGTGCGCTCGACCAACTCATCCACCAGTTGCTCCAGCTTGGCGCGGTTGAGCTTGATGTTCAAGTGCTTAGGGCCTGAGGCATCGGCCGTGATGTAGGGCAAGTTAATGTCGGTCGAGGTGGCGGATGACAACTCGATCTTGGCTTTTTCAGCGGCTTCTTTGAGGCGCTGCAGAGCAAGGACGTCTTTGGACAGATCCACGCCAGACTCTTTCTTGAACTCAGCAATGATGAAGTCAATGATGCGTTGGTCAAAGTCCTCGCCGCCCAAAAAGGTGTCGCCGTTGGTGGACAACACTTCAAATTGTTTTTCGCCATCGACGTCGGCGATTTCGATGATGGACACGTCAAACGTGCCGCCACCCAAGTCATACACCGCAATCTTGCGGTCGCCTTTTTCGGTCTTGTCCAAGCCAAATGCCAAAGCGGCGGCAGTGGGCTCGTTGATGATGCGCTTGACATCTAGGCCTGCGATGCGGCCTGCGTCTTTGGTGGCTTGGCGCTGTGCGTCGTTGAAGTAAGCGGGTACGGTGATGACGGCTTCAGTTACTTCTTCGCCGAGGTAGTCTTCGGCGGTTTTTTTCATCTTGCGCAAAATTTCAGCGCTGATTTGGGGCGGAGCCAACTTGTTGCCGCGCACTTCCACCCAAGCGTCGCCGTTGTCGGCTTTGGCGATCGTGTAGGGCATCAAGTCGATGTCTTTTTGAACTTCTTTTTCCGCAAATTTGCGGCCGATCAAACGCTTGACCGCATAAAGTGTGTTGCGGGGGTTGGTCACCGCTTGGCGCTTGGCAGATGCACCCACCAAGATTTCACCGTCTTCTTGGTACGCAATGATGGACGGGGTGGTGCGAGCGCCTTCGGCGTTCTCGATCACTTTGGTTGTGTTGCCTTCCATGATGGCCACGCACGAATTGGTTGTGCCCAAGTCAATACCGATGATTCTTCCCATGATTAACTCCAGTGATTTTCAAAAATTCAGTTAAGGCTTAGTTGTGGATAACTTCGCCAATTTCAAGTGTTTTATTTCGGTGCGGCCACGGTGACCAGTGCAGGGCGTAACACGCGCTCGGCAATCAAGTAGCCTTTTTGCAGCACGGCAACCACGGTGTTGGCCTCTTGCGTGGATTCGGGTGGCACGGGCACCACGCTGATGGCTTGGTGTTGCGCGGGGTCAAATTTGGTGCCAGCGGCTGGGTCGATGGCGACGATTTTGTTGCGCTCCATGGCGCTTTTGAGCTGACGCAGCGTGGCTTCAGCGCCTTCACGAATTTGTTCGGGTGTGGCAGTTTGCACGGCCAAGCCGGCCTCTAAGCTGTCAAGCACGGGCAGCAAGCTGTCGGCAAAGCTCTCGAGAGCAAATTTGCGGGCTTTGGAGACTTCGTCATCCGCACGACGGCGGGCGTTTTGCACATCGGCTTGGCCGCGCACGAATTGGTCTTGCAATTCAGCAGCTTTGGCTTGCAAAGCAGCAATTTCGGCGTGAGCGGCGGCCAGTGGGTCGAGCGCCGCTGGGGCTTCAGCCGATGCTGGCGCTTGTGCGGCAGGCGCCATGCCTGCCATGTGGGCGGCCAAATGGTCAGCGGCAGAGGGCGCGGCTGCGCTGTCTTTGTTTTCTGTAGGTTCTGACATGCTGTGTAGGGCGGGTGTGAATGAGGTGCAGCAGAGCTGAGGCCATCCAACCCTTTTTCAAGAGGGGTTTTGTAAAAAATTTGAACAAGAAAAACAAAGCGGGGTCTAGCCCCGCTGTGACTTGGCAGCCCAACAGGGCTACCGTGGCGCTTGTTTATTCGACGCCAAGCAGCTCGACGTCAAACTTCAGGGTGGCATTGGGTGGAATTACGCCACCCGCACCGCGCGCGCCGTAGCCCAGCTCTGGCGGGATGATGAGGGTGCGTTGGCCACCAATCTTCATGCCTTGTACGCCTTCGTCCCAGCCTTTGATGACCATGCCTGCGCCCAGCGCGAAGTCAAACGCGTCATGGCGGTCACGGCTGGAATCAAACTTAGCACCTTGCTCGCCGTCTTGGTAAAGCCAGCCGGTGTAGTGCACGCTCACATGCTGACCAGCGGCGGCTTGTGCGCCGTCGCCCACCACGTTGTCGATGTATTGCAGGCCGGAAGGGGTTGTGTTCATGGCAAATCCTTGATGTGGTCGATTAAATAACTTGCCCAAGATTCTACCCAGTGACAGGGTCTGGCCATGCAGGCGGATGGCGCTGGTAGGCGTCATGCATGAGAATCTGGGCTTGCTTCATTTCTTTCCTGTTTGGAGATCTCTGTTATGTCAACACGTCGCTTCTTCGTTTCTTATGTGGCCACCGCTTGTCTGTTGATGTTTGGCGCGGCCAGTGTGCAGGCGCAAAGCTACCCCACAAAACCTCTGCGCATCGTTGTGCCCTTTGGCGCGGGCGGCGTGGCTGACTTGACGGTACGCACCGTTGCGCAAAAAATGTCTGAGGGCTTGGGCCAATCGGTGGTCATCGAGAACCGCCCTGGCGCTGGCGGCATTGTGGCCGCCGAGATGGTGGCCAAGTCTGAGCCCGATGGCTACACCTTGCTGTTGATGTCGAATGCCAACGCGGTGAGTGCCGGCTTGTTCAAGTCGCTGCCTTTTGACCCCGTGAAAGACTTCACGCCCGTCGCCTTGATGGGCACCTTTGACTTGGCCATCGTCACCAGCGCCGAGTCGCGTTTTCAAACCTTGCCCGAGTTGCTGACATGGGCCAGAGCCAATCCTGGCAAGCTCAACATGGGCAGCATCAACATCGGCAGCACCCAGCATTTGACGGCCGAGCTCTTCAAGTCGGTGGCAGGTTTGGATGCGCAGGTGGTGCCTTTCAATGGCACACCTGCGGTCATCACGGCCTTGCGTGGCGGCCAAATTGATGTGGCGGTGGAGGTCCTCAGCCCGGTGTTGCCGCAAATAAAAGGCGGTGTCATGCGTGCCTTGGCCGTGACAGGCCCCCAACGCAACGCCGCGTTGCCGCAAGTGCCCACGGCCAAAGAGGGCGGCGTGCCCAATTTGGTGGCCACCTCTTGGAATGGTTTGGGCGTGCCTGCCAAAACACCGCAAGCGGTGGTGGATCGGCTGAACAAAGAGGTCAATGCAGCCTTGCAAAATCCAGGCGTGCGCCAAAAGTTGTTGGAGTTGAATGTAGAGCCTCAACTCACCACCGTGCCTCAATCGTTGGAGTGGTTGCAAACCGAAATCAAGCGCTGGGGTGATGTGATTCAACGCGCTGGGATTCAAAAACAATAAGCTGCCTTGACGTGATGCACATCAACGAATCCGAAGTTGAGGTCACTGCCATCCGTGCCCAAGGTGCGGGTGGGCAACACGTCAACAAGGTGTCCAGCGCCATTCATTTGCGCTTCGATATTTGGGCGTCCTCGCTGCCTGAGGATGTGAAAGAACGCTTGCTGTGTTTGTCAGACCACCGCATCACCCAAGAGGGCGTGGTGGTCATCAAGTCGCAAGAGCACCGCAGCCAAGACATGAACCGAATCGAGGCATTTGCGCGTTTGCATGATTTGGTCAAAAGCGTGGCCAAGCCGCCCAAAAAACGCAAACCGACCAAGCCCACGTATGCCTCTCAGTTGCGACGCTTGGACAGCAAGAAAAAGGCCTCGGCGATCAAGTCAAACCGAGCTCGGGTGCTTTAGCCCCGTTGCCTGCCGTGATGTTTTAACTTGGCAATGGCGCCAATTCTTGCAACCATTTTTGTGCAGGCAAAGACCAGCGAGTTTGAATCATCTGCGCCTGCAACAGCAAGGCGCGCTTGTCCCATGCGCGCGGTGTGCGAAACGCCAACACAATGGTGTTGCCCGCCGAAGTGGGCTTGAAGGCCCACATGGCTTCTTGGCCAAATGCTTTGGCGATGCGTTGCACGCTGGTTTCTAAGCGCGAATGGCGGCCATACACATTGACGGTCATGCAGCCTTGGGCTGTGAGCAGTTTGTGGCAATCGGCATAAAAAGCTTCGCTGTCCAGCGCAGGGCAGGCGGCCTCTTGGTCATACAGGTCAACTTGCAGTGCATCGATTTTTCCGTGCCATGTGTTGTTGCTGGCAATGTCAGCAGCGTCTGCCAAAAGCACTTGTAAGTTGGCGTTGTTTGGGGGCAGATGAAACCAGCGCCTGCAGGTGTCAATCACTTGCGGGTTGAGCTCCACGGCGATGGTGGGCATGCCCAATCGCAGGTGACAAAACTTGGTCAGCGATGCAGCACCCAAGCCAAGCTGCATCGCTTGCAAGCGTTGGACTTGATCCAAGTCGGCCACCAGCAACCAGGCCATCATGCGCTGCACGTATTCGAGGTGGATTTCGTGAGGCTGGCTGATCTTCATCGAACCTTGAACCCAAGGGGTGCCCAAGTGTAAAAACCGCATGTCGCCATAGTCTGCAAAAGTCACAGCGGGCAAGTGACCTGCTTGCTGTTTTTGCCCGCTGAATTGAAGGGCTTGTTTTTTTGCCAACTGCACGCCCACAAAAACTGCTGCCAAGCATCCCATCACGGCGTAAATCAGGTCGGCTAGCTCAAAAGAAGCGGCCCAATCTGGCGAAATGATGTTTGCTAAATCCATGTTCAAAATTTTAGGGTGCTCAGCCAGCTTTTCATTGATTCAAAAATAGGTCATAAAAAATACACAAAGTCATAGTACAAATGTCTTTGTCAGATTTGCAGGCGATCCCTGCGTCTGTCACGTGTGAAGTCTGAATGTTTGAAAGTTGCACATTCCACAAGGAGGTTGCCAATGGACACGTCAGTTTTTTCAATAGAGGCATTAGCCAAAGAGTTTGGCCAATCGTTGTTTGAAAGAGGATTCTCGCGTGGTGTCCTCAGGAGCCTCAAACCTCAGCAATGCAGCGGTGTACTGGAGAGTGAACATGCTGTACTTGGCTTGGTGCTCTCGGGAGAGCTCTTGATTGAACTGCCCGAATGCCTCTTGCTCAACGGGGTGGGCGACGAGTTTTTTCTTCCCCCAAACATCTTTTTCCAAGCGACAGCGGGTGAGTTAGGCGCACAGTTTTTGTTTGCCAAACGAAGCGCACTTGCCCCTGTTTGTTCAGCTTAGGTCAGGCTAGCCTCAGCGAGGAATGATGGCTATGCCTTCTCCTCGGCCACCCGCTCGAGTTTCCTGCTGAGAACCCACGACAGCACGAGGAAAACAACCAGCATCACGATGCCCAGTCCTGAGAACGCATCGCTCATGAGCTTTTCTGAGACTTGGCCAAACGCATGGCCTGCCGAGACAATGGCACCCGACCAAAGCCCTGCAGCGACGAAATTGAATGCCATGAATGTGGGCCAGGGCAGTTTCGACATGCCGTAGGCAAAACCGGCGACCCCGCGAATGCCATGCGGATAGCGATGAAACAAAATCAGCCACACATAGTAGTGATCCACCAACCGCACCACGATCTGGCTGGTGCGGTAGAGCCTTGGAAAAGGTGAAAGCCATCGGTTGCCGAAAGTGCGGCCTATCCAAAAGCGGACCGCATCCCCCAGAAAACTGCCGGCCCAGACGACCGCAACGAGGGTGCCCAAATCAAGCGCCCCTGAACTGGAGGCATATCCTGCAAACAGTGTGAGCAGCAGACTGTGCGAGGTAGCGAAGGCAAAGATCAGGCCATAGGCCTCATCACCATACAGTCGCAACAGCTCGAGAAACGAGGCTAAATCGGTGGGGTAGATCATGGATGAATACCTCTATGAATCATGGTGGACATGGCGCATGCGCATGGATGTTTATTTGGCTTGACACACCACTTGTTGTGCTTGAAGTGGGGTTTGCAGATGGGTCTGAGGCGCGTTTTGAATCCAGTGGGTGATGTCTTCTAGCGTTTCTCGGGGGCTCAGTTGGCGCGTCAGCATGTGCCAACCCTCTTTGTAAATCAAGACATCGGTTTTGTGCGTGACAGACGCAGTGCTATTCAAGTTCGTCAACCAATCGCACACCGGTTGCGGCGGAATAATTCTGTCGCGCAAACCGTACAACACCAAGGTGCGCTGTGGTGGTAATTTTGTTTGGGTTTGGGCACGCCCCATAAGTTCGGTCAAACCCGCCAAACTGCTCACGCGGGTCGCTTTGATGACCAGTGGGTCACGGCTGAGATCGCGTGCGACTTCGGGGTCGTCGGTGGGACGAATGCCTAGCGAGGGTAGACCTCGTCCAGTCAAGCTCATGTCTGGTGCGATCCAATTCATGGTGTACAGGCTCAGGCGTTGGTACAGCGGCATGCTTTGCGCGCCCCAAACCGCAGGGGCTTTGAGGATGAGTTGGTCTGCTGCAAGTCCTGGTGTCTCGCTGGCAGCCACCAGCACCACAGCGCCTCCCATGCTTTCACCGATCACGGTCAAGGTTAAATCAGGATGGCGCTCACGCAGTTGCGCGGTGATGTGGCGCAAATTCTCGACCAATGCTTGAGATCCAGGCCAAACGCCAGGCAGTGGGTTAGCACCAAAGCCGCGTTGGTCATAGGCATACACCGTGGCTTGCGTTTCAGCAACAAGGTGTTGGGCCAATCGCTCAAACGATTTGCTGTAGTCGTTAAAGCCATGCACCCCCAGCACGATGTGCTGAGGCTTGGCATGGCGCCACACCCGAGCTGCTAGTCTGGATCCATCCGGTACATTGAAGTGTGTGGATTGAGCGGGCAACAGGTTGGCTGTTGCGCTCGCGTCACCCGCCAAGGCTTGCCATGAGATGGCAGAATAAACCGTCAGCAATGCGACCCGCGCGATGGTTGACCTATACATGAGCCGCATCAAAAACATGGGTATGGCGTGCATCAGAATGTGGGCAGCATTCTTGGCACAATGAATTGGCCCTCGCCCCAAGCCTCGGTCTTCGTGATGGCGCCTTCGGCGGTGGCCAACACTGATTGCACAATGACATCGCGCGCTGCGTCCAATGACATGGCTCCTGCGATGACTTGGTCGAGTGCCACATCGATCCCATCATCCCAATCTCGCAAAGTCTGTGGATTGCCGCAGACCTTGATCGTGGGGGCCAGCTGATTGCCTGACGGGTTGAACACGCCCATCGAAAACAGCGTGACCTGAGCGCCTGCAGCCAACATGCCTGTGATGGAGCAGGGGCTGAAAAAAGGCGTGTCCATGAAATACAAGCCAGCAGCGTCTGGCGGCTCCGCAAACGAGAGGCATCCAACAAAGCGTGTGCTTCCGATCTTGCAGACAGCACCCATGGTTTTCTCGACCAAGGTGGTGAGACCGCCTTCGATATTTTCCGCCGTGGGGTTGACGCCTCGGTATTGGTCTCCGTCGCCCTCCATGCGTGCTTCTGTTTCAGCGATGCGATCAATGATGGCTTGGGCAACTGCAGGGGATACGGATTGCGCGCGGACCACTTCTTCGCCGCCGATGAATTCGGCTGTCTCTGAAACGATCACGCTTGCGCCCTGAGCGGTGGCCCAGTCGACAAAACGGCCGATGGCTGGGTTGGAGCAAACGGCGCTAGAGGCATCGGAGCCTCCGCATTCGAGGGCAAATGTCAGGGCACCAAAAGCGCAGGGCACGCGCACTTGGCCTTGCAGTGGTTGGCCCAGCTTGGCCAGATGCTGTGTCGCCAAATCGATGGCGCGTTGCACGCCTTGGCTGTCCATCACGGCCATGACCTCTATCGGCTTGCTTGCCTGCGCGAGACGCTTTTGCCAAGTGTGTGCCGCGCGCCTATCGTGACACAGCACCAAGACTGCGCCAATGTTTGGATGGTCGACGATTTGCGTCAGCACTTGGTCTTGAAGGCGTGCGTCTGCGTGTTGGAGGCCGCGTTGGAAATCGCCCTTGACCACTAGGACAGGCTGTCCGCTCTCGGCCTCATGGCGCTGCGAAGCGAGCTCGCCTATGCGGTTGCACAAGGCCACGGTGGAGACCACGGCCAGATGGTTGCGGACACCGACACGTCCCCCGCTGCGTGCATAGCCCAGAAAGGTAAGTGGTTGCAAAGGGGTGTGAGGCTCAACGGCAGTTGTGAACATGAACATGGTCTCCAGACTTGATGTCATGGGTGGCCACGCCGATCAACACGCCGTACTTCACCACAGGTTGACCCATTTGAATGGCTCGCAGGGCAACTTTGTGACCAAAGGGAATGGGGGCGGCGAGCGAGAGGCCGTCTTGGGTCAACCGCTCTTCGAGATTGAAATCTAAGAGCGTGGCGACGTTGTCATCGGGATGGACGGTGAGGCTGATGCGTGGCATGGTGTTGTGATGATAGATTGGGGTAAAAGGCTATGGAGGTCAGGCTGGCAAAGGCAGGGCCCAAGCCTTGACTGACGCCAAGTCCAGCTGCAGCCCCAGACCTGGTCCATCATTCAAGCTGACCCAGCCTTCATGGGGCGTCAAGGCGCCTGCAAGAACCTCATTGCGCAGTGGGTTGGGATTGATGTCCATCTCCAAAAGGCCTGCTTGTCCCGATGCCGCCAACAGGTGAGCCGAGGCCATCAGGCCGATTCCGCCGCCAAGGTAATGCGGGCAATAACTCACCCCGTGACGGCGCGCTTGGCGAACTACCTCGAGACAACCTGTGAAGCCCCCCCACTTGGCGAGATCGGGTTGAATTACACCCAGTCCCCATGTTTGCAATGCAGCTTCGAAGGCAGGCAGATGATTGATGTTCTCTCCTGCAGCGAGCAACAGAGGGGCGCGAGATTTCAAGGCCTGCCAGTCCGCCGCAGAGGAGTCGGCTGCCAGGGGTTCTTCGATCCAGGCAAGGCCGAACTCTTCCAGCACAGGCATGAAGGATGCGGCTTGTGTGAGCGTCCAACCTTGGTTGGCGTCGGCTGCAAGCCATTGGTCGCCCGCCGCTGCCCGAGCCTCCTTGAGGGTGTTGAAGTCCTGTTCATGGCCAAAGCCAACTTTCACTTTGAACGCACGGTGGCCAGCTTTTTGCGCACGTTCCAGCGTCTGCGCAGCGCCTTGGGGGTTGATGCCGCTGGCATAAGCCCGTACCTGCGGCGAAGAGGGTGGTGAGCTCACGCCCTGCGCCTGTGGGGAGGTCGTGTGCATCTCACTCGACAAGTTCGCGCCAGTGTTTGAGGCATGCAGCGCTTGATGCAACAACGCGTAGAGGGGTTGCCCCAGTCTTTTGGCATACAAATCCCAGATCGCCCCATCTAGTCCCGCAGCGCATTGGTCGATTGGGCCGTATTCAGCTGATTGCAGCCGCAGGATGCGCGTGTGAGCGGTCACCTGTGCGCTCAGTTGTGCAGGATTGTCCCCGCTTAACCTAGGCAGCAGCAGCGCGAACACCTCTTGGATCAGCCTGCACCTATGCAGCGCCCCGCTGTCTGGGAAGTTACACCAGACCTCGCCCCAGCCTTCAACCCCGTCCGCGTCTCTCACGCAAACCCATAATGCCCACCGCGCACGCATCGTTCCAAACGATGTGACCACAGGCTGATCGAGCGGTACCCGGTACAAGTGCGGTGTCACGGATTGCAAGCGAAAAGTGTTCATATTAGGGAAAACATTAAAATATTAAAGTTCCATCTATAGTAACATTCAACCCATACCAAAGATTAGGAGAAACGCTATCGTGGCACGTCTGCATCATCTCAGTTTCCTGCTTTTGCCGTGGATTCTGCTCATCGGGCTGTGGCAGATGGTGGCTACATCTGGCTGGGTCAACCCAGGTCTCATGCCCACGCCGTGGCAGGTCGCGTCCAAGTTGGTCGATCTGCTTTTTAACGGGCGTCTCGCCATCGACATCCTGAAGTCAACCCAGCGCGTCATATTGGGCGTATCCCTGGGTATTGCTGCGGCTGTGCCGGTGGGTTTTCTCATTGGCTGGTACAAGGGTGCACGCACTTTTTTGGATCCTCTGATTAACTTTTTTCGTGCGTTGCCGCCGATTGCGCTGATTCCTCTGGTGGTGGTGTATTTCGGCATTGATGAGCCAGCCAAGGTGGTGATCTTGTTTTACGCGAGCTTTTTTGCCGCTGTGATTGTGATGTACGAGGGCGTTTCACAGATTAGCCCGATCTTCATCAAGGTGGCGCGCACGCTCGGTGCCAACGATTGGGAGATCTTCAGCCGCGTGATTGTGCCCATGACCACCCCCCACATTCTCACATCGGTGCGCGTCGCGCTGGGCGTGGCTTGGGCGACGCTGGTCGCGTCCGAGCTCGTGGCGGCGCAGCAGGGCCTTGGCGCCTTGATTCAGAGTGCGGGGTCATTTTTTCAGCTCGACGTGATCTACGTGGGTATCGTGTGCATTGGCTCGGTCGCGCTGAGTATGGATATGGCGCTGCGAGTGCTCACGCGCCGCATGTTGCGTTGGCAAGACCGTGTGGAGGCCGCATGAACGCGCCGCGTATTCAATTTCAAAATGTCTCGGTTGACTTCCAGACTGAAACCGGGCCGCTCAGAGTGGTGGACAACCTAAGCCTTGATGTCCGCGACAACGAGTTCATCTGTGTGGTCGGCCCCTCTGGCTGCGGTAAGACGACCTTGATGAATCTTTTGGCAGGTTTTGTGCAACCCACGCAGGGGCGTGTCACGCTCGATGGCCAGCCCGTGCAGGCGCCGGGTCGCGACCGAGGCGTCATATTTCAAGAGTACGGGGTGTTTCCTTGGCTGACCGTTGAGCAGAACATCCAGTTTGGTCTGAATTTATCGGGTAGCAAGACGCCAGCCGCTGATCGGGATGAGGTGTGCCACAAATATTTACAGTTGATGGGCCTCAAGGACTTTGCCAAGGCTTTTCCCAAAACGCTCTCGGGCGGCATGCGCCAACGCCTTGCGATTGCACGTGCCTATGCAGCGCAGCCTGAATTTCTGTTGATGGACGAACCGTTTGGTGCGCTGGATGCCCAGACCCGCTCCAAGATGCAGAACCTGCTGCTGGAGGTGCTTCAGCGAGAAGGCAAGACGGTGATGATGATCACGCACTCGGTGGATGAGGCCGTCTACCTTGCCTCGCGCATTGTGGTGGTGACCGCGCGCCCGTCTCGCATCAAAGAAATCATCGACGTGCCATTTGCTTACCCGCGCCAAGATGACCTGCATGAATCGCCCGAATTCATCGCCATCAAGGCGCATGTTCGGGACCTCGTGATGGCGGAATATGAGGCTCAGCAAAAGTTGGGCGCCGCCGCCGGATAAATTTTTCAACCACGCCACCTGAGCCAACCCACCAAGGAGACTTTCATGGACAAAAACTTCCAACCCAATCGCCGCCAAGTTGTGATGAGCCTGGCCGCCGCCGGCCTGACCACGATGGGGGCCCCGGCTATCGCGCAGCAACGCACCAAAATTCGAATTGGTTATGTCGACACCTTAGCCGTGACTGGGCAGCTTTGGACGGGTATGCACCGGGGCCACTGGGCCGCGGAGGGCATCGAGTTCGATCCGGTCAAATTCAACACGGGTCTGGAATTGTTCAACGCCATGATTGGCGGCAGCTTGGACATGCTCTCCACTGGCGCGGTGATCTCCAACTTTCCGGCACGCGGACAAGGCAAGGCATTCCTCATTAACAACATTGAGTTCGCAACCGCGCAGTTGTGGATTCGCGAGGACCAGGGCGTCAAGACTTGGGCTGACCTCAAGGGCAAGAAGATTGCAACCACATTGGGCACGACCGCCCACGTGTTTCTAGACGCCGCGCTGCGTGCCAATGGTCTAGATCCCGCCAAGGACGTGGAGTTGGTCAATCAAGGCATGCCAGTGGCTGTGACGTCCTTTATCTCCGGTGCAGTGCCAGCGGTGGCGCTGTGGGTGCCCTTCAATATGCAGGTGAAGGCACGCGTGCCAGGTGCGAAGATGTTGGTCGATGCCTCCGCCTACTTCCCCAAGTCTGCCATCGTGGGTGGCTGGGCCGCCCGCAACGATTACTTCGAAAAGAACCGTGCAGTCGTGGCCAAAGTGGTCAAGGGCTGGGCCGCGGCCAATGACGACTTGATCAAGAACTCGGCTGCCATCTTGCCTACCATTCAGGCGCAAAACTATGCGCAGGTGCCGCTGGTGGAGTTGCAAGAGCAGTTCAAAGCGTCCAAGTACCACACCGCCTCTGAGTGGCGCAAGTTGTATCAGGACGGTACGGCGCAAGAATGGTTGCAACAGGTCACCGATTTTTATACGCGGTTTGGGGGCATTCAAAACCCTGTGCCGTCCAAAACATACTTCGACACCAGCCTGCTGCTTGATAACGTCAAAGGCTGATCGATGTCAAACATCACCGGCAATTGGGATCATATTGTGGTTGGCGCGGGTTCGGCTGGCTGCGTGGTGGCTAACCGGCTGCTTCGCGCGGGTCGGCGTGTGCTGATGCTGGAGGCGGGCGGTGCCGATCGCTCCTTGTGGCTCAAGCTGCCGGTGGGTTACTTCCGAACCATCTTTGACGAGCGCTTCGCCCGTCAGTTTCAAGTGCAGCCGCAGCCTGAGAGCGGCAACCGCCCCATCATCTGGCCACGCGGTCGCATCTTGGGTGGTTCGAGCTCGATCAACGGGCTGATCTACATCCGCGGGCAACACGCCGATTACGATGGCTGGGAGCGCTTGGGCGCAAAGGGTTGGTCCTACGCTGATGTGCTGCCATTTTTTCGCAAATCAGAGGCGTTCGCTGGTCAAGCCAATCACTACCATGGCACGCAAGGCGAGTTGGGCGTATCCGAGCTACAAAACGATGACCCGAGTTGCCAGGCATGGTTGGATGCGGCGCAAGAATACGGGCTGCCTTTCAACCCAGACTTCAATGGTGAGACCGACTACGGGGTGGGCCGCTACCAATTGTCCATCAAGGGCCGGTGGCGATCCAGCACAGCGGCGGCCTTCTTGCGGCCTGTGGAACACCACTCAGGTTTGACGATAGCGACGGGGGTACTGGTCTCGCGCGTGTTGATCGAGCAAGGCCGTGCAGTTGGCGTGGTGTGCCGTCAAGATGGGCAAGAGCAAACCTTTCGCTGCGACGGCGATGTGATCCTGTGTGCCGGTTCGCTCCAAAGCCCTCAGCTTTTGCAACTCTCTGGCGTGGGTCCAGCTGATCACTTGCGCGCATTGGGCATTCCTGTGGTGCACGACGCGCCTGAGGTGGGTGAGAATCTGCAAGATCACTACCAAGCCCGCACCATCGTGCGCCTCAAAGATCGCATTTCACTCAATAACCAAGTACGCAGCCCCATAGGTCTGGCGCGTATGGGGCTGCAATGGTTGTTTGATGCGCGTGGCCCGTTGACGGTGGGCGCAGGGCAGGTGGGGGGTTTCGCCCGCACCTCGAATGCCCAAGACGGTCGCGCCGACATTCAGTTCAATGTGATGCCGTTGTCAGTTGACAAACCGGGCACGCCTTTGCACGAATACCCGGGCTTCACCGTCTCGGTGTGCCAATGTCGTCCGATGTCCAGGGGTTCGCTTCGTATACAAAGTGCGGATCCGCAGCAAGCGCCGACCATTGTGTCCAATTACTTGAAAGAATCGCTCGATGTCCGAACCCTGGTGGAGGGTCTGGGCATGTGTCGTGAGATTTACCAGCAAAAGAGTTTTGCCCATCTCTGGGTCGAGGAGAAGCTGCCAGGCCCGAGCGACTTGGAGGCCTTCGCGCGCAACTTCGGCAGCACCGTGTTTCATCCAACCAGCACCTGCCGCATGGGAGATGACGACCTTGCGGTAGTCGACCCAGAACTGAGGGTTCACGGTGTAGAGGGTCTGCGTGTGATGGATGCCTCGGTCATGCCGCGCGTGGTGTCGGCCAACACAAATGCTGCGACCATCATGATCGGCGAAAAGGGGGTCGCCATGCTGCTGCAGGACGCCGTTTAAACACATCCCCCCATGCGCCATTGATTCCTTGTTGGCGATATTTTTTTACCTTTTCAGCGACCCCTGACCCATGACTGACTATCCTGACATTCAGCTTTATATCAACGGACACTGGCGAGAGGGTGCTGGCGCGCGCCAGCTGCCTGTGCACAACCCCGCCACTGGCAAAGTACTGGGTCAGGTGGCATGCGCCGAGACCGCCGATCTGGCCGAGGCGGCCGATGCTGCCGAGCGTGGCTTTGCCCGTTGGCGAATCACCAGTGCGTTTGAACGCTACAAAATCTTGCGCAAAGCCGCGCAGTTGTTACGCGAGCGGCTTGAGCACGTGGCTAGGCTGATGACTCAGGAGCAGGGCAAACCTTTGGCAGAGGCGCGGATGGAAATTCTGGCCGCTGCAGACACCATCGACTGGTTTGCCGAAGAGGGGCGACGGGCTTATGGCAGGGTGATCCCCCCACGCCAGCAAGACGTCTACCAATTGGTCATCCAAGAGCCCGTGGGGCCCGTGGCTGCTTTTACACCTTGGAACTTTCCAATCAATCAAATCGTGCGCAAGCTGTCTGCAGCTTTGGCGGCGGGGTGTTCCATCATTGTCAAGGCACCCGAAGAAACGCCAGCCTCACCAGCCGAGTTGATTCGTGTTTTTATTGATGCTGGTGTGCCCGATGGCGTTGTCAATCTGGTTTACGGAGACCCTGCTCACATTTCGTCTTTCTTAATCGCACACCCGGTGATTCGAAAAATATCGTTTACCGGCTCTACGCCAGTGGGAAAGCAACTTGCAGCCTTAGCGGGCGAACATATGAAGCGCATGACCATGGAACTTGGCGGCCATGCACCGGTGATCATTTTTAACGATGCCGATGTGGCGCTGGCGGCCAAAACGATGCTGGCAGGAAAGTTTCGCAATGCGGGCCAGGTGTGCGTCTCTCCCACGCGTTTTTTGGTGCAAGAAGGCGTCTACCAAGCATTCGTCGAGCAGTTTGTGGCACAAGCCCGAAGCTTGCAATTGGGCAACGGACTCGATGCGGCCACCACCATGGGGCCTTTGGCCAACCCACGACGGCTCAGCGCAATGAACAGCCTGACGGCTGATGCGCAAACCCACCATGCCAAGCTCCAGCTAGGTGGCAAAGCGCTGGACGGTGCAGGTCATTTCTTTGCTCCTACGGTGCTGACCGAAGTACCGCCTGAGGCCCGGCTGATGAACGAAGAACCTTTTGGTCCGATCGCGCTGATCAACCCCTTTGCCACCTTTGATGATGCGGTGCGCGAAGCCAATCGCCTGCCCGTCGGCCTAGCCGCCTATGCATGGACCCGCTCTGCCCGCACAGCCCAGCAAATCGGTGGCGCCGTGCAAGCCGGCATGGTCAGCATCAACCATCTGGGCTTGGGCATGCCAGAAACACCTTTTGGCGGCGTCAAAGACTCAGGCTACGGCTCGGAAGGTGGCACCGAGGCGCTGCAGGCTTATCTGAACCCAAAGTTCATTTCGCAAGCCGGCTTGTTGTAGCGGATGAGATGGCCTCATCCACCCGTTGAGGCCGTTCTAATTCAGCCGTTCTAATTTGCGCCTGTCGCGTGTGCGAGGGCTTCACTTGTTGAGATCGGGTTGCACAGGCTCGACGAAAGGAAAGCGCGCACGCGCTTTCACCGCAGTCGGCCCAGCAGTCCCCGAGCCGCGTATGAATCGCTGACTTTGATCCACAAAGGGTTGGTAGGCCCAGTTGGACTTGGCCTCGGACCGGTTGGCAATTTCTGCCAAAAACAAGCGCTCTTGCTGGCTGGCCAAAATTTGCGCATGCACGGTGGGCGGATCCCAATCCTGCACCAATCGGGCATGCAGGGTTTGCTCGGTTTGTGTGTGTGCAGTTTGCCCGGCTAGGTTGTCGAGTTCGTCGGGATCGTTGTCTAGGTTGAACAGCAAAGGCGCTAGGCCGTGCGTGAAGATGTATTTCCAAGGGCCCATGCGCACCATGCGCGAGGGGGCCATCACGCCTTCGGAACTGTATTCCGACACCACGCAGCGTTGTGGCTCGGCTGCGCCTTGCAGCAAGCCCAAAAGGCTTTGCCCATGCAAAGGGCCGACTGCGGGGGGCGGCTGCCCCTCATGGGCGAGGTCGCGCAAGGTCGGTAGCAGATCCACTAGCGAAACATGTTCACTCACCCGCGCAGGCGCAAAGCGCTTGGGCATGGAGACAATCAGCGGCACACGCACCGAGGACTCGAAAAAGCATTGTTTGAACCACATGCCGCGTTCGCCCAGCATCTCACCATGGTCAGCGCAAAACACCACCACGGTGTTGTCTTGTAAGCCGGTCTCTTCCAACACATTCAGGATGCGGCCAATTTTTTCATCCACATAACTCACCATGCCATAGTAGGCATGGCGCGCGCGGCGAACCTGCGCTTCGGACACGCTGTACAGATCTTGCGCATGGGCCACATACAGCCACTGGCTGTGGACGTCCAGCGCTTCATAGGGGATAGGGGGCACACGCGGCGCGTCTATGTCCTCTTCGCGGTACAAGTCCCAAAAGCGCTGCGGTGCCACAAATGGCGGATGTGGGTGGGTGTAAGAGACCGTCAGGAAAAACGGTTTGTCACTTGGTGACCGCGCCAAGTCGTAGAGGCACTGCGCGCCTTTGTATTCCACTTCGTCGTCGTAGTCAATTTGCATGCTGCGCACACAGGGGCCCGCCTCCAGCACCGGGCGCATGCTCACGCCGGTGGGTCGGTAGGCGGGGCCTTTGCGCCAGTCGGGCGTCCAGGCAAAGTCGGCGGGGTAAATGTCGGTGGTCAAGCGTTCATCAAAACCATGCAACTGATCTGCACCAATGAAATGCATCTTGCCGCACAAGATCGTGCGGTAACCCGCATGCTGCAGGTAATGCGCCACGGTCGGTGTGGCGGAGGGAAATTCGGCCGCGTTGTCATACGCGCCCACGGCGTGGGGCAAGCGCCCGGTGAGCATGGACACGCGTGAGGGTGCGCAGATCGGGAAATTGCAGTAGGCGCTGTCAAACACCACGCCTTGGGCGGCCAAGCGGCTTAAATGCGGGGTCTGAACCAGCGGGTGCCCGTGAAAGGGCAAGGTGGGGACGGCCAATTGATCGGCCATGACCAGCAAGATATTGGGTTGAACGTGATTCATCGCTGCAATGGGGCAAGGCGACTTAATCGGGCTTGATGTCTGCTGCTTTGACCACTTTGATCCATTGCCCCAGCTCTTGATTGAAAAATGCCTCAAACGCTTCTGGCTTGCCCGGTTTTGCGCTTTGCATACCGATGTTGGCCATGGCAAGACCAAAGTCCTCTTGCATCAGCACTTTGTTGATTTCGCCCACCAATTTGTCAACCACCACCACTGGCGTTCCCTTGGGAGCCAAAAGTCCGAGCCATTGCTCGACTTCAAAATCTTTCATGCCAGCCTCTGCCATGGTGGGCACCTGCGGCAGGCCAGGCATGCGTTGCGGGCTGGTGACTGCCAGTGCACGCAACTTGCCTGCTTTGATCTGAGGCAAAGCCACCGCGGCATTGGCAAACTGGTAGTCGATGCGACCGGCTATTTGGTCGTTGATGGCCGCAGGCGCACCTGTGTAGGGAATATGGACGACAAATAAATTGAGCCTGGACTTCAATAATTCGCCGGTCAAGTGCGCGGGCGATCCAAGGCCCGCAGACGCATAGCTCAACTTGCCAGGATTGGCGCGTGCGACCGTGATCAAGTCTTGCAAGGAGTTGATCTTGCTGCCTGTGTGGACCACCAGCACTTGCGGGCCGGAGGCCACCACTGCCACGCGTTCCAAATCCTTCACTGCGTCAAAGCTCATAGGGGCTCGCATGGCTGTGGCAATCGTCAAAGCGCTGGTGGTAAACAGCAGGGTGTAGCCGTCCGCACTGGCTTTGGCCACTTGGTCGGCTCCGATATTGCCGCCTGCACCGAGCTTGTTTTCTACCGTAAAAGGCTGCCCCAGGGTGTTTTGTAATCGGGTGCTGAGTTGGCGCGCCGCAACATCTACGAGACCACCAGCAGGCCACGGTACGACCACACGCACTGGTTTATTTGGATAGCTTTGGGCCTGTGCCCAGGGCAGGCAAAGCACAAACATGCCGCTGGCGAGCAGCAAGGTGTTCAGTGCGCGACGTCCGGTAGATGCGTTTTTATACATGGAAGCGTCCTTCGTGTGGATTGAAAAAGTTTTCTACAGCGTGAGCTGCATTTCGAATTGGATGAAATCACCGCGGTAGGTAATTTGCCCAAGGTACAACACGGTGCCGTCAGGCGCCAAGCAAAGACGTCGAACTTCTGCAACTGGCGATCCAACCGCGACTGCAAGCAGGTGCGCGATTTCTAAATCGGCCGTGGAAATACGCAAAGTCTGGCGGGCTGAAGCGATCGTCACTTTTGGCAAATCCACCATGACCGGAATAACCGTTTCTTGGCGAAAGCGCTTGGGGGCTTGGCGAAAGACGCGCTGGTCAATGTAGAGCGAGGCGGCGCAATAGGCCTGACCATCCCGCGAATGAACACGGCGCATATGGTGGTAAGCGGGCGCAGCGCTGCCGTCCATGGCACTGAGCGGCGGTTGCACGCCAGACTCTTCCAAAAGCGTCAAATCAGGCTTGTCGTTGCGGTATGCATCCGCTAAGCCACTCAAGGAGGTCTCGAGTGTCAGGGAGTGTTCGGTGTGAATTTGATCGGTCACAAAGGTACCCCGCCCGCGCTGCGGCAGCAACAGGCCTTCGCGGGTCAGAATGTCTATGGCCTGGCGAACCGTGATGCGAGCGACCTGAAATTCCGCCACCAAGGCTTCCAGCGACGGAACTTTAGCGCCCGGCCCCCACAGACCACGCCGAACACGCTGACGCAACAAGTCGGCCAGCTGTGAATACAGTGGGACAGGGCTGTCAGGAAAGATGGGATGGGCCGAGGACTGCATAAATATCTGATAGTTCTACCTATAGTAACATGTGTTGGGCTGCACGCCCATAAACCGTCAGGCCCAAATCAGCTTGAAGTGCACGCTTGTCTTAAAGGCTGCCCAATGAAAACTATTTTTGTATTGTTTGATTCGTTGGTGCGTAATGCGCTGGAATGCTATGGCGGCAGCGACGTGGCTACCCCTCAGTTCAAACGCTTTGCACAGCGTGCGGTAACGTTTGATAACCACTACGCAGGCAGTCTGCCCTGCATGCCCGCCCGGCGTGACCTGCATACCGGACGCTTGAATTTTTTGCACCGCAGCTGGGGTGCGCTCGAGCCGTTTGACCAGTCGTTTTCTGAGCTGCTGCGTGCCCAAGGCACTTACACACACCTGATTTCAGATCACTACCACTACTGGGAAGACGGCGGGGCCACTTACCACAACCGCTATTCGTCCTGGGAGTTCATACGCGGCCAAGAGTGGGACAAATGGAAGGCCATGGTGCAGCCGCCCCTCGATCGGTTCAAGCAGATGTATCACCCGATGCAGCAGCCCGAAGGTCCCAACGATGGGCGACTGCAAACCATGGTGAACCGCGAGTACATGCAAGACGAGGCAGACTACTGCTGCCCGCGCAGCTTTCAGGCTGGCTTTGATTTTTTGGACACCAACCGGCATGCGGACAACTGGGTGCTGCACTTGGAGTGCTTTGATCCGCACGAGCCTTTTTCCGCGCCGGCCCGTTTTCGCGAGCGCTACCCCACGGGCTACAACGGCCCAATCCTGGATTGGCCGCGCTACAAACGCCATGAGGAAACCGCGCTGGAAGTTCAGGAGATGCGTGCCAACTATGCCGCCTTGCTGAGCATGTGCGACGAATACTTTGGCCGCCTACTCGATTACATGGATCGCCACGCCATGTGGGAGGACACCACCCTCATCCTCAGCACCGACCACGGCTTTTTGCTGGCCGAGCACGACTGGTGGGGAAAAAACCGCATGCCTTTTTTCAATGAAATCGCGCATATTCCGCTGCTGATTGCACACCCCGCTTTCACCGCCCAAGCGGGTCAGCGTCGTCAGACCCTCACGCAGACCACCGACTTGATGCCTACCTTGCTCGATTTGCACGGGGTCAAACCACCGGCCACAGTGGAAGGCCACTCGCTGTTGCCTGTGCTGGCGCAAGACATGCAGTTGCGTGAAGCGGCGATTTACGGCATGTTTGGCGCGGCCACCAACATCACCGACGGGCGCTACACCTATTTGCGTTACCCGCAGGACATGACGCGCCAGGATTTGTTTGAGTACACCTTGATGCCCATGCACCTCAAGTCCATGTTTGCCGTCTCTGATTTGGCCCAGGCCGAATTGGCGCGTGGCTTTAACTTCACACAAGGCGTGCCCTTGCTCAAAGTACCGGCGCGGCGCAATGCCAAAGGCCAGCCGGTCGGCCACACAGGGCAGGGAAGTGGCTATGAAGACACCACAACTGTTTTGTTCGATCTGGCAGCGGACCCGGCGCAATTGCAGCCTATCCGTGACGCGGCAGTGGAACAACGCTTGATGGCGCAGATCGGTGCCATCATGGAAAAAAATGATGCCCCAGCTGAAGCATTTTTGCGACTGGACTTACCGGTGCCACACAAGCCATAAATCGCTAGGCAGCCGTTTATGTCAAAGCTACAACCTCGTGTGCTGCCATTAATTCCAGTGCCTTGACCAAAGCGGAGTGGTCAAGTTGCCCCCACCCATTGGCCGCACAGGCTTGCATGAGTTGCGCTGCACCCGCCGTTTGAGGCAGTGACACACCCATGGATTTGGCGCCATTGAGTGCCAAGGCCAAGTCTTTTTGGTGCAAGGCGATGCGAAAGCCAGGATCAAAAGTTCGCTTGATCATGCGCTCGCCATGCACCTCCAAAATACGGCTCGAGGCAAAACCACCCATGAGTGCAGCACGTACCTTGGCTGGGTCTGCGCCTGCTTTGCTAGCAAACAACAAAGCTTCGCCTACAGCAGCAATGTTCAACGCGACGATGATTTGGTTGGCCACTTTGGTGGTTTGGCCGTCGCCATTGACACCCACGAGGGTGATGTTTTTGCCCATCAATTCAAGCAAAGGCTTCACCGTGTTGAAGGTGGCTTGTGAGCCGCCCACCATGATGGTGAGGCTGGCTGCTTTGGCGCCAACTTCGCCGCCCGAGACGGGGGCGTCTAAATATTCGCAACCCAAGGCGTTGATTTTTTGTGCAAAGGTTTTGGTCTCCATGGGGGAGATGGAACTCATATCCACCACGATTTTTCCTTGACTCAAACCTTCGGCCACACCACCTTGACCAAATAGCACAGCGTCCACATCGGGCGTATCGGGCAACATCAAAAAGATGATGTCTGCGGCGCGAGCTACATCGGCATTGGTGGCACACACATGGGCATTGGCCAACTCGACAGGTACTTTGCTGCGAGTGCGAATGAACATCTCATGCTTAGCTGCCAACAGATGTTGCGCCATGGGAGAACCCATGATGCCGAGTCCGATAAAACCGATCTTCATAAAAATTCCTATTCAATTCAGTAGCTGCCAGATGACACAGTTAACTTTGATGCGCGCATTTTGGAGATGACTTGCTGAGCCCCAGCCGCCATCAAGCGTGCATCTGAGCTCACGGTGACAAACTGAAAACCTTTGGCCAAGCGTTTTTGCGCGGACTCTGGCGTGCCGTTGTGAATGCCTGCCACCACGCCGTGTGCTTTGGCACGTGCCAAGATGTGATCCACTGCCTCAGCGGCTTTGGGGTCGAGGTCGTCAAAGGTGGGGTTGCAACCCAAGGCCAAAGACAAATCAGAGGGCCCGATGTAGATGGCGTCCAAACCCTCGACGCTGAGGATGTCATCCAAATTCTCGAGCGCTGCTGCAGTCTCAATCATGGCAAAGGTCACGATGGTGTCGTTGGCGTGCTTGGGGTAGTCAGCACCGCCATAGAGCAGGGCGCGCACGGGGCCAAAACTGCGCGTGCCTTTTGGCGCATAGTGGGTGTAGGCCACCAGTTTTTGTGCATCTTCTTTGGTGTTGACCATGGGGCAAATCACGCCGTAAGCGCCTGCATCCAATGTCTTCATCAATATCCCAGGTTCTAGCCAAGGCACCCGCACCACAGGAACAGTTTCGGTGGTGGAGATGGCTTGCAGCATGGTGACCATGGCTTGGTAGTCCACCACGCCGTGTTGTAAGTCGATGGTGAGTGAATCCCAGCCTTGGTGGGCCATTGTTTCAGCCGAAAAGCTGTTGGGGATGGCGAGCCAACCATTCACGACGGCTCCGCCGGCTTGCCAAATCTCTCTGATTTTGTTGGGGCGCATGGTGTGTGTCTTAGAAGAAAATAGTTATCGAACCATGCAAGGGCGCTTGTGATCAAACGACCAGCCGGGGATGAGGTATTGCATGGCCATGGCGTCATTGCGCGCGCCAAGGCCGTGCTGCAAATAGAGCTGATGGGCTTTTTCGACTTCCACCATGTCTAGCTCAATGCCCAGTCCTGGCTTGTTGGGAACTTCCACATGGCCATTGACGATTTGCAAAGGCTCTTTGGTGAGGCCTTGACCATCTTGCCAAATCCAATGGGTGTCAATGGCGGTGACTTTGCCTGGTGCGGCTGCGGCGACATGGGTGAACATGGCCAGTGAAACGTCGAAATGGTTGTTGGAATGTGAGCCCCATGTCAGACCCCAATCGCGGCAGGTTTGCGCCACCCGCACTGAGCCGGCCATGGTCCAAAAGTGGGGATCTGCCAAGGGAATATCCACGCTTTGCAGTGAGAGCGAATGCACCAGTTGTCGCCAATCGGTGGCCACCATGTTGGTGGCTGTGGGCAAGCCGGTTTCGCGGCGAAACTCTGCCATCACCTCGCGTCCGCTGAAACCGTCCTCTGCCCCGCAAGGGTCTTCGGCATAAGCGACGACACCGCGCATGTCGCGCATCAAACGTACCGCATCTTTGAGCAGCCAGCCGCCATTGGGGTCTAGCGTCACGCGAGCGTCTGGAAAGCGTTGGTGCAAGGCCGTGACTGCCTCAATCTCAGCCTCGCCTGCGAGCACGCCTCCTTTGAGTTTGAAGTCGTTGAAGCCGTATTTTTCGCGCGCCGCTTCGGCCAAACGCACCACCGATTCGGGAGTCATGGCTTTTTCGTTACGCAGGCGAAACCATGCGTTGTCGGCCTCGTGCTCGGTGCGATAGGGCAGGTCGGTTTGGGTGCGGTCACCGATGAAAAACAAATAGCCCAACATCTCAACCGAGCTGCGTTGCTGCCCTTCGCCCAAGAGCGCGGCCACTGGCACGTTCAAATGCTGGCCAAGCAAGTCGAGCAAGGCTGACTCCACTGCCGTCACGGCATGGATGGTGGTGCGCAAGTCAAAGGTTTGTAAGCCGCGACCACCGGTGTCACGGTCTGCAAATTTCTTTTGCATGGTGTTGAGCACCGCTTGCACATTGCCAATGCTTTGGCCCACGACCAGTTCGGTGGCATCTTCCAAAGTGGCGCGGATTTTTTCCCCACCAGGCACTTCGCCAAGACCCGTGCGGCCAGCGTTGTCGGTCAGGATGAGCAAGTTACGCGTGAAAAAGGCGCCGTGTGCGCCAGAGAGGTTCATCAACATGCTGTCATGCCCCGCAACGGGGATGACGCGCAACTGTGTGATGACGGGGGAGGTGTGAGGCATGAGGTCTTGGATGGCCAACTCAGTCGGCTTTGATGTTGCGGGTTTCAATCAGCTTTTTCCAGCGCACGAATTCAGATGCTTGGTAAGCAGTGAATTGTTCGGGTGTGTTGGCCACTATCTCAAAACCTAAGTCGAGCAATTTAGTTTTGACTTGTGGGTCATTCAAGCCGGCCACAATGGCCGCATGCAGTTTGGTTTTGATGTCGGCCGGCAAACCTTTGGGTGCTGCAATGGCTTGCCATGAATACACATTGGCCTCTTTGATGCCCAACTCTTCGAGTGATGGCACATTGGGCAATAGGGGAGAGCGCTTGACGCTGGTGATGGAGAGGGCGCGCAGTTTGCCAGCCAAGATTTGCGGCATGGCTGTGTTGATGTTCATGAACGATGAGTCCACTTGTGCACCGAGCAAATCGATCATCACAGGGCCACCGCCTTTGTAGGGCACATGGATGCCGGTGGTGCCGGTTTGTAGCCAAAACAACTCGGCGGTCAGGTGGTCGCTGCTGCCGTTGCCGGATGAGGCAAAGGTCATCTTGTTGGGGTTAGCCTTTTGGAAGTTAATCACATCGGCCATGGATTTATGCGGTGAGCTGGCAGGCACAACCAACACATTAGGGGCTTGTACAGCAATGCTGATGTAGTCGAAATCTTTCAGCGCGTCATAGGGTACTTTGGCCAGCAGATGCGGCGCAATCACATAAGGCCCGAGGGAAGACACCAACAGCGTGTGGCCATCTGCCGGTGCGCGTGCCACCAAGCCCGCGCCAATCGTGCCAGTCGCGCCTGCTTTGTTCTCGGTGATAAAGCTGCCGCCCAGTTTTTCTTGTAGCTTAGGCATCAAGGTGCGGGCAATCAAATCTGTGGCGCCACCAGGCGGGAAGGGAACCACCAAAGTAACAGGTTTGTCAGGCCAGGCGTGTGCAGTCCCCGCGGCGCAAACGCTCATCATTAGGCTTAAAAATAGTTGACGTTTGTTCATTTTGGCTCTCCTTGTGTGTGTATGAAAAGGCGGTGCTTAGGTTGCGCCACGTGTGTTGGTGTAGAGCGCATACAGCGAGTGACTGCTCGCCATAAAAAGGCGGTTGTTTTTGACCCCGCCAAAGCACAGGTTGGCACAGCGCTCTGGTAAATGGATGTGGCCAATGGCTGTTCCATCGGGTGCGAACACGCGCACGCCATCCAGCGCTTCGGGTTTGGCGTGCGCCGAGCCGTCGCTGCCCCAGCCACACCAAATGTTGCCGTTGATGTCCACTGCAATTCCATCTAACGCGCCTGGCCCATTGGCATCAATCACCACGCGCTTGTGAGATAAATCGCCGTTCAAATCAACGTCGTAAGCCCATACTTTGCGATGAGGCTTGGCTCGGCTCTCGACCAAATAGAAAACAGATTCATCGGGTGAAAATGCAAGCCCGTTGGGTCCATCAATGTCTGTAAGCACTTGTTGGAGCGAGCCATCGTGAGCACGGATGCGATACAAGGCATGAGGCAGTTCAGCTGGTGCCGCATCACCCTCCCAATCGCCTGAGATGCCAAAGGGTGGATCGGTGAACCACACGGTGCCATTGCGTTGGCACACGATGTCGTTGGGGGAGTTCAAACGCTTGCCTTCAAATTGATCTGCTAATACGGTGATCGTCCCGTTGTATTCCGTGCGTGTGATGCGGCGTGTTTGGTGCTCACAGCTCAGCAGACGGCCTTGTGCATCGCGCGTCAAGCCATTGGTGTTGTGCGATGGTTTGCGAAATTCACTCACATGACCAGACGCTTCATCCCATCGCAGGATGCGGTTGTTGGGAATGTCTGAGATCAGCAAATAACGCCCATCCCCAAACCACACCGGACCTTCTGCCCAACGCATGCCGCTAGCAAGCTGCTCGACGCTGGCGCTGAACAAGCGCAGACTCAAAAATCGTTCATCCAAGACCTCGACGCGAGGGTCGGGGTAGCGGGCGTTGGTGTCAAAAGCAATTTCAGGTCCAGTGGTCATGGTGCTATTTCAAAATTAAGTTGGGCAGCCACATGGAGAAGGCGGGTACATAGGTGACCAGCATCAAGGCTGCAATCAATCCGCCGTAGAACGGCCAAATGGTTTTCATGACCGTGCCCACCGAGATCTCACCAATCGTGCAACCAATAAATTGCGTCGTGCCAACAGGTGGCGTGTTCAAGCCCAGCGCGCAGTTGATGAGCATGACGATGCCAAACTGTTCGGTGCTCATGCCCATTTGTTGGCAGATGGGTAAGAAGATTGGCGTGCAAATCAAAATCGTAGCAGCCATGTCAAGGAACGTACCCAGCACAAACAAGATGATGTTGACGCATAGGAAAATGACCCATGGTGTGGAGCTTAAGCTTGACAACATTTGACCCGTCAGTTCTGCCACGCCGTATAGGCCAATCAAATAGCCAAACATCGAGCTGATACCAATCAACAGCAAGACGGAGCCGGTGCTTTTCACAGCTTTTGACGCTGCTTTGAGCAACTGCTCACGGGTGAGCTTTTTGTAGACGAAGGCTGCTAAGAAAAGCGCCCAAATAACCGCAACAGAGGCGGACTCGGTTGCTGTGAATGCGCCAGACAAAATGCCTGCGATGATGATGACCACGACAAAGAGTCCTGGCAAGGATTGCGCGAAGGAGTAACCCACCACTGACCAGCCTGGGAAAGTCCCAGCGGGGTAGCCACGCTTGACAGCCACAGCATAGGCCGCAACCAAATTGCAAATGGTCAACACAACGGCAGGCACGATACCCGCCAAAATCAAAGCTGCAATGCTCACCTTGCCACTTGCCGCTAATGCAAAGATGATGAGGTTGTGGCTGGTAGGCATCAAAGCACCCACCAATGAGGCATGGGTGGTGACGTTGACCGCGTAGTCGGCGTCATAGCCTTCTTTTTTCATTTGCGGAATCAACACGGCGCCCATGGCTGACACGTCGGCGACGGGGGATCCAGATACGCCACCAAACAAGGTACACGCCAGCACGTTGCTCATACCCAAGCCGCCACGCAGATGGCCTGCCAGAGATTTGGCAAAGTTGACTATCTTGTCGGCGATACCGCCGTACATCATGATTTCACCCGCGAAGATGAAAAAAGGAATGGCCAGGAATGAGAACGGGTTCATCCCAGAAATCATTTGCTGAAAGCCGACCGCCAAGGGCATGCCTTCAAACATCAAGGCTGCCAATGAAGACAAACCGATGGAAAACGCCACGGGCACGCCTAGAAGCAAAAGTAGCGTGAAGCTCACACACAAAATAGTCAGTGCCATGCGGGCTCCACCTCTTCACCGCGCACCAAAGCGATGATGTGTTCCAAAGAAAATAAGGCGATCAACAAGCCAGCAAAAGCTGGCGGTGCGTATTTGAATGCCTCGGACAAGCCGAGGGTTGGGATTTTGTAATCCCACACGCTTTGTGCCAGCACGGCGCAGTTGTAGGCCATCACCAAGCCAAACCCCAACACGAGGGCGTGGATCAGCAACTCCATCTTCAGGCGTATACCCTCAGGCACAAGCACCAGCAAAGACTCCAAGCCTATGTGCCCCGCATCGCGCACGCCCACGGCCATGCCCAGCATGGTCACGTAGAGCACGAGCAGCACTGCGCTACTCTCAGCCCAGGTAGGCGTGTCATTCAACACGTAGCGGCCCACAACTTGGTAGAGCACGGCCACTATCAGCAGCAGCAGACCGCCAACGCCTACCTTTAAACACAGCCGCGCAAGGGCGGCACAAAAGCGTGTGTACATGCGTTACCTGACGGCGTTGATGCGTTTGACCATGTCTTGGAGTTTGGGGTCTTTCAAGAACTTGTCATACACAGGTTTCATCGCAGCTTGGAACGCGGCCTTGTCGATCTCCACAATCTCTGCGCCCCCCGCTTTCACGATGGCGAGTGATTTGGTCTCACGCTCATCCCAAAGCTTGCGCATGTAAGTCACAGACTCTTTGGCGGCAGCGCGGATTTGTTTTTGCTCGTCAGCAGGAAGCGTGTCCCACACCTTCTTTGAAAACAGCAAGATTTCAGGGGCCATCGAGTGCTCAGTTTTGTTGTAGTACTTGGCTACTTCAAAATGACGCGAGCTCTCATAAGAGGGGTAGTTGTTTTCTGCGGCATCGACCAAGCCGGTTTTGAGCGCGGTATAGACCTCACCAAACGGCATTGGCGTTGCATTAGCGCCCATGGCTTCGAGCAAGGACACCCACAAATCGCTTTGCTGCACGCGCACCTTCAAGCCTTTGGTATCTGCCAAAGTTTTGATGGGTTTTTTCACGGTGTAGATGGAGCGTGCGCCCGAGTCATAAAACGCCAAGCCGATAAAACCTTGGGCTTCGCAGTCTCTCAGGATTTCTTCGCCAATCGCGCCGTCCAACACTTTGCGCATGTGCTCGGTGGAGCGGAATAAGAACGGCATGGTGGGCACCATGGTGGAAGCGCAAATGTTGTTCATGGGCGCTACGTTGACACGGGTCATGGCAATGGCCCCGAGTTTGGTTTGCTCAATGGTGTCTTTCTCGTTGCCCAGTGCCGACTTGGAGAACACTCGGATGCTGTGTTTGCCGTTGGTGGCTTTGCTTAGCTCTTCGCCCATATGCCGCACCGCTTGCACAGTGGGGTAGTCATCGGGGTGAATGTCTGATGAGCGGAATTCAGTGGCGTGTGCAGCCATCGCAAAAAGCGATGTTGCCGCAGCAGCGACCAAGGGTTTGAGTGAATTTGAGCGAATTTTCATGGCTGTCTCCTGTTGTGGTTTGAAATTCAGAAAGGACCGGCTTTGACAAAACCACCGCCTTGGTAAATCACGGCGGGGTCATTCAAATCGAGGGTGAGTTGCTTGGCTTCTAGCGCGGCGCGAAACGGCTCGGAGCTGTCTTGCGGGCGATAGCCAATGTGTTTGGCGGCTGTGTTGTCCCACCACACGTGGTGGTTATCTGACATGCCATAAATCACGCTGAACCCCGCGACGGGAGAGTTCAGGCTGGCGATGACCAACCGCTCAAGGTCGTCATAGCTCATCCATGTGGCGAGCATGCGGCGGTCTTTGGGTTCTGCAAATGAGGAACCAATGCGCAAGCAAACGGTTTCAATGCCATAGCGGTCAAAGTAAAAACGCGCCAAGTTTTCGCCAAAGGCTTTACTCAGGCCGTAATACCCATCTGGACGAACGGGCATCGAGGCATTGACCACTTCGTCTTGGCGATAAAACCCTGTCACGTGATTGGAGCTGGCAAACACAATGCGGCGTGTGCCGTGTGTGCGGGCGGCTTCATACAGGTTGTAAGCGCCAATGATGTTGGCTTGCACGATGTCGTCAAAGGGCTGTTCAGTTGAGATGCCACCCAAATGCACGACAGCGTCCACGCCCTCCAGTAGCTTGAAAACTGCGGGGCGATCTTGCAACGGGGCGTGCATGACTTCTTCGCCGAGTTCAGCTGAGCCCAAATTCTCCAAGTCGCTGACTCTGAGCACATCGCAGCGCGCTTTGAGGCGTTTGCGAAGGATGCGCCCAAGACCACCTGCAGCACCTGTCAACAGCAGGCGGGGATACATGTGAGAGGAAGTGGCCATAGATGTGAAGTTTCGATCAAGAGAAATGGATTGCCATGTTTAAATTGGTAGCGCTACCAAAATGATTTTGGCCATCTTAGCCACACCGAAACAGGCCGTCAATACTTTTAAATCAGGGTTTTCGCTAGGTGCGGGTGCTGTCACGCTCGATGATGGAAAAGCCCACATCCACGATGCGTGGTTCAACGGATCGGCCGTCGGCGCGATCGATCAAAAATTGCGCTGCGAGTTGGCCAATTTGCCCGCCATTGATGCGCACGGTGGTGAGGGCGGGTACCATGTCTGCTACAAAAGGCACATCACCAAAGCCCACCACGGCAATGTCGTCTGGCACTGTCAAACCACGGGCGCGGGCCTCGGTCATGACACCCAGAGCCAAGAGGTCAGAGCTGCAAAAAATAGCTTGGGTATCGGGTGCTTCGGTCAAGATCCGAGACATGGCTTCGCGACCGCTTTTGAGGGAGCGTGAGGCACCCACATTGGTGATGAATACGGGTGGCAAATTTTGCTGAGCGACAGTCTCTTGAAAGGCCGTGGTGCGGCGGTCGGCGCGCTCGTCTTCGGCGCGGACGATGGCAAATTTTTTGTAGCCTTTGTGCATCAAAAACTGAGCCACTTCGCGCCCAATGTCCGAGTGAGAAAAGCCAATCAGCATGTCAATCGGTGTAGGGGTCAAGTCCCACGTCTCGACCACGGGGATGCCCGATGCCATCAGGCGCGTGCGTGCCTTGCCCGGCGGCAAGATGCCAGTGATGAAAATGCCGTCGGGGCGGCGGCCAATGATGGCTTCAAGCAGCAGTTCTTCGCGTTCGGCAGAGTAGCCTGATTGACCCAGCATCAGCTGGTAGCCCGCATCAAACAAAGTGCCGTTCAAAGACTCGATGGTCTCCATGAATACCGACACCACCGTGCTAGGCACCACCGCCGCAATGAGTCGGCTGCGTGAAGAAGCCAGGCCACCGGCGATGCGGTTGGGCACATAGCCTGTGCGCTGCACAGCCTCTTGCACTTTGCGCAACACATCGGGCGAGACTTGGTTGGGCGTATTGATGGCACGTGACGCTGTGATGGGTGCCACCCCCGCGAGCATGGCCACATCGCGCAGGGTGATGGCGCCGCTGCTGCGGCGTGAGCGTTTGGGGTGTTCTTTGTCGGTCATGAAATTGTTTGGCGAACCGTGCTTGCACGTTTCTATATGGTACCGCTATCATTGGGTTTGTAAAGGTTTCGACGGGAAGCCAAAAGTTAGGAGACCTTGATGACCCCACTGACCATCCGAATGCAGGACCAAGACAATGTGGCGATTGTGGCCAACCACGGCGGTTTGCCCCAAGGGACGGTGTTGCCAGATGGTTTGTGTTTGCGTGACGCTGTGCCGCAGGGCCACAAGGTGGCTTTGGTCGACATTCCTGCGGAGGGTGCGGTACTGCGCTATGGGATTGCCATTGGTTATGCCTTGAAAGATATTCCAGCCGGCAGTTGGGTGCATGAACGTTTGCTGCAAATGCCGTCGGTGCGCGGTTTAAACAACTTGCCCATGGCCACGGTGAAGCCCAAATCCCTGCCGCCGCTCGAGGGCTACACCTTTGAGGGTTATCGCAATGCCGACGGTTCCGTGGGCACCCGCAATATTTTGGCGATCACCACCACGGTGCAATGTGTGTCCGGTGTGGTTGAGTTTGCCGTTGGGCGCATCAAGGCGGAGCTGCTGCCCAAGTTTGCCCATGTGGATGATGTGGTGGGCCTTGAGCACACCTACGGCTGTGGCGTAGCCATTGATGCTGATGGCGCAGAAATTCCCATTCGTACCCTGCGCAACATCAGCCTCAACCCCAACTTTGGTGGTGAAGTGATGGTGGTGAGCTTGGGCTGCGAAAAGTTGCAGCCTGATCGCTTGATGCCACCGGGTGCAATCCCCATCAACGACCAGCGAGGCGAGGCACTGGATGTGGTGTGCCTGCAAGACCAAGCGCATGTAGGCTTCATGTCGATGATTGACGCCATCATGGCAGCAGCCGAGCAACATTTGCAGCGCTTGAACCAACGCCGCCGTGAGACCGTGCCTGCCAGCGAATTGGTGGTGGGGGTGCAATGCGGTGGCAGCGATGCGTTCTCGGGCGTGACTGCCAATCCAGCCGTAGGCTATTGCTCCGATTTATTGGTACGAGCGGGCGCCAGTGTGATGTTTTCAGAGGTAACGGAAGTGCGCGATGGCATTGACCAACTCACCTCTCGCGCCACCTCGCCAGCGGTGGCCGAGGCCATGATTCGTGAGATGGCTTGGTACGACGCTTATCTTGACCGTGGCAAGGTCGATCGCAGTGCCAACACCACACCGGGCAACAAAAAGGGGGGCCTGTCCAACATCGTTGAAAAAGCCATGGGCTCCATCGTCAAGTCAGGCACTATGCCGATTTCTGGGGTGTTGTCACCGGGCGAAAAGCTCAAGCAAAAAGGCTTGATTTATGCGGCCACGCCTGCGAGTGATTTCATTTGTGGGACCTTGCAACTCGCAGGAGGCATGAACTTGCATGTGTTCACCACAGGGCGCGGTACCCCTTACGGTTTGGCTGAGTGTCCTGTTATCAAAGTGGCCACACGCACTGATCTTGCGCGACGCTGGCATGACCTGATGGATGTGAATGCGGGCGCGATTGCCGACGGCACCAAAACAATTGAAGAGGTGGGTATGGAGTTGTTTGAGCTCATGCTGGAAGTGGCCAGCGGTCGCAAAAAAACATGGGCCGAGCACTGGAAACTGCACAACGCCTTGGTGTTGTTCAATCCCGCGCCTGTCACCTAAAGCCTGCGTGTGCAGCCTGGCTGTCCTCAGTCGTGGCTTGAAGTCTGCATTTCAAATGGCGACAAGTGTTGGACTCTAGGCTAATTTCATTTTGCAGAGCATGGCCAGAGGCTAAGCCCAAAGCGCCCGGCAATGCACCCACTGGTTCAATGCAGGCGTAGGCCAATTCTTTGGGCACATGGTGAACGAGGTGTGCAGCGTCTGTCGTCAAAATCCATCGCTCACGCATGAATGACTGAATCGACCAGTTGGAACGCAAGTCCTGAAGCGCCAGTGTGTGGGGAGAGCCGTAATTTGCCACGATGTGTTGGGGCTCGTTCCCCGTAATGTCTAAGGTGCATGAACCGTCATCATCCACATCATGCACCGCACATGCCATCCCACAAGCGCTGTCGCCGCTAAACCAAAGGGCAGGGACGTAGGGATGCCAGCCAAGAATCGCTGGCATCGACGTGGCGGACTCGTTACGAATCATCAAATCCACTGCAAGGCCGTGGTCTGACAGTGAATACACAAGTCGCGCCGTGAATGACCAAGGCCACTCAATGGCATCGGCTTCGTGGCGCAAGCGCATGGACACGGAGTGCGCGTGTACCTCATCGACTTGCCATGCTTGTCGATGACCGAATCCATGAAGTCCATAGCCGTGCCCTGGGACTAAGCGAATTTGGTAATCATTGCCATCCCATTGAAATCGCCCATCTTTCAACCGATTGCTGTAAGGCACCATCGGAAATGCGCCCTGCTTAGGCCACGCGTCTTGATCAAACGGCAGATGGGTGTCTACCGGGACCACAAGATTTCTATCGCCATTTGGCCCATGCCAGATCAATCTGCAAAGCCGGCCACCTGCCCCAGGTGAGATCCAAGCCTCGTAGTCGCCACATCTCAAATGCACCCATGGCAACCAGCTCAGCTTTAGGTATATTAGATGCTGTTCAAAACAACTCAGTTGAGTGCGGCCACACTGCGGGATTTTATTATCTTGGGAAAGAGTCTGCGCTTGTATTTGACACAGGTGTTCCGTTCGGACTTACACCTCGTCAACAACATGCATGGATGAATTACGGTGGTGGTCTGGAGTTGATGCGGGATGTGTATTCTAAATTTAATATTATTCAATTTCCCGCTGGAAATACTGGCGCACAAATGGGTGGGTGGTTTAGGAAAAAGATTAATAATTTAAATGATCTTAAAGGCTTACGTATAAGAAGCCCAGGCCTAGTTGGTCAAGTTTATGCCAAACTTGGTGCTATTCCACAACAAATCCCCGGGGGTGAAATCTACACTTCAATGGATAAAGGAACTATTGATGCTGTTGAGTGGGTCGGGCCTTATGATGACGAAAAGTTAGGTTTGAACAAGGTTGCTAAATTCTATTACGGACCCGGAGTAATGGAATTAAACGCATCTCTTTCTCTATTAGTCAACAAGCAAGCTTGGGAGGCTTTGCCAGTCCCATACCGAGCAGTTTTGCAGTCAGCATGTAGTGAGGCTTCAATCGACATGCTCGCAAAGTATGATGCTTTAAATATTCCTGCATTGAAACGAATTGTTGGCGGCGGAGTTCAGTTAAGCACTTGGCCGACTGAGGTAATGCGTGGAATGCAAAAGGCTGCCGATGAAGTTTTAGATGACAACGCTACTAAGAACCCACTTTTCGCAAAAATCTTATCTAACTTTAAATCTTTCCAGAAAGACCAACTCTTATGGAATTCGATTAACGACACTGCTGCTGAGCGTTTTTTACAGCAAAAAAAATCATGATTTATTGACTAAAATTACTCTCGTAATGCAAGATTACTTGAGTAATTTTTTAAAATTAATTCATTTACTGCGCATGCAAGTTTTTTATCGACATTACTCAGCTGTATAGCCGCGCTCGGTGATGATCTTTCCCCAAGAAGCATATTCGGACTTTACAAACGCAGTAAATTCTTTAGAGTTTGCTGGATTTGGCAAAAAACCGTTTAAGTCGAGAGTTGTCTTATTTTTAGGATCAGAAATCACTTCGAGTGCAGCTAGTTCTAACGAGTTGGAAATTTCATATGGTAGCCCTGCTGGCCCAATAAGTCCTAGCCAAGCGACTACATGATATCCAGGATAACCAGACTCGGAAATTGTTGGAATTTCTGGATAACCAGGTAAACGCTTGCTTGTTGTTACAGCAATAGCTCTTAACTTTCCTGCTTCAATACTTGGCATATACGAAGGCAAAGAACCAAAACTTGCCATCACCTGTCCACTCAAGAGGTCATTGAGAATCTGCCCAGAACCTTTGTAGGGTACTTGCAGGAAATCCACACCAGCTTCTTTCTCGAGCCATGCGCCACTGAGGTGGCCTACAGTTCCCACGCCTGCATGGCCAAGAGTAACCTGACCAGGCTTGTGTTTTGCAAGAGCCATGAACTCTTTGAACGTCTTGACATCAGTCGATGGATGAACGGCCAGAACGTTAGGAGCATCAACCAATCGAACAATGCTTGTGAAATCAGTAAGAGGCTTATATCCCACATTTTTCAAAAAATGGGGGTTAAGCGCCAGCTGAGCAATGTGCCCGATACCCAATGTGTAACCGTCCTTGGGAGATGAAGCCAAAGCTTGATATGCAATTGCACCATTGGCACCGCCTCGATTATCAACGGAGACGGGTTGCCCTAATTTAATTGAAAGTCTGGTTGCAAGCAGCCGAGCAAATGTATCTACATTGCCGCCAGGTACAAATTGAACAATCAAACGAATCGGTTTAGATGGGTAATTCGATTGAGAAACTGCATTAATTGGTACAAGAGAAAGACAGCCGTATTCAAGCAGAGTTCTTCTACGAATAGTTTTAATGGATGGTAATTTCATACTTATGTTTCCTACTTGATTAATCCAAAAATGTTGTCATGCTTGAATCCTTTGAGAAATCCAGGAGTGAGTAAATTTCGTTAGCACTTCCATCTAAAATCTTTAAGTAGTTATGGTATTCAGATACAGATGGAATAAATCCAAGGAGGGAGCAAATGGATGCAAGCTCAGCGGATCCTAAGAAAACGCTTGTGTCTTTTCCCATTCGGTTTGGGAAATTTCTGGTGGAGGTCGACATAACAGTTGATCCTTGGTTGACCACTGCTTGGTTACCCACGCAAAGAGAGCAGCCAGGAATTTCTAAACGTGCTCCTGAGTCTTTCAATATATCAAAGTATCCATCTTTTTGAAGCTTTACAGCGTCCATTTTGGTTGGAGGGGCAATCCAAAGCTTGGTCGGTATATCAATTTTATTTTCAAGTATCTTGCTAGCTGCCCGAAAATGTCCAATATTGGTCATACACGATCCGATGAAGACTTCATCAATTTTTGTACCAGCAACCTCTGAAAGTGGCTTCACGTTGTCTGGATCATTTGGGCAGCAGAGGAGTGGTTCTGTAATTGTTGCTAGATCTATGATCAATTCTGTTGAGTACTCTGCGTCATGATCAGGTTCTAAAAGAGTAGGGCAATTTTCCCAAACTTGCATGGCCCTCACTCGACGCTCAAGGGCACGTTTATCTTCGTAACCTTGGTTCGCCATTTTTTGCAGCAGTGCGATATTTGACTTGATGTACTCCGCAACGGGAGCTTTATTCAGACGAATCGTGCATGCAGCAGCAGATCGCTCAGCAGTGGCATCGGCGAACTCAAATGCCTGCTCTACTTTTAGGTCAGGAAGCCCTTCAATCTCGATAATTTTCCCTGAGAAGATATTCTTCTTGTCATTTTTTTCAAGGTTCAAATGTCCTTCTTTTAGCGCTTGATATGGAATTGCATGCACAAGGTCACGGATGGTGATTCCTGGTTGGATATCGCCCTTGAAGCGCACCAGTACGCTCTCTGGCATGTCAAGGGGTATCACGCCGGTTGCTGCAGCAAAGGCAACAAGTCCTGATCCTGCAGGAAAGCTAATTCCGATCGGAAATCGTGTGTGACTGTCTGCACCTGTTCCAACTGTGTCAGGCAGCAGCATTCGATTCAGCCAGCTGTGAATGATGCCGTCCCCCGGGCGTAAAGAGATTGCGCCTCGCGTTGTCATAAAGCTTGGAAGATTTTGGTGCATCTCCACGTCAGCAGCATTCGGGTAAGCTGCTGTGTGACAAAAGGACTGCATGACCAGATCAGCGCCAAAGCCCAAGCAAGCAAGTTCAGTAAGCTCATTCTTTGTCATCGGCCCAGTTCCATCTTGTGAACCGACCGAGGTCATCTTTGGTTCGCAATAAGTGCCTGGTCGAACCCCAACACCTTCAGGCAAGCCTATTGCTCGCCCAACCATTTTTTGAGCTAGCGTAAAGCCTGTCACCTGAGAATTAGGAGCTTGTGGAAGTCTGAAGGCAGTTGATGGCTTGAGTCCTAGAGCTTCGCGCGCCTTAGAGGTAAGGCCTCGCCCAACAATTAAAGGTATTCGGCCACCTGCTTGGACAGCGTCAAGCATCACCTCGCTTTTTAACTTGAATTCAGAGATTGATTCAGAATTTCTAAGAACCACACCATCGTAAACACGAAGCTCTACATGATCCCCCATCTTTAACTTACTGACATCTAATTCAATGGGAAGTGCACCGGCATCTTCGAGCGAGTTAAAAAAAATGGGTGCGATCTTATTTCCAAAACAAATACCTCCTGCGCGCTTGTTGGGTACGAATGGAATATCTTGGCCAGTCCACCAAAGTAGCGAGTTGATTGCTGATTTGCGTGACGATCCGGTGCCAACCACATCACCTGTATAAACAAGGGGAAAACCTTTCTTCTTCAACTCTTCAATGACATTTAGAACTGAACCTTCACCTCTTTTATATCCTAAAAGCTCAGTATCAAAAAACCGATGGAAAGAAAGCGCGTGAAGCGGAATATCTGGCCTGCTGGATGCATCTTTTGCTGGAGAAAGGTCGTCCGTGTTTATTTCTCCAGGAATTCTTAGTACAGTCAAATTGATGCAAGAGGCAAGGGCCTTGAAGTGAACCATTCCGCTTCTGCCCAACTTTGTAAGACTGAAAGTGCGTGCGTATTGCCTGCTTCTGTTTTTTGCTTGACTTCATGGAAGTGGTCGAAGACAAGTAAAGTATTTTTTAAAGCGTTGGCAGCTGCCGCGGCCACTGATTCAAGGTCCAACAAGCTGACTAATATTGGAACGTTGTAACCACCTAGCATGGTGCCCAGAAGAGTAATTGCTGTTTCTGCAGAAATGGTCGCGCACTTGGTCTTACCGCGTGCAAGTTTATCGAGATATTCAGCCTTTACCAGCGCAGATGGACTCACGCCGGCAGGAACTAAATTCGATAACAGATGCACAAGAGAGGCGTCGGTTAAGGATGACGTTGACAAGAGGCTTGTCAATTCTCTGGTTTGATCAGCTGAAAGCGGTAAAGGAGGAATTCCAAGTGCCAACCTTTCATGAGCGCTTGTAGCGTGTTCACTCAATAATTTCATAAAAAAATTCCAAAGTTATGGGTGACTTTTTTAAGTGTTTTTTTAAAGCTTAATCATAAGAATTGTTTTGCATTGTGCCTGAGGCCGATAACGTCAATGAACATTACCTTGCAAAAAGCGGAGTGTCTTTACTTCAGCTTAGAAGCAGGGAATACCCCTGTTGTAGACGACCGGTCTATTACTAAACTGACCCACATGGTTTTGTGCTGAGGCCTAGAACGTCTGCACAAAAAACATTTAGCTACTTCAATTGCAACCGTGAAAGACACAGTTCAAATGCCTGAACAAGAGCGACTGCTAACTTTGAATCAAGTCAGTAAGAATTTTGGTGGCGTACAAGCCGTTAAGAATTTAAGCTTGCATGTGAATTCAAATGAAATTGTGGGTTTGATTGGACCAAACGGATCTGGAAAATCTACATCGGTGAATTTGATTTCAGGCTCCATACCACCGAGTTCCGGCGATATTGTTTGGCGAACCCAAAACGTCAACAAATTTCCCATCAGTCAGCGTGTACCGCTTGGCTTATCGCGAACATTTCAAACTACAAGTTTGCTTTCAGAATTCACTGTGCTCGAGCAAGTTTTGACAGCCTGTCATACAAGCTACGGCCTCTCTCCTTGGCGTTTTGTTCTAAGACTTAAGGAAGCAAGAGTTCAAGACGCTGAACAAAGAGCTAAGGCACAAGAGTTAGTTGAATTTGTTGGCCTGGGTGGTGTAACAAACGATCCAACTTCAACTATTTCATCTGCTCAGCAGCGGCTTTTGATGATCGCGACCGCACTGGCAGCAGATCCAAAACTGATTTTGCTGGATGAACCCGCTGCAGGAATGGTGGCAAAAGAACGTAAAGAACTGGCTGACGTCATCATGCGTATTCGCAAAAGAGGTTTAGCCGTTTTGGTCATCGAGCATCACATGGGGTTGATTATGGAAGTGTGTGATCGTATTGTGGTGCTCAATTTCGGGGAAAAGATAGCGGAAGGTAGGCCTGAGGAAATTCAGCGAGACTCGGCTGTCATTGAAGCGTATCTGGGTGGAGTGCACTGATGCTACATATTAAAAACCTAACAGCAGGCTATGGGAAAGTTAATGTCTTGCACGGGGTCAGTCTCGATGTGAATGAGCGTGAATGTGTTGCACTTATCGGAGCAAATGGAGCTGGAAAAAGCACCACATTGCGCTGTATCTGTGGTCTTAACGAAGTTCGTTCCGGAAGCATTGAATTCTTAGGGGAGCGTTTGGATGGTCTGAGTGGTCATGCGATTGTCCGCAAAGGCATCACCATGTGTCCTGAAGGCAGGCAAGTATTTTCAGAAATGTCGGTTGTTGAAAATTTAGAAATGGGTGCACATACGCGCAGAGATATCGAACAGAAAAATGATGTCGAAAAAATGCTTGATCTCTTTCCCGTTTTGCGCCAACGTGCCAAGCAAAGAGCAGGAACACTTTCAGGTGGTGAACAAGAGATGCTAGCTATAGCTCGGGCACTAATGGCGAGGCCAAAACTTTGCATCTTTGATGAACCTTCGTTAGGTTTAGCTCCCAAAATTGTTGAAGAAGTTGAGCAAATTTTGGCTCGCATTAAGGCAATGGGAACAACCATCGTTTTGGTTGAACAAAACGCATCAATGGCATTGCGTTTGGCAGATAGAGCTTATGTTTTGGAAGCGGGCGAAGTTGTGCTTCAAGGCACAGGGCAAGAATTAAAAAATGATCCGCAAGTTAGTAAAGCCTATTTGGGCTATTGATGTAGAAGCAGCATCCCAATAATGGGTAGTTGCAAAACTTTTAACTGGAGACAAAAATGAGACTGAAAAAACAGATGACTTTGATAGCGCTGGTCATTGGCGCAGCACTGACTTCCGTTGTGCATGCAGCCGATGAAGTCTTGGTGCTCGGGGTCAACGATGCGTTGACCGGTGGTGGTGCTGTTTATGGCTTACCGCAAGCTAACGCAGTACAAATGGCGGCTGATGAGATCAACGCGGCAGGCGGCATAAAGGCCGGTGCAACCACCTACAAACTCAAGGTCATTACTTCGGACGACAAAGCTAACCCAACTGAGGCTACCAATAGTGTGCGCAAGCTGATCGACCGTGATAATGTGAAATACCTTTTGGGTTTTTGCTGCTCCGGTTCAACCAGTGCTGTGGCATCCTTCATTGCCAAAGAGGACGCATTGATGTTGGTCGGTAATGCTGCTGAGCGTGCCATTACGGCTCAGGGAATTCCTAATGTATTCAGGACGCGTCCTCCAGCAGACTTCACTGGCGCTGCAGCCGGTACATTTGTCGCACAAAAGGGTGCTCGAAATGTCGCTGTCATTGGCGCTTTAGAGGTTGGTTTTTATACCCAATACGTCGACGCGTTTGAAAAAGAATTAAATAAAGTGGGCGGCAAGATCATTGCAAAAGAAGCATTTGGTCTTCGTGATCGCGATATGACACCGCAATTGACAAAAATTCGCGGACTCAAACCTGATGCCATCTTGGTCGTGGGTTACGTTGAGCCAGCGGCATTTGTTTACCGTCAAGCAGTGGAGTTGGGTCTAAATGTTCCGCGTTACGGTTTTACAAGTGGTAGTGAGGAGCAGTTCCTCAAAGTGGTGACGAGTGCGCAAATGGAAGGTGTTTGGGATCTACGCCCAACAGAGCTGACCGTAGAGGCTTTGGGGCCTCAGGCCAAGGCTTACGAAGCCAATTACAGAAAAAAATTCGACCAAGCGCCTACACCTAGCTCGCCCTACGCTTATGACCAAGTTTATGTGTTGAAAAATGCCATCGAGCGCGCAGGTAGCGCAAAGGATGCCAAAAAAGTGGCTGACGCAGTCCGTACTTTGCCTATTCCCAAGGAAGCTGTCATGAAGTACATGGCAAACGATGGAGGTGCCATGTTTGACCAGAACGGTCAGGCTTATACGACCAATGGTGCTTTCCAGTGGCAAAAGGGCAAGTGGGTCTTCGTGTCCGAATTGCCATCCGATAACAAAGCTTATTCACAATTTTTGCGCAGTATTCGCAAATAGGTCCTGAGCTTTAATGGCCAATAACCCGCGACTCAGTTTGTAGCTGAGTCGCGAGGTTTTCTGTCTTCCTCAGTTGGCACATCCGAACGGTGAAATGCGATGAATGAATTACTGCAACAAATATTCAATGGACTAACCATTGGTTCCGTCTACACATTGGTAGCGCTCGGACTCACAGTGGTTTTTGGAATTTTAGGTATAGCGCATTTTGCGCATGGCTCCTTGGCCATGTTTGGAGGGTACTTAACGTTTGTATTTTCCACTTCGATGGGGCTTTCATTTTTTACAAGTATTGCAATGGCTATGCCAGTAGGTGCTGTGATGGGCATGCTCATAGAGCGCTTGGCTTATCGACCTGTACGTGATGCACCACACATCAATGCCTTCATCATCGCTTTAGGTTTAACAATGATGCTGGAGGGCGGCAACTTACTGCTGTTTGGTGCCGATCAGGTGATCATTCAAACGCCATATCAACAGGTGTTTGATTTTGGAGGAATCTTCGTTGCGCAGTTACGAATGGTTGTAATCGTTACAGCAGTCACATTGGTCGCAGTTGTGACGGTACTTCTTTTAAAGACGAAAACGGGAAAGTCTGTTCGCGCTGTGGCTCAAAACCGGCATGCAGCGGTGCTGATGGGTGTCAATGTGAACTTTGTTTCATCTGTTGTATTTGCTATTTCTTCCGCCCTAGGGGTGGCTGCAGGTGCGCTCATTGGCGCTTTGTTAGCTCTTGCACCTGGCGTCGGTGAAAGTTTTGCGGTGAAAGGTTTTGCCGTCTTGATATTGGGTGGACTTGGATCATTACCAGGTGCAATTTTGGGTGGCTTGGTTTTGGGTGTCAGCGAGTCCTTGGCAGCAGGTTTTTTATCGTCAGCCTATAAGGATGTGATTTCCTTCTTAATCATGATCTTGGTCTTGCTGGTCATGCCACAAGGCTTGATGGGGAAAAAATGAGACGCCTTTTTACCAATCCTTTGATGTTGAGTTTTGCTGCCGTAGCAGTTGCTTTGGTATTGCCTCATGCCTTCAAATCTCCTTATTACATTCATTTGATGACCTTGGCTTTGATTTGGATTGTGCTTGCGCAAGGCCAAAATTTAACGCAAGGTTTCATAGGTTATGTGTCGATTGCTCAAGCGGGATTTATGGGTATTGGTGCCTACATATCCACCCTATTGACAATGAACTTTGGTATTTCTGTTTGGGTAACGCTAGTGGTTGCGCCTTTGCTGACTGGGGTCATGGCAATAGTTGCGGGGTATCCGAGTCTTCGCGTCAAAGGACACTACTTTTCAATCGTCACGCTAGCCTACAACATGGTTATTTTTATTGTGCTGATGACGTTTCGCGCGCTGACTGGAGGCGAAGCCGGCATACCTGATGTGCCCCGCCCGAGCGAGCTGACATTTTTTGGGCATGTCTTCAATTTTGAGGGTCGCAGCAATCTCAACTATTACGCTCTTGCTTTGTCTGCAGCAGTATTGGCAACCATTTTTTGCGCCTTGGTACTGCACTCCCGTGCTGGACGGGTGATGTTGGCGATACGCCAAAACGAAGATCTGGCAGAAGCCATGGGTGTCATGACTTCACGCTACAAGTTGTTTGCGTTTGTGATGAGTTCAGTTTTGGCTGGTTTGGCTGGGACTCTTTATGCGCATTACATCGGCTTTTTAAATCCCGAGCCGTTTGGCGTCGATCAATCTTTAAACATTATTTTGGCGGTCATTTTGGGCGGTAGCGGGACGCTAACAGGCCCCATAGTTGGGGCAGTTTCTGTCACATTCTTGCCAGAGCTTTTAAGGTTTGCTGACAGTTTTAGGCTCATCACATATGGTTTGATTTTGGTGGTCGCGACTATCTTCTTGCCCAAGGGGCTGGTGCCGTTGATTGCTTCCATTTGGCGGTGGTTACGTTCGAGTCAATCCATCGCAAGTGATAACAAGCCAACAAGCAAGGCATGATGAAATGACCTTAGATACAGAAGAGATGTCCAAGCGTGGGGCAAGCGTATTTGAAAAAGCGGATCAATTTGCGCAACTGCACCTAGTTCCGAACGCACCGCAATGGGGGCGGGGTCTTTTTGATCGACGTGCATTGTTTGAGCCTGCTGGTGCTGCGGGATTATTGAGCCTACAAGTGCCGCTTGACTTAGGTGGATTTGCATTGTCTTTTGGTGACAAGGTACAGGTGTTGCACAAGCTAGCGCTGATTGATTTCAGTGCTGCTATGGCATTGGTGAATTCACACAACGTTGCAGTTCAGTTGGTGAAAGCATCGCCCAATGAGTTGTCACCTCTTTATTTGAATGATTTATTGCGTGGCAACTTCGTTGCATGCACTGCTCTGACTGAGCCTGGCGCTGGATCAGATTTAGGGCAAATTCAAACCACAGCCATCCAAAATGGCGATGGTTGGATGCTGAACGGGTCAAAGACTTGGATCATCAATGCTGCTCATGCTGACGGTGTCGTGGTTTACGCACAAACTCAAGTGGGTTCAGGAGTCAAAGGAATTGCGGCATTTTTTATCCGTGCTGACTCTCCAGGTTTCCAGCGTGTTGCCATTGCCACCAGTAGCGCCCTGAGTAGCATGGGTATTGGTGGATTTCGCTTGACAAATGTCTATTGCGATTCATCTCACCTCTTGTACGAACCAGGAAAAGCGATTGTTGACATCATGGGTGCTATCAATCGTGCGCGCACTTATGTTGCGGCAATGTGTTGCGCTATGGTGTCTCAAGCTTTGACTGATGTTTGCGTTTATGGGCAAAAGCGAACTGCATTTGGCCAGTCATTAGATCAATACCAAGGCTGGCGTTGGCAGGTAGCGCAAGCAGCAACAGCATTACAAGCGGGTGAGCTATTGGTGAGGGAGGCGTGTGACCTCATTGACAACAGTGGTGAGGTTCAAGTTGCTGCGGCCCAAGCGAAACTTTATGCAACAAGTATGGCTCAGACTCAATTGGGAACTCTCCTGCACGCTATGGGGGCGGAAGGATTTTTGGATCGCTATGCTTTTTTAAGGCATCTCACTGCAGCCCATACAGCTTCATTAGCTGACGGATCGACTGCAATGCTGCTGGAGCGTGTGGCAAATGACTTTCGTTTCAAACCAGGAGCAATCTAGATGCGCGTTTTTCAAATTGAGGGGGAGTGGGGAATTGACAACCTAAAACTTTCACAGCGTCCTGAGCCGACAGCGAGGGATGGTGAAGTCTTAGTTCGAATGCGCGCTTCTTCGCTCAATTACCGCGACCTCGTTGTGCCAGAGCGCGGCTATGGTAGCTATACCGGTCAATTGCCATTGATTCCCATCTCTGATGGTGTTGGGGAAGTTATTGAAGTTGGGGTAGGCGTTTCGCGTGTTCAGATAGGTGATCGAGTCTGCCCCACATACTTTCAGGGTTGGATCGGGGGCGAACCAGATTTGCAGAGACTCACCCAATCTCTGGGGGGGCCTATTGATGGGACCATGACAGAAGTGATGTGTCTGTCTGAACAGGGCTTGGTTCGAGTCCCTGACTACCTGAACGATATCCAAGCTGCAAGCCTTCCTTGCGCCGCATTGACTGCTTGGAGTGCTGTGGTCACTAATGGTTATGTCAAAACAGGCGATCGAGTTTTAGTGCAAGGATGCGGCGGCGTTGCTTTGTTTGCACTGCAGTTCGCCAAAAGTTTAGGAGCACATGTCACCGTCATCAGTTCAAGCGAAGAGCGAATGGATCGCGCAGTCGCCTTGGGTGCTGATGCCGTGATTAATTACCGTGAACAGCCCGAATGGGCAAAAGCCACCCGAGAGATTACTCAGGGGCGTGGTTACGATTTGATTTTGGAGTTAGGTGGTGAAAAAACACTTCCACAATCTCTTCGCTGCATTCGACCAGGCGGTACTTTGGCAATGATTGGCATCTTGTCGGGAAGCAGTGTAAACACCTCTTTAGGCCACATCATCACACGCCAAGTGCGTCTTCAAGGCATAACCGTTGGGCACCGTGATGGCATGGAGGCTATGTTGCGTGCCATGGCGCAGCATCAGATCCTGCCTGTGACCGATAAGGTGTTTGCATTCGAGGAACTCAAAGAAGCCATGACCTATTTGAAGAGCGGTGCTCAGTTCGGCAAAGTCTGTATTGCCCATTAAAAATGGGGGCTTGATGCTAATTCCTATTCAACCTGTCAACGTTGATCCTGAAAAAGTCGCATTTCAGATGTGCGAGAGTGGTGAGCAAGTCACATACGCACAACTCGAAGACCGTGCTAACCAAGTTGCGCATTTGGTTTCAGATTTAGGCATCCTTCCAGGCGACCATGTGGCCGTGCTGATGAATAACTGCCGTGAATTACTGGAGCTTTGCTTTGGTTTGGATCGAAGTGGCGTGTATTACACACTGATCAGTACCCGCCTGGCAGCCGATGAGATTGAATACATCATCCGAGATTGCGGTGCACGCTTGTTTGTTTATTCGGTAACTTTGGATTCTGTTGACCAAGATTTGTTCTCCAAGCTACCCAGTTCGCTTCAGTGCATGAGCTTAGGTGCATGTGTTGAAAAAAAGGCGCATGGAGATTGGATTGCTCAATGTGCGAAAAAACCGACATCTGCACTTGAACGACCTTTCCAAGGCAGTGACATGCTTTATTCGTCGGGCACAACTGGACGCCCAAAAGGGGTGCTGTGGCCACTGCCCAAGACAGCGGCAGGACAACGAACCATGTTGGTGACGTTGCTGTCGCCACTGTTTGGATACGACGCAGACAGTCATTACTTGTCTACCGCGCCTCTCTACCATGCTGCTCCTCTGCGTCACAGCATGACGGTGATCAAGATGGGTGGAACCGTTACGGTCATGGAGCGATTTGATGCACTTCTGGCCCTGCAGACGATTGAGCGATGCCGCATCACCCACAGTCAATGGGTGCCCACGATGTTTGTGCGATTGCTCAAACTTGACCTAGCCATACGTGAAAAATTCGATCTGTCATCCATGAAAATGGCGGTGCATGCTGCCGCCCCTTGTCCAGTTGATGTGAAAGAACAAATGATGCAATGGTGGGGGCCAATCGTGCACGAATACTATGCAGGGACTGAAAACAACGGTTTTTGTAGCATCACTCCCGCTGAGTGGTTGCAGCACAAAGGGTCGGTGGGTCGTGCTTCACAAGGCAAGCTGCACATTTGTGATGAAGAAGGAATTCCTTTAGAGGTAGGTCAGCTAGGAGCTGTGTATTTCTCTGATGGTCCCCAGTTCACTTATCACAACGACCCCGTGAGTACCGCACAAACACGTAACTCCTTGGGCTGGACGACCCTCGGTGACATTGGCTACCTGGATGAGCAAGGTTATCTCTATTTGGTAGACCGAAAAGCCTTCATGATCATTAGCGGTGGCGTCAACATTTATCCCCAAGAAATCGAAAACGTGTTGCTACAACACCCGAAAGTATTGGACGCAGCTGTTGTCGGTGTTCCCAATAATGATTGGGGTGAGGAAGTTAAAGCCGTTGTACAACCAGTCCACGCATCCGATATTGGCCCAGCTTTGGCGCTAGAGCTACAGACATTTTGTCGGGAAAAATTAGCAGACTTCAAATGTCCGCGATCGATAGATTTCGACTTAGAGCTCCCGCGTTTGCCTACAGGAAAGCTTTATAAAAAATTGGTTAAAAAACGCTACTGGCCGCAATAAGCCTTATAAAAAATCACAAGCCAATTGGAGAATCTTACATGTCAGAACACCTCACCAGTCATGTGGCATTGAGTCCCAGCAGAAGCGGCAATCGCGCCGCAACACGGACAGATACTCGAAATGCTTTGGTTTGGTGTGGAACCGAACTTTTGACTGAGCGCGGGTTTCAAATAACGGGTATTGATGAAGTGCTCAAGCGTGTCGGCGTACCCAAAGGCTCTTTCTACTATTACTTTAAAAGCAAAGATCATTTTGGACATGCCGTCATCGACAACTATGAAGCGTATTACGCAAAAAAAATGGACCGTATTTTTAATGACCATTCACAATCGCCGCTGCAGAGATTGGTCAATTTCACTGTGAATGCCAAAAATGGCATGGTCAAGTTTGATTTCAAGCGGGGCTGTCTTATAGGCAACCTTGGTCAAGAACTTGCTGCCCTCGATACGCAGTTTCGTGAACGACTAGAAGGTGTGTTGCTTTCATGGGAGAAACGTGTTGCAGATTGCCTGGCTGAAGCGATCGATATCGGCGAAATAGCACCGGAGCAGGATCCCCAAGCACTGTCGCGTTTTTTTTGGGTCGGTTGGGAGGGTGCCATATTGCGTTCAAAGCTTATGCGCAGCTTGGAGCCGATAGATCAATTCACGTCGATCTTCTTTAGATCTGTATTGATTAATTAATTTTTAAAAAATGATCTCACACCAAAAGAACAGCTCTCGTCAGTTTATTCTTGCCCTAGATCAAGGCACCAGTTCTAGCAGGGCGTTGGTCTTTAACCACCGCGGTGAGGTTGTGGCTCAGGCACAGAAACCATTGACGCAACATTACCCTAAGCCTGGATGGGTGGAACACGACGCGCTGGAAATTTGGCAAAGTCAACTGACTGTGGCGAAAGCTGTCATTGATCAAATTGGTTCATCGGAATCAATCATTGCACTGGGCATGACTAACCAAAGAGAAACAACTGTCATATGGCACCGCAAAACAGGTCTGCCGATTCACCGAGCTTTAGTATGGCAAGACCGACGAACTGCCCCCGAGTGCGAACGTCTGCGATTAGCAGGCAAATCAGAAATGATTCAGGCCAAGACAGGGTTGGTTTTAGATGCTTATTTCAGCGCTAGCAAGGTCGCTTGGTTACTAGATAACGTCTCAGGTGCACGAGCAATGGCAGAAGCTGATGAACTGGCTTTTGGCACGATAGACAGTTGGTTGCTTTGGAATCTCACACGAAGTGTGCAAAGTTCGAGCGAAGATCTTGCCGTGCACGCTACTGATGTTTCAAATGCTTCACGCACCATGCTATGGAATATCCATCAAGGTGATTGGGATGATGAGTTGCTTGAGCTTTTTCGTATCCCCCGTTCCCTTTTGCCTGAAGTTCGTCCAAGCAGTGGGGATTTTGGGTTTGCCCGTCAACTAGGCGGCCTACCCATCATGGGCATTGCTGGAGATCAACAAGCCGCCGCATTCGGTCAAGCTTGCTGGACCCCAGGCATGGTGAAAAACACCTATGGGACGGGTTGTTTTTTGCTGTGCAACACGGGGCAGCAACCCGTGTTATCTCAGCACCATTTACTTAGCAGCGCTGCATGGAAATTGAGTTCATCGCAGATCAATCCAACTCAATACTGCCTTGAGGGCAGTGTTTTTATGGGCGGGGCTATCGTTCAATGGTTACGAGATGAATTGGGCATCATCTCCGAAGCACGTGATGTGGAAGCTTTGGCTTGTAGTGTTCCAGATAACGCCGGAGTTATGTTGGTTCCCGCTTACACAGGATTGGGTGCACCTTATTGGGATGCGTCTGCGAGAGGCACCTTGCTTGGTTTGACACGGGGCAGCAATAAAGGTCACATCGCCAGAGCTGCCCTGGAGGGTATTGCGCACCAAGTCTGTGATGTTTTGCAGGCCATGTCTGCAGACTTGTCCGCACAATCTGGCGCTGACATTTTGGAGCTGCGTGTAGATGGCGGCGCGAGCCAAAATAATCTGTTACTCCAAACACAAGCCAATTTATTGCAGATACCTGTGGTTCGGCCACAGATCACAGAGACAACAGCCTTGGGCGCCGCTTACCTTGCAGGGCTGGCAGCGGGCTTTTGGCAAAGTCAAAACGAATTGACACAATTTTGGAAAGTCGATCGTCGCTTCGAACCAGAGTCAGGCAGTGATTCATGGCGCCGCCTAGAGCGAGAACGCTGGGCTATGGCGATAGAAAAGTCACGAGGTTGGGGGTAAATGCAAAAATCAAATAACTACAAAAAAGCAGGCAGCACTCAAGGTCTAAGCCGCGACCAAACATGGCAAGCGCTGCAAGAAGAACCATCATGGGACATTTGTGTTGTTGGCGGTGGCGCAACTGGTTTGGGTATAGCGCTGGATGCAGCGGCTCGGGGTTTTAGCGTTGTATTGGCAGAGGCCGAAGACTTTGCCAGCGGTGCCAGTTCTCGATCTTCAAAAATGTTGCATGGAGGTGTTCGCTACCTACAGCAACTCGATTTTGCACTCGTCAAGGAGGCGTTACATGAACGCGCTACTGTGCTTGCGAACGCACCTCATGTGGCTAGAGCGTTGTCATTTGTAATACCCTGTGAAACTCTAGCGCATGCAGCCTTTTACGGTAGCGGACTCAAACTGTATGACCTGCTCGCTGGACGGCACAATGTGGGTCGTTCTCATTACATCCCAGCCATAGATATCAACGTTCAGGCAAACGCCTTAAAAGCTAGCCCCCATGGCATCCAGTACTACGATGGAATTTTTGATGACGCTCGTCTGGCGCAATCAATTGCGCTTAGCGCTAGGCAGCGGGGTGCAGTGTTGATGAATTACTGCCGTGCCGAGATGAATGGTCAAGCCGATGACGGTTTTGATTTGGTCAGTCTTACCCGAAAGGACAACTCTGCACAACACACCTTACGCGCACGATGCACCATTTTCGCGACGGGCGCTTGGAGTGGGGAGCGAGTTGCAATTGCGCGAGGTAGTCATATTGTTTTGCGAGATATCGGCCTTTCCAGTGGCGTCTTGCTTCCTAAAACCCCAGATGGCCGTGTACTCTATATGCTGCCATGGCTTGGTCACACCTTGATTGGAACGACTGACATCAGCGTCAGCTGTCCAGATTACAGCGAGACAGCACCACAAGATGATATTGATTGGTTGCTGCGAACTTCCAGCCAAGCCCTTAAAAAACCGCTCTATGCAGCGCAAATCACAGCAAGTTTTGTTGGGTACCGTCCCTTGGTTCGAATGCCAGGAGCAGGAAAAAACTCTTCTCAATTTTCACGAGCTCATCTTGTTGAACGAGTCGCAGAGCGCACGTTGCGTGTGGTCGGCGGCAAATGGACCACTTATCGTCGGATGGCCCAAGATGCATTGGATGTGGCAATTGAGCATGGCATTTTGCCCAAAGGTAAACCATGTAGCACTGATCAACTTAATCTCAGCGCCAACCCCTTGCTAGACAATGCATGGCTTACTCAAGGGCAATGGAGTGACGAACAGATACAAAAAATCGTTAAAAGCGCTGTGCAGGACGAAGCCGCCTGTAGCGCTGAAGATATTCTCTATCGCCGCCTTCGCACAGGCTTTACAGACCAATCATTGGCGCTCAAGTTGAAGCCTAAAGTCGAGCAATTTTTAAAGCAATTTTGTGGCTAACAACACAGCCGGGATTGGCATTGCACACAATCCAGTAGACAAATAATGTTGTGATAACTGGAGGTATAACAGCGTGACACTAATCCATTTAGTCGCTTGCTTTTACACATCGACCGTGTAATATGTGTGCAATAACTCGATGAAATTCGAGGGCCAAAAGTCACCCAGAAGCCCTCAGCGCAACAATTAGTTGCGTTACAAAGGAAAAAGCACCGCGCAAGGCGATGCTTTTTTAGGTGGCTCCTCGACCTGGGCTCGAACCAGGGACCTACGGATTAACAGAAAGCCAGGCCCGTCAAAAACCCTTATAAATCAATGACTTACGTGTATTTTTGATAACCGTGTAATAATTCGTGTAATAATCCCAAAAGTTACATAATGTAACTTTTCAGCCAAAACACCCAAATTTGCGATTCCCTGCGTGATTATGCGGGTGAAAGTTCGAGGCCAGGATTGGGGCTCGAACCACTTAAGCGAAAAGTTCGGATCTACGAACAGTTATCGAACCAGATTGAGTGGCTGTTCAAGAGTTAGCAGTCCTTATTCATTCCATGCTTGAGACTATCTCAGATACATCAGACCTTTTTCGTTTGCTTTTATACGTCGTTACTTGACCAAATGTTAGAAAGCACATTGCTTCTTCATTAGGCGTTAGTCTGAAGACTTCACGAACGAAATGGGAATTCATAGCTTGACCACTCGTGATACCACTTCCGATTGAAAGTGTTTGTGCCATTAAAAGCATGTTTTGAATCGCACACCCCAGAGCAATTTGGCGCTCATGCACAGGCACTTGAGGTTCAGTAGGGCCGTGGTCAACTACAGCAAGGATTAAACATGGTGCGCGAAATGCCTTTTCAAACGCAAAATTCCGTTCTGCTTTACTTGCATTTGCATCTCGTTCTTGTAACGCCTGCAAGAAGGCCTGACCTAGCGCCGCTCTTTTTTCTTGGGGTACAAGAATAAAACGCCATGGTTGGATGTTTCCATGATCGGGAGCTTGCGCTGCGGCAGTGAAAATTAGATCCAACTCTTCAGCCGTTGGCCCTGGTGCCACCAGTCGTTTGGGCGCAACATGAGATCTGGCGCACATTTGCGCCAACAGAGCCTTTGCAGCGTCGTTGCTCACGCTCAGTATTGTTTATAGGGTAAGAATTTACCCGACAGCACCACATTGACGCGGTCACCTTTGGGGTCGGGTTGACGCACGATGTCCATCGAGAAATCAATCGCGCTCATGATACCGTCGCCAAACTCTTCGTGAATGAGTTCTTTGATGGTCGTGCCGTACACGCTGACGATTTCGTACCAGCGGTAAATCAATGGGTCGGTGGGCACAGGTGTGGGCAAGGAGCCTTTGTAGGGCACCACTTGCAGCCACTTTTGCTCTTCGGCATCGAGGTCAAAAATTTTGCCAACCACTTTGGCTTGTTTGGCATCTAAGGTCATTTGGCCCAAGCAAGCGGCCGTGGTCCACTCTTTGGAGAGGCCCACTTTTTTGGCAACGTCTTCCCACTTGATACCTTTGGAGACTTTGGTGCTGATGATTTTTTCGGTCACGTCGAGACGGTTCATGATGACTCCTGAGTTGCTTGAAAATATTTAGGCCGCAGCGACGAAGCGCTGGTTGGATTGTTCGAGTTGGAGCAAGCCTTGCAACACATCGCCCACCACGATGACGGAAGGGCTGGCCATTTGGTCACGTATCACTGTGTTGTGTAGATCGCTGAGCGTGCACACCACATGGCGTTGCGTGGGCAGGCTCACATGTTGAATCACTGCCACAGGTGTGTGTGTGCTGAGTCCCTGCAGCAACGAGGCTTGCAGCTGTGCTGCACCGCTCATCCCCATGTAAATCACCAAGGTAAGCTTTGCTTGTGCGGCGGTGTGCGACAACGCCGCCCAGTCCACCGCATCCGTTGCGCCTTGTTTGGCATGACCCGTGATGAACAACACGCCATGTGCATGGGCGCGGTGCGTCAGTGGCACGCCCAGCGATGTGACGCCTGCCAAACCGGCCGTGATTCCGTTGATGACTGTGACATTTACGCCTTGCTGTTGCAGATGCTCCACCTCTTCACCACCACGTCCAAAGATGAACGGGTCGCCGCCTTTGAGGCGCACCACGTTTTCACCTGCCAAAGCTTCTTGCAGCATCAGTTTTTCAATGAAAGCCTGAGGTGTGGATTTGCAGCCACCGCGTTTGCCCACATAGATGATGCGTGTAGAGGGCGAGGCATTAGCCACGATGGCGTCACTCACCAAATCGTCGACGAGCAACACGGTGGCAGCGGCAATGGCTTTGACGGCTTTGAGTGTGAGTAGCTCAGGGTCTCCTGGGCCAGCGCCTACAAGTGTGACGTGGGGTTGCTGGTGTGTCTGCTGCTTTATCATGTCGTGCTCTCGGTGAGTTGAATCATGCGGCGCAGTTCAGGCACGCACGAGCCGCATTGGGTACCGCACTTGAGCGTGCCTTGTAAGGAGGCTAAGCGTTGTGCGCTGTCGCCTTTGTAAATCTTGAGGTGGTTGTGAATGGCAATGTCTTTCACCCCCACACAGCTGCACACCGTGTTGCCCGAATCGACCAAGGCTACCGGTGGTTTGCTGCCGGTCATCAACAAGCGACGACCGTAGGCCTGGGTTGACGCTTGGGTTTGCAGCAAGGCTTTGAGCCACGTTTCGGCCGAGGTGTCGCCTGCAATGAGGAAGGCGCTGAGTTGTGTGTCTTTGGTTGGATTGGCATCGCTATGTTGCAATCGCAGGCTTCGTAGTTGGCTGCGTTTGGCATCGACGTAGCGCAGGCTGTCTGTACCGTTAAGCCGTAAGAGTTGTTCAATGTCATGCAGTAGCGCCATATCAGCCACTTCGCTGCAGGCTGCACGCATCAACACACCCTGACGTGCTTGGCCCTCAATAGGTGTATCACTGAAAGGTACACAGCTGGCGAATTCAAACTGCACCATGCGCGCACGCAGATTTTGTAAAGTGATTTGTGCTTTTTTCTCGGGCAGCCACGCCACGGCGAGTAAAGTCCAAGGCAATTCGGCTTTGAGTACTTTGACCGCCGCATGCTTGAGCTCAGGCTGCTTCGAGGTTGGGCAATACGCCGAGGTGGTGATGGCGTTCACCCCCGCGAGAGGTTTGTTTTGGTGGTCACGTCCACTCAAAAACGCTGCGCCCCAATGCATGGCAATAAACGCTTGGTGTACGCCAAGGTCAGCACTGGCTTGGGCAGGCAACACGATCGACCCACGTTTGCTAGTGACGTGTACCAAAGTGCCCTCATTAAAGCCAAGCCGCGACATGTCGTCTGGGTGCAGTTGCACCATGGGTTCGGGCACGTGGCCAAACAGTTTTCCTACCAAGCCTGTGCGCGTCATGCCATGCCACTGGTCGCGTAAGCGGCCTGTGTTGAGCGAGAACGGAAAGCGCGATTCACGCACATCTGCAGTGGGCACATAAGGCAGGGCTGCAAATTTGGCGCGACCATTGGCGGTGGCAAATAGGCTGTCTTCATACAAACGCGCTTGCCCTTGTGTGGCACCTTCGCGCATGGGCCATTGCTCAGGGCTTTGGTCTAAATGCGCGTAGCTCAGGCCGGTGATGTCAAGGTCGCGACCACGGGTGGATTCGCGATGCTCCACCCAAATTTCCTCGGGCGAGGTGTAGGCCATGTGCAGGCCGTCTTTGTGCGGGGCTACGCCTGGCTCTTGTGCCAACCGTGTGGCCAAGTCCACCACGATTTGCCAATCGTGTTTGGCTTGTCCAGGTGCAGGTACAGCCGCACGCACGCGGGTGATGCGACGTTCGCTATTGGTGACGGTGCCTTCTTTTTCGCCCCAGGTGGTGGCGGGTAGCAGCAAGTCGGCGAAGTCGCAGGTCTCTGCGGTTGCAAAGGCTTCTTGCACCACCACAAACTCGGCGCGTTCTAAAGCACGGCGGACCGTGGCTTGGTCGGGCATAGATTGGGCGGGGTTGGTGCAGGCAATCCACAGCGCTTTGATTTCACCGTCAGCGGCGGCTTCAAACATTTCCACGGCGGTCTTGCCGGGCTTAGATGGCACATCGTCAATGCCCCACAGGGCAGCCACTTCGGCGCGGTGTTCGGGGTTGCTAATGTCGCGGTGTGCGCTGATGAGGTTGGCTAAACCACCCACTTCACGGCCACCCATGGCATTGGGTTGGCCCGTCAGCGAGAAGGGGCCTGCGCCCGCTTTGCCAATTTGCGCCGTTGCCAAATGCAAGTTGATGAGCGAAGCGTTTTTGGCGGTGCCGCTGCTGGATTGGTTCAAGCCTTGGCAATACAGGCTGAGCGTACGCCACGCGGGTTTGGGCGTGTAGGCCTCGTTGAGGTCGGGTACTCCTGCAAACCAGCGTGTCGCTTGCATCAGTTGTTCAGGATTGATACCGCAGATCTCGTGCACACGGGCGGGTGTGTAGTCGGCCACCAAAGTTTCCAGCGCGTCAAAGCCTTCTGTGTGCGCGGTGATGTAGGCTTTGTCTACCCAGCCTTCGGCCAGCATCACATACAGCATGCCGTGAAACAGCGTCACGTCGGTGCCAGGTTGCAATGCCAAGTGCAGGTCGGCGCTGCTAGCGGTGTCGGTGCGGCGTGGGTCGGCCACGATGATTTTGAGTTTTGGGTTCTTAGCGCGTGCATCTTCGATGCGTCTGAACAGAACAGGGTGTGCGTACGCTGCGTTGCTGCCCGCGATGAACAAGCAATCGGCGTGCATCACGTCGTCGTAGCATGCGGGTGGCGCGTCGGCACCTAGGGTGAGCTTGTAGCCCGCCACCGCGCTGCTCATGCACAGGCGCGAGTTGGTGTCGATGTTGTTGGTGCCCAGCAAGCCTTTGGCCAATTTGTTGAACACGTAATAGTCTTCAGTCAGCAATTGGCCCGACACATAAATGCCAAGCGCATCTGCTCCGTGTGTGCGCACGATGTTGCCCAGTGTTTGGCTGGCCAATTGCATGGCACTGTCCCACGTTGTTGGCTGCAAACTGCCGCCACGCACTAAGCGACGCATGGGTTGTAGCAAACGTGTTTGTGCAGCTATGGAAGGGCTGGCCGATAGGTGCAATGCAGCCCCTTTGCTGCACAAGCGCCCAAAGTTAGCTGGGTGCGCAGGGTCGCCGCGCACACCGGTGATGTGGCCCGCGTTTGATTCGATGATGATGCCACAGCCCACACCGCAATAGGGGCAGGTTGAACGCGTTTCTTTCATGGGTTCTTTCGAGCCGTTGGTGTGTTTCAGTTCGCGACAGTGGCGTCGTCAATGGCGAGCGTGTTGAGCTCGTTCACATTCAAGGCCACTTCGCCATTTTCTACACGCACCGCAAAGCGGGTGGTGCAGCCAACGTCTGGGGCGTGTGCGCAGCCGTCGGCTAAACCGATGTTCCAGTTGTGCAGTGGGCACACCACGGTTTCGCCAAACACCAAGCCTTGACTTAATGGTCCCCGTTTATGTGGGCATTGGTCCAGTAGGGCAAAGACCTTATCTTCGGCATTACGAAACACCGCCACTTCTACACCCTTGGCGCGCTGCACGCGACGTGCGCCCAGCACGGGGATGTCATCCACTTTACAAATGACTTTCCAGTCGGTCATGGTGTGTGTCCTTAAATGGTGATGGCTTCAAACTGGCGCGTATCGACTTGCGCTTTGTCGAACTCAAACCATGGATCTGGTTCGCCGTCGAGAGTGAATTGCAAGCGTGCCCACAAGGCTTTGCGGCCTGTTTCGTCGTCTAAGATTTTTTTCTTCACGTAGTCCATGCCCACGCGGTTCACGTAGTGCACGGTGCGCTCTAAATACCAACCTTCTTCTCGGTAGAGCTGCATGAAGGCGCCGGTGTACTCCATCACTTCTTCGGAGGTTTTAACCTTCACAAAGAACTCTGCCACTTCGGTTTTGATGCCGCCATTGCCGGCGATGTACATCTCCCAGCCGCTGTCCACGCCGATGATGCCCACGTCCTTGATACCCGCTTCTGCACAGTTGCGCGGGCAGCCCGACACGGCGAACTTCACCTTGTGTGGGGCATACATGCGCCACATGGCTTTTTCTAAATCCTTGCCCATCTGCGTGCTGTCTTGCGTACCCATGCGGCACCACTCGCTGCCCACGCAAGTTTTGACCGTACGCAAGGCCTTGGCGTAGGCATGACCGCTGGGCATGCCAATGTCTTTCCACACATTGACTAAGTCTTCTTTCTTCACGCCGAGCAAGTCAATCCGTTGACCACCCGTGACTTTGACAGTGGGGATCTTGTACTTGTCCACCACGTCGGCGATGCGGCGCAATTCATCGGCGGTGGTCTCGCCACCCCACATGCGCGGGATGACGCTGTAGGTACCGTCCTTTTGGATGTTGGCGTGGCTGCGCTCGTTGATGAGGCGGCTTTGCGGGTCATCCAAGGCTTCTTTAGGCCAGCTACTCATACGGTAATAGTTGATGGCAGGACGGCACGTGGCGCAGCCTGTGGCTTTGGTGTCCGGGCTTGGTTTTTTCCAATTCAAAAATTCAAACACTGACTCGTTGGTCAACAGCTTGCTCTGCGAAATCGCGTCGCGCACTTCTTGGTGGCTGTGCTCGGTGCAACCGCAGATGGCTTTTTTCTTCGGCGTGGCCGAGTAGTCGCCGCCCGCAGTGAACATCAAAATTTGTTCTACCAAGCCCGTGCAGGAGCCGCACGACGCGCTAGCTTTGGTGTGTTTGCGCACCTCATCCAAAGTGAACAAACCTTTGTCCTTGATGGCTTTGCAAATCGCGCCTTTTTTCACACCGTTGCAACCGCACACCTCGGCATCGTCGGGCATGCTGGCGGCTTTGCTGTGACCTTCATGGCCTACGTCGCCAATGTTGGATTCACCAAACATCAGCTTCTCGCGAATGTCCGCCACGCTGCGTCCATCGCGCAGCAGCTTGAAGTACCAGCTTCCGTCCACGGTGTCGCCATACAAACACGCACCCACCAATTGGTCGTTGCGGATGACGAGTTTTTTGTATACGCCTTCGTGCGGGTCGCTCAACACAATCTCTTCGGTGCTGCCATCGTCACTGCCCATGAAGTCACCTGCGCTGAACAAATCGATGCCAGTGACTTTGAGCTTAGTTGAGGTTAGCGAGCCGGTGTAGCGGCCAATACCGAACTCGGCCAAATGGTTGGCCAAAACCTTGCCTTGTTCAAACAAGGGCGCCACCAAACCGTAGGCAATTCCACGATGGGCGGCGCATTCGCCAACGGCGTAAATTCGCGGGTCAGTTACGGTTTGCAGTGTGTCGCTGACCACAATGCCGCGCTCGCAATGCAGGTGCATTTTTTCGGCCAATGCTGTGTTGGGGCGAATGCCCACGGCCATTACCACCAACTCGGCGGGCACGTGTGAGCCATCTTTGAATAATACCGACGTCACGCGCCCGTTTTTGTCAGCTTGCAATTCTTGGGTGTGTGCCTGCATGCGGAACTGCATGCCGCGTTCTTCGAGTGAGCGTTGCAACAAGCCGCCTGCGACTTTGTCGAGCTGCCGTTCCATTAACCATTCGCCGACGTGCACCACGATGACGCTCATGCCGCGTTTCATCAAACCATTGGCGGCTTCTAGACCCAGCAAACCGCCGCCAATCACCACCGCGTGTTTGTATTTCTTGGCGGCATCAATCATGGCCTGTGTATCGGCGATGTCGCGGTAGGCCAGGACGCCGTCTAGCTCTCGACCCGGTATCGGAAGCATGAAGGGGTTAGAGCCGGTGGCCAAAATCAAGCGGTCATATGGTGCGCTTTGAACTTCGCCTAAGGCGTTGGTGGCATGCACCACTCGCTTGACGCGGTCCACCTCGGTCACAGTCCAGCTGGTGTGTAGCGTGATGTGGTTGTCTGTGTACCAGTCGATTGGGTTGAGGATGATTTCATCCAAGGTTTGCTCACCCGCCAATACCGGCGACAACAAGATGCGGTTGTAGTTGGGGTGGGGTTCAGAGCCAAAGACCGTCATGTCGTAAAGATCGGGCGTGAGTTTGATGAGCTCTTCGAGGGTGCGCACGCCGGCCATGCCGTTGCCCACCATCACGAGTTTGAGTTTTTGCGTCATGGGATGCTCCTCAATGTTTTTCAACGTGCGCTTGGCGCGTATATAAAAAGTCAATCACAGCTTTTCGATATTGCAAATAAGCTGAGTCGTCCGCGAGCGTTACACGTGAGCGAGGGCGGGGCAGCTCGACTCTCAGTATTTCGCCGATGGTGGCTGCAGGTCCGTTGGTCAGCATTACTATCTTGTCGGACAGCAAAACGGCTTCGTCCACATCGTGCGTCACCATGACCACCGTGCTTTGGGTGTTGGCCACAATTGCTAGCAACTCGTCTTGCAGCTTGGCTCGGGTCAATGCATCCAAGGCGCCAAATGGCTCGTCCATCAACAATACTTGCGGCTCCATTGCCAAGGCGCGTGCAATACCCACACGTTGCTTCATTCCGCCTGAGATTTCTCCAGGTCGTTTGAAGGCCGCGTGGCTCAGGCTTACCATCTCTAAGGCCGCATGTGTGCGGGCGGTCAGTTTGGCTTTGTCTTCTTTGGGTTTACCGTCCACGACACCGCTTTGTCCGAACACGCGTTCCACACCGAGGTAGACGTTTTCAAAGCAGGTGAGCCAAGGGAGCAACGAGTGATTTTGAAATACCACCGCACGCTCGGGGCCAGGGCCTGCGATTTCGCGGTTGGCGCAAATCAAATTGCCTTCAGTCGGCATGGTCAAGCCAGCAATCAGGTTAAGTAAGGTGGACTTTCCGCAGCCTGAGTGGCCAATGAGGGTGACAAACTCGCCTTTACTCACATTCAGATCGATGTTGCGCAGGGCAGGGAAATCGCCCTTGGCTGTTTTAAAGGTTTGGGCCACGCCCTGAATTTGCAAATACTTGCTTGTCAACGATGCGTTCATGACTGTACCTCTTCAAATGTGAATGCTGTAGCGAGTTTGATGAGGGCGTACTCCAACACCAAACCAACGACACCAATCACGAAGATGGCGATGATGATATTTTTCACGTTCAAGTTGTTCCATTCGTCCCAAACCCAAAAGCCAATGCCCACGCCGCCTGTCAGCATCTCTGCGGCGACGATGACCAACCACGCCGTGCCTACAGCCAATCGCACGCCAGTCAACATGTAGGGCAATACAGCAGGAAACAAAATCTTGCTGACGATCTTCCACTCGGAGAGGTTGAGCACACGCGCCACGTTCATGTAGTCTTGTGGCACACGTTGCACGCCCACCGCCGTGTTGATGACCATTGGCCAAATTGAGCAAATGAAGATGGTCCAAATGGCCGCTGGGTTAGCGCCTTTAAACACCAACAAACCAATCGGTAACCAAGCCAACGGTGACACAGGACGCAACAAGCTGATAAGCGGATTGAACATGCGTGACAAAAATTCGAAGCGCCCAATTAAGAACCCCAATGGAATACCCACCAAGGCGGCAAGACCAAAGCCCAGTGCCACGCGCTTGAGTGAGCTCCACACGTTCCATCCCACACCTTGGTCGTTGGGGCCATTGCTGTAGAAAGGATTGCTAAACACATCCACGGCTTGCCAGAATGTATCGGTAGGGTTGGGAAAGTTGTTGGTGCTGGTGATGGACACCAGCGACCAAATGCCCACCAGTAATGCCAAGCCCATGAGGGGTGGCACCACGTGTGATGAGAAATTTTTCAAAGAGGTGGGCATGAAATACCTTTAAGCGTGAATCTTGAAACTGTCGGCATATTTCGCAGGGTCTTTGCCGTCCCACACCACACCGTCCATCAACTTACTGCTGCGCAAGTCACTCTTAGGTACGGGTGTTTTGCTGGCTGCTGCCGCTTGTTTAAAAATCTCGGTTTGGTTGATCTCTTTGGCCACCTTTAAATAGTCGGGGTGATCTTTTAGCAAGCCCCAACGCTTGTGCTGCGTGAGGAACCACATGCCGTCAGACAAATAGGGGTAGTTGGCCGTACCGTCGTTAAAGAACTTCATGTGGTTGGGGTCGTCCCACGTTTTGCCCAAACCGTTTTGGTAGCGGCCCAAGATGCGTTGGTTGATCACGTCCACGCTGGTGTTGACATAGGATTTATCGGCGATGGTTTCGGCCATCTTCATTTTGTTTTGCAGTCCCGCATCGATCCACTTGCCCGCTTCTAAGATCGCTGCCGTGACAGCGCGTGCTGTGTTGGGATATTTTTTGACGAAGTCGCCGGTCGTGCCCAGCACTTTCTCAGGGTGGTCACGCCAAATGTCCTGGGTAGTGGCCGCAGTGATACCAATTCCATCGGCAATCGCACGATGGCCCCAAGGCTCACCCACGCAATAGCCGTCCATGTTGCCAACGCGCATGTTGGCCACCATTTGAGGTGGCGGCACGGTGATGACCTTGGCTTCTTTGAGTGGGTTAACGCCTACGCTTGCCAACCAGTAATACAGCCACATGGCGTGTGTGCCGGTAGGGAAGGTTTGCGCGAAGGTGTATTCACGCTTGTCAGTGGCCATCAGTTTGGCCAAACTGGCCGCATCGACCGCGCCTTTGTCAGCGAGTTTCTTAGACAGCGTGATGGCTTGGCCGTTTTGGTTCAAGTTCATCAACACAGCCATGTCTTTCTTAGGACCGGCTGTGCCCATGTGGACGCCGTAAATTAGGCCATACAAGGCGTGGGCAAAGTCCAGTTCACCGTTCACCAACTTGTCACGTACTCCAGCCCAGCTTGACTCTTTAGACGGGATGATCTTCACGCCGTATTTTTTGTCGATGCCCAGTACAGAAGCCATTACCACGCTCGCACAGTCGGTGAGTGGAATAAAGCCGATCTTGACTTCTTCTTTTTCAGGCTTGTCCGAACCTTGCGCATACACCGCAGCACGTAAGGCGGGCGCGATGGTGAGTGCGCTTGCAGTGGCGGCTTGCAATACATTGCGGCGGCTCATGGGTGTCTCCAAAAGTTTCGTCATGACTTCACTCCTAAGTAAAAAAACTGGGGCAGAAACGACAAAGGCGTCCTCACCGCATGCACATGAATTACATGGGTGGGGACGCCGTTGTCCTTGAACCGTTATCGGTTCTTAGCTTTGGGCTTGCAATAGCTGTGCCAGCGTTCTAGGGTTCTCCCGAATGAATATCGCCCCAAGCTGGGGCGTTTGAATGAAACTGCACCAAGAGAGGCGCACCAAACTAGGATATCAGCGCTGCCATGTCAAGAGTGCGCTGAGCGACTTCGCCCATCTTCAAACCCTTGTCCATTGCTATTTTGCGAAGTTTTGTGAAAGCGTCTTTTTCACTCAAACCTTGGCGCTCCATCAATAAGGCTTTGGCGCGATCAACCAGTGTGCGTTCTTGTAACGCGTTGCGAGCATCGTCGCGCTCATCGCGTAAGCGCTCTTCGTATTCAAAGCGAGCCATAGCTACATCTAAGATAGGACGTATGCGGGCGCTTGAGAGTCCGTCCACGATGTAGGCGGAGACGCCGACAGCCACTGCGTCGCGCACGTGCGTGGTGTCGCTGTCGTCTGTGAAAAGCACGATGGGGCGGCGTGCATCGCGGGTGGCGAACACCACGTGCTCTAGAGCATCACGCGCTTCAGACTCGGCGTCCACAATAATGAGGTCGGGCTGCAGTTGATGAATGCGCTCGGCCAAAAACACATCGGCCGGCAATGAGGCAATTAGATTAAATCCGCTTTCTAGCAGCCCTATTCGCAGTGCTCTGGAGCGTTCAGCTTGTGAAATCGCGTGATCATCATTTTGGTCTTGGACATCTAAGTCAGGAACCACAACGACAATTTTTAAAGCAGTCATTTTTTGTGCGGCTCTTTTTTATTTGCGAAATTGCTTTGACCAATTGATTCAAGCAAATATCAAGCCACCATCATTGTTTGTTCGCATTCAGCCAATTTAGTAGGCAGAAATTGAGTCTGATCTCGAACTGGGAGGAGCTCTTGCTGATTGATGTCTGTAGCTTGTTTTTAGCCACTGACCGTGCGATCAAGCGTGTAAAAAATGATAAAAATTGGCCTTAACAGTGATGTAAGTTTTGACCACTAAACCCCTGATTAATAGAAAGCCAGGCTCGTAAAAAATCCCTATAAATCAACAACTTATACGGGTTTTTGATAAACGTGTAATATTTCGTGTAATAACCCCAAAAGTTACATAATGTAACTTTCTGGCCAAAACAGTCAAATTTGCGATTGTCAGCGTCATTATGCAGGTGAAAGTTCGAGGCCAGGCTTGGGGCTCGAACCAGTTGGGGCCGAAGTTCGGATCTACACGCGGGGCTCGAACTTGATCATTTGAGCGGCATCGGAATTGAAAACCGTGGAATACCTCGTGCGATTGATTTGTAGTTCGTAGGCCGCTCATCAATTAATTGGTAAGAACAAGTAAAGCTTCATCTCGGCTGATAGTTTTGTTTTTTACCAATATCGCTAATGTTCGATATAGAGCTTCATGTGTAACGCCAAGTTCTCCTGACAAAGACTTCAATCCCGAACTCACTTGGTACCGTCCGTTCTTGCCCTCTGTGTCGATAAGATGCAGAACACGGTCTTTCACTGACTTCATACTCAAACGCTCGCAGTGAAGACGTAGGCGCTTGACCTCGCTGTTGAGCATATCAATCCAACGACTTGCAAAGTCTGGATCTCGATCAAGAACCACCGCTAATTCTTTTGCTGGTACTTTGATCACGGTCGTATCGGTGATGGCTAGTGCATCGCAGTGGTATTTGGACACCTTGAGACTTGCCTCGCTAACAAAGCCAAGTCGAGTTCTCTGCAGTACAACAGGCTCACCTTGAAGTCCCGTTCGCTCTAGCGTTACTTCACCACTGACCACAAAGAACATCCAGTGAGGCCGTTCTCCAGTGAGAAATAGCCTTTGGTGCTTCTTGTAATAGGCACCCTCGCAAAGTGGATGCATTTGCTTAGGTAAGAGCGTTGTTAACGATGGCGGTAAAAGAATGCTTTTCATATGACCAAAATCATACGCGTATCGGTGAGGCTGCTCAACAATTCGATTAACAAATAAGGAGGTCTCGTAAAAGTGGATCGAGTTGTTGTTGTAACTAATTGAATGAATAAGGAATTGAAAATGAAAACCGTAAAGAAAATCGCGATAGGTGTTGCTACCGTTTTGGGGCTCGGCTTGGCAGTTGGAGCTGTTTACGCTCAACAAGGCCCCTTTGGTAATGGTACGGGGCAGGGCATGATGCGGGGGGGAATGATGCATGGACAAATGTCGGGACAAAATTCCGACATGAAAGTCATGCGAGAGCTTATGACTCCAGCCGAAAGACTTGCCATGATGGACAAAATGATTGACGCTAAAACGCCAGAAGAGCGACAAGCCGTCATGACAGCAAACCATTCTGAAATGGAAAAGCGAGCCAAGGACAAAGGCATTACTTTGCCAGCAGGACACGGACCGCACATGATGTGGGGCAAAAACTGCGGATAACTTATCCGTATCCGTAAAACCACCTGTGGGTGGTTTTACTTTTCAATCAAGGGAGCTTTTATGTCAGTCAATCAAATTCAAATTCATGTTGAAAACATCAAATGCGGTGGCTGTGAAAAGTCCATCATAAAGGGGTTAACCTCGATTGAGGGGCTGTCTCATATCGTGATTGACCAAGAGCAGCAGATGGTTAGCGTGGTGGCAGATGAGTCGTTGCGAGAGACTGTGGTTTCAAAGCTCAGGTCGATGGGCTATCCCGAGCACGGCAGCGTCAGCGGGTTGGAGGCAGGACTGACGAATGCCAAGTCATTTGTCAGTTGTGCGATTGGACGTATTTCCTGATTTGCACCAAGGTACCAAGTCGGTTAAGTGACTTGTTACTTGGCTAGCTCGTCTTCTGCGGCTTTGAGTGGGCAAGTGTTCAAGCCAAACAAAGTGTATGCACCGCAAAAACTAAACACACCAGTGGCCAGCACAATGCCGCCAACAATATAGCCCCACATTCCCACCACATTTGTGATCGCCAGAGCGAAAAGCACTAAGCCTGCAGCAATGCGCAAAATGCGGTCAATGCCTCCTACGTTTGATTTCATAAGTTTCTCCTAAGTGATTGAGTATTTGATATGAAGCGCATACGAGTTTCGTTGAGTTAAATCAATTCTGGGGTGTAAAAATAAATTAATGGCATTCTCCCAAATCAGTAGACAATTTTTAGAAGCGCAGTGTGATGCTACCTGTCAAACACATAGTGGCTGAGTTGATCGAAAAGCTTTTCGTAACTTGCTTGACTAAAAATTGCATTTGACGCGCAATAAAGGTGTAAAGCCAACGAGCTAAAAATCACCCCCTTGCTCGTGAAAATTTCGGTTGCTCATTTTGAAGTTTGAAGCAAAACTGTTTTCACAGCAACAAATAGGGCGGTGGCAATGGATGAAGATGAAGAAATGGCCGAGCTGAGGGCGCAAGAAGCTAGGCGGGTGCGGGATGAAGCTAAAAAATGCCTGCGGCATGCCAGTTTTCAGCTAGGTAAAGCAGCCTACGAAATTGATGAGTTCCTGAAAGACTTCAACACAGCTCGCATACCAATTAGGCGACAAGTAATCCTCAACGAAGCTATCGAGCATCTAGTTGCCAATGTGTTGCCAAATTTGGGTATCGCTGAAATGGCAAGGGTTCAGGTGCAGCTGGCTATAAGAGATTACAGTAAAAGTGCTTTCTGATGAGCTTTGATGGTTCGACTCCTCAATCAGGAGTCGAACTTTCGACTTAGACCAACTCAACTGCCGCCTTTAGCTGGCTTGGGCTGCTGTACAGGTAAGCAGCGGTAGTGCTGATGCTGCGGTGACCAGCAAGCGTTTTCAAGATGTGTATCGCAGTGCCCTTGTTAGCAAGGTTTGTTAAAAATGTTCTGCGCCCGCTGTGACTGCTGGCACCCTCAACACCAGCGCCTTCGTAGAGTAGGGCGAAAGTCTGTGCCAAGCTGTTAGCGTTGAAGCCTGCCCGGATGCTCTTTTGGCTAGCAAAGAATGGATAGCTGCGATCTACGCACTTGGCTTGCTCAGCATAGGCTTGCAATTCTGCTTTTAGCTTAGCGCTGACAAATACAGTGCGGGCATGACGGCCTTTGGTCATGTCAGGTAGCAAGCGGATTTCATCTTTAATCTGCCCGTCTGTCGTTGTGACATCGCTCCAGCGCAAGCAGGCTACTTCACCGATACGCAAACCTGCCCAGTGCGTGAGCAGCATCATTGATCTGTTACGGGCTGCGTACTTGCGTGTGTTGATGTGCGTTAACAAGCGCTCAATTTCAGCAGTTGTCAGTGTCTTTGCTTGTGCCATGGTGTTATCTCCTAAATCATGTGTTTGCGTTAATTGCATTGTGTTTTCATATATTTAGCTGGACAACCTGAGTCCCGCCAAACTGACGGGTTTCTGGGTTTGAGCAGGTCGAAATGAACTGGCTGTGGATAACTTTTTAGCGGTTTTTTTCTTCAATGATTTCAACGCTCAAATCATGAAATCATGGAAAAGTAACATTTTTCGTGATTTTTCTTGGATAACTCACGTGAGCTGTGGATAACTAGCGCAGATTGGCGAGCAAGCCCTACAAGCGCTGATCTGGGTTCTCAGCATTCAAAGTATTCGGGCGGGCAAATTGCCGCGCTATAGGGCTTTTAAAAGCGTCGTATTTTGCGAGTAACGACTGAAATTTATGCGAGTAATGCGGCTTGTATCTGCAGCCCGAATGGGTCCTGCAGGCCTAAATTTCTGCGCTGCGGATTTTTTAGGTGGAGTACTTATCAAATCACCATGGTGATTTTTACACGGTACCCGTCCAAGTTTTCGGGTTACCAAATGTCGGTTGTCCATCTGCGTGTCTGAAAACAAACTGTAGTCACACAAGAGGACTACAGATGAAAAACTTTGATGAAACCCAACTGACACAATTTATTGGAACAACTGGCTATTTCCGTATCAGCCGCAGGCATCTGCTGACAGATGGAACCAAGTACCTGGCTGAAGAGGCTGAGTGTTTTTGGATGATGGATGCAATTGCCAGCCACCTAAGTGAGATTGGTACTGAGGACTGGTTTGTCCAAGTGCGCGTAACTGTCAATGGCAACAGGGCAACGATGATCTACGAGGATGGCAGTGGCAGTGAACATGCCCGTCAAGAGATCCCATATACGGACTTTCCAATGCATGCCATTTCACTTTATGCCTGCTGGGACGGGGAGCACTGGGTGATCATGCTACCTAGCGAGTATTGACATAGTCGATTTCGTGTAGGTGCTTCCACATGATTTCTGATATAGTCATTGCATGTTTAAGACCATGGTCAAAGTATTCTTAATCTTTTGCATAGGCTGGCAGTCGCTGGCCTTTGCGGGAGCTGGTGCGCTTGTGGCCCACGAAGAACAAGAGCAGCACGAGTTACTTCACTTCCAAGGTGTTGCTCATCATCATGACGACCACGCCGAAGACTTTCATCAGGACAACTCCTCGGCATCAACTGCGCATTGCCTGTCCGACGCCTGTCAGTTTTCTTCGGCCTTGCCTTCCCCGCAGTGCTCTTTACCTTTGCTGGCGGGCACTTATTACCTCTCTTTAGAGCGTTTCTTCTCTAGGGGCCAGCTGTTGCCCGACGGACTCGAACGCCCCCCGAAACCAAAGGCCTGACTTTCGGCCGTGCCTGCGCTTGAACTTGCGCAGTGCTTTTTTGGTTCCGCCCCTTTCGCTGCGCCTGTATTTGGCGCAATGTGACCGGGCGTAAATAGTCGATCAATATGATGAATAAAATGACATGGCGTGAGCCATGGCAGCCGTCGCTCGCTTTAATGCCTTGCGTGCTGCTATGCATAGCTCTCGCTGCTTCAATGCCAGTGCGGGCGCAACAAAGTACGCAAGCCTCGTCCAATGCTGCGGCGGGCGCTCTTACGCTCAACCAAGCGCTCGAGGCTGCTTGGCTGCGTTCATTGGAGGTATCCGAATCACGCGGTCGTTTTGCCCGCGCTCAGGCTGACTTGGCCGTAAGTCAAAGCTGGTTGGCTGCAGCACCTGCCGTGAGCATGGGACAACGCGAGGGGCGTGCTGGTGCGCCTGCCGGAAGCCGTGAGACCGAGCTTGGGATGGCGTTTCCCCTTTGGCGGCTCGGACAGCGCACCGCTGGAGAGCAGGCGGCCCAATCTCAGTCGGGTTGGGTTCAAGTCACTGAACAGGTTGAGCGCTTGCGCTTGGCAGGGCGGCTGCGCGATGCAATTGGCGCCTTGAATCTGGCCGAGGTCGAATTGCAGCAAGTGGAACGGCAGGCCCAAGTCCTGGAGCAATTGACACAGGACGTGGAAAGGCGCGTGCGTGCGGGTGATCTCGCCCCCTCCGATGCGCTTGCAGCGCGGGCTGAGTGGCTCGCGGTCCAGGCGCAAGCAAGTGCAGCGCGTCAAGCCTTGGGTGTGCAGAAATCCCAATGGCACTTGCTCACGGGCCTTGCTCCTCTGAAATTGCAGGCGAGTGTCGCGCCCGCTTTGGCGCAATTGCCGGACAACCACCCCGAACTCGTTCTCGCAAGCGCAACCTTGGACTTGGGCCAGCGTCGAGCAGATCTGGCGCGTGTTCAGCGCCCTGATTCGCCACAACTGACATTGGGCATGCGGCAAGAGTTCTCGGGACAAGGGTCAAGTTCGCAAAGCAGTGTGGTGGTGGCGCTTAGGGTGCCTGTGGGTGGACAGATCTACCAGCAACCGCGCATCGCTGCGGCGCTTGGTGAGCTGGACACGGCACAAACCCAAGCGCAGCGGACACGCGAGCGTTTAACTGCCGAACTAGAGCTGGCGCAGAGCCAACTGGGTTCTAGTCAGGCTCAACTGCAAGCGCAGCAAGAGCGCGCGCAATTGCTGGCAGAACGGGCTCGTTTGATCGACAAGTCCTTCCGTGCCGGTGAAACGGCGCTGCCTGAAATGCTGCGTGCCGTGGCCGCAGCCGCCAGTGCCGAGAGTGCCTTCGCGCGGCAGCAGATTAACCATCTCATGGCGATGGCTCGCCTTGAACAAGCTTTGGGATTACTGCCATGATTTATCCATTGATTTCCAGATTCGTTTGGGCAGGCTTGATGGCCAGCCTGCTGGCACTAATGCCTGCAACCACCTGGGCTGGCCCCGGCGCACATGGCCCCAATGGCGAGCACTTGGATGCGCCAACAATGGGTATCGCCAACGGCATGCGGGCCAACCTTCAAATTGAAGCCAAGTCAGATCTTTTCGAGCTTGTCGCAACGCTGACCGGTGGCGAGTTGTCAATTTTGATTGACCGATTTGCGACCAATGAGCCCGTGCTTAAAGCGCAAGTTGAGGTTGAGTCAGGCGGTCTAAAGGCGCAGGCTAAATTTCACGCCGACATCGGTGATTACGCGATCGATGACCCGGCCATGCTGAAGAAGCTTTCTACACCGGGCGAGCACCCTCTGGTGATCACTGTGCTTGCGGGCGAGGACAGCGACTTGCTTGATGGCGTGTTGCGGGTGTCCGCGTCCTCGGCCGATCATGAGCATGGCATTCATTGGGCGTGGTGGACTCTTGGGGCGTTGGTTATTTTTGCGCTGCTGGGCATTGCAGCCGCACTACTGCGCAAAAAATTTCAGCGTCAGTTCTCCGAAGGAGGTCAAGTATGAAACGTCTGTCTTATTTAGGTGCTCTAGTAGCGATTTTGTCGATGGTCGGTGCCGTTTCCGTCTGGGCTGGCCCTGGCGCTCACGGCCCGAATGGTGAACATTTGGATCAAGCAACTTCGTCCACTGCCGGTGGGCTTGCCCGCCTGCCGGATGGCAGCGTGAATGTGCCCAAGCTGGCACAAAGGCGCATGGGACTGCGTACCCAGCTCGCCCCCGAGTCCGAGGCCGCCGCAACCATTCAGTTGCCGGGTCGGGTCGTGGTTGACCCCAATGCCAGCGGCCAAGTGCAAGCGACACATGGCGGACGTGTTGAGCCTGGACCGCGTGGCTTGCCAATGGCGGGACAAGCCGTCAAGCAAGGCGAGGTGCTGGTTTGGGTGCGCCATCATGCTGATCCGTTTGCCTTGGCAGCACAACAATCGCAGCGTGCTGAGCTAAGAGCTGCGCGTGATTTAGCGGAGCAGCGCCTGCGCCGGTTGGAGTCGCTCGAAGGCACGGTGCCGCGAAAGGACATTGACGTCGCACGCATTGATGTCCAGTCACTGACTGAGCGTGAACAGCGCATCGCAGCGAGTTTGGATGCGCGTGAGCCTTTGCGCGCGCCGGTCTCGGGTGTCATTGCACGTGTCGACGTGAAGGCGGGCCAGATCGTGGACACACGCGAGGTGTTGATCGAGGTCGTTGATCCTTCTCGTTTGATGGTGGAAGCTAGCACCCCCGACGTGTCGCTTGGCGGTCGCTTGGGCGTGGCCTATCTGTCTGGGGTCGAGGGCGTTAAGTTGCAACTGGTAGGCGCCGCACGCTACTTGCGTGACGGCGTTTTGCCGCTGAACTTTCGAGTTTCGGTTGCTGCTGGCGCATCACCTCTCGCTGTCGGTCAACCTGTGACACTGATCGCGGCACTCAACGAGCGGCGCAAGGGCATTGTTCTGCCAGCGTCTGCTGTCGTGCGCAGTCCTTCTAACGAACCCATCGTCTGGATCAAGACGGGCGCTGAACGCTTTATGTCCCAGCCGGTTCAGTTTCAAGCTCTGGACGCTGTGACGGTGTTGGTCACCCAAGGACTGGCCGCTGACAACCGCGTGTTGGTGCAAGGCGCGGCGTTGGTTGCGCAGATTCGCTGAACGGAGATTAAGCATCATGTTCAATTGGATCGTTCAATACAGCCTGCGCAATCGGCTATTCGTCTTAGCCTTTGCGGCTTTGCTCATGGTCTATGGGGCATTGACCGCCTGGCGTACACCGGTCGACGTGTTTCCCGACCTTAACAAACCGCTCGTGACGGTGATGACTGAGGCAGGCGGCATGGCGCCGGAAGAGGTCGAACAACTGGTCAGCTTCCCCATCGAGACGGCCCTCAACGGCATGCCCGGTGTCACGCGGGTGCGCTCCACCTCGGGCATTGGCCTGTCGGTCGTGTATGCCGAATTCGACTGGGGCACTGACATTTACCGCAATCGCCAGTTGGTTGCGGAGCGATTGGCGCAACTGCGCAGTCAACTGCCTGCCAGCATCACGCCGGTGATGGGGCCCGTCTCGTCCATCATGGGCGAGATCATGCTGATTGCACTGCCATTGCAAGGCGGCGAAGGTGCGGCCACCCCTATGCAGGCACGTGAATACGCTGACTTTGTCTTGCGACCTCGCTTGCTTGGCATTGCTGGCGTCTCTCAGGTGATCCCCATTGGCGGTGAGGTGCGTCAGTTGCGTGTGGAGCCTGATCCAGCGCGCATGGCCCAACTGGGCATTTCCCTGAGTCAAGTCGAACAGGCCCTGCGCGGATATGCCGGCAACGTTGGGGGCGGTTTTATCGATCTCAACAGCCGCGAATACCTCATTCGTCATATGGGTCGAACCCAGCGGCTGGAGGATTTGCAAGGCATGGCGGTGGCTTGGAAGGATGGTCGGCCCGTGTTGCTTGAGCAGGTGGCTCAAGTGCGCTTTGCCGCTGGCCTGAAGCGTGGCGATGCAGGTTACCAAGGGCAACCAGCTGTGATCCTGAGTGTGCAAAAACAGCCGGCTGCTGATACGGTGAAGCTCAGTCAGCAGATTGAGCAAGCCTTGAGTGATCTTGAGGCAGGCCTGCCACAGGGTCTTGCCAAACCCCAAGTGCTGTTTCGGCAGGCCGATTTCATCAAGGCCTCCGTTGGTAATGTGACGGAGGCGCTGCGCGATGGCGCGGTGATTGTGGCCATCGTGCTGTTCGCGTTCTTGCTGTCTGTACGCACCACGCTGATCTCTTTAATTGCAATCCCACTGTCGCTGGCGGTCACGGCTTTGGTCTTTCGCGGGCTGGACCAGTCGATCAACGTCATGACGCTGGGGGGCTTGGCGATTGCGATTGGTGAGTTGGTGGACGATGCTGTGGTTGACGTTGAAAACATCTTGCGTCGACTCAAAGAGAACCGAGCCCTTGACAAGCCGCGGTCAGTAATGGCGGTCGTGCAGCAGGCCAGTGTCGAAGTGCGCTCGGGCATTGTGTACGCCACGGTGATCGTTGTGCTGGTATTCGTGCCCTTGTTCGCTTTGCCGGGTATCGAAGGCCGTTTGTTTGCGCCGTTGGGCATTGCTTACATCGTCTCCATCTTGGCGTCGATGGCAGTGTCCATGACAGTGACCCCGGTCTTGTGCAGTTACCTGCTTCCCAAAATGAAACAGCTGGGACACGGGGACAGCCCCCTTGTGACGCGCCTAAAGGCTTGGGACCGAAGGTTGCTGGACTGGTCCTTTCCGCGCGCGCGGGTCCTGATCAGTGGTGCGGTAGTAGCAGTTGCTTTGGCCGCCGCCAGCGTGCCCTTTTTTCCACGCGCTTTTCTGCCGGCTTTCAACGAGGGCTCGCTGGTGCTGTCTCTGCTGTTCAATCCGGGTACTTCACTGGCTGAGGCCAACCGCATGGGGGCGGTTGCCGAACAACTGATCGGCCAGGTGCCTGGGGTCAGTCAGGTGGGTCGGCGTACGGGTCGAGCTGAACTTGACGAGCATGCCGAGGGTGTGCACTCGACCGAGATTGACGTGGACTTGCATCGCGATGGCAAACCAGTCGATCGCGAGGAAGTGATGGCACGCATTCGCGCTCAACTGGTCGTATTGCCCGGACAAGTGGCCATTGGTCAGCCGATTTCGCACAGGTTGGATCACTTGCTTTCGGGCGTTCGTGCCCAGATCGCGGTAAAGATTTACGGCGACGACACCGACACCCTGCGTGGGCTGGCCGAACAGATGCGCGGCCAGTTGGCCATCATTCCCGGTCTGGTGGACTTGACTGTTGAGAAGCAGGTGCTTATCCCACAGATCATGGTCCGACTCGACCCGCAGCGTCTGGCGCAGACAGGCCTGGCGCCGGGTGAGGCACTGCGCATCCTGAAGGCGCTGACGGACGGTGCTCACGGCTCGCAAATTGTGGATGGAGCTAAACGCTACGACTTGGTTCTGCGGTTGCCTGACGACAAGCGCAGCCCGCAGGATCTGGCTCGCACGTTGGTAGATACGCCGGCCGGACGCTTACCGGTGTCGAGCTTCGCCACGGTGACGGAATCCGATGGCCCCAACCAGATTGGGCGCGAAAACGGCCGTCGGCGTATCGTTGTCTATGCCAACAGCGATGGCTCCGACATGGGACGCATCGTGGCCGATATCCGCAAAGCCATCGCGGCCACAGCGCTCCCAAGCGGCAGCTTTATCAACCTAGAAGGTCAATTTCAAGCGCAGGAGCAGGCGACCGGCCAGATCGTGGGCTTGTCGCTAGTGTCGTTGGCGCTTATGTTCCTGGTGCTGTACTCGCGTTATCGCTCGGCGGTGCTTGCGGGCATCATCATGGCCAACATTCCGCTTGCATTGATTGGAAGCGTTGTTGCGATGTGGCTGGCGGGCGTGACGCTGTCGGTAGCAACGATGGTGGGCTTTATTACCTTGGCTGGTATTGCCACGCGTAACGGCATCTTAAAAATCAGTCATTACATCAATCTGTGCCGATTTGAAGGCGAGACATTCAGCCAGCCCATGATCGTGCGCGGCTCGATCGAACGGCTGACACCGGTACTGATGACTGCTCTAGTGGCGGCCTTTGCATTGACGCCGCTGCTGATGGCCGGTGACGCGCCTGGCAAGGAAATCCTGCACCCAGTGGCGGTGGTTATCTTTGGCGGCTTGATCAGTTCTACGCTTTTGGACACCTTGCTTACACCACTGCTATTCTGGCGTTTTGGCGCCGCGGCAACGGATCGGCTTTTGAATCCAAGCAACACCGACGATGAGCCGCAAAGACCCGAGCACGATGCGTTTTGACGAGTTGATCACAGGTTTGGTGGTGCCGCCTTCAAGCGCACCACGCCATTTAAGGAGTTAAGAGATATGAAGATGAAGCATTTGATTTCAGTGGCTAGTTTGGCCATTTCTTGCCTGAGTATGAGTCCAGTCATGGCCCACGGCGATGCAAAGCCCCTGCATGGCGGCATCGTGCAGCAGGTCAATGACCTGAGCTTTGAGTTGGTCGCTCAGGCCGATGGCGCCACGATTTACCTGATGGACCATGACAAACCGATGGCCTCCAAAGGCATCACCGGTAAGCTCACCGTCTTGCAAGGCACCAACAAGTTTGAAGGAGAGATCAAAGAAGCAGGAGACAACACACTGCGCGTCATGGGCGTTAAGCTGGGCAAAGGTGACAAGCTTGTCGCTGCGCTGAGCAACGTCGGCGGCAAGAGCATGACCGTGCGATTTACGATTAAATAAAAAAATTTGACCTTAATTATGATCTTTGTATTGAAACTTAAACAACTTTAATGTTTTCGTATCGCGGGTATTTTTCGAAAATATCTGTAATCTTTTTCATGTTTAGTTAATCTCATTCAAAATTAAACATTAACAAAAAAATCTTAGGACATATCGAAATGAAAAACACTTCACACAAAATAATCTTGATTGCTTCAACGGCATTTTTCTGCTTCGGAGTCGCAGCACAAACCAAAGCAACCGATTCGCATGCTGGGCATGGTTCGCACGCAGGACACAGTTCCTCAGTATCAAGCACGGAAACGGCGACGACATCCACAAAAAAATATCAGCAGATCAATGACAACATGCACAAAAGCATGGACATAAAATTCACAGGCGATGCTGATAAAGATTTTCTTGCGGCCATGATTCCCCATCATCAGGGAGCTATCGATATGGCAGAAGTGGTTTTACAACATGGCAAAAATCCAAAGATCCGTAAACTTGCTCAAGAAATAATCACAATGCAGAAAAAAGAAATTGTCGAAATGAGACAGTTATTGAAAGAATCAAAATAAAAAAGACTCCAGCTTTGTGAATATTTCCAAAAAATTGGAAAGAAATAACTTGCTGATCATGCTGCCTAGCGAGAATTGATTAGGCTTGGGCCAGCTTGAATGCTGTGAAATCCGTAATGAGCCCATAGCAACCAACGCGCGTCCTGCGCGTTCAGGGCTCTAACTTCCGTCTTAATCACTTGGCTGCGGCCTCGAACTTGTGCCCGAACTGATGCTTGGTAGGTGTGCATCAAGTACTTATCGAAATTGCTGCCTGATCATTTCGGAACCAATGCCAGACAAACAAGGACTTGCTTGATTTGGCATCAATCGATCCAAGTGACCCATTTATGGGTCATTTGGGCATATGTGCTTATGACTTAATTGAATGATTACTACTATAAGCGTGTGACTTTTTCTTTTTTTCGATAATCTGTATATTCCAGCTAAATACGTGTGAATTCCAGGATTTCCAAGTCCTGACTACATGGAGTTGCAGATGATCAAAATCACCGTTGATGCACAGGTCTACGAAGCGCTGCAAAAGGCGTTTCCCAAGCCTGCCAATTCAGCGCACAGAGCACTGGCTAAATACATCAGCGTGCTTGAGACCATGCTGTTCAAAAGCCTGCATTTTGCTGCAACCCCCCTGCAGCGCAAGTTGGATTTATTCGCCATCTCGCTTCAACAACTGGCAAATCAAGGTGGCCAGATTGGACCAAATAAGCTGCGTGTGCATGCATGGCTCAGGAATAACAATTTCAACTTGGTCGAGTCGGTGATCACCGGCTCAAACTTAACTGGAAGTGTGAGCCAGTGCAAATTGACCAAGCTGGTCACCATGGTGGACACGCTGGCAGTAGAGGACAAGATATTGCGTTCAGGCAAAAGCGACAGTGAAATTGACCAGCACCTATGCGGCGATGACTTTGGCAACTACCAAGTCTTGAACTTGTTGTTTCCCGAGTTCAAGCAACGGATCAAATCAGAAGAGATCGAAGAGCTTTTTGACCTTGTACCTGTTGACAAGGAAAGCGTCAAAAGCTACATCATCTGGCTCACAACCGAGTCCGAGAAAATCAGCCAAGAAAAGAAAGATCAAGCCCTGCGCCAAGCGCGAATTATTTTGGCCATATCCAGTGTGATGCATGGCTACTATGTGCAGCGCAAAAAGCCCAGCCTATTTGGTCGCATGTACTACGAGGGCACCAGCGTTCAAAACATCAACAAAGAACTACGCCGAGCAGTGCTGGGTAATTGCTTTGAATATGACATCCGCTCAAGCGTTGTGGCTTGGAAGATGGGCTGGGCTAAGCAATACATAGATGCCCGAGAGCAGGGCGAGGATTTGCGTAAGGTTTTCAGCGCCACGCTGAATTTTCTGGAAGACAAAGCGGACTTCATGGGCACAGTGCAGTACTTCACATTTGGAGATACCAGCCCTGTACACAAAGACCTTCAGCCTAAATTACTCAAGCAAGCGTTTACAGCCATCAGCTTTGGTGCTCGTCAAAACACCACAGGTTGGCAGAATGAATCTGGCGGCTGGACGAATCCTGCACTGGTTGACATCATCAAAAACGGTGCTGATAGGGAACGGTTCCTTGCTGACCCCACAGTACAGGCCTACATCAACGAGCAGAGCATTCTTGATACGCACCTGTATGAATTAGTTAAGGCTACACGTAGGGACTTGCTCAGCAAATCTTTTCTTCAAACGCCCAGTGGCAGACCCAGCAAGTCCAAGATCCTTGCTTACCTTTATCAGCACGATGAAACCGAGGTAATGGACATTGTTTGTGAAGTAGCTGCCCAACATGGCCGCGAGCCAATTGCCCGCGTGCATGACGCTATCTTCTTCAAGCACAAGCTAAGCGTGGACTTGCGCCATGAGATAGAAATGACCATGCAAGATCAAACCAAAAACCCTTATTGGCGCTTGAGTCACAAGCAGTTGGAGCGTTATGAGCCTCGTTATTTGGATTTAAAAATGGATGAGGCTGCACATAAAGAGCGCATACGTCAAGAGACAATTCGTGCTCGAGAGCACTATGCAAACCTGTCTGTTGATTGATCTGTCAACCAATAGTTTGAGCCCCGCCAAGTAGTCGGGTTACCAGTCTTTTCGGTTGCTCAACGCCATGGTCTGACAATAAATTAGCTATTCCTGCAACACACACAAGGAGTAGTTATGTCAGGTTTAAACGCGTTGAAATTAGTTCAGGCCAAGCGTGAAAAGGGTAATAGCCCACAGCACGCAAGGCGTCAAAAGCTCAGCACCAAGTTAGCTGAGCAAATCCAGTTAGCCAAGGCCCAGCAGTCGGGCGCTGAGTTTTCCCCAGTAAGAGTTCGTACTGTCAAGGATGAGGTAACAGGACAGAACCGTAAGGTTGAAGTGCCTAAGAAGTTAAAGCCTTGGTGGTGGACAGATGAAAAGGGCAAGCTGTGCATCACCGTTCGCTATGGTGCACGCACACTGGAAATAGTCGAGGGGAAAAATGCCATCGAGACTGACAGCATTGCCGATGTGATCACCTCGCTACAAGTCATTCGCACTGCTGTTGATTCAGGGGAATTGGACAAACGTATTGATGCAGTGATGAGCCAGGTCAAAGCTGACTTTGCCAAAGACTCTGCCACCAGTAGTCGCCCAACATTGAAGTTGCCAGCTAAGTCTTAGTCCAATGCGAGTTCAGAGCCAGCAGGTGAATAACTTGCTGGTTTTCTTTTGGCTAAACGGCTTTGATTGGCCTGATAGGTTTGACATTAGCTGTCTTGGGCTTGGTTGGCTTACGCAGCTTTTGTAGGGCTTGCTGTGCACGTTGTGCCTTTTGTCTTTCACGTTCAGTTTTTAACGCATCACTTGCGCGTTTGCTGGTGACGCGTAGTTGGTCCAGTCTTAATTGCTCTGGTGTTTTTGGTTTCTCGAGCTCGAATATTCGCATGCATTTATTTATGGCAGCGGATAAATAAATGTAGGAAAAGGAGACCAAAGATGAGATTTATGGAAATCGCCAACCCTGAGGATCAGCTAGCACTTTGGAGGCTGATATCTGACAACGTATGGTCAGCGGTTACGGCACAGGCCAAGCAAGTTGCAGCCCAAAAAGCACAGGCCGCAGCTAACCCCAATCCGAAAAAGTTCAAGCCCAAGAAGGCCATACCTAAACCACCCCCAGCCCCAAAGCCAAAATCACCAACCCCCAAGCCACCCCCAGCTAAAAGTCCTGTACCCCCACAGCAAAGAACGGTGGCCCCCAGCAGGCCTTCACCATTACCCAACTCACAGCCTGTGCTCAGGCCTACCCATTCAAGTAGTTTTAGCCAGGCTGATTTGCATGGCATGCAGCAGCAGGCTCAGGGTGCAGGGCAAACCTATTCGGCACAAAAACCCTTCTAACGACTCGAAACCGTGGATTTATGACGAGAAATATAGTGTTTTTAAATTTCTTGATCATGGGGATGACAGGCATAGCGCAAATGGTTCTTGTTACCCTGATAGTCAAGCTGGCAAGATTTACAAAAGGCTCATCCGGCGTGGCTCACGCTTCTCATGTCAGTCAATAAGTCCAAGCACCTCGACTGCTTGAGACCTTCAAAGCTGGTGTCACCGACCAGATGCTCAGGCAACATGAATGAATGCTCTGATTCAAACCAACTAGATTTTTGCCACTGCCCACAAGAGACTGCATTTTTAAGATCAGCCTCTTGATGTCGTGTCCATCTGGCTTGCATTGGCACATCTTTGCAACTGGGGAATCGACCAATCTCAACATTGGCGATCAACTTGGCAGCCATTGAACATGCTTGGCTTGATTTTGTACGCATGGCTTTTTGCTTTGACTTGGTCTTGATAATGGAGTCACCAGCTTTTGGATGGTGCTGTGGGCAAAGTTCCAAAAATTTACTCACCTGATAGGTGCCCCATCGGTTGATTGGATCTGCTTCGGCGCTGTAATCAACGCAGACCTTGAGCGCATTAGACAGGTAAGCAGGCTTGATGCTCTTGTAGGCTTTTTTGTTGCCCGACTTTATTGTTTGATATTTGGCATCTTGATCGTAATGCTCGCCACGCAACCTCGCATTTGTGAACAGCTTGAATATTGCATCGCTAATTGTTTTGGGATCAAGGTGCGTTGGAATTGCTAAGCAAACCATTCCGGGCATTGGGATTTTTAGATCATTCTTTAGCAGCAGTTGAAGACCTGCTGTTAAGGCTTTGACCAGTTCTATTTCAATTTGTGGCGAGTCAAATAACTTGGTCCCCTTTTTGACCCACCACTCTGGGAATGAGTTGTATTGGTAGAGATCCCCAAAGTCCTCCCAAATCTTGATCAAACGTTCATCATGGCACTTGCCATTTTGCTGACAAATCCACCAAAAATCTTTGCTACTACGAAGAAATGCGACCCACCAAAAGTGAAGACTAGATGCCAGCAAATCGTTGCTGCGTAGGGCATGGTTAGGCGTGTCCACGTTGATCTCCCAGCTAGTTATGGGCTTGTCAATATAAAAAATGATACAGATTCTGTCTAGGGTGAATCTGTATCACCGAAGCCCCTTAGCCTTGGTTCCAGCAGCGATCGGCTGCATAACCCTAAAGGAAATAGCCATGCAATTAACCAATGGAGCCATCAAAGTTGGGGTGCAACTGCCCCCAATAAACCCTACCGCCGTAGAGGAATACGAGGGTGTTGACCTGAATACTTTTGATCTAAGTGCCTTTGCCAAGCCTGCGAAGGTTCGCACTGCCAGCGCGGCAGGCACGGATGTCTTGAGTAACAACCCTGAGGTTCAAAAATTCCTCACTGAAGGAGCTGAGCTGTTCAAGCTCGGTGAACGCTATGAAGTGGAAATCGTCCAGCGTGGCCACAACGCGCTGTATGAACTCCTGGCTTCGATCTATGACTTCTCCATGCGCATTGAAAACAGTAGTTTCAAGGAAAAGATCTTGACTGAAATCCGCAAGGATTTAAAAGATAACCACAGCATCACGCTCAAGTCCAATACACCTGCCATCAATACGATGGTCAAGTACATGGTTCGCTCAGACAAGGTTACAGCGAGCCGTTATTTGAAAGTTTTGACTGTGGCGCAAAAGGAGAACCTTATCGCCGCCGATCTGCCCGCGTACATCGCTCGCCGCGGTGGTGTGAGCCAGATTCAGGACGTTGAATCTGCCGCACTGGCTAAAGGCACGGGTGATAAGAACAACAAGGAAAGAACGTCGCTGATTCGCGAGTATTACGAGTTGGTAGGAAAGGCATCCAAATTGGACTTTGATTTTGATGGCGACGTTTGCGTTTACGCTGAAGAAAAAGAAGGCAAAACGGAAGAATCATCTTTTTGCGTGTTCGTAGCCGTGCATGTGGGTGGCAGCAAGTTCAAGATGGTCTCTGCCAATGAACTTGGAAAAGCTTACGAGGACAACCTAGTCAAGTTCATTGGTAAGACGCTGCCAAACGATTTGACAGTGCTGGAGCACGGTGTTCGTAATCTCAAAAAGCAGATCTCCATGGACAAATCTCAGCCTGAAAGCCTGCGCAAGGAAATGCAGGTTCAGTTGGCAATTCCCCTGAAACACAAGCAAGTAGAAGTCATTGATATGGACACCAGTGACGACGCGCCTCTTTAAAACCAGCCCTTGATCTGGTCAGGGCGCAGAGTAACGGCTGGGCCTTGACTGATCATTTATTCATAGGAATACCGATCAAACAGGAGAAATCAAAATGACGAAATACTTGGTTTTTAGGAATCAACCCGATAGTGGACAAGTAAATGAGCCGGGCAGCAGGGAGGAGATGGCAAGTGAGATAGCTAATGTTGTTTCGCAAGATCGCATGCCTCCCAATTACTACATTGCTTTTTCAATTGAAAATCCAAAAGTTTCTTTTGAGTCACTTAAGGAATTAGCTAAGTTCTCAGTAGAGATTACTGATGAGACTGCCGAACTTTGGGTCAATGAAATTCAGGCGATGGTTGAAAAAGCTTACATGGTGGATGACGCTATTGGTGAGGCGTCCGGTGGTATTTACCAAACAATGATTGCGTACAACAATGCAATTGAAGCCAGCAGTAATTTCAAAGATTTGACCAGTTTGAGTATAAAAGCTCTAGATCGTGCGTTTGAATACTTTGAGGTGGAATCTGCCTACGAAGTTTCAACCAAGGTGGAGGAAATTTATTCAGTCGAATCCTTTGAACATCATCACGTTTGAAAGGAAATGACCATGTCTAAATACCTAGTTATTCCACGTCGTGCTGATTCACCTATGACCCATGCAGGTGGCAGCAATGAAGAGACTGTTTGTGAAATAGCTAAAAATTTGTTGCATTACCCGGGACCTTCTGAATATTTGATGGCCATACCAGCTGATACCAAGATTGCCACATTTGCTGTGCTCAAGGAAGATGCCCTGTGCTCAATCGAAGTCACACAGTCAACACTTGAGACTTGGCGCAAGGATGTGACAAATATCCAAGACGCCATCAATTCGTTTCAGTCAGCCAGAGATCATGCTGAAAACGTCCTGGACCAAGCCTTAGGTGATTTGGACGAGGCCTATGAAAACAGCACTGGATTTAAAGGCTACACACCAAGTGATGACATCAGTGTCTACGGTGCGCTAGAGCAGATGGGATCTAACGATCTCGAATACACATTTCAGCGCGCCTTGCATGAGATGTATAAATTTCAAGTGATTAGACGTCATACGGCTTGAAGGTGAGCAATATGGAACAGGCACAACTTTTCAAACGGTTGTTCGACATGAGCTTGGATGAGATCGCATCTTTCATTGATTACGATGAAACGATTGAAGCATCCCTGTACAAGTTGGACATGGCAACTCGCACAAGGTACATCATTGAAGCTGTTCAACTAGAGGACATGTGGCAGTCACTTGATGAGGAAAGTCAAACTTTTGATATCTACATATCCATGAGACTTTCGCCTATGACGCTGGCATCTTGCTTTCACTTAAACCACGACATGAATGGACTCGAGTGGCGATTTGTTTTTCCGCGCTATGACGATTTACCCAAGAACTCTCGACCCAAGTGTTTTGGGGAGTACTTGGCATTGAACAAAAGTGTGCAAATTATGGATATCGAAAACTACGATATGGACATAGCGTGTGAATTTTTGGACAAGGCATATGACTTCTCACATCACAAGAACAAGCCCATCGTTACTAGGCAGCAGGGTGGGTTTAGCTAGTAAGAGCAATAAATGTCAGTTGCTTCTCGAGTTCAATGCAGGCCATTTGCGCGGCCATGGGATTCTTGCCTGCATTGATCTCCAATCTAAAAGTCTCGCCTGCAGTGGTGATGTGAACTTTCACGGTGCCGGCCTTGCTTTTAAATTGGTAGGAGACATCTGCCCTGGGTAGATGTTCACGTTCATTAACAATCAAACTAACCTTGTGTTTGCCGATGTCTTGCAGGCGCTGGTTTAAAGCCCAAGCGCCAGCAACTCGGCCTTTGTAGTCAGCTATGGCTTCCTTGACTACAGTCATGGTGCCAGCAGGTCCAACTTTGGCAATGATGGCTAACTCGCCGCTCAAGTCTTCTTTTCTCACAAGCCTGACCCTGATCCGCTCGTAGTAATCGACCGCAATCAAAGCTGCCTTCATCTTGGTGATGGCTTCTTCTGCGTAGCGTTCGAAGTGCTGATTGAGTAGGGCAGACATGATGGGCTTTGATTATTCAGTCGTGAGGTTAGGTTGTGGCTGGTAATTCATTTCAGGGGATCAGGTGGACTGCTTGCGTTGAGCTTTGAGGCGATTCTCAAAGTCATCGGTCAGTTCAGAGTTCTGTGCAATCAAGGGCATGACAAGACCCGTGCCCATTTGCACCAAATTCATGATGTTGTTGTTAGCCATCTGCGCACTCATGATGGCTTTGATCTGAGCGGCTTCGGTGCTGGCAGTCTCATCCACAACACCAGCAAACTGTTTAGCCTTCATCAAAGGCGTTAAGTGGCTGTAGTGCTTGGTGATCATCAACACTGACGTTCCCATCTGCTCAGCCAAATCGTGAATTGGGATGCCTTCAAGCAAGCGCTGGGTAGCGTAGTAGTGGCGCAGGCTGTACAAGCTGCGCTCCTTGCCCGTAACAGGGCAATTGAGCAGTTCGGAGTCCTCGAGCCACTGACGGAAAGGTTTGTTCCAGTTGTCGGGCACAGAGCCGTCGGACAAACGGAACAGCAGCTTGGGGATCTTTTTCTTTAAAACTTCTTCCAGCGTCATGCCCGCTAAGTCCGGGCTAAGCTGACGTAGGCGCTCTAGCAGCAGCCAACAGCTGTTGTGGGCAACAAAGTTACGCGCACCCCGTTTGCCGCGCTGTAGACGGAAATGAAGGATGGGCTGCCCATCGCGTACTTCCACATCAATGTGCCGCCACTCCAAGTACTCGGCCTCAGTGCCTGGGCGCATTCCAGTAGCGGCCATGAAGGGTACATAGATGGCCAGTAGCTCTCTGATTATTTTTGTGCGTGCAGTGCGGCCATCCAAGATGAACTTGGCCGCATACTTCATCATGGCTTCCAACTCTTCATGACTGAACTCCGCGCGGCGGTCACTCTCAACACCAGTGTTCTTGGTAAGAGGGCGCTCATACGCAGTCATATAGCCACGCTCGATGGCTTCATCAAAAATCAGGTTCAGGGCAGCGTTGTGATTGTTCTGGGCGCTGCCTGAGAGCTCACGTCCCACCTTGTCACGCCGCCATACATGGAATTCCGAAATCACAGCTGGCTTGATGCCATCCACGTTGTAAAGGCCGTAGAAGGGGATTAGGTACAACTTAATAGCTGACACGTAGTCACGGGCGCTGGGTTTGGCGGTTCTAGCGGCAATTTCAGCCTCCAAGCGATGCAGGACGATTTCAGCCACTGGCTTGAACTTTCTGCTTGTGACTGGACGACCTTCTTCAAAGTCAAAAGTTGCCTTCATCCACATGCGCTCAGCAATGCGTGCGGCTTCCTTCACGTTGGCTGTATCCGTGCTGCGACGGAACCAAGTTTTGAGATTCTCCAGCTTGTAGTGAGCTTGCCATTTTTTACTGTCGTCACGACGCACAAGCCTAATCAATTCAGGCTTGACTATGACAGTTTGTGAGGCTGGTACACGCATGTCAGCACTTTACAACGACTTTTAAGAAAAATCAACCAGCGGCAGATTTAATATTCGTGTAATAACCGTGTAATTGATACTTTAAATAAAAACAACGAGGTAAGTCGTTGTTTTTAAAGGGGTTTTGGCTCCTCGACCTGGGCTCGAACCAGGGACCTACGGATTAACAGAACACACGTCCGTCAAAAGCCCAATGTTTATGCGGGTTGCAACGTGATTTTGTGATACGTAGCACAGAACGTGTTACACAAAAAACACAGAATTTTTAGCACGTTTTTACTTTACCACACCCACAAATATTTGCAAGTGGGGGGGGTATAGGTTAAAAATCACCACCCCAAAAGTTTCAGCTATGTGCTAAAAATCCGCAGCCCATTTTTTTGTGGGCTGCAAACCCATTTCAGTGCAATGTATACCAAACATACAAACAGTCTACTAACCATTTGTGCATAGTCTGTCGTCCCCATTCACACTCTTTTTGTAGCAGCACTGTTTTTCGCCAAATAACCCACATTTTGACGCTGTAGACGCATTTGTTGTGGAGTTAATGGTTGCTGTGTAGCGTGTGGCTGCTGTGCTTGTGCTGCGTGTGGGTTGGTTGCATTTGGTTGTTGCTGTGCCATACCCACAGCTTTTTGCTGTGTGGGTAGTGCATTAGGCTGTTGTGGGTTGTCAGCATTTGCTTGTTGTTGCTTCATACCCCCACCCATTTGCTGTGTGGGTTGGTTGCCCACTTCAGTTTTAGCGTGTGGGGGTGGTTGTTTTTTAGGTTGGGGTGGGGGCGTAATGTGTGGGGGTGGGGGCAAACTTTTACGCCCCCCACGTTTACCCCCAATTTTTGGTTTAAGTTTTGCTTGTGCAGCTTTTTCTGCACGTTGTCGTCTTTCAGCTTCAGCTTGTTGGCTAACAGCTGTCCAAGTGTTGTCACTTATCAATTTCCATAATGCAAGTTGTTCTTCTGCACTTGCTATTTCATTTATACGCATAGTTGCACCCCCACAAGTATTTATGTGGGAGTGCACTAGCAGTTAGTGTGAAAAGCGTTCTCTAACAGCAGCACTTGCAGCTTCAATTTGTGTGTCCATTTCACCATTCTCAACACACTTCTTAACTGTTTCCAAAACAGCAAGCAATTCATTGCCACTTCCAACTTCAATACTGTTTTTTCCTTTTGCCAATTCCAAAACACGTGTGCCATAACGAACTTGCAAACAGACTTTGCCACTTTCAGCAACAAACCACCATTGTTTGATACGCTTTGCTGCTTCAATTGTTTTGCGTTCACCTGTTAGCTTGTCTTTAACATTACGCAAACGAATTGGTGCAAATGTTTTACCCTCTGCACTAGCACGTGCCAATTCAATTTGTTCCCACAATTGATTGGAAAGTTTGTTACGACGCTGCACAATTGGACTAGCAGTTTGAGGACGTTTAACTGCTACCAATTTCAAACCATTTAATGCACTCATTTTCTACTCCTTAATTGTTGAACGAGTGCATTAACTGTAGTTTCAGCAACCAAAAAGGACAACCAAAATAGAACTAATTTCACCCAAATAGGCTTTGGTTTTATTTGATTAGCTTTGGTTCTGCATAAATAAACTTATGCAGCAACTAACAAACGGACAAAAACTACAGTTAGCTTACAGAAAACACATAGCACCTTACTCAAATTACGTGCAATGTGCAGTTACGCTAACACTCAAACAAACAGCACTTATACGAGTGCGAAGATTTGAAAATTATGGTGACGAATACTACGAATTTAGGGAGTATTTGGACGAGGACAAGTTACGCAGCACTATTAGATTTTTTACAGCACAACTTACAAATGAACTTTACGGCAACAAAGCAAAACACAAAAACAAACAAGATTGGGCAAAGCCACTTGTAATTACAGTAGTAGAGGGCAGAAACACCCACAAACTAACTCACTTGCATTTGGCAATAGGCAACATACCAACTACACATTTAGGCAACATAGCACACTACACACAAGCAGCATTTCAACGCTGCGACTTTGCCAACAAGCAGCTGTGCGTTAAGCACGTTACAAGTGGCATTGGTTGGTTGGGTTACATAACAAAAGAAGTGGGATACACAGACAATGACGCATTGGACATTGTTAGTAGCACCATCCCCCCATTCATACAACAAAGCATCTGCACAGAAAGTCGTTTGCTAACTGCGTGAATTGGAAAATTTAGTAAGGTGGCAGTGGGGTTTGAAGCACTTCAATACTATTGCTTTTGCCAAATATAAAGATAGAATGAATTGGAATGCACTAACGTAAAGTGAGCACCAATGAGCAAGATAAAGTATTTCACTGCAATTGAAGAAATTCTTAAAGAAGTTAACGCAACTGAAACAATATGGTTAGAAGAACTATTAGATAACTATAGATTTCCAAAAGTTGCATTTAATACAAGAAAGAAATACCTAAGAGAATACATTGAGGAAAATCCAAAAAAACTTGAAAAAATTTCAGGTTTTTATCCATCAGCAGTAACAATAGTGAACTTAGTTGAATTGAAATTAGCTGAAGCAATAAGTGAAACTAATCTTAATCCTGCAAATAAGGTGGCAAGGGATATTGTTAATGCTATTGCCAAACCAATACTTGAAAATTATCTAGTAACAAGTTTAGATGAAAACATAACGAACGGAAATGTAAGCATATCAATACCAAAACTGATGGATTTTTTGCAACTTGAATTTACTGAATTTTTATCAAGTAGTGGCAATGGGTTGCAGTCAATAGCAGGTGCACTAAATGAACATTTATTGCAGAAAGCAATGTTAAATGCAGGAATGGATGAAACGCAGTTTCAAAAGACAGGTAAAGATTCAAATGCTGACTTTAAGATTTATTCAAAAGTTAAGCAGAGAAATCAATTAGGTGTTGAGGTTAAAAGTTATCACGCAAGAGAAAGATTGCTGAGGGGATTACAAGATATTGTTGGACATAAAGTTGGATTTGGCTTTTTTGTTGATGCAGGTGAATTTAATTCGCACAGAACTCAAACACTTTTGCAATCTGAAACTGCTGCAATTTATATGCCTCAATCCACATTAGATGATGTGGAATTTGAAGCACAAGCAATGAGAACAACTCAAACAATAGCGTTTAACAGTAAATTTTATCGTCCTATAGAACGATTTGTTAGCGATATGAAATATTTCTGCACCAACGACGAATTACCTAAGTTTGGGTGATGATTTTTTAATTTTCAAAATATGAGGAAGCATTGCAGCTGCGACTGTTTTCATAACAGGCACTGCAACTGAATTTCCAAATTGTTTGTAAGCTC